>NZ_JBNAFY010000002.1:370759-743259 GCF_049800915.1 Amaricoccus macauensis
GCGCGCGCCCCTCGAGACCCGCTCAGGCCGAGCCTTGAGCGGCCTTCGCCTCCTTGCGGCGCATGTGCAGGACCGGCTCGGTATAACCCGAGGGCTGTTCGCGGCCCTTGAAGATCAGGTCCCGTGCCGCCTGGAAGGCCACGGAGCTGTCATAATCCGGAGCCATGGGGCGATAGTTCGGATCGCCAGCGTTCTGGGCATCGACGGCCTTCGCCATGCGCTTGAGGCTGTCCTCGACTTCCGCCTCCGTGACCAGGCCATGAAGAAGCCAGTTGGCAAGATACTGGGACGAGATGCGCAAGGTTGCCCGATCCTCCATGAGCGCGACATCGTTGATGTCGGGCACCTTGGAGCAGCCGACGCCCTGATCGACCCAGCGTACCACATATCCCAGGATCGACTGGCAGTTGTTGTCGAGTTCCTTTGCGACTTCCGCGTCCGAGAGGTTGCGGCCCGCGAGCAGAGGCGGGGTGAGCAAGGTGTCTCGGCTGGCGCGGGTGCGGGATTTCAGCTCGTTCTGGCGGGCTTCGACGTCGATCACGTGATAATGCGTCGCGTGCAGGGTCGCGGCGGTGGGGGACGGGACCCAGGCCGTATCGGCTCCAGCCATGGGGTGTGCGGTCTTGGTCGCCAGCATCTCCGCCATGTTGTCGGGCTTGGCGAACATGCCCTTGCCGATCTGGCCCTTGCCCTGCATGCCGACCGCAAGGCCCACATCGACGTTGCCGTCCTCGTAGACCTTGAGCCAGCCCGCATCCTTCTGTTCGCCCTTGGGGATGAAGGGGCCTGCGACCATCGAGGTGTGGATTTCGTCGCCAGTGCGGTCGAGAAAGCCGGTATTGATGAAGACCAGCCGGTCCTTCACCGCGCGCACGCACTCCATCAGGTTCGCAGACGTGCGCCGTTCCTCGTCCATGACACCGAGCTTCACGGTATTGGTCGGCAGGCCGAGCATGTCCTCGACACGGGCGTAGAGCGTGTCGGCGAAAGCGACCTCGGCGGGCCCGTGCATCTTGGGTTTCACGACGTAGACCGAGCCTGCACGGGAATTGCGGGGCCCGCTGGTCTTGGCCAGGTCATGCAGCGCGCAGGCCACGGTGACCGCGGCATCGAGCATGCCCTCGGGCGTTTCCTCGCCGTCCATCAGCACGGCGTCGGTGGTCATCAGGTGGCCGACGTTGCGCACGAGAAGGAGCGCGCGACCGGGCAGGGTGATCTCGCTGCCATCCGGTGCGGTGAAGGTCTTGTCCGGGTTGAGGCTGCGGGTCAGCGTCTTGCCGCCCTTCTCGAAGGTTTCCGAAAGGTCACCCTTCATCAACCCGAGCCAGTTGGAATAGACCACGACCTTGTCGTCTGCATCGACCGCCGCGACCGAATCCTCGCAATCCTGGATCGCGGTCAGCGCGGATTCGATGAGCACGTCGCAAAGGCCCGAGGGGCTTGCCGCGCCGACGGGATTCGACGGGTCGATTACCAACTCGATATGCAGGCCGTTGTTGGCGAGGAGCCAGGAGGCCTTGTCGCCCGCTTCGCGGTAGCCCGCGAACTGACCCGGATTTGCAAGGGGGACCTGCTTGCCGTCAACGGATGCGTGGAACGCCTCGCCGGTCCGACCGTAGGCGGTGACGCCCGCGTGGCTTGCGCCGTCGAGCGGAACCGCCTTGTCGAGAAACTCGGCGGCCCAAGCCACGGCTTCAGCGCCGCGCTTGGGGTCGAAGCCCTTGCCCTCGGGCGCGCCGGGCAGCGCATCGGTTCCGTAGAGCGCATCATAGAGCGAGCCCCAGCGCGCATTGGCGGCATTGAGCGCGAAACGGGCGTTCATCACCGGAACCACAAGCTGCGGGCCAGCGATGGTGCCGATTTCGGGGTCGACATTCGTGGTGCCGATCGCGAAGGCCGGGCCTTCAGGCACGAGATAGCCGATCTCGGTCAGGAAAGCCGTATAGGCGTCCACATCCCAGGGCGCGCCCTTGCGCGCTTCGAGCCAGGCGTCGATCTTGTGCTGAAGTTCGGTGCGGAATTCGAGCAGGCTTCTGTTCTCGGGTGCTAGGTCCTGCAGAATGGCCGCATAGCCCGACCAGAACGCATCGGGCGAGACGGATGTTCCCTTCAGGACCTTCTCCTCGACCAGATCGGCCAGCTGTTCGGCGACCTGCAGACCGGCGCGCGCGACGTATGTGTTCATTCCCTTCTCCCGCTCGTCATGGGCTCGTCCGGCGCCTGCCGGCTGGCTCCCTCGCGTGGTTGGTAGCCGGTTTCGCGACGGGCTGGAAGGTGGCCGGTCAAAATTCCGGGGAAGAGGCGCTCTGCCCTTCGTCAGTGGCTGGAGGCGCGATGCGATTGCCAAAACGTTGGGCATTCCACGCAGCTTGCCGGCGTGCAGGGCGTTTCTTCCCAGCATTGCGTTGTTTTTCGGAGCGTCTCCGGCATGCTGTCCTGAATGGGACCGGACGAAGCCAGGACAGGGTGAGGCGATGAGCACTTCCGAGATCGAAACGCATGGCGCGGAGGGTGGGCTGGCGGTGTCCGCCGGGCTCATGGGGGCGGGCTCCAAGCCATTCATCCGGGCCACCGAGATCTGGGTTCCCACGAGCGACCGTCGCAGGCTCGAACTCGGCGCAGGGCTCTACCCGGATCTGCCGGGTTTCGAGGCGGCGAGCCGGGGCATCAGTTTCGGGTATGACGAGGGATTGCCGGGCAAGGCCTGGGCCGGGCGCTGCCCGATCGTGCTCAAGAACCTGACAAGCTCCTATTTCATGCGGGGTGAAGCGGCGGAGGCCGCGCGGCTGACCTGCGGTGTGGCCGTGCCGGTTTTCGCAGGCTCCTTCCTGATGGCGGTTCTGGTCCTTTTCTGCGGCGATGACCGCGATCATGTGGGTGCGCTCGAGGTCTGGCATGCGCCGAGCGGATCGAACGAAATGGGGCTCCTCGACGGGTATTTCGGCACGGCGGAGGTGTTCGAATGGAGTGCCCGGCACACGAAGTTTCCCAAGGGCGCGGGGCTGCCGGGGCTCACATGGGAAACCGGGCTGCCGGTGGTGCTCGAGGACCTGGGCCGTTCCAAGCGTTTCCTGCGCTGGGAGAGCGCGGAGCGGGTCGGCATCAATCGCGGCGTGGGCATTCCTTGCGGCACGGGGCCGGACGGAGCCTATGTCCTGACCTTCCTTTCGGCGCTGGGCACGCCCATCGCGCGGCGCTTCGAAAGCTGGGTGCCGAACGCGGAGGGGGATGGATTGATACTCGCCGGAGGGTTCTGCGAGAGCACCGGGGCGCTGGCGCAATGCTATGAGGGTCAGGCGATCGCCCCTGGAATGGGAACGATCGGCCATGCCTGGCGCGCGGGCATCCCGGCGATCTCGACCGAACTTGCCCGCGATGCGCCGCTCGTGGCCGCCTCGATCGCGGGCACGGCACTCAGGACGATGGTGGCGATGCCGGTGATCGAGGCCGGCAAGCCGCGGGCCGTTGCGGCCTGGTATCTCTGAGCCGGCGCGCGGCCGCCACATCGTCAGCGCCATGCCGGCCATCTGGAGATGGGTTTCGGGAAAGTCGAGCCGGCCCTGCATCGAGCCCTGCCAGTCGCCCATGGCATTGCGCATGTCTTCGGCGATCGGGCCGGGCAGGCGGGCAATCGGCGCATCGAGGAGCGCGGACCGTAGCGATGCGCACGTTGCGTGATGGATCGTCGAGGAGGTCCGCCACCGCGCGCACTCTTTCCTGCGGCGCTGCCGGAGAACGACATCGTACGGCCCTACTCGTTACTGGAAATACTGGCTAAATCTGGCCGATTTGCGCTATGAAATGGGGTTGTACACGCTTAGGTGCTCTGGGTGCGCACGCAACCACGCGAGTTGGGCCCCAACCTGCTCCTCCGCGACGTAGGGAACAACCAGTTCCTTGAACGTTCCGCGAGTATTTAGGCCCGTGAGTTTCCGTTTTTTGACTTCCGCCATGAAGTCATCCGAGATCATTATTCCAGGAAGTCGGCTGTAATTCTCACACCAGATGTGCGTGTCGCCCCGGGCGGGCCTGCTGATGAAAAGCTCGTCGCGTTTGCCGGGTGTCTCGTGACATGGCATACCCATCTCGAGCATTATTTCTCTAAGCTTTGATTCCCGCACCAGGAATGTATCGATACGTCTCGTGCAGTTGAAGGTATAGTATTTCCCCGGATACGAAGTGCCGTCCTTGTGAGACAGGGTGAGTTCAAAGAACTGATGTTCGCCTGGTGCGAATTCTTCGACGAGATCCCGGAAACGCTCGCTGACCGCGTTCACCCCCGGCATCGGGAACACATCATGCATCGTTGTGCCTTGCTCTGCGCGCGCAGTCCGCGGAACTATGGCGGGATCAACAGGCTCGCCGAGGCTGAAGCCGAACAACGCCTTTGCTTTGGGCCCCTCTCTGTCGAGATACTCGAACATGGTCTGGCCGCGGAGGCTGAAGCTGTAGTTGACCCAGAACGGCATCTTGTCCCCTCATCACGTGACCGCACAAATCGAAACCTTCGTAGGTCAAATACTACTTACTCGAGCACTTTTGGACTATGTAGCGTCTAGTTCCGGTAGAAAATGCCATTGGCAGGCCGGTGGCCGTGATGTGATGAATTGCATTCATCACCTCGTGCAAATCCGTCGTGCGGGGGCAAGCGACGCGATTTTTGGGCGACATGAACGGTCCGGCGAGCGCCCAATCGCGATTCATCAGATCGCTAGCATGACGCGAGCATTCCCGCCAATTCCGAGGCCGAGCGGCTTCCGTCCAGGGCATTGGCGGTTGCTTTCGGTCTGCAAACCGAGCGGGAATATAATCGATTGCAGGCGATCAACTCTTTTTCGGTTGGGTTCTCATGGCTAGCGCCCCGGCGGCAGCAGGTCCGGGTAGGCCTCGCCCCTGAGTTCGGTGAGGAAGGACGCGAGAGCAAGATCTTCCGGGTTGGCGGCAACAGCTTCCTCGAGGGTGCTGGTGGCTTTTTCCATGTCGCCGCTGGCGGCCGCGATCCGCGCGAGCATGACCCAGGCGTCGACCATCTGCGCATCGAGCGTCACGACCTCGCGAAAGGCGCTTTCGGCCGCGGCAAAATTGCGCATTGTCAACGCCATGCCGGCCATCTGGAGATGGGTTTCGGGAAAGTCGAGCCGGCCCTGCATCGAGCCCTGCCAGTCGCCCATGGCATTGCGCATGTCTTCGGCGATCGGGCCGGGCAGGCGGGCAATCGGCGCATCGAGGAGCGCGCGGGCAGTGGCGATGCGGACATTCCGTGCCGGATCATCGAGAAGATCGACCAGCGAGAGCACCCGCTCCTGCGGTGGCGCGAGGCGCTGGGCGCCGACGGCAGCTGCGCGTATCATCGGGTCCGGGTCCTCGAGAAGCGGTGCGACCGTGGCGACCTGGGCCGCTTCGCCGGATTGCTCGAGAAGCCAGAGCGCGGTGGCTCGGACGATGCCCGGCTCCGCATCATCGAGGGCCAGCTCTGCAAGATCGGGGGCGGCAAGCGACGCGTTCATTCGGCCCGCCGCCAGAACCTGGCCGTAATGCGGGCCGCGATGATCGCTTTCGGGGAACCAGTCCGCGATCTGCCTTGCGGCCCAGTCCGGGCTTTCGCCGTCGTGGCACGTCGTGCAGGCGTCGGGCGCGCCGGTTTCGGCAGCAAGGTCCGGGCGCGGCACCCGGAAGGAGTGATCTGCGCGCCAGTCGTTGCCCATGTAGACGCGTTCGGTCATGTGGCAGCTCTTGCACTGCGCCCCTTCGCTGCCGGGCGCATGGTGGTGGTGTTCGGGCGTGTCGTATTCGGCTTCCCTCAGGGTCGGGAAGGCGGGGTTCGCCGCGGGGCTGTGGCACTGGGTGCAGACGGCGTTGCCCTCGGCACGCAGTTCGGCGGTATGCGGCTCGTGGCAGTTGGTGCAGGTCACGCCCTTGGCATACATCTTCGATTGCAGGAACGAGCCGTAGACATAGACCTCGTCGATGATCTGGCCGTCCGCCTCGTAGAGGCCGGGGCGGAGCTGCGAGAGGTTGTAGCTGTCGTGATAGGGCGTGCCGGGCAGGGGGCTGCTGTCGAGGTAGGCCTCGCGGCGGGAATGGCAGCCGGCACATTGCTGGATGAGGGTTTCGGGGTCCGAGAGGTCGGCCGAGAAGCCGCCAATCGCCGGGTAGGGGCTTTCGGGCGTTTCAGCCCATGCAAGATGGTCCGCGCCGGGACCGTGGCAGGCCTCGCAGCCGACGCCAATCTCGGTTTGCGTCGATGCGTAGCTGCGGGTGGTGATGTCGTAGTTGGCCTCGAAGTCCGTTGCGTGGCAGACGGCGCAGCGGCCGTTCCAGGTCTTGTAGGGGCCTGTCCAGTGGAGCCCGTCGGCAGGTGTGAGGTGTTGATCGGGGTAGAGGTGGAACCATTCCCGCTTCTCGGTGTCCCAGACCACGTCGAAGCTCTGGAGCCGGCCCGGTTCGGTCTGGAGCAGGTATTGTTGCAGCGGTTCGACCCCGACCACCGAATGCACGGCGTAGCTGCGCCGGCTGCCGTCGGCTTCGGTCACCTCGATACTGTAGCTGCCATCGGCCCCGGTGCGGAACCGCGCGGTCATGCCGTCATGGGAGAATGCGGTGTCGTTGAAATCGCCAAGGACGTTTTCGGGGGTGGCGGGTGTCCAGGCGAGGTCGTGGTGGGAGCCTTCCCAGGCTTCGGCCGCCTCGGTGTGGCAGCCGATGCAGGTTTCCGAGCCGACGTAGTCCGGGTGCTGCGCAAGCGCGGGCGCGGCCCAGGCGCCAAGGGCGAGCAGCGGGGCCGCGAGCAGGGCGCGGAGGAGAAGGGGCATGACGGGCTGTCCGTGGCTTGGGGGCTGTGGCGCTCAGGTAGCAGGGTTGAGCGGCGGGAGCGAGGCGGGCCGGGCGCTTTTGACCTTGTTTTGCCGTGCATCGTTCAGCGCGCGTCTTATGGCGGACCATGCGGCGGCTTGATCGGCAGCGCCCTCCCCTCGGTAGCGGGTGGCGCCGAGCGCGAGCAGGGCCGACTGGAGGCTCGGCTCCGCGCGCGGGTCGCGACCGGCGACGCGCATGGCCCAGGTGTCGAGGGATTGGCGAAGCGCCTGATAGTCGCGGTTGTGGACGGCATCCTGCACCATGTGGAAGGCGTGGGCTTCGGAGGCGAGATGGGCTTCGCGGCGGGCCTTCAGCCCTCGATGCAGGAGCGGCGCCATTTTCCAGGCAAGTAGGAGGACGAGGGCGAGCCCCGTGGCTGCTGCGCTCCAGGGCAGGAATTGCCTCGGCGCTGCCGAGGGCGCCGGGGGGCCGCTCACCGAAATGTCGAAGCCCTCGGCGCGGGCGGTTTCGATCCTGCCGCTGTCGATGTTGAACCAGTCCAGCGTGATCTCCGGCACGTGACCGCTTCCGCCGCCTTGCGCGAGGAGGGTGATCCGTTCGCTGCGCGTGCCGCCCGGCACGCCGCGGTCATCGGTTTCGACGATCGCAGGTTCGTCCGGGTAGCTCGCGATGGCGTCGATCTCGATGGCAGGTTGCAGGCGCGGCAGCATTACCGGCGAAACGCCCGAGATCGTCGCGGTCACGCTGCGCGTCACGCTGTCGCCGGGGGCGAGGTTCTCGGGTGTGCCTTCGATGTCCTGCGCAAGCTCGAGCGCGGTTGCGGCGATGAACGGATCGAGCCCGGCCGCGGCGTCCGGGATCGTGCCGGTGAAGGAGATCGGTTCGGTGGTGAGTTCGGCCTGTCGCGGTTCGCCCGTTTCGGGGTCGGACCAGGTGATAGCTACAGCCTGTGCGGGGATCTCAAAGGTCCCGCCGACCATGGGCGCGATCGTGTAGCGCCGGGTCACGCCCGACCAGGTCTCGTTGCCGATGCGTTCGCTCGTCGGGCCGGCGCTGCCGACTCGCACCATGACGTTCGGCATCTGGAAGTCCGGCCAGACAGGAGGTTTCGGCATGAAGCTCGGAACCAGAACCGTGAGCCGGAGCGTGAGTGGCTGGCCCGGCACGGCCTCGGTTTCGTCGAAGGTCTGGCGCAGCACGGGTTCGGTCGGGGCGGAGGCCGCAGCAGCCTCCCGTTCGGCTGCTTCCGCCTGCATCTCGCGGTTCGTTCGAAAGGGCAGGTCCTGCGCCCCGGCCGGAAGCGAAAGCGCGGTGGAAAGGGTAAAGAGAAGGAGAGCCCGTTTCATTCGCCCCTCTCCTGCGCCGCCTCGAGGGCAAACCGCTGGCGCAGGAAGTCGCCTGTCTGGGTCTCAACGCTCATCATCCACTGATCCGCTGTCAGCGGTGTGCCGTCCCCCTGCTGGGGCACCTCCATCCGGGTTTCCTCGCCACGGTTTTCCTCGTTGTCGAAGCGGACATCGTCGGCACCCATGTCCTCCTGCTCACCAATATCGGACTGTTCCTGCACCCGCTCGACATAGGCCACGATCTGGCGCGCGACTGCGAGGTTTTCCGCCGCACCGGGATAGTCCGGGTCGCGCTCCACGGCCGTTTCGAAGGCCCGCACGCCATCCCTGTAGCCACGGTTGCGGATCTGGGCGAGCCCCTGGATGAAGGCGGCCTGCGCTGTGTCCACCCGGTCCAGAACCTCGATTGCAGGCCCATACTGCCCGTCGCGGTAGAGCGCATAACCGCGCCAGAGCGGATCGGCAAAGAGCTCCGCCGCCCGGCTGAAATCCTTGTTGCGGAAGGCGATCTGGCCTTGCTGGTCGGGGGTTAGGAACCAGTCCGCGATGCCGTCGGCCCGCGCGGGGGCGGGGGGCATCGCGAGAGTTCCGGCCAGCAGGATGGCAGCCCAGCGCATGGTCCAGCCACGTCGGAACCACAGGAGCAGCAGGAGGGCCGCGGGCCAGGCGAGCCATGCACCGCGATCCTCCCAGGGTTGGTCTGCGTCTTCCAGCAGGGCCTGGCGGTAGGCGGCATTCAACAGCCGGTCGAGCCGGCGCACGTCGCCATCATCCGGCGTCACGCGCAGAACCTGTGCCGAAAGCGCGTCGAGCCTGCGATCATTCGTGCCGTCGGGCAGCATGGCCAGGACCGAAAGCGGCCGCTCGGCGCCGTTGAGCGCCTCCGCGTCCGCCGGATCCAAAGCATCGGTGACGAAGAGGATCGCGCCCGGTGCGTCTTCGGCCGAGAGGAGCGATTGCGCCAAACTCAGCGCCCGGCCCGCCTGTGCGCCTTCGCGCGGCATCACGTCGGGCGAAAGCCCTTCGAGATAGGGCACGATGATGGAGGGGTCCTGGGCCATGGGCACGACCACATGCGCGCTGCCGGAATAGGCCACGAGCGCGGTGCGCGCATTGCCCCGGAGATCGAGAAAATCCCGGATCTTCTGTTTCGCGCGTTCGAGCCGCGAAGGTGCGATGTCCGTTTCCTCCATCGACGGGGTGACCTCGAGCGCCACGACGACCGGGGCGGCCTGCGACACCAGCGGGTCGGGCACCCGCGACCATGTGGGGCCAGCCGCGCCCAGCGTCGCGCAGGTCAATGCCAGTGCCACGCCGTCGACCGGACGGATGCGTCGCCTTCGCTCCGCCCCAACGGTAAGGGCCGCGCGCAGGTGCGGGGCGATGCCGTCCTCTGGCGGTGCGCGCCTTGCTCGGGAGCGGCGCACCAACACCCAGAGCAGGGCGATCACTGGCAGGAGAAGCAGCCAGAGCGGTCGCAGGAAATGGAACGCTTCCAGCGCTATGGCGAGCTCGCTCATGCCGTGGTCCTTCGTCGCGAGCCGAGCTGGAGCACCCCGAGTGTCGCGGTTCCCAGAAGGGCGGCCATGGCAAGCGGTATCCAGGCCAGCGGCTGGCGAGGGCGATAGGAGGTGGTTTCGACCTTGTGCGGCGCAAGCTCGTCGATCCGGGAATAAACCTGGTCGAGCGCGGCCGCGTCGGAGGCAAAGAAATAGGCCCCGCCGGTGCGGCCGGCAATCTGCTGAAGGGCGGCAATATCGACCCGGTTCTCGCCGGTTGCGTCGGGATCTCCGACGCCGATCGTGTAGATCTCCACTCCCTTGCTGGCCGCGATCTCGGCGGCATTCACGGGGTCCATGCGGCTCGACGTGTCGCTGCCATCCGAAAGGAGGATGAGCAGGCGTTCCTCGATCTCGCTGTTCTCGAAGGTGCGGATCGCAAGCCCGATGGCATCGCCGAGCGCGGTGTGGGGGCCGGCCATGCCGACTTCCGTCGTGTCGAGCAAGGTGAGGATCGTGCCGAGATCTTCGGTGAGGGGCGTCTGCAGGTAGGCCTTGGACCCGAAGACGATCAGCGCCATCCGGTCGCCGTCGCGCCCGGAGACGAAGCCCTTCACCACCTCGCGCACCGCCGCAAGCCGCTGCATCCGTGTGCCGTCCGCGCTCTCGAAGTCGCGGGTATCCATCGAGCCGGAGATGTCGATGGCGAGCACCACATCCCGCGCGGCGCGTGTCACCTCGACCGGCGCGCCGAGGCGTTCCGGGCGGGCGAGCGCAAGGATCACGAGGCACCAGCAGGCGATCGCGGCGATCATCTGGAGCCGCGAGCGGTTGAGCACCACGGCCCCCGCGCGGGTGTCCGCACCGGCGGCATCCGCAACGCGCCGGAAGAAGGGAAAGCGCAGGGCCGGCACCCTTTCGCGATGAGGAGGTGCGAGCCGCCAGATCAGGATCGGCAGGGGCAGGGCCAGCAGCGCCCAGGCAAAACCGAGCGTGATCATTCCGCGACCCCCGCCTTGTGTTGGCGAACCCATGCCTCCGCGATCTGGCGCAGGCCCGGGGTCGTGGCGGTTTCCCGGTCGTAGGGGCCACGGGTCAGGGCACGGGCGGCAGCATCGGGGATCGCCTCCCGCCCCGTGCGGCCGAGAAAGGCAAGCCAGGCCTCCCCGGTCAGGCTCGCGACGTTTTCCCGTGGCCAGGCCGCCAGCGCCGCGCGGCGGAGGATGGTGGCAATGGCTTTCGGATCATCCCCCGCGGCAGCGAGTTCCCGGAGGGCGGCACGACGGTAGGCGTTTCGGTGCCAGCGCTGCCAACCGCGCCAGGCGGCCCAGAGGGCGGCCACGAGCAGGAGGGCTGCCAGAACCGCCCAGCCCCAGGTTTGCGGCATCATCGAGACGGGCGGGGGTTCGGGCGGTTGCTGCAACTGCTCGATCAGCGAGATCAGATCGGTACCGGCCTGGGCGTTCTTCTCGCCGTTCATGACCGGGCTCGTCCGGGACCGAGCCCCATCAGCCGGCGGATCTGGGGCAGGGTTTCCTCGCCGGCCGACAAGGGCAGTACCGGCACGCCGAAGCGGCGCTGCCAGTCGAGGACCTCCGCGACCCGCCCACGGACCATGTCGCTCAGGGCGCGGTGTCGCGTTCTGTCTTCGGTGTCAATCTCGGCCTGGAGCACGCCGTCCGAGACGATGAGGCGCAAGCCCTCCGGCAAATCATGGGCAAACGGGTCGGTGACGAGGCCGAGCACGAGGTCGTTGCGGCGCGAAAGGCCGGAAACGAGCCGTTCGGTCTCCGCGTCGATCACATCGAAATCGCTCAAAACGATGATGAGGTGGTCGCGCCGGGCAATGCGCGACACCGAGCGCAGGACGGAGGTGAGGGAGACGGGGGTCACATTGGGCGCATCGGCGCGGAGCAGGGAATTGGCATCCGACAGGGCCGCGAGAAATCGGTCGAGCGCCATGCGGCTGCGCTGGGGCCGGATCTCGGCGATGTGCCGGTCACCGAAGACGATCCCGCCCACACGGTCGCCTTGGTCGAGGATGCGGAAGGCGGCGAGCGCGGCGGCTTCGGCGGCCGTGACCGATTTCATGTTCCGTTCGGAGCCGAAGAACATCGACATGCGCTGATCGACGACGATGAGGGCCGGGCGGTCGCGCTCTTCCGTCATCACCCGCACATGGGGTCGGCCCGTGCGCGCGGTGACCTTCCAGTCGATGGAGCGGATATCGTCGCCGGGGAGGTAGTCGCGCAGTTCCTCGAAGTTGAGACCGCGGCCGCGCAGGCGGGAGGCGTGGCGCCCGTTCAGCACCGAACGGGCGGGCTGGCGCGGCAGGAAGGTGAGGCTGCGCGCGCGGGCCTCGAGGCTGCGCAGATGGGCGAGATCCACGCTGATGCGCGGGTCCGTCGCCACTTGAGGGGCGGCGGATACGGTGCCTGTCCTGATGCGTGCTGCGCGGTCGCGCATGTCATCTCCCTCAGGGCAGCGCCACCTGGCGGATGAGCTCCTCGACCACCGCATCCGCGGACACGCCCTCGCCCTGGGCCTCGTAGGTGAGCCCGAGCCTGTGGCGCAGTACCTCGGGTGCGATGGCTCGGACGTCCTCGGGATCAACGTAATCCCGGCCCGCGAGCCAGGCATGGACGCGCCCGCACTTGTCGAGCGCAATCGAGGCGCGCGGGGAAGCGCCGATCTCGATCCAGCGCTTGAGATCGTCTCCGAACTCGTCCGGGTGGCGGGTGGCATTGACCAGATCCGCCATGTAGCGGTCCATCGCATCGGAGACATGAATGCCGCCGATTTCTTCCCGCGCGGCAAAGACGGCATCCTGCGGGATCGGGGCGAGCGTCTGGACCGGTGGACGATCGGCCACGACAGTGCTCGACGCGATCTCCTCGCCCCGCACCAGCCGGATCACCTCGACCTCATCCTCCACGGGCGGGTAGGTGATGAGCACATGCATGAGGAAGCGGTCCATCTGCGCCTCGGGAAGCGGGTAGGTTCCCTCCTGCTCCACGGGGTTCTGCGTGGCCATGACCATGAAGAGCGGCGGCATGGCATGGGTCTTGCCCGAAACCGTGACCTGTCGCTCCTCCATGGCTTCCAGCAGGGCGGCCTGCACCTTGGCGGGGGCGCGGTTGATCTCGTCGGCAAGCACGATGTTGGCGAAGATCGGTCCCGGCTCGAAGCGGAACTCGCCGCGTCCGCCCGTCTGGTAGTAGACCTCCGTGCCGGTGACATCCGAGGGAAGCAGGTCAGGGGTGAACTGGATGCGGCTGAAATCGCATTCCATGTTCTTCGCGAGTGCCTTGATCGCGCGGGTCTTCGCGAGGCCCGGCAGGCCCTCCACCAGCAGGTTGCCATTGGCAAGCAGGCCTATGAGGAGCCGCTCGACCACGTCCCGCTGGCCGATGATCGCCTCGCCCATCCGGTTCCGCAGCGCATCTATCTGATCCCGCGGTGTCATTCGGTGCCGGGCCAGACACGGGCCCAGTCCTCTGCCATGTCGACGATCAGCCAGCCGCGCTCGGGGCCTTCGTCGAGACCGCGGTTCAGCACGCCGATATGGCCTTCCCGGTCATAGGCGAATTCGCGTTCCGCGTCGGTGTGGTGGACAAGCAGGCCGAAGCTCGGGCCCTCCTGGCTCGTCGTCCATTCGAGCATGGCGAAGTCGCCGTCGGAGTTGCCACCCGCAAGGATCGGGCGTTTGCCGATATGGCGCATGATGCCCACCGGCTTGCCCTCCTTGTCATCGACGAAGCTGATGCCGCCATTCTTGGTCAGCACCGGCTCGCCTTCGACGAGTTCGTAGGTCGTGTTGCCCTCGCTGCCCACGACCTGGTGGGGCGGAATGTTGTAGGCCTCCCCGGCAATGGCGCGGATGAAATCCACGCCGCCGCCCGAAACGATGTAGGTCTGGAAATCCTCGTCTCGCAGGTAGCGCAGGAGTTCCAGCATCGGCTGATAGACCAGTTCGGCATAGACCACGTCCTTGCCGGGATGGGCCTGGGAGGTCAGCCATTCATGGGCGCTGGCCTTGAAGTCCTCCACGGTGATGCCGCTGTGCGACACATTCACGACCTCGATGAGCCCATCCAAGCCGTTTGCCAGCATGCCGTCCATATCACCTTCGGCTGCCGCCTTGAGCACATCCGAACTCAGGATCGAGGGGTCGGCTTCGGCCTTCTCGCGCAGGATATCGAGCGCGTAGAGCAGCTGGAAATAAGCCGGCTGTTCGGCCCAGAGGGTCCCGTCATTGTCGAAGACGGCGATCCTGTCTGCCACGGGGACGAAATCGTCGGATGCCGGATCCGTCACCGACTCGACGAAATCCAGGATGGCAGCTTTCGTGTCTCCCGCGATCCAGGAGGGCAGGGGGTCGGCATGAAGCGGGGCTGCAACGAGCAGGGCCGCGGCGATCAGGGGGGCACGCATCGGATCGTCCTTATGAGTGTGAAGCGGGGAAGCGCCAAAGACGGCACTTCCCGGTCGAATTACTGCCGGGACCTCGGCATGAACTCTTCCACATTCTGGAGCCGTTCCAGATACTGCTGGTTCTGCAGGGTCTGGTAGCCAAGGTTGGCCGCGGTGAGAGAGCCGCCCATCTCGTAGGGGTAATCCGGAATGGTGGAGAAGAATTCCTTCACGTAGTTCTGCACCGGCACGAAGGTCCACATGTTGTCGGCATACCAGCGGCGATACATCTCGGAGTCCTCCCAGGCGCGCTCATAGGGATCGGCCTTGAGGTTGATGACAACCGGCCAGCCCGGAACTTCGCGGACGGCATCGGTGATGTTGCCTTCGAGGATAGCGAAATGGATCTTCCAGTTCTGCACGCGAACGGCGTTCAGGTTGCCACCCTGATCGAAATACATGATCTCGCTACGCGGGCTCTGGTCGGTCTCGCCGGCGAGATACGGCATCTGGTTGTAGCCGTCGAGATGGACGCGGAACTCCTTCCCGTTGAGCGTTGCGCCATCCTCGTCCGCGAGGTCGTCGACGATATCGTCGTCGCCCACGGCAGCCGCGAATGTGGGGAACCAATCCTCATGACTGAAGATGCCGTTGATCTTGCGGCCCGGCTCGATCACATCCGGCCATTTCACGATCATCGGAATGCGGAAGCCGCCCTCCCACGTCGTTCCCTTCTCGCCCAGGAACGGCGTGATGCCGCCATCGGGCCAGGTCACGGTCTCGGCGCCGTTGTCGGTGGAATACATGACGATGGTGTTGTCCTCGATGCCGAGCTCATCGAGCTTGTCGAGGAGCTGGCCGACCTGACCGTCATGCTCGACCATTCCGTCGGGATAGAGGCCGATGCCCGTCACGCCGTCGGATTCCGGCTTGAGGTGGGTCCAGACATGCATTCGGGTGGCGTTGTACCAGATGAAGAAGGGCTGATCCTGCTCGACCGAACGATCCATGAAGTCTAGCGCCGCGGCCATGAATTCCTCGTCCACGGTCTGCATCCGCTCGCGAGTCAGCGGGCCGGTGTCCTCTATCTGTCCGTCGGCCGATGCCTTGATCACGCCACGGGGCCCATACTGCTCGCGGAAGGCCGGGTCCTTCGGGTAGTAGTAGGTTTCGGGCTCTTCCTCGGCGTTGAGGTGATAGAGGTTGCCGAAAAACTCGTCGAACCCGTGATTGGTCGGCAGGTGCTTGTCCTGGTCGCCGAGGTGGTTCTTGCCGAACTGGCCGGTGGCATAGCCGTGGTCCTTCAGCATGTCGGCGATCGTGGGGGCCCAGTCGGGAATGCCCTGGTCGTCGCCGGGCATGCCGATGGTCAGAAGCCCGGTGCGGAACGGGTGTTGGCCGAGGATGAAGGAGGCGCGGCCCGCGGTGCAGCTCTGCTGCGCGTAGCTGTCGGTGAAGAGCGCGCCCTCGGCAGCCAGGCTGTCGATATTGGGCGTCTGATAGCCCATGATGCCATGGTTGTAGGCGCTGATGTTGTGAACGCCAATGTCGTCGCCCCAGATGACGAGGATGTTCGGCTTGTCGCTGCCGCCCTCTTCATTTCCGGAAATGTCCTGTGCGGCGGTGATGCCGGATGCCGCAAAAAGCGCGAGTGCGCTCGTGGCCACACGACGCCCGATCAGACCGAAACTCATAGGTGTTCCCCCCTGCGACACGCCGGTCGCTCATCTAGAAATACAAGGCCCATTGATCCCCGTCATATCGGGGCAGGCCTGCGATCAACCCCTAGATCCGAGTGGCGCCAACGAATTTTCTGGCGAGGAAGCGGGGCGATTCATGCTTAACATTACGCAGAACCAGGTCGCAAAAGTTATTTTATACTAGTCTGATCACTTTTTCTGGTTGTATCGCAATTGATGAATGCAATCCCTGATGATTGCGCATTCGAAGCGACAGGAAAACGGGAACGGAGGTGATTTCCTCACGATCCGGGGTGGGCCTGGAGCGAAGCCGGTTCGGACGAGCTGCCGAATCCGGGGTGTCGCTCCAGACCCTTGCTGTAGCTTAGCGAGCCATGCCGCTGAGCTGACTTTCGAGCTGTGCCTGGATCTGGTCGACCGAGAAGCTCGCGGCGCGCTGGGACGGCGGATATTCCTCGAAGGTCGAGAAGAATTTCGACACCTCGACCTGGGCCGGGGTCAGCAGGAACACGTGGTCTATCAGCCAGTCATAGTAGGTGTTCGAGGTCCGGTCCGCCCGCTCATAGGGGTCGGCGCGGAGATCGAACAGCTTGGGGACCCGCAGCGGCGTGAAGGGTTCGGCCCAGATCTCCAGGGTGCCCGTGGCGCGCTGCTCCTGGAAAACGACCTTCCAGTTCTCGTAGCGCAGCCCGACAATGGCGCCATCGTCGTTGAAGTAGAAGAACTCCTTGCGGGCCGTCTCGTCACTTTCGCCGGTGAGGTAGGGCAGCTGGTTGTAGCCGTCGAGATGGACCTTGTATTCGCTTCCGTCGATGGTCGTGCCCTCGAGGAGGCGATCCTTGATGTCCGTGTCGCCGGCGGCCGCAAGCAGGGTCGGGAACCAGTCAAGGCCCGAGATCATGCCGGTCTTGACGGTGCCGGGCTCGAACTGGCCGGGCCAGCGGATCATGGCAGGCACGCGGAAGGCGCCTTCCCAGTTGGTGTTCTTCTCGCTGCGGAACGGGGTCGTCGCCGCATCGGGCCAGGAGTTCTGGTGCGGGCCGTTGTCGGTCGCGTACATCACGATGGTATTGTCCGCGATGCCCATCTCGTCGACCGCATCGAGGATCTGGCCGACAATCGCGTCATGCTCGATCATGCCATCGGCATACTCGGTGAGTGCCGTGAGGCCGGGCTCGGAGCGATTCTCTTCCTTCACATGGGTGCGGAAGTGCATCCGGGTGGTGTTCATCCAGACGAAGAACGGTTTGTCCTGCTCGACCTGACGCTGCATGAAGTCGATGGCCGCGGCGGAGGTCTCCTCGTCGACGGTTTCCATACGCTTCTTGGTGAGCGGGCCGGTATCCTCGATCTCGCCATCGGCCGAGGCCCGGATGACGCCGCGCGGTCCGAACTGCTCGCGGAAGGCCGGATCCTGCGGGTAGTTGAAGTTCTCGGGCTCTTCCTCGGCGTTGAGGTGGTAGAGGTTCCCGAAGAACTCGTCGAAGCCGTGGTTCGTCGGGAGGAACTCGTCCTTGTCGCCCAGGTGGTTCTTGCCGAACTGGCCCGTGGCATAGCCGAGGTCCTTCAGCGCCGAGGCGAGGGTCACGTCATCGGCCTGGAGGCCGACATCCGCGCCCGGAAGGCCGACCTTCGACAGGCCGGTCCGCAGCGTCGACTGGCCGGTGATGAAGGTCGACCGGCCGGCCGTGCAGCTCTGCTCGGCGTAGTAGTCGGTGAACTTGATGCCTTCCTGGGCAATCCGGTCGATGTTCGGGGTCTCGTAGCCCATCAGGCCGAAGCTGTAGGCAGAGATGTTTGTCTGCCCGATGTCATCGCCCCAGATCACGAGGATGTTGGGCTTGTCGCTTCCGGTATCCGAAGAATCCTGCGCAAAGGCATATCCGGAAGCTGCGGCGAGGGTGAATGCGCCAAGACAGACCCCCCTGCCTAAAGTCGTCAAATTCATGGATCGGCTCCCCTGTTTCGGCCAAGTGGCCGATGATCCAAGGCCCGCAACGACCCCTACCGGGTCAGTGAGGCACAATCATGCCGGGCGATCCGTGGCTATAAATCAAGGAAATTGCGTCGAATCGTGGCAAACGTTGAGTAACATGACGCAAACGTGGTCGCAAAAGTTATTTTATTTCAGTATGTTCAACTTTGGGGTTGAAAACCGTCAAAATACTCTACGGGGGTATTTCAACCTTTGGAAGATCCCATCTCGAAAAATCATGACTCATGCGACCGCCCGGCGCGAGGCCGGAGCGGTCAGTCTGCCCGGACCGGGTTCGGTCCGGGCCCAAGGCCATTCAGCCGTCGGTGCCAAGTGCGCCTTCGCGCTGCTTGACCATCATGAAGGTATCGAAGCTGTATTCGGAGACCTGCTGCCACAGGTAGGTCTCGGCGCGGAAGGCCATCATGGAGTCGTAGAGCTTCTTGAAGGCCTCGTTTTCCGCGTTGATCTCGCCATACATTTCGTTGGCGGCCTCGAAGCAGGCCTGCATCACGTCCTGCGGATAGTTGCGCAGCTGCGTGCCGTTCTGGACCAGCGTCTTGATGGCCGTGGGGTTCTTGTAGTCGTATTCGGCCATCATCTCGGTGGTCGCGGCCTTGCCGGCGGTGAGCAGAAGGCTCTGGTAGGCCGGGGGCAGCTCGTTCCACTTCTCGGCGTTCACGAAGCAGTTGAGGATGAGGTTCCCCTCCCACCAGCCGGGATAGTAGTAGAACGGTGCGACCTTGTAGAAGCCGAGCTTTTCGTCGTCATAGGGGCCGATCCACTCGGCGGCGTCGATCGTACCGCGCTCCAGCGAGGGGTAGATGTCGCCGCCCGCGATCTGCTGCGGAACTGCCCCGAGCTTTTCGATCACGCGGCCCGCGAGGCCCCCAATGCGCATCTTCAGGCCGTCCATGTCCGCGACGGAGTTGATCTCCTTGCGGAACCAGCCGCCCATCTGCGCGCCGGTGTTGCCCGCCGGGATGTAGTGCAGGCCTTCGCTGTTGTAGAACTCGTTGAGCGCGTCCATCCCGCCGCCGTAGAACAGCCAGGCCTGCATGCCGCGGGTGTTCAGGCCGAAGGGAATCGTCGCACCCATGGCATAGGCCGGGTTCTTGCCGACGTAGTAGTAGGCGGCGGTGTGGCACATCTCGACCGTTCCGCTCGAGACCGCATCGGCCGCCTGAAGGCCGGGGACGATTTCGCCGGCGGAATAGACCTGGATGGTGAAGTTGCCGTCCGTGGCCTCGCTCACGTATTTCGCCACGTCCTCGGCGCCGCCGTAGATCGTATCAAGCGATTTCGGGAAGGAGGACGTGCAGCGCCACTGAACCTTCGGCATGGACTGTGCGATAGCGGGTGCCGCGAGCGCGGTGCCGGCGACTGCGGCCGAGCCAATCGCGCCGCCCTTTATGAATTTGCGTCGATCCATTCTTCTCCCCTTCCGACATTGTCGGTTTGCAGTTGTGAGGTGAAATCCTCTGAGAGGTTTATGAAAGCCTCTCCCGCATTTGGCAATCGGCGTGATCCGATTGCCCATGCGATTGCAGTCGCGCGGGTCAGTTCAGGAAGAAGGCTATGGTCATCGCGGCACCAACAGCCGTGATCCCGGCGCGCAGAAGGGTCATGTTCCGGATACGGCGGGAATAGTGCCCGCCGAGATAGCCGCCTGCCGCCGTTGCGATGGCGAGGATCAAGGCGGACTCCCACGCGATAAGCCCGGCCAACGCGAGTGTGAGGGCCGACACGGTGGAGAGTAGTGCGGAAAGAACATTCTTCAGCCCGTTCATGCCGTGAAGGTTGGAAAACCCGATCAGGCTGAAGGCGGCCAGGAGCATGATGCCCAACCCGCCGTTGAAATACCCGCCATAGATCGAGACCGCGATCAGCACCGCGCTCGCGGCGGCCTTCGGAAGGCCATGCGCCCCGGCGAGGCGCGGCACGATCCAGGGGCCGGCGGCGAAGAGAACCGTGGCGGTGAGCAGGAGCCATGGCACAATCCCGACGAAGATCTCGTCTGGTGTGATCATCAGGAGCAGCGCGCCGATGAAGCCGCCGAGGATCGCCAGGGCGAGCATGAGTTTCAGCCCGACCGAACCCTCCGCGCTGATGTCGTGCCGGAAGGCCCAGGCACTGCTCAGATAGCCGGGCAGGGCCGTCAGCGTCGCGGTGGCGTTGGCCATGACCGGCGGGACGCCAAGCCAGACGAGGGCGGGAAACGAAAGGAAGGTTCCGCCACCCGCCACGGCGTTGAGCGCGCCTGCGGCGAGCCCGGCAAGGATCAGGACGAGTGTGGACAGCATCTGGAACTCCCATGGGCGCAGGCGATTCTTTTCGCCACGGAACGGTCTTGCGTTGCTCGGCGCAAGGCCAAAGTGTGCCTGATCGACAGCGGGTGATGGCCTTTCAGACGGGAAGTTCGGTCGTTTCACGGACCTTCTTCAGGACGAAGGAGGATTGCAGCCGCGCGACGCTCGGAAGACGGGCGAGATGCTTCCGATGCAGACGGGCGAAATCCTCGGTGTCCGCGACCACGATCTTGAGCAGGTAGTCGGCGGAGCCAGCCATCAGGTGGCATTCAAGGATCTCCGGTATTCTTGCCACGGCGGCTTCGAACGCCTCGAGCGCCTCTTCGGTCTGGGCGGCAAGCGTGACCTCGACGAAGACGTTGGAGCCGAGACCGATGGCCGCGCGATCGAGATGGGCGGCATAGCCCGCGATGGTGCCCGTTTCCTCGAGCCGGGCAAGACGGCGGTGACAGGCCGAGGCGGAGAGTGAAACCTCCTCGGCAAGTTCCGCGTTGGAGATACGTCCGCGACGCTGAAGCACCCGCAGGATTCGACGATCCGTGTGATCAAGTTCGGTCACGCGCAAGAATCTCCGCCAAAAATGGCAATACTGAGGTGGATATTTGCGTGAGAGTGGGCGCATACGCGAATCTTTTCAAGCATCTTCGACATGGGACGCTGTAGATTCGCAGAAATGGACAATCAGGGGGAGCAAGAATGAAGATCGGGGTGCCAAAGGAAATCAAGAACCAGGAATACCGTGTCGGGATGACGCCCAATGCCGTTCGCGAGGCCATTGCGCACGGCCATGAGGTTATTGTCGAAGCGGGTGCAGGGCACGGGTCCGGGTTCGAAGACGGAGACTACACGGAGGCCGGTGCGCAGATGCTGGGATCTGCCGAGGAAGTGTTCGGCGACGCGGAGATGATCGTGAAGGTCAAGGAACCGCAGCCCGCGGAGCGCAAGCGCCTGCGCGAGGGACAGTTGCTCTTCACCTATCTGCATCTGGCGCCCGATGGGCCGCAGACCGAGGATCTGCTGGCGTCCGGAGCGACCTGTGTTGCCTACGAGACCATTACCGATGCGCGCGGCGGGTTGCCGCTTCTTGCGCCGATGTCGGAGGTCGCGGGCCGTCTCGCGCCGCAGATGGGGGCCTGGACGCTGCAGAAGGCCAATGGCGGGCGCGGTGTCCTGCTGGCCGGCGTGCCGGGTGTTTCGCCCGCGGATGTCGTGGTGATCGGCGGTGGTGTGGTCGGCACCAACGCGGCCCGGATCGCCGCAGGGATGGGCGCGAACGTGACGGTGCTCGACCTCTCGCTGCCGCGGTTGCGCTATCTCGACGATACGTTCGGGCATTTGTTCTGCAACCGATATGCGTCACAGGGCGCGACGGCGGAACTGATCGCGCAGGCTGATATCGTCATCGGCGCGGTTCTGGTGCCGGGTGCGGCTGCGCCAAAGGTCATTCGTCGGGAACATCTTTCGACCATGAAGCCGGGTGCGGTGATCGTTGATGTGGCGATCGATCAGGGCGGCTGCGCGGAAACGTCGAAAGCGACGACCCATGACGATCCGATCTACGAGGTCGATGGGGTGATGCACTACTGCGTGGCGAACATGCCCGGCGCGGTGGCGCGCACCTCGACCATCGCACTTGGCAACGCGACGTTGCCGCATCTGCTGGCGCTGGCCGACAAGGGATGGAAGCAGGCTTGTGCCGACGACCCCCATCTAGCGGAAGGTCTCAATGTTCATGCGGGCAAGCTGACCAACCGTGCGGTGGCCGATGCCCAGGAGCGCGACTTCATCGAGCCTGCCGCGCTGTTCTGAACCTTCGGGGCGGGGGCCGGGTTGTGATCCGGCCCCGTCCAAGGCGGAGCAATTGGTGCCCTATCCGGCGGACGGGCATTCCCGTGGCAGGTCGCTTCCTCCTGCCTGCGCGAATTTCCAGAGGGCGAGGGCGAGAAGGCTTGCAATCAGGATGGGCAGGCACATGGAGAGCGCCGAGTCCGTGCCGCCGAGTGCAACTGAGCCCGAAACCGTGAAGGCGATGGCGAATTGCAGCCCGCCCAGGAGCGCGGAACGGATGCCCGATCCGGCGTGACCCAACTCCATTGCAATCGAGACGACATTGGGGGTGATCAGGCCGACAAGCCCCACCGTGATCCAGAGCGGCAGGACCAGAAGCCACATGTTCCCGAGGCTCGCGGAGATCGTTAGAGCGAGGGCGGAGAGGGCAAAGACCGGAAGCCCGGCATCGGCTATCTGTCGCGGCTCGTACCGATTCAGTAGCCGTGTGTTGACCCGTCCGAAGCAGATCAGTGCGGCCGCGATGAAAGCGAAGAGCAGGCCGTAGGCTACGTTCCCAAGCCCGTAGATCCCTTGGAATATCCCCGAAGAGCCGGTGATGAAGGCGAAGATGCCGCCCTGGACAAGACCTGCCACGATAGCGGGCAGGAGGAATGCACGCTGTGAGCCGGCGGAGGCGAAGGCGCGGGCAATGTGTGGAAGCGTTGTGGCGCTTCGCTTTTCTGGCGGGAGGGTTTCCGGAAGGGCGACGGCTGCGAGCACGAAGGCAACGATGCCGATACCCACCATCGTGAAGAAGATCGATTCCCACCCAAGGGACGAAAGGAGAAGACTGCCCAGGAAGGGGGAGAGGATCGGGCCAAGGGTCATGAGCATGACGAGAATGGTCATCATGCGCGCGGCTTCCCGCCCGCTGTGCAGGTCGTTGACCACAGCCCGGCCCACGACCATGCCGGAGCAGGCGCCTATGGCCTGGATGAAGCGGAGCGCGTTGAATGTCGCGATATCGTCGACGATCAGCAGACCGATGGACGAGAGAATGAAAAGACCCGCCCCGGCAAGCAGAGGTGGCTTGCGACCAAACCCGTCCATCAGCGGACCCATGATGAACTGGCCCACACAGAGCCCCAGGAAAAAGATCGACAGGGATAGCTCGGTGGCGGTTTCGCTTGCATGGAAGGCTAGAGCGATATCATCCATGGCCGAGAGATACATGTCGGTCGCTACCGGGGGGAAAATGGAAAGCAGCGCCAGAACGCCTGTGATGAGGCCCATGGAGGCCTTGCCGTGGTCAGCTTGAAGCATCGGTTTGTCCGTCGAGTTGGATTGAGTCGGGCCGTTCTGAGGGAGAATCCGCAAGGACATTCCCCGGCCATTGGGTTCGTATATATTAGACTGCAGTCTAATAATCACCCCAAGAATGCGATTTGGTCATGAGGTCAGCGCATGACAGCTAGTCAGTCGGCGGGACGGCCGAGAGATGAGATCGCGAGCCGGGCGCTCAAGGACGCCGCATTGGAGCTGGTCAGGGCGGAGGGATACAAGGCCGTGTCCATCCGCGCGATTGTCGAGGCAGCCCGTGTCTCGCGACAGACGCTCTACAACCGCTGGCAAGGCAAGGCGGAACTCGTACTTGACGCCATGTTCGAGGAAGCAGCCCAGAGCACGCCGTTTCCCGGGTCGGATCCGGAGATCCCGATGCGAGACCAACTCGAGCGGTTTCTGGGAGCCGTTTTCGAGCACATGGCGCGAGACGGCGATATCATTCGCAGTCTCATTGCCGCTGCGCAGGAAGATGTCGGGTTTCGCGAGGCGTTCCACACCAGGTTTGTTCACCCGCGTGAAAGGATCGTGACCGAACTGCTGGAGGTGGCGCAATCCCGCGATGAACTGCCTGCGGACAGGGACGTCGCCATGCTCTCGACATTCGTGCATGGCGCGTTCTGGTATCGGCTGCTGACCGGCCAGCCGCTTGACGAGACCTTCGCGCGTGAGATCGCAGACAGCGTGTTCGCTGTCTGACGACTCGTCTTCGCCGGGTCGGGTGCCGCTCGTGCTAGTCGAAGCTCGGGGGCTGCGAGAGATCCGGCGCAGCGGGCTGCTGGGCCGGCTGCTCCGTGGGCGCGGGAGCTTCACCCCCCAGTCCGGAAGGGGCTCCGCCGAGGCTGTCGCTGCCGAGCGGTGGCAGGCCGAGGCCGCCATCCCCGCTGGAGGCCCCCCCGCTGCTGCCGCCGAGGGGCGGCAAGCCGAGACCGCCATCGCTGCTCGAAGAGCCGCCGCCTCCACCGAGCGGGGGCAAGCCGAGACCGCCGTCGTTTCCGCCGCTTTCGCCACCCATCGGCGGCAGACCGAACCCACCGTCGGAGGGCGGTGCAAGCTGGATATTCGCGGCGGGCGGTGCCGTGACAGGCTCGGACTTGTAGTGCGTCACGAGACCCGGGAAGGAGATGATCAGCAGGATCATCGCCGCATTGATCACAATGAACGGGATCGCGCCCTTGTAGATCTCGGTCGTGCGGATCGAGGGCATCATCCGACCGGTGCGGCTGTCCTTCCAGTCCTTCGCGGGCGCCACCGAGCGCAGGTAGAACAGCGAGAAGCCAAAGGGCGGGGTGAGAAAGCTCGTCTGCAGGTTCACGCCGAGGATCACGCCGAACCAGACGAGGTCGATGCCGAGTGTCGAGGCGACGGGCGCCAGCAGCGGCACGAGGATGAAGGCGATCTCGAAGAAGTCGAGGAAACAGCCAAGGATGAAGACGACGATCGTCACGATCACGAGAAAGCCGTATTCGCCGCCGGGAAGCCCGAGCAGCAGTTCTTCAAGCCAGATGTTGCCGTTGACCCCGTAGAAGGTCAGCCCGAAGACGCGCGCGCCGATCAGGATGAACATCACGAAGGCCGACAGCGTCGTCGTGGCCTCGACCGAGGACCGCAAGGTCGCGAAGTCGAGCCGCTTCTTGGCGAGTGCAAGCACAAGGGCACCCACCGCGCCCATGGCGCCTCCCTCTGTCGGAGTGGCGATGCCGAGGAAGATCGTGCCGAGCACCAGGAAAATGAGCGCGAGCGGCGGGATCAGGACGATGATGACCTGTTCGGCCATCTTCGAAAGCACCTTCAGACCGAGTGCGCGGTTGATGAGTGCGAAGACGAAAGTGAGGATCACCGCGGTGGCCGCGGAGGCAACGAGCTGGTTGGCAGAGGTCAGCCCGTCGAAGAGGAAATGCCGGAAGACGTAGTAGAGCCCGATCGTGACCACGATCGCCGCAAGAAGGGACCAAACGCCGCCCCCCAGAGAGCGCTCCTCCACCGGCAGGGCGGGCACGAGCGAGGGACGGACCATGGAAATGATGAAGATGTAGGCGCTGTAGCATCCCACCAGGAGCAGAGCAGGCCAGATCGCGCCCAGATACATGTCTCCCACGGAGACGCCGAGCTGGTCGGCCATAACGATCAGGACGAGCGAGGGTGGCACGATCTGCGCCAGCGTACCAGAGGCGACGATGGTTCCGGTCGCCACCGATTGCGCGTAGCCGAAGCGCTGCATGATGGGCAGCGAGATCAGCCCCATGGCGATGACGGAGGCAGCGACAACGCCGGTTGTGGCCGCAAGCAGCGCGCCGACGAAGATCACGGCATAGGCGAGCCCGCCCCGGATCGGGCCGAAGAGCTGGCCGATGGTTTCGAGCAGATCCTCCGCCATGCCGGAGCGTTCGAGGATCAGGCCCATGAAGGTGAAGAACGGGATCGCCAAGAGCGTATCGTTCGACATGATCCCGAAGACGCGTTCGGGCTGGGCGCCCAGCAGGGGCCAGAAGAGGTTGATCTCGGTCGGAGCCACGCCCGAGAGGGCCACGCCGACCACAAAGAAGAAGAGGCCGCCCGCGGCAAGCGTCAGCGCGACGGGATAGCCGATCAGCAGCATGCCCATCACGGTGATGAACATGATAGGGGCGAGGTTGTGGGCAATCAGTTCAAGCATCGGATTTGCCCTCGTTCTTCTGGTGGGCTTCCTCAATCTCGTGGACCATGTGCGCGTGTTCGCGCAATTCGGGGGGCAGGTGGTCCTCCTCGGTCTCCTGTGGCGTTTCGAGATCACCACGCAGGCGGGCGATGGCCTTGATGATTTCGGAAACACCCTGGAAGGTCAGGACGACGAAGCCCAGCAGAACGAGAAGTTTTGCCGGCCAGAGGATCAGCCCTCCCGCGTTCATGGATTGCTCCCCGGTGGTCCAGGAGCGCCAGAAGAATGGCCAGGACAGCCATGCCATCATGATGACGAAGGGCATCAGGAAGAGAGTGTGGCAGATGAGGTCGATCCAGATCCGGGTGCGAATGCCGAGCCGTGACGAGACCACGTCGATCCGGACGTGCTCGTTCTTCTGCAAGGTCCAGGCGGCGGCGAGCAGGAACACGGCGCCGAAGAGATACCACTGCAGTTCGAGCCAGGCGTTGGACGAAAGGTCGAACGCCTTGCGGACGATTGCGTTCCCGGCGCTGACCAGAACCGCGACGAGAATGAGCCAGGCGACCCCGCGCCCCAGCAGCGCGGTGAATCTGTCGATCCCCCGGCTCCATCCGATAAGTAGGTTCATGACGGCTCCCCCCTGCGATCCATTCACCCGACAAGTTTGATAGGACCAGTACCGCCGTGCAGGCTCTGCGGCAAGCACGGTGTTGATGGAAGCGAGCCGATCAGGCGATCAGAATATCGGATTCACCAAGTTCGCCGTTGTAGCCTTCCAGAACCACCCGGAGGGACTGCTCTTCCCAGCCCATGGAGTAGCCGACGTGCTTGTTCATGTAATAGAGGACAGTATTCTGATTCTCTGATCGGTATCCGATCTCGTTGAAACCAAGTTCCTCGAACTGTCCGACCCAGGTCAGAGGGGCGTCGTCTATCGTCTCGAGGGTATCCTGCAGGACAATCCTGTCACCTTCGTCGGGATCGAAGTCGAGTATTCGCCCGCGCATGGAGATCACGGAATACTCGAAGCCGGGAATACTTGTTCGGAGGTCGCCGCGAAACACGAACTGGTCTGCCCCTCGGCCACCGGTCATGCTGACTTCGGTCTCTCCGTACTGCGTGGAGACAAGCATGTCCCTGCCGTTGCCGCCAAACATCTGGCCCGATCCGTAGAGCGTGTCCGCGCCGCGCCCGCCGTAGAGTTTTTCCAGCTCGGAGCCGGTGTCGATCTCCACGTTGAAATCCTGAAAGCGGAGAAAGCTGGAGGCGAGAGCCACTTCGGGGAGTGTGTATGTCTCGACATCGTGGGCGCCGCCGACGATCAGGTCGTTTCCGCCGTTGGCCTTTACATGATTGGCGCCCGAACCGACGCGGATCACATTGTCCGCGTCGTCACCGATCACCCTGTCGTCTCCCCAGGCCCCGATGATTTCCAGATTCTCGATCCCATCGAACTCGGTCGTTCCGTCAAAATCTTCGGACCCGCGGGCAATGCCTTTTTCAAAATCGACGAAGACGCTGGCGTCATAGGGGGTGTCGATATTGATGCGGTAGTGGTAGGTTCCATCGTAATCGAAATGGGCGCCGTAACGGTAGATGGCGTTGTCGAACAGGCCGTCACGGTTGTCGATGACGAGCGTGTCGCGGCCGTTTCCACCATAGATCTCGTCGTTGCCACTCGAAAGCAATATGGAGTCGCGACCGCCGCGCGCGAGGATGAGATCATCACCATCACCGCCGTCGAGGGTATTGGACTTGCTGCTTCCGAACAGGCTGTCATCGCCGTTTCCACCGGTGGCGTTCTCTATGGATTTCAGTGTCTGGCCAAGCTTTCCATTGGAGATCGTCGCCTTCTGACGGTCTAGGTTAACCGTTACCGCGGAACTAACCGAAGAGAAGGCGGCAGTATCACTGCCGGAACCGCCGGAAAGCTTGTTATGGCCCAATCCTCCATCGAGCGTGTCATCCCCGGACTTTCCCTTCAGTACATCGTCACCGCCCTCGGCAGCCAGGAAATTGTCTGAAGCGTTCCCAACGAGTGTGTCATTGCCGGAGCCGCTACGGATTCCCTCAACATTCTCGAGTTGTTCAGACCTCCAGGATCTGTCCGGAAAGCTGACCTCACCACTCGAAAGGTCGGCGGCAATACTTGTCTGAACATCCACATAGGCTGCGGTGTCGAAGCCTCTACCCCCGTCGATCCAGTCCCGACCGCCGCCCCCATCGAGCGTATCGTCGCCTTCGCCCCCGACAAGCGTGTCGGCGCCTTTTCCTCCGTCAATGCGATCGTTCCCTGCACCGCTCGACAGGATGTTCAGGCGATCATCGCCATAGAGAAGGTCGTTCGAGGCGCCGGTTATGGCGTTCTCGATTCCGATCAACTGCTGGGTGTTGTCGAAATGGCGGGAATAGCTGTAGGGCTCGTCGCTGGGTGCGCTGGCGTTTCCGCGAATGATCGCGGTTCCGTTCGACTGATCGAGCCGCACCTCCAGAACGGAAGATGTATCGATCGTGACCCAATCGTGGGTAACTATGCCATTCTCATATGACGCGACGCCTCTGGACTGTCTTTCCCAGAAGAACGCGAAAGTGTCGTTTCCGGCACCTCCATCAAGGGTATCGTCGCCGACACCGCCGTTGAGGCAATCATTTCCGGCCCCTGCGATCAAGGCGTTGTCCGCCTCGTCACCGATCAGCGTGTCATCGCCCGATCCGGTCGTGACGTTCTCGATGTCGTAGAGTTGTTCGGTGCGCCAGGATGTGGTCGGAAACTCCACCGTATTTGCCAGGGGGCCGTAAAAGAACCCCAACCGTTCCGGATAGGCATGAAGAGTTACGAGCAGGGCAACTTCGCTGTCGGAGTAGAGCGCGGTGTCGTTGCCATCTCCACCATCCAGCATGTCGGACCCGCCGCCGCCATCGAGCAGGTCGTCACCGTCTCCGCCGTAAAGGGAATCGTTGCCTCCGAGTCCGGCGAGTGTGTCGTTGCCCTGATAGGCCCAAATCAAGTCGTTTTCAGGCGTTCCGACAAGATTGTCCGGACCGTTCGTCCCTTCAGAAGCCATGAAAAAATCCACCCGTGAAAATACCCCGAATGCAAACTAGCGAATTCCGCTCTCGGCGTCGAAGCCTTATCGAGGGGCCCTGACGGTAATTGGAGCAGGCTCGGGCTTTCCCTCGCTCTCCGTCGCGGCTAAAACCCCGACCCGAACAGAAGAGATGAGCCAGCCCATGCCGATGGAAAAGACCTTCGACGCCGCAAGTGCCGAACCGCGGATCAGCGCGAAGTGGGATGACGCAAAGGCGTTCGTATCGGGCGCCAATGCCAAGCCGGGTCCGAACGGGGAGCCGGCCGAGCCGTTCTGCATTCTGCTGCCGCCGCCGAACGTGACCGGCTCTCTGCACATGGGCCATGCCTTCAACCACACACTCATGGACATCCTGACGCGCTGGCACCGGATGCAGGGTGACGACGTGCTCTGGCAGCCGGGGCTCGACCACGCGGGCATTGCCACGCAGATGGTCGTCGAGCGTCAGCTTGCCGCAGCCGGAGCCGAAAGCCGGCGCGATATGGGCCGCGAGAAGTTCGTCGCCAAGGTCTGGGACTGGAAGGCGCAATCGGGCGGCACGATTCTCGAGCAGTGCAAGCGTCTGGGCGACAGTTTCGATCTCTCGCGCAATGCCTTCACCATGTCGGGTGCGCCCGGTGCGCCTGCGGGCGAAGAGGGCAATTTCCACGATGCGGTGCTGAAGGCCTTCGTCACCTTCTACGAGCGCGGGCTGATCTATCGCGGTAAGCGGCTGGTCAACTGGGACCCCAAATTCGAGACCGCGATTTCCGACCTCGAGGTGGAGAACATCGAGGTCGACGGCCACATGTGGCACTTCAAGTATCCGCTGGCCGGCGGCGAGACCTACGAATACGTCGAGAAGGACGAGGATGGAAATGTCACGCTGCGCGAGACGCGTGACTATATTTCCATTGCCACTACGCGCCCCGAGACGATGCTGGGCGATGGTGCGGTCGCGGTTCACCCCTCGGATGAGCGCTATGCGCCGATCATCGGCAAGCTCTGCGAGATCCCCGTGGGGCCGAAGGAGCATCGCCGGCTGATTCCGATCATCACCGACGAATACCCCGATCCCGATTTCGGCTCTGGCGCTGTCAAGATCACCGGCGCGCATGACTTCAACGACTATCAGGTTGCCAAGCGTGGCGGCATTCCGATGTATCGCCTGATGGATACCCAAGGCCGGATGCGCGACGATGGCGCGCCCTATGCCGAGGCGGCAGCGCGGGCGCAGGAGCTGGCAGGCGGTGCGGCGTTCACCGAAAACGAGGTCGATGCGCTGAACCTCGTGCCTGACGATCTGCGCGGGCTCGACCGGTTCGAGGCGCGCAAGCGGGTCGTGGAGCAGATCTCGGACGAAGGCCTCGCGGTGATGACGGTCGCGACCGATCCGCGACTGGGCAAGGCTGCGGTCAAGAAGCCCGTCGCCCCGGAAGAGGGCGGCGAGGCGCGCGACGAGGATCTCGTTCCGCTCGTCGAGGCCAAGAAGATCATGCAGCCTTTCGGCGACCGCTCGAAGGTCGTCATCGAGCCGATGCTGACCGACCAGTGGTTCGTCGATGCAGAGAAGCTCGCCGGCCCCGCGCTCAAGGCCGTGCATTCGGGCAAGACACGCATCCTGCCCGAGCAGTACAGCAAGGTTTACGATCACTGGCTCGAGAACATCGAGCCCTGGTGCATCTCGCGCCAGCTCTGGTGGGGCCACCAGATCCCGGTTTGGTATGACGACGATGGCAACCACTATTGCGCCATGTCCGAAGCCGAAGCGGTGGAGAAAGCCGGGGGCAAGAGCCTGACCCGCGACCCCGACGTGCTCGACACCTGGTTCTCGTCGGGCATCTGGCCGATTGGCACCATGGGCTGGCCCGAGGAAACGGCGGATCTGGCGAAGTTCCATCCCTCGTCGGTACTCGTGACCGGCTTCGACATCCTGTTCTTCTGGGTTGCGCGCATGATGATGATGCAGCTCGAACTGGTCGGTGACGTGCCGTTCAAGGATGTCTACATCCATGCCCTCGTCCGCGACGAGAAGGGCAAGAAGATGTCGAAGTCGCTTGGCAACGTGCTCGATCCGATCGAACTGATCGACGAATACGGCGCGGATGCGGTGCGGTTCACGCTCTCCTCCATGGCAGCGCTGGGACGTGACGTGAAGCTCTCGAAGGACCGGATCGCGGGCTATCGCAATTTCGGCACCAAGCTCTGGAACGCCACCCGCTTCGCGGAGATGAACGGCTGCGTCGCCAAACCCGGGTTCGATCCGAAGGCGGTCACTCTGCCGGCGAACAATTGGATCGTCGGCGAGACGGGCAAGGTGCGCGAGCAGCTCGATGCCGCGCTCACGGCTTATCGGTTCAACGACGCCTCCGCCGCGCTCTATGCCTTTGTCTGGGGCAAGGTCTGCGATTGGTATGTGGAGCTTGCGAAGCCGCTCTTCGATGATCCGGAAGCGGCGGAAGAAACCCGCGCCACCATGGCCTGGGTGATCGACCAGTGCCTCATCCTGATGCACCCGTTCATGCCCTTCGTCACCGAGGAGCTTTGGGACGTCACGGGAGAGCGCGCGACGCTCCTGGCTCACGCGGACTGGCCCGGTTACGGCGCGGAACTGGTCGATGCGAAAGCCGATGACGAGATGAACTGGGTCATCGGGCTGATCGAGGAGATCCGCTCGGTGCGTGCCCAGATGCATGTGCCCGCCGGCGCGAAGGTCACGCTGATCGCACTCGACCTGAACCAGGAGCGCAAGGCACTGCTATCAGACAGTGAAGCGCTGGTGGCAAAGCTCGCCCGCGTCGAGCGGTTCGAGACGGCGGAGGCGGCACCGAAGGGCGCAGTGACGCTCGCTGTGGGCGGAGCGACCTTCTGCCTGCCGCTGGCGGATGTGATCGACGTGTCCGAGGAGCGCAAGCGGCTCGGCAAGGCGCTGGGCAAGCTCGAGAAGGAAGTGAAGGGCCTGCGCTCCAAGCTCTCGAACGAGGCTTTTCTCGCCAAGGCGCCCGAGGCGGTCGTGGACGAGAACAAGGCTCGGCTCGAATCGGCCGAAGAGGAGATCGCGATCCTTCAGACGGCTGAGGCGCGGCTCGCGGAAATCGCGTGACCCACAGGGACGAAGGGCAGGGGCCGCTCCTCTCGCCCTCCGTCGTCTGGCTTCTCTGTGCCATCTCCATGCTGCCGGCGGTTTCGACCGACATCATGCTGCCGGCTACAGGTATCATCGCCGCGCAATATGGCGTGCGCGAGGAGCTTGGCGGGCTGCTCGTGGGGGGCTTCCTGCTGGGCTACGGGTTCGGACAGGTCTTCTGGGGGCTGGCCTCCGACGCCTATGGCCGCCGACCGATCATCCTGCTCAGTCTTGGCGCGATGACGCTGGCGGCAGCGGGCTGTATCATCGCTCCGAACTTCTGGGTACTGCTCGGACTCCGGTTCGTTCATGGGCTCTGCGCCGGGGCGCCGGTGGTCGCCCGCGCCATGACCCGCGATTTCGGCACGGGGCCGAAGACGGTGCAGCTTCTCTCCCTGCTGATGGCGACGATTTCCATTGGCCCACTTCTGGCGCCGGTGGTGGGCTCCGCGCTGCTCGTGCTGTTCGACTGGCGCGCGAGCTTCGTCGTGCTGGCCGTGTTCGGAGCGACCTGCTGCGCGCTCGCCATGCGCGCGCTTCCAGAAACCCAACGCAATCCGCGGCCCGAGCGTTTCTCGTTTGCCTTCGTGCTTCAGGCCTCCCGAATGCTCCTGTGCGAAAGGGACTACCTCATGGGAGGCGGCGTCATCATCCTGACCTTCGCGGGATACGGGTCGGTCTTGGGGCTCGGCGCAATCGTGGCCGAACAGAGCTACGGCGTGACACCGCAGGCCTTCGGCGCGATCTTCTTCCTGGCCGCGGCAAGCAATGCCCTGGGCTCGCTTTCGATGCGCTGGTTCGGCGCGCGCTATTCGCTCGACTCGATAATGGCGGTGGCAATCTGCATGCTTCTCGGGACGGTGGCGATCCACACGCTGTTTCTGTTCATATCCCCGGGGCTCGCGCCATTCTGGCTGGGTGTCTGTCTCTACCTGCTCTGCTTCGGAACGATCATGCCCACGGGAACCGCCATTGCGATGCGGCCCGCCGGGGCGATGCCGGGCTTTGCCGCGTCGCTGCTCGGGATGCTGCTGATGATGGGGGCCTTCACCGGAGGATCGGTGGCGACCGCTCTCTACGCGCAGGATCACAGCGCCATCAGCCTGACCATGGTGATATTTGGAAGTGCTGCTGTGCTTCTCTACGCCATCTACCGGGTGATCGGCCCCAGATAGAGGACGCGAGGAGCGATTGCGGCCCCGAATGCCGAGATCCGGGGCCGCGGTTCATCTCATTCCGCCGGCTGGGCAAGCGGACGGAACTCGCCGGTATCCTGCGTCGCACGGCTGACGAAAACGATGGCCGCGAACGCCGCGATGAAGCCGGGGATGATCTCGTAGACGCCGGGGCCGCCGAGGAAGCTCGCATTCAGCCCGAGCGCGATCCAGATGATCACGGTCGCCGTTCCCACTACAAGTCCGGCAACAGCCCCGGCCCCGGTCATTCTTGGCCATGTCAGTGCGAGGATCATCAGGGGGCCGAAGGCCGCTCCGAACCCTGCCCAGGCATTTGCAACAAGGCCAAGAACCTGTGAGTCCGGGTCCCCGGCAATGAAAGCGGCGACGGCGCCAACCGCAACAACTGCGATCCGGCTGACCAGCACGAGTGTCTTCTCGCTCGCCTTCTTGTTCAGGAACAGGCGGTAAAAATCTTCTGTGAGCGAGGAGGACGACACGAGAAGCTGGCTCGACACGGTGCTCATGATTGCAGCCAGAAGCGCCGCGAAGAGGAATCCGGTGATGAGCGGGTTGAAGAGGAGTTCCGCGAGAACAATGAAGATGGTTTCGGGGTCCTCGATCGTCATGTCATTGCGCACGACATATGCGCGGCCGAAGATGCCGAGACCAATGGCGCCGAGCAGCGAGATTGCCATCCAGCTCATGCCGATGCGCCGAGCCGTCGCGACTTCACGGACGCTGCGGACCGCCATGAACCGCACGATGATGTGCGGCTGGCCGAAATACCCTAGTCCCCAGGTCACTGCCGAGAGAAAGCCCACGAACGTCAGGCCGCTCGTGAGCGAGAGGTAGTTCGGATCGACCGCGCTGAGAGTGTCCGAGGCTTGGGAGAAGCCGCCGCCCTGTCCAGCGAAAAGTACGATGACCGGCATGATGATCAGCGCCAGCATCATGATGCAGCCCTGAACGAAATCGGTGAGGCAGACCGCGAGGAAGCCGCCGACCACCGTGTAGGCCAGGACGATGCCGAGCGTGAGCCAGACCCCCATCTGGTAGCTGCCATCGAAGGCCGTCATGAAGAGCTTACCGCCTGCAACGAGGCCGGAGGCGGTGTAGACAGAGAAGAACAGGACCACGACGACTGCTGAGACCACGCGCAGCAAGACGGCCCTGGACGGGAAGCGGTTCGCCAGGAATTCGGGAATCGTCAGTGCATTGTCATAGCGTTCGGTCTGCTCGCGCAGCCGTGGTGCCACGATGATCCAGTTCAGGAGCGCGCCGACGAACAGGCCGATTCCGATCCAGGCCTCGATGAGCCCGGCCGCATAAAGGGCGCCCGGAAGGCCCAGAAGGAGCCAGCCGCTCATGTCGGAGGCGCCAGCGGAGAGGGCTGCGACGGCAGGCGGCAGATTTCGCCCGCCGAGAATGTATTCCTCCGAACTGCCCGTGGCCTTTCGGTAGGCGTAAAAGCCGATGCCGAGCATCAGCACAAAATAAAGAGTAAGACTTATCCAGACTCCGATAGCCATGTTTGCGCTCCCAATGGTAATCCCGATACGAGCTTTTCACGCTCGGCGCCTAAATAAAATGGCTCAGACTGGAAATAGTTCCGCTTCAGCCCCTGAGACGGATTCTGAGTATCCGATTGTCTCTCTTCAGGGCCAATTCCCAGTTGCGGGAGCCGCCGCGCAAGGCACGTTCGGCGTCAGCACTTGTCCGGAGGCTTTCGCCGTTCACGCTCTCAAGGACGTCTCCAGGGCGCAGCCCGCTGTTGCGCGCGATGCCAGAGACATCGAGAACGATCACCCCCTCGGAATCGAGAGATAGCCCCTCTGCCTCGATCAGGCGCGGGTTGATCGTGGCCACGGTAAGCCCGTCGAAGACGTTTTGGGTGTTGAGCCGTATGGGGGACGCCGGCGGAACATCCGGTGCCTCGGCAAGCGATATGCGTCCTTCCACCTTCTGGCCGTCGTGAAGCCAGACGAGTTCTGCACGACTGCCGGGCCCCAACGTGGCAAGACGGAAATCCAGCTCGGCGGGCGCGTTGACCGGCATTCCGTTCACCGAAAGAATGACATCCCCAAGTGTGATCCCGGCCTCGGCGAAGGCGCTTTCCGGGTGAATATCCGCGACGACAACGCCTTGCGGTAATGTCTGGCCAAGCGCCGCGGCAAGAGAGGCCTCCACCTGCTGCACCACGATCCCGGCCCAGGGTTTGCGAAAGCTCTCGTGCCCCTCGCGGGCCTGACCGACATATTGTTGCACGAGATTCGAAGGAATGGCGAACCCGATGCCATTGGAGCCGCCGGATCGTGTCAGGATCGACGTGTTGATGCCGAGCAAGGCTCCGGACATGTCCACGAGCGCACCCCCGGAGTTGCCGGGGTTGATCGGGGCGTCGGTCTGAATGTAGTAGCCCGCTTGATCGGCAAGCCGTCCGCCCGAGCGCGCGAGCCCCGACACAATGCCGCTGGAGACGGTCTGGCCCACGCCGAAGGGATTGCCGATCGCCAGCACAAGGTCTCCCACTTCCGCGGCGTCCGAATCGGCAAAGGGAAGGGCCGGCAGATCTTCGGCTCCGAGAAGCCGGATGATGGCGAGATCGGCGTTCTCGTCGGCCAGGAGGATCTCAGCTTCGAATTCCCGTCGATCCGAGAGCACGACGCGGATTTCCGTCGCACGTCCCACCACATGATAGTTCGATACCACGATGCCATCCGGGCTGACGATCACACCCGATCCGAGGGAATTCTGGACGCGGGGAACGCCCCGGTCGAGATTCCGGAAGAATTGCGAGAAGAAGGGATCATCGGCGAACGGGCTCACGCGCTGGGCAACGACGCGAGAGGCAAAGATATTGACCACACCGGGAACGGTCGATTGCACGACCGGGGCGAAGGAAAACGTGAGCTGCGCCTGATCTTCCGGCACGATCCGTTCCTGCGCCATGGCGGGGCAGGCGACCAGCACAAGCAGAAGAATGAACCTCGGCAGTATTGCAGGCATGGGCAAACGATCAGTCGGGCTTTCCCCTGAACCCGGTTGCGACAACGAATTTCTCCGACGAATCCGACCGGCTTGCCGGTGGCTTGACGTGGGAGACCTTGGCGAATGCACGGTTGAGGCGGGCGACGAGATCGGCTTCCGCACCTCCCGCCAGCACTTTCGCGACAAAGACGCCCCCCGGTTCGAGCACATCCATGGCAAACTCTGCAGCGGCTTCGCAAAGCCCCATGATGCGCAGGTGATCGGTCGGCGGATGGCCTGACGCTTTCGGCGCCATATCGGAAATCACGACATCTGCCGAGCCGCCGAGCCATTCGCGCACCAGGTCGTCTGCGCCTTCGTCGAGAAAGTCGAGCAGGTGAATCTCCGCGCCCTCAATCGGTTCGACCTCCTGCAGGTCGACGCCGATCACACGTCCTTGCGGCTTGTTCTGCCTGGTGCCGAGCGCATTGGTGCGTGCGACGGCCACCTGGCTCCACCCGCCAGGCGCGCAACCCAGATCGACGACCCGTGCGCCGGGTTTGAGGAAGTGGAACTTCTCGTCGATCTCGAGGATCTTGTAGGCGGCACGCCCGCGATAGCCTTCGGCTTTCGCACTCTGTACGTAAGGGTCGTTGAGTTGGCGCTCGAGCCACCGCGTGGATGAGAGCTTTCGGCCCTTCGCGGTCTTGACGCGAACCCTCAGATCGCGCCTTCCCCGTCCAGAGCTGCCCTTGGGGCGAGAGGTTGTCACTGCGGGGTCTTCTCCTTGCAGAAGCAGCCATTGGCGCTCATCATCGCGAAGAGCATGCCCTCGCGCAATCCACGATCGGCAACGCGCATGGAATCGGTCGGCCAGACCCGGAGCAGGGTTTGCAGGATCGCAACGCCGGACATGATGAGTTCGGAGCGATCACGGCCGAGCCCGATATCGCAGCGCCTCCCCTCCGGGCCGAGCCGTAGAAAACGGGATATCACGTCCTCGACCGCCCGTGTCGTCAGGGTCATGCCGTCAACCTTGCGTCGATCGTAACGCCGCAGCCCGAGATGTGCCGCACCCACGGTCGTTACCGTTCCCGAGGTGCCGATCATCTGGAAATCGGAGGCATCGGACTCCGATAGACTGCGCAAGTAGGGTTTGAAACTTGTGATCTGCTCTTCGAAATAGCAGGACATGAGGGCGAAACGTGCGCCATCGTCCACGACGTCGGCGAAGCGTTCGTGAAGCGTCGCGACGCCCAGTGGCACCGAGATGAAATCGACGATTCGGGCATCGCCCTTGCCGCACTTGTTGCGGCCGCCAAGCCTGAGATTGACGATGGCATCCGCCCGGCATTCGGGTTCGACATCGCCCAGGTCTATCCAGACGAGTTCGGTTGATCCGCCGCCAATGTCGAAGACCAATACCTGCCGTGCGTGGGTGTCCACCAGGGGCGCGCAGGAGATGACAGCGAGCCGCGCCTCTTCTTCCGGCCGGATCAGCTCAAGATTAAGACCGGTTTCCCGTGCCGCAAGTTTCAGGAAATGATTGCCGTTTCTCGCACGCCTGCAGGCCTCCGTGGCCACCAGGCGAACGTTGTCCACATCATGCCGTCGGATCTTGTCGGCGCATACGCCAAGCGCCGCGAGCGTGCGATGGATGCCGCCGCGAGAAAGAGATCCGGTTCTTTCGAGGCCCGAACCGAGCCGGACCGATTTCGCAAATGCATCGACAACGCGGAAATGTCCGCGGTCGGGCGTTGCAATCAGCATCCGGCAACTGTTCGTGCCTAGATCGAGCGCCGCATACAGATCCGACGCCAGCCGCGTGGGCGCGCCGCTCGACCGGTTGGATCTAACCGAGTCGGGCGCTTCCCGCGCAGGCCCTTCAAGGTTCTGCGCCATGTTTTCAGCCAAGCTGCAATCCGCGGAACATCCGCAGGTTTATATGAAAACTACATGACCTTGCGCGACAAAGCAAGAATTGCGCCCGAAGAGCCCAGCGCGGATCATGTTGCGTGGTGGCGGCTCAGCCAAAGATCCGCGTTGGCAACCATGTGGCGAGTTCCGGGACTGCCGCCAATAGTGCCAGCATCAGCAGCTGCATGAATACAAAGGGGATGACTCCACGATAGATTTCCACGGTCCGGATCTCAGGCGGAGTGACCCCACGCAAGTAAAACAGGGCAAACCCGAAGGGCGGTGTCAGGAACGACGTTTGCAGGTTCATCGCTATCATCACCGCCACCCAGACCGGATGGAACATGACTGAACCATCGGGATTCGAGTATGAGAAGATGATTGGTGCGGTAATCGGCACGACGACGAAGACAATCTCGAGGAAGTCGAGGAAGAAGCCGAGCAGGAAAATAACCAGCATCACGGCGAAGATCGCTCCCCACGGGCCGCCGGGCAGCGCGTCCAGAATCTCGCGGACCGTCTCGTCACCGCCGAGGCCGCGAAAGGTGAGGTTGAAGAGTTGGGCGCCGATCAGAATGATGAAAACCATGCTGCTCACGCGCATGGTGGAGCGCATGACTTCAGAGAGCATGGACGGACCGCCGGCGTGTTCCGTGCGCTGGTAGGCGCGCCAGAGGCTGGAGGCGATTCCCCAGGCGATCAGCAGGCAGGCGATGATGGCCGCGCCGATCGCGATCCGGTCGACCGGCGCGATGACATCGCGGGACACGCGCAGATCGAAGCCACTGGTCAGGATGAGCGCTGCAACAATCCCGGAGAAGGCTGCGATCTGTGGCCATGGCCGGCCCGGCTCGAGCCTCGCCCCGGCGAGAAGGACCGAGCCTACGGCGCCGACGGAGGCCGCCTCGGTCGGAGTGGCGATACCGGCGAGGATGGAACCGAGCACAGCCACGATGAGGCAGACGGGGGGTACCAGCACGCGTAGAACCATCCTGGGCGTCACCGGGTCTGCGTCACGCGCATCCATGGGCGGGGACTTCGACGGGAAGAAAACCGCAATGGCGATCTGGTAGAGCAGGTAGGCACCGACCAGCATCAGCCCTGGCACCATGGCACCCGCGAAAATGTCACCGACAGAGACCGGGTCCGGAGCCCAGTCACCGGCATTCCTGCGCGCCTCCGTGTATTCATTGGAGATCGCGTCACCCAGGATGATCAGTACGATCGACGGCGGAATGATCTGGCCCAGCGTGCCGGATGCGGCGATCGACCCGCAGGCGAGCGAGGGGGCGTAGTTGTAGCGGAGCATGGAGGGCAGGGAGATCATGCCCATGGTGACAACGGTCGCGCCGACCACCCCGGTCGAGGCGGCAAGCAGCATGCCGACGAATGTCACGGCAAAGCCGAGCCCGCCGGGGAGGCGGCCGAAGAGCCGGCCCATCGTCTCGAGCAGTTCTCCTGCCACTTGGCTGCGCTCGAGCATGACCCCCATGAAGATGAAGAGCGGCACGGCGACCAGCACCTCGTTGGTCTCGTCCATGAGGCCGTAGACGCGGCTGTAGAAGGGCTTGAGGAATGACAGATCCCCGGATGCGAAATACCCCACTTCGAGCCAGGCACCGATCAGCGCGAAACCGAGACCGACCCCTGCAAGGGTAAAGGCGACCGGGTAGCCGCGGATCAGCATGGCGATGGTGACCGCGAACATGACAATATCGATATGCTCGATCAGGAACTGCATCACGGGGGCGGCCTCAATGAGAGTGATCTTCGCCGCGATACGGGTCGTTGACCCGTAGCCCGGCAAGGCGGAGACCGGCCTTGAGCGCCGTCGAAAGCCCTTGGAGCGCGAGCAGAACAGCGGCGGCCAAGATCGTGGATTTGAGCAGATAGCGGTAGGGAATGCCGGACGCTTCAGGGGAGCCCTCGAGGCTGCGCCAGGAAAGGGCCACGTTCGGCGCGGCCGACCACCAGAGGATCCAGCAGACCGGCAACAGGAAGAAGATGGAACCCAGAAGGTCGGTCCAGTCCTTCACCCGTTCTGAGGCATCGGCATAGAAGATATCGAGCCGGACGTGGCCATCATGCAGGAGGGTGTAACTCGCCGCCAGCATGATGAGCGATCCGTGCAGATAGACCACGGCCTCCTGCCACCACAGAGAGGAGACGCCCAGGAAACCGGGTGCCGCGAAGACATAGCGCATCAGGACAGTCACGAACTGGATCAGAACCATGAGCAGCGTGAACCAGGCGACAATGCGCCCAAGCGCCTCGCTGAACGCGTCGATGGTGCGGTAGATCCGATGCATGGGTGTTGTCCCAAGTGGAGGCCGCCGCCGCGATGGTCCTCACGGGCGGCGGCGCTTTACCTAGAGCTGGAGGCTCGAAGAACGCGCGTCGAGATAGCCTTGCTCGGAGAGTTTCGACCATTCGGAGATCAGCTTGCGGAAGTTCGAGAAGCTGGCGTAGACGCGTTCGCCCAGTTCGTCGCCCGATCCGACCTGCGCCACCACATCTTCGGACGCCGCAGCAAGTTCGGCAAGCACTTCGCCGGGGTATGCGTGGAGCTGAACCCCATGTTCGGTCAGAAGCGTGTTGAGCGCCATGGCATTCTGGAAGTTGAACTCGGACAGCATGATGTCGAGCTCGGCCGCGCAGCATGTGCGGATGAGTTGCTGTTCGGTTTCGGAAAGGCTTTCCCACCAGGCGAGGTTCATGCCCAGCGAAATGCCGGATCCACCTTCCTGCCAGCCGGGATACATGTAGTTCTTCAGCACCTTGTAGAAGCCGAAAGCGAGGTCGTTATAGGGACCGACCCATTCGACCGCGTCGATGGCACCCGACTGGAGCGCCGGAAAGATCTCGCCGCCCGGAAGCGATACCGCGCTGGCGCCGATCTGGCGCATCACTTCTCCGCCAAGGCCCGGCATGCGGATCTTGAGACCCTTCATGTCATCGAGCGATGTCACCGGTTCGCGGAACCAGCCCCCCATCTGCGCGCCGGTGTTCCCGACCATCTCGCATTTGACGCCGAACTCGCCGGCGAGTTCGTCCCAGAGCTCCTGTCCGCCACCGTAGCGGATCCAGGAGTTGAGCTCCTGGCAGGTGAGGCCCATCGGAACGCCGGAGAAGAAATTGAATGCTGCGTGCTTGCCTTGCCAGTAGTAGTCCGGTGCGTGATACATTTCCGCAGCACCGGATGAAACGGCGTCGAAGCTCTCGAACGCCGGAACCAGTTCGCCCGCGGCGAAGAGTTGCACTTCGATCCGGCCTTCGGAGAGGCTGGTGATCCTGTCGGCGAGACGCTGCGCACCCGTCCCGAGCCCGGGAAAATTCTTGGGCCAGGGGGTGACCATCTTCGCCACCTTGCGGTCCTGCGCAATAGCGGGCGCAGCGAGGCTTGCGGCCCCTGCGGCTCCGGCAGCCGTTGTCGTGAGAAATGCGCGACGGTCCATGATCTCCTCCCCCATAGGCTCTTTCGCTGATCGTCTGATCGGGCCTCCGCCCGTCAATCCGGGCACCTTGCGCATTGGGCGGGCCATTTCAAGTCGATTCAGGTCCTCAAACGCAAAGGGCCCGGTGACTGGACCGGGCCCGGGCAGGCATTCATATGCGGAACGCGATCAGCCGATCTTGCCGGTGATGTAATCCTCGGTCTGCTGCTGCTTCGGGTTCGAGAAGATATCTTCCGTGCGGCCGAACTCGATCAGTTTGCCGAGATGGAAGAAGGCGGTGCGCTGGCTGACGCGCGCCGCCTGCTGCATCGAATGGGTCACGATGATGATTGTGTAGTTCGAACGCAGCTCGTCGATCAGTTCTTCCACGATTGCCGTGGCGATCGGATCGAGCGCCGAGCAGGGCTCATCCATCAGAACCACGTCGGGCCTGGTCGCAATGGCGCGCGCAATGCAAAGGCGTTGCTGCTGACCGCCCGAGAGGCCGGTGCCCGGCTCGTTTAGCCGATCCTTTACCTCGTTCCACAGTCCAGCCTTCTTCAGGGAACTGGTCACCAGTTCCTCCAGCTCGGACTTGTTCCGGGTCAGGCCGTGAATCTTCGGACCATAGGCCACATTGTCGAAGATCGACTTCGGGAAGGGGTTCGGTTTCTGGAACACCATGCCGACACGGGCGCGCAATTCGACAACGTCGATCTTCGGATCGTAGATGTCGCCGCCATCGAGTTCGATCTTGCCGTTCACGCGGCAGATCGGGATCGTGTCGTTCATCCGGTTGAGACAGCGCAGGAAGGTCGATTTGCCGCAACCCGAGGGCCCGATGAACGACGTGACCTCGTTCTCGCCGAGGTCGAGCGAGACATCGAAGAGCGCCTGTTTCTCACCGTAGAAGACGGAAACGTCCGTTGCCTTGATCTTGGCCGAGCGCTGAGCTGTATCCATCTCGTTGCCCTGTTTGAGAGGCGCAGATGTATCCGTAGACATATGGGCGGTTTCTTCCACAAGGGTCATAATCAGTCTCCTAGGGCTTACCAGGTGCGCTCGAGGCGCTGGCGCAGGAAAATGGCGATCGCATTCATGACGACCAGGAAGGCGAGCAGCACGATGATTGCGCCGGAAGCCCGCTCGACAAAGGCCGGGTCGGCTCGCTGGGTGAAGTTGTAGACCTGCACCGGAAGACCGGTCGCGGGGTCCATCAGGCCGCCGGGAAGAGCATCGGGGTAGTCGCGGACGAAAGCAACCATTCCGATGAGCAGGAGCGGCGCGGTTTCGCCGAGCGCCTGGGCCAGACCGATGATGGTGCCTGTGAGAATGCCTGGAGCGGCGAGGGGCAGAACATGATGGAAGATGGCCTGCATCTTCGATGCCCCGACCCCGAGTGCGGCCTCCTTGATCGACGGCGGCACCGATTTGAGCGATGCGCGGGTCGAGATAATGATCGTCGGCAGCGTCATCAGCGTCAGCACGAGGCCACCCACGATGGGCGCGGAGTTGGGCAGGTGCATGAAGTTGATGAAGATCGCCAGACCCAGGATGCCGAAAACGATGGAAGGAACGGCCGCAAGGTTCGAGATGTTCACCTCGATCACGTCAGTCATCCAGTTCTTCGGCGCAAATTCCTCGAGGTAGATCGAGGCGGCGACACCGATGGGCAGCGCCAGGCAGAGCACGATCAGCATCATGTAGGCCGAACCGATCAGTGCCACGCCGATACCCGCCGCTTCCGGCCGGTTCTCGGAGGCATCGGGCGCGGTGATGAAGTCCCAGTTGAACCGCTTGGTCATGATCCCGAGATCGAGAAGCTCGTCGGCCACATCGAGCTGGATCGGTGAAACGCGGCTGTCGGCCTCGGCGCTCTCGCGGGTCACATTGCCCTTGAGATACTGGTCGATACGAGCATTGGCCAGAAATTCGAACTCCACCGTCTGACCGATTTCGTCCGGATTTGCCATGACATAGTCGCGGAGCGTCGCATTCGCGGCGCCAGAGACCATTTCGGCCAGAAGCTGCGACGTGGCTTCAGGGACCGGACCTGCGCTCAAATCGTCCGCGAGGTTCTGCAGCGAGTTCTTGATCAGCGGATCGTAGCTGAACGTCATGATCTTGCTGATCTCGGCAGGATCACGCGATCCGCTCGGGTCGAGAACGGCCTCGTCGAGATAGATGTCGGCCTTCAGGAAGGTCTGGCTGAAGGCGGGCAGACCCTTGGACAGGATCGAAGTCAGGAGCATCAGAAGCGCGAGAACGCCAATCGCTACGGCAGCAATTCCATAGGCCTTGAAACGTTTTTCGGCGGCATATCGCTTCTTGGTCAGATCCGAGATGCCCGAGGATCCGGCGCTGCTCGGGGAGGGTTGCATGGTCGCGTCGGTCATTCGTACTGCTCCCGGTAGCGGCGAACGATATACAGGGCCAGGACATTGAGCCCCAGCGTGAAGACGAAAAGGGTGATCCCGAGTGCGAAGGCCACGAGGGTCTCGGGCGAGGCGAAGTCGGTATCGCCGGTAAGCTGGCTGACGATCTTGACCGTGACGGTGGTCATGGCCTCGAATGGGTTCAGCGACATGCGGGCCGCGGCACCGGCGCCGAGAACCACGATCATCGTCTCACCGATGGCGCGCGAGGCGGCCAGGAGGATCGCACCGACGATGCCGGGAAGTGCGGCCGGAATGACGACCTTCTTGATGGTCTCGGACTTGGTCGCACCCAGGCCCAGCGACCCGTCCCGCATGGCGCGGGGAACGGCGTTGATGATGTCGTCGGACAGCGAGGAGACGAAGGGGATCAGCATGATGCCCATGACGATGCCCGCGGTCGCGACCGATGCACTGCTCTGGCCGAGGCCCATGGGCTGGGCAAAATAGTCGCGCAGGATCGGGCCGACCGTGATCAGCGCGAAGAGCCCGTAGACGATGGTCGGAATGCCGGCAAGGATCTCGATGGCGGGTTTCGCGAAGGACCGGACCCTGGGGCTTGCATATTCCACGAGATAGATCGCGGAAAAGAGCCCGATCGGCACGGCAACGGCCAGGGCGATGAGGCTGACATAGAGCGTGCCCCAGAGGAGGGGAAGCATCCCGAGGTCGCTGTTGCCGCGAAAGTTCGGCGCCCAGTTCAGTCCGAAGAAGAACTCATGCCAAGTATACTGCGAGAAGAACCGGAGCGTCTCGGAGACCATTGAAAGAACGATGGCCAGCGTCGTCAGGATGGCGATGGACGAGGCCGTGATCAGAAGCCCGAGAATCATCTTCTCGACATAGTTCCGTGCCCGGAACTTGGCATCGATCTGCAGATAGGAATAGGCGAACGCCGCGATGGCTCCGGACGGCACCAGGATGCTCACCAGCACCGAACCGCCAAGAAAAGGGATCCAAGTGGCCAGAAGCTTCAGAACACAAAAGATGGCAACGCCGGCCAGGAAGCTCGCCAGAGCGACGCCCCAGCCGTGATACCCGGTGAGCGAATGGAGAATGGTCGGGTCGCCTCCGGAAGCGGATGCAGCCTTCTGCCGCCCGGCCACGTAGCCGACGGCCGCAAGGGCGCACAGTATGGTAAAGATCAGAGTTCCTGACATGTCCCCACCGCTAAGGATTTCATTATTCTAAACAGAGCGGAGCGCCCCGCTCCCCGGGGCGCTCCAAAAAACGAGATCGATCGATCAGGAAGCGCTATCGGACATGGTTTCTTCGTTGGCGATCATTTCCTGGGTTTCTGCCAGTTCGGGATCGGAAACGAGGCCGTATGCAGCGAGCGGGCCATTCGGGCCGGCAACCGCGTCAGACACGAAGAAGGAAGCGTATTCCTTCAGGCCCGGGATCACTTCGATATGCGCCTTCTTCACGTAGAAGTAGAGCGGACGCGAAACCGGATACTCGCCCGAAGCGATGGTTTCGGTCGAAGGCTGGACACCGCCCATGGTGGCGACCTTGAGAACGTTCATGTTGTTCTCGTAGAAGGACAGGCCGAACACGCCGATACCGTTCGGATCGGACTCGATGCGGGCCAGGGTCTCGGTGTAGTCGCCGTCGATGTCGACGGAGAGACCGTCGGTGCGGACAGCCATGCAGGCGCCTTCGGCTGCGTCTTCGTCACCGCCGTTGATTTCCATGATCGCTTCCATCGCGCCGCTTTCTTCACAGCCAGCGAGGATGACCTTCTCTTCGAAGACTTCACGGGTGCCGTGCTTGGTGCCCGGGATGAAGGTCAGGATCGGGGAGTCGGGGAGGGAGCCGTCAACTTCGGACCAGTTGGTGTTCGGGTTGGCAACCATGGCACCATCGACCGGAAGTTCGGCAGCGAGGGCGTTGTACCACTGAGTCGGCGTGAATGCCTGGTAGTCCGGACCTTCGGTCTTGGACGCGAAGACGATGCCGTCATAGCCAATGCGGACTTCGATGATGTCGGTGACACCCGCAGCGGCACAGGCTTCGATTTCGCCTTCGCGGATCTTGCGCGAGGAGTTGGCGATGTCGATCGTGTTCTCGCCGACGCCTTCACAGAACTTCTTCAGGCCGGCCGAAGAGCCGCCGGATTCGACCACCGGGGTCGGGAAGTCGAAGTTCTCACCGAAAGCTTCCGCAACGATCGAAGCGTAGGGCAGCACGGTCGAAGAGCCGGCGATCTGGACCTGGTCGCGGGACTGGGCGAACGCGGAAGGAGTGGCAACGAGGAGCGCTGCAAAGGCCGCGCCAGCGTACAAGCCGGATTTCATATCATTTCCTCTTTGAGTGCAGGATTCGTTTCGATTTCCACAGAAAACGGGGCCTGGACGGACCCCGTGCTCTGCGCGCCACCATAGGGCGTGGAATTGAAGCTTATATTTCAGAAAGACGTCAGTTTAGTGACATCTTATTTCCCTGTTTTGGTTGGGAAAATCAGATTGTGGTTAATTTATCGGCCCTTAGATTTCCGACGATTCAACCATACGGGTTCGGAAAGGCCATCACATGGGGTGGACAATCCATCTCGGCGCCGAACGAGATTGTGTAGCGGTTGTCAGTAACACCTGCCTAACCATTGCGTCTTAGACCGCTGGAACTTCGGAACACGAGTCGCGAACGGTGGAGGCGATGAAGAAAGCTGTCTGCATACTGCTGCTTTTCTGTCTCCTGACCGATTCTCCGGCATCTGCCACCGATTCTCCCGAAGAGGCGTCTTCGCTCTGCATCGATGCGGCGATTCGCGGTGCGCGGATTTCGGGCGTTCCTCCGGAAGTGCTGCACGCGATCTCGCTTGTCGAGACGGGCCGCTCCGTGAATGGCCAGGTCCGGCCCTGGCCCTGGGCCGTCAATAGGGCGGGGGACGGCCGCTGGTTCAAGGACAGGCGAGAGGCAATGAAATTTGCCGAAGCAACGCTCGAGGAGGGCCGAACCAATGTCGATATCGGCTGTTTTCAGATGAATTATCATTGGCATGGTCGGCGATTCGACGATCTGGACGAGATGTTCGATCCGGTGGCCGGCGCGGTTCAGGCCGGTGCCTTTCTCCGCTCGCTCTACGCGCAGTCAGGGGACTGGTCGAAGGCCGCGGGCACCTACCATTCCTCGACGCCCGAGCGCGCGCAGGTTTACCGGGAGAGATTCGATCGCGCGCTGGCCAACCTGCGGGCCGACCCGTCTTCGCAGATGCCTCTGGTCGTGCGCGGTGCAGCCTCGAAGAAACGCAGCCGCGTGAAGCTGGCAGGTAGGCCTCTGGTCATCACGATCGAGCAGGACGAGTTCGCTCCGGCGGCCGGGGGGCGTGGCTTTTCGGTCAAGCGCCGGGAGAGCAAGGCTCCGCAAAAGCAAATATCTTCGGGACCTTAACCTATCTTCAACTCCCGCCGCCTTAATTGCTTCCATCCGACTGCGGAACTGGAGTCTGTCTGGTGAAATACGTGAGCCCAGAAGTGTGTCCAGTTTTCCGTTTACTTGGATGACCGGCTTTTTATTCCATGCACCAGGAGTATCAGAAATGAAAATGCTGCGTTTCGCGTCCCGCCTTTGGAAGGACGAAGAAGGAGCCACCGCGATCGAGTACGGCCTTCTCGCCGCACTCATTTCCGTGGCAATCATCGGCGCCGTGACCACGCTGGGCGATCAGCTCAACACGACGATCGACACGATCGCGACCGACCTGGAAGAAGCCAATACGGCTGACGACGAAGACGACGACGGCTGAGGCCGTCCTAGCTATCGTCCACCGTTCGGTCACACCAGACCGAGGAGGCTTTGCGCCTCCCCCAGACCAACGGTTTCCCGCCCTGTACTCCGGAGCAACGGTAGGTCAGGCCATGCCGGCCTGATCCTGCCACCGGCGGCCGGCTGAGCGAGTCCGCGCCAGGTGCCCTCCGCCCTCGGAGGTGAGGGGCCAAGGCGCAGACATCTCGGTCTGCCTGTTGATCGAGTGAAAGCCAGTAGCGAGATGCGTATTCTCATTCTCCTTCTTGCGGCCGTGATCGTCGCCCTGGGTGCGGGAGCCTTTCTCTACACCCGGAGCGGACCGGAGCCAGCGCCCCAGGTCGCCGCTCCCGTGGTCGAGGAACCCAAGGCCCCTGAACTCGTCGAGGTCTTCACGCCCTCCACGCCAATCGCGGCCGGAACGATCATGACCGAGTCCGTCTTGCGTACGTTCGAGATGGACCCGGACAAGGTGAGCGACGAGATGATCGTTGTCGATGAAGAAGGGCGCGAGTTTCTCATAGGCGGCGTTGCCCGGCATTCGCTTGCCGAGGGCGTGCCGATCGCTCGCACCTCCATCATTCATCCCGGAGACCGCGGTTTTCTTGCGGCCGTGCTTCCCAAGGGTATGCGGGCGATCTCGATCGAGATCACCGAAGTCGCGGGGCTCAGCGGCCTCGTGCTCCCCGGTGACCATGTCGACCTTATCCTCACCTATACCGTCACGGCAGAGCAGGGGGACCACGAGCGTGATATTCACGCGAGCGAGACGCTGATCCACAATATCCGGGTGCTCGCGCTTGATCAGCGCGTTCAGGCCATCCGCCAGCAATTCGACAAGAACGGCATCCCGCTGCCGCCGCCCATCGCAAGCACTGCCACACTTGAAGTCACCCCGCGCCAAGCTGAGATGATCTCGCTCTCCACACGGCTCGGCCGGCTGTCGCTGGTGTTGAACTCCGCTCAGGACGGCGGGACCGAAAGCGGCACGCCCAGTGAAATGGACGATCTGCTCGGACCGATCATGCAGACCCATCCATCGGGCGAGAAAACGCGACCGGTCTCGATCACGGGCGGCCCACGCGAGCTGACCCTGGATACGGATGTGACTTCGCTGCTGGCTCGCCTGATGGACGATGCGGCCGAGGACAACGAACTCGACGCAATTCCGCACATGAACAAGATCGATCTCGTCCAGATCGTGCGCGGTCGCAGTAGCCGGTCGGTCGAGATCGGCGCCCCGCAGCCGGAAGCGGGCCCAGAGAATGTCGCCGACACAGGAGAAGAGTAGCATGATGGCAGAACGCCTCACGCGCATTGCAGCCAAGACCGCCTGTGCCAGCGCGATTGCCCTGACCTGCGCCATGGTGCCGGTCCCGCTGGAAAACAGCGCCGCTGCCTTCGAACTCGTCGAGCCCGCCACGGAGCGTTCGGTCTCGCTCGTGATTGGCACGGGCCAGCTTATCCGCGTCGATGAACCTTTCAGCAGCCTCTTCGTCGCTAACCCCGATGTGGCGGATATCGAGGTGAAGTCACCGCGGCTCCTCTATCTTACCGGTGTCGGGGTGGGCGAGACCACGCTCTTCGCGGTGGATGAGGCCGACAACGTGCTCATGTCCTCGGTGATCAAGGTGACGCACAATACCGGCGCGCTAGCGACCGGGATCAAGCGGGTCGCTCCCGGTCAATCGGTGACGGCAACCACCGTCGACCAGTCGCTTGTCCTGACAGGGACGGTGCAGTCGCCCGAACAGGCCGCGGATGTGATGAATATCGCCGCGCAGTTCGTCGACGACGAATCCCAGGTCGTGAACCGGCTCAACATTGCGACACCGACCCAGGTGAACCTCCAGGTCCGGATTGCTGAGGTGAACCGCGAGGTAGACCGGCAACTCGGGATCAACTGGCAGGCCGCGAATTTTGGCGGCGGCGGCGTGACAGTGGGCTTTGCGGGCGGCGATCTGCCCGGCGGAGGATATTCCGCGGGCGCAAGCATCAATCGTGGCGGCTTCCAACTCGACGTGATCCTGAATGCGCTGTCCGAAGAAGGCATGGTCACCATTCTCGCCGAGCCAAACCTCACCGCGCGCTCCGGCGAGTCGGCCAACTTCCTTGCTGGGGGCGAGTATCCCTTCGCGGTCTGGGATGAAGACGAAGACCACGAGACGATCTATTTTAAGGATTACGGCATCGGCCTTTCCTTTACCCCGACCGTACTCGACAAGCAGCGCATCAGCCTGAAGGTCGAAACCGAGGTCAGCGACCTGAGCTTCGCGGAAAACGTGGACTATCCGTCCCTCGTGACGCGGCGTGCGGAGACTACCGTGGATCTCGCCAGCGGCCAGAGCTTCGCCATCGCGGGCCTGATGCAGAACAGCACGTCGCAGGACGAAAGCCGCGTGCCCGGTCTCGGACGGCTGCCAATTCTCGGCGCGCTCTTCAAATCCTCCGGCTACAATCGGGGGCAGACCGAGCTCGTCATCCTTGTCACGCCGGTCATCGTCGAGCCCACCACGCCGAACCGGGTCGCCACGCCGGTGGACAACTACGTGCCACCGAACGACTTCGAGCGGATCCTGCTCGGGCGCTTCCAGGGTGATCGCCGCAAGGTCACCGAGGTGCAGAACTCGCTCGGACGCAGGCGCCTCTACGGCTCCTCGGGTTTCGAGTTCGATTGAGGCGGAGGACAACCACGATGAAGAACTCATTCCTCCTCCGATCCTTCAGGCTGGGCCTTGTCGGGTTTGGCACCGCGCTGCTCGCGGCCTGCACCCATGCCGAGGGCGAACGCCTTGTTCCTGCCTACCGCGCCGAACCTGCCGAGGTGCAGGTCGACCTCTATTTCCAGCCAGGCAGCCCGTCTCTCGCGTCTGGTGAGGCTACGAAGGTCAAGAATGTCCTGAACTCGCTCCTTCTCGGGGAGACCGACGACATTCTTGTGAACGTCCCGGCCACCGGATCGGACGTGCTCGATGCGCGGCGCATGTCGGCCGCACGGAAGGCAGTTTCCGGCACCCCGGCACGGATCCGGATCATAAAGAGGCCCGGCTTCTCGCTGGAGCAATCCGCGCCCGATGCCGCGCTCGTCCAGGTGCAGCGCTACGGCTATGTGCGCGTCCTGTGCCCCGGCAGCGGCATGGATTTCGCCGACAGCCTCGACTGGAACGACGACGAGATCAATTTCGGATGCACCAATGCGCGCAACCGTGCCTCGATGGTCTCGGAAGCGCGCGATCTGACCGATCCGGAGCGGCTCAACAACGCGGCGGCCGATGCCGAGATCCGGGCCGCAGAGCGGTACCGCACCGGCAGGGTCAAGTCGACGCAACTCGTAGTGCCGAAATAGGGAAGTTCGATCATGGCAGAACCGGCACGCGCCTATCAGGGATCCACGCCTTTCGAGGAACACGAAGAGGAACGGGAGCCCTTCGGTGTCTTCTACAATGACGATACCGTCCAGGAGATCGGCTCGCAGATCGCCGCGCAACGTGGGTGGAGCACGACGAACATCCGCAAGGGCGGATTGAACACCGCGCTTCGCCTGCTCGGCATTGCACCCCTGCCGAAATTCCTTGTCGTCGACATCGATGGTGAGGAGATCGAGGAGGCCTGCAAGGTCCTGACCGAGATTGCGCGCATGGGCTCCATGGTCGTGGCGCTCGGCACCGTCAATGACGTGCAGTATTTCCGGAAGGTGATGCGCGCGGGTGTGCGGGACTACCTCGTGAAACCCGTGACGGCAGACACCCTCGGCGAGGTTCTGGCCAGTCTCGAGCAGCCTGACAGCGGCGGACGGATCAAAGGGCGGCTTGTTGGCGTCATCGGTGCACGTGGCGGCGTCGGCACAACGACGATTGCGATCAACACGGCCTGGATCATGTCGGAGAGGCTCAATCGGCGCACGGCACTCGTCGACATGGACATCTATTCCGGCAGCATCGCGCTGGCCCTCGACATGGAACCGACCCGCGGTTTGCGTGAAGCCTTTGACGACCCCAAGCGCGTCGACGAGGTCTTCCTCCAGAATGCGATGAACAAGGTCGGAAAGAACCTGCACGTCCTCGCGACGGAAGAGGCACTCGACGATCAGGTCCGCATGTCGGACGACAAGATGGCGACGCTTGCGCAGATGATGCACGGCAACTTCGACATGTCCGTGCTCGACCTGCCGCGCCACTTCGCACTGCGCGAGGCGACACTTCTGGGCAAATGCGATGATTTCGTCATCGTAACCGAACTCACGCTTCAGTCGCTGCGCGACGCCAACCGTCTGCGAACCCTGCTCGGGATGCGCAACCCGCAGGCCACGATCCATGTGGTCGCCAACCAGATTGCGCCGGGCACCGACATTACCGTGAAGGAATTCGAGAACGGCCTGGAATCGCCTTTGCGTTGCCAGTTCCCGGTCGAGAAGAAGATCCTTGCGAAGTCGAGCATCCGGGGCGAACCGCTCGCCGCCCTCAACCCCAAGCACAGGATGGTGGGGGATCTCCACAAGCTCTGCCTCGAACTCGCCGGAATTCCGGAAGAGGCCCGGAAGAAGGGCTTCCTCCAGCGCGCATTCGGAAAGAAGTAATCCGTGATGGACGACAAGCCCGATATCCCCTCCGGTGACCCGGCGGACGCGCTTGCCGCATTGAAGGCAACCGCTGCCGAACGCGCGCATGACATGCTTGCGCAGGCCAGGCTCGAAGTGATCACGCCTGCCGCGCTCGCGGGCTTTGCCAACGATGCGCTCGAGGAAATTCTCTCGAAACAGGCGAACCCGCCCGGAATTGCCGAACAACGCACGCTGCTGCGCGACCTGGTGACAGAGCTTCAGAGCGTCGGTGACGCGGATATCTGGGACGACGAACCGGAGGAATTCGAGCAGGCCGCTCCGATCCCGACTATGGTTGCGCCCATGATCGACGCGGGAGCCGGAACCCGCCACCGGCGCGAGCTTCAGGTCAAGAGCCAGGTAATGCCGATCCTCATGCAGCGGATCGATGTCGCGGTGGCCTCGACGCTTGCTCCCGAGCAGCTCCGCAATCAGATCGTTGGCGTGGTCGAGGAGATCATCGTCGATCTGCGCATTCAGCTCAACGCGACCGAGCTGCGCAACCTCGTTCGCCTGATCGTGGACGACATGATCGGTCTCGGACCGCTCGAGCCGCTTCTCGCAGATGAAGCGGTGACCGACATCATGGTGAACGGTCCCCAGCAGATCTACGTCGAGCGGAAGGGCAAGCTCGAGCTTACGGATGTCGAGTTTCGCGACGACGCGCATGTGATCCACGTGGCGACCCGGATCGTGACCGATGTGGGGCGGCGCGTGGACGAATCCACACCGCTGGTCGATGCGCGACTGGCCGACGGCAGTCGTGTGAATATCATCATTCCACCGTTGGCGATCGACGGTCCCACCATCGCAATTCGGAAGTTCTCCAAGAAGGAGATCACGCTCGACACGATGGCGCGGCAGGGGAACATTTCCACCAATCTCGCCACGGTATTGAAGATCGCCGCACGCGCGAGGCTCAATATCCTGATCTCCGGCGGAACCGGCTCGGGCAAGACGACGCTGCTCAATGCCATGAGCCGGCTGATCGACCATGGCGAGCGCACGCTGACCATCGAGGATGCCGCGGAACTACAACTCCAGCAGCCGCATGTCGTCCGTCTGGAGACACGCCCGCCCAATGTGGAAGGGGAGGGCGAGATCACCATGCGTCACCTCCTCAAGAACGCCCTGCGTATGCGCCCCGACCGGATCATCCTCGGCGAGATCCGCGGCGAGGAAGCCATCGACATGCTCCAGGCCATGAACACCGGCCATGACGGCTCGATGTGTACCATTCACTCCAACACACCCCGCGATGCACTGACCCGTCTCGAGAACATGGTCGCAATGTCAGGCTTCAAGCTTCCGGCGGAAGCCGTGCGCGAGCAGATCCAGAGCGCCGTTCACCTTGTTGTCCAGGTGAGCCGAATGCGCGACGGGATGCGGCGCATCACCTACGTCACCGAGATCACCGGGATGGAGGGCGATGTCGTCACCACCCAGGACCTCTTCCGCTACCACTACGAGAGTGAGGACAGGGAGGGGAACCTCGTGGGCCGCTTCGAATGCTCCGGCCTTCGTCCGCACTTTATGGAACGGGCCGAGTATTTCGGTCTTGGCAACCGCCTGATGGAGGCGATGCAGACATGAGGGATCTCGATCCGGTTCTGGTCCTGCAGCTCTTTGCGGTCGCGACGGTGATCGTGTTCGGGCTCGGGATCGGCGTGATCCTCACCGTCATGAAATCGGATCGGGCGCACAAGGCGCGGCTCAAGCGAGTGAGCCGTGGCCGCATTGTCGGAAAGCTCGATCTGGAGGAGGTCCGCCTCAAACTTCAGCGCCCCGACAAGAACCCCGGTCTGGCCGTCCGGCTCTCGGACATGCTTGCCGGCTTCATTCCGATCCTCAACACGCAGCGGCTGCGCGAGAATTTCGTACGCGGCGGAATCGAGGCCACGATCGGGCGATATCTCGCGCTCAATGTCTTTCTCGGGTTTGTCGTCGCCGGGATCGCCTGGTTCGTGCTCCCCTATCATTTCATTGTCTGCCTGATCGGCGCGATGTTCGTGACGATGTATCTGATGGATGCCTATGTGCGGATGAAGGGCGACCGGATGGCCGCGCGCTTCATGGGGCAACTGCCCGATGCGCTGGACACGATCATCCGCGGCATCCGCTCGGGTATTCCGGTTTCCGAGTGTATCAAGACCGTGGGCAAGGAGTTCGACGACCCGATCGGTGCCTACTTCGCAAGCATCGGAGAACGGGTCAAACTGGGCGAAAGCCTGGATGTCGCACTCTGGGGCGTCGCGCGGATCGTGCGTCGACCCGAGATGGACTTTCTCGCCATCAGCATCACGATCCAGATGGAGACGGGCGGCAGTCTCGCCGAGGCGCTCGCGGGTCTTGCGGACCTCCTGCGAAAACGTCAGCAGATGCGCCTGAAGATCAGGGCGATCTCCTCCGAGGCAAAGGCCAGCGCGCTGATCATCGGCGCGCTTCCCTTCTTCATGCTGGCCCTCCTGAGCGCCATGGCACCGCAATACGTCGCGCCGCTCTTCAGTGATCCCCGAGGCAACGTCATGCTTGGCATCGGACTGCTGAGTATCTGCATCGGTGCCTTTGTCATGTGGCGCATGACGCAGTTCGAAATCTGAGGCGTATGGGCCATGGAGACACAACAACTCTATTTCGCGATCGTGGCCGGGACCGTCGTCCTGATCATCCTCTGCGTGATTGTCGCCATTCTGGTCTATGAGCAGAACACGCGCGCCCAGCGCATCACCATGGCCGCCGGCCGGACGAGTTCGCGGCAAAGCGCGCATCGTGGCGGTCCCGATACCGGCCTCAACCAGAAACTCGTGCAGATCATGCAGGGCACGACCGGCGGTCTCGCCATCCTCAAGGACCGCCAGATCAAGGAGATCCGTGGGCTGCTCGTCAGCGCCGGCTATCGCTCGCGGGACGCGATGGTCGTCTACACCTTCTTCAAGATCTTTGGGCCGATCGCGCTTCTCGCCGGCAGCGCCCTGGTGGTCTACGGGTTCGATCCGATCGGGAAGGGCCCCATGTTCGATTTCGGCGTGGTGCTGGGCGCGGCCCTGATCGGCAGCCGGTTGCCGGACATGATCGTGAAGAATGCGCAGCAGAAACGGCTTGATGCGATCAAGAAGAGCTTTCCGGACGCGCTCGACATGTTGGTGATCTGCGCCGAGGCCGGGCTTTCGTCCGATGCTGCGATGAAGCGTCTCGTCGCCGAGACAAGTCGCAGCAATTCGGTTCTTGGGGAGGAGCTTTCGATCACGGCGCAGGAGCTCAACTTTATGCCCGACCGGCGCATGGCGCTCGAAAACCTGATCGAGCGCGTTCCACTCCCCGCGATCAATGCCTTCGTCAACACGATGATCCAGGCTGAACGCTACGGAACACCGCTGGCCCGAGCCTTCAAGGTGCTGTCCCAGGAATTGCGCACCGAGCGGATGATGCGCGCGGAAGAGAAGGCCGGAAGACTGCCCGCGACCATGACGGTGCCGATGATGATCTTCATCCTGCCAGCGCTCTTCATCGTGCTGATCGGTCCGGCCGTTCTCGACATCATGGACAAGTTCATCGGTATGGAGTGAGGGCAAGCCGCGGCAGATCGTCTGCCGGAACCGCCTTCTGCTACTGCAACGCGCCGATGGGTTGGCCCTGTTTCAGCAAGGTGCGCAGCTCCGCGTAGTAGGCCAGGTTGCTGTTGATCTGCTCTGCGGTGAGATCGGCTTCCAGCGTGGCGCGGGCATCGCGTTCGCGGCCTGCCAGCCCGTAGACCAGCGCGAGGTTGCCGCGGGTCTTGCGCGAGGCGGCGGGATCGCGAATGAGTTCGCGCAGGATGCGGATCCCCTCGGTCGTCTGGCCGGACAGACCGTAGGACAGTCCGAGATTCGACTGGAGCGCAAAATCCGTCGGGTCGATGTCGAGACCCTGCCGGTAGAGGGCCTGCGCTTCGGAATGTCGGCTCAATGCGTCCAGAACCACACCGCGTGCGGTGATGATCTGGAGGTCGTTGGGCTTGAGCTTGTAGGCCGCATCGAGGTTCTTCAGCGCCGCTTCCGGCTTGCCCGCAGCAAGCTGGGTCCGGCCAAGATCGAGAAGGATCTGCGCGTCCCTCGGCTTGCGCTTCTGGGCTTCGACAAGCGTCTGTTCGGCACGCGAATACTGGCCCATACCCGCATAGCTACGCCCCAGCCCGACAAGGGCATCGGTGTCGTTGGGGTTCAGGGTAAAGGCCTGGTTGTAAAGGGCCGCTGCGGTTTCAAAGTCACCGGAATCGGCGGCGCGCTCGGCCAGACGTTCGGGCGAGGAGTCCCCCGGCATCTTCATGTCGCAGGCGGAGGGCAGGAATACGGCGGTGCAAACCAGCCAGGGGGCGATGTGTTTTTTCACTTGCATCAAATTCTGCTGATAAGCGCCGGAGGGATTTGCCTCAAATTAGAATTTTAACCGTTAATTTCGCGTAAAGGTAATCGGGTTTGGATCTGTTTCCGAAGCGTGGCGCTTGTCCCTCCATTCAAGGAGGCGAGTCTGTCGGCCACGCGAGAATCGTCGGAAGCATCGGTGCCAGCCCTACTTCTTTTCTCCGGAATCCTGGTTCTGCTCGGTGCCGCGACCTGCGACATCCGCGCGCGGCGCATCCCGAATGTCCTTCCCGTCTCGCTCGCCCTGCTTGGGGTGGCGCGCCTGCTGAACGCGGCCCTTGTGCAGGGCGGTCTCCTTGGTGCGGGGCTTGTTCCGGACATGATCGTGGCTTTCGCGGTGTTCTTCGCGGGTGCCGGCCTCTTCGGTGCAGGACTGCTGGGGGGAGGAGACGTCAAGCTTCTGGCTGCTGGATCGCTTTGGCTGGGCGCGGCACGCCTGCCGGATTTCCTGTTCGTAACGGCCCTCTCGGGCGGGTTTCTCGCGATCGTCTACCTTGCGGGGCGGATGATGGCGCCCCGGCCGGCGGATGGAACCGTCGCGCCGATCAGGCTGCCCTACGGGGTCGCGATCGCCATGGGTGGCATTGTCGCGGCTGTCGGCTTCCTGGGCTGATCGGTATCGGTCACGCGGGTTTCTTTCCGCATTTACCTGATCTTGACGCCATGCGGACAGGATCGCGCCGAACGTTTCATGGCTCGAGTATTGGGTGCCGTTTCACAGATGATCGTGCGAAATCACATCCGATCCCTCATGCGGATCGCCCGGCGGAACCCGATACGTCGCTGCCTTGACGACACGAGCGGCGCGGCGGCGGTACTTGTCGCCCTGATGATGATCCCTTTGCTCGGGGCGATGGGCATCGCGGTCGATACCTCTCTGGCCTACATGGCGGAAAGCCGGTTGTCGAAGTCGCTCGATGCCGCGGCGCTGGCGGCAGGACGTTCGGCGGATACCGATGAAGCGGCAGAGATCGCGACCAACTATTTCAATGCGAACTTCCCGAATGCCAGCGACTCCGTCGAGCTTGGCGACCTGTCCTTTTCCTACGATCCCGACACCCGGCAGGTGACGATGGAGACGTCTGCCACCGTGCGGACCTATTTCTCGCAGTTGATGGGGGTCGATTCGATCACCGTCAGGGCGCGCAGCGTTGTCGAGCGCGGCATATCGGGAATGGAACTGGCCCTCGTGCTCGACATCACCGGCTCGATGCGCGGAAGCAAGTTCACCTCCATGCAGTCGGCCGCGCTCGAACTGACCAAGGCGCTCTACGGCGACGAGACGGAAATCGAGAACCTCTATATCAGTGTCGTGCCCTATGTTGCGTCGGTGAATGTCGGTGCGTCGCATTCGGCCTGGCTCAACCCGGCGGATGCGGCAATCACCGATCCGTCCCTTTGGGAAGACGATCCGGTCGGCTGGAAAGGTTGCGTCGAGGCGCGCGACTATCCCTACGACACGGATGATACGCCGCCCTCGGACGAGCCCTTTACCTCCTATATCTATCCGCTGACCACGAGTGACTCGAATGATAACAATTACCCGCCCGTGCTCGGCGAACATGCCAACAGCAACAATGCGCGCGGCCCGAACTTGGGCTGCGGCGCACCGATCACGCCGCTGACGAATTCCCGCACCAAGGTCGATGCGGCACTTAACGCGATGCAAGCCTGGGCGCGGGGCGGGACCACCGGCAATCTCGGCCTGTCCTGGGGCTGGCGCACGATCTCGCCGCGCTGGCGTGGCCTCTGGGGGGGCGATACCCCGGCGGATTTCCCCCTCGACTACGACGAGCCGCTGATGAACAAGGCCGTCGTGATCCTGACCGATGGCCGGAACCAGTTCTACGACCACAGTTCCGTCGATCCGCCAAATTCCGACTACACCGCCTACGGGCGCATCGAGGACAAGCTCGGTACCACCTCCCTCAACACCGGCCGCGGCATTCTTGATGACCGCATGGCCGAGACGTGCGCCGCGATGAAGGCGGAAGGGATCGAGATCTACACCATCACCTTCGGCTCGGGCGTGGACTCCACGGCCCAGACCCTGTTTCAGAACTGCGCCACGGCGGTGTCGATGTACTACCATGCCCCGACCAACTCGGAGCTCTCGAACATCTTCAAGACCATCGCAGGCGAACTGGCGCGCCTGAGGATCGCCGAATGATCTCCTGCAGGGTAAGAGGATGTGCAGGCAGGCTCGCGCGTCTGCGCAGAGACGAAGAGGGGGCGGCGATCATCGAGTTCGCCCTCATCATGCCGCTCATCATCATCATGCTGATCGGAGCGATCGAACTGGCGCTGGTGGTCTTCGTCGGTGCCAGCATCGAGGCAGCCGTCCTCGAAGCGTCGCGGTTCGGGATCACGGGTTCGGGCACTTCGGTCACCCGCCAGGAACGAATACGCGAGATCATCTCCGAACGGACCTTCGGATTCGTCGACATGGACAAGGTCGATATCGATACGCTGGTCTACTCGGACTTTTCCTCCATCGGACAACCGGAACCCTTCACGGACGAGAACGGGAACGGCTCCTATGACGAGGGCGAGGTCTTCGTCGACGTGAACGGCAATGCGCAGTGGGACCCGGACATGGGGGAAGCGGGGCTTGGCGAGGATGATGACATCGTACTTTACCGAGTCAGCTATGAATGGGGGATCCTCACGCCGCTCATGCGGGAACTGCTCGGTCGGTCCGTCAATCATGTCTCCGCCGTCGCCATGCGCAACGAGGAGTTCTGATGATGGCCGCGCCCGTCAGGCTGTTTCGCAAACTCTGGCGCGATACGCGCGGCATCATCGCCGTCGAGTTTGCCTTCATTCTCCCGATCCTGGTCGTGCTCTTCACGGGGGCCGCGGAATTCGGCCGCATTCTGCTTCTGTCGCAGAAGCTTCAGAACGGGGCCTTCATTCTTGCCGACCTCGTGGGTCGGGACCAGAGCATTTCGGTAACAACGCTCAACGACGTCTTTCTCGCGGTGGACATGATCATGGAGCCCTTCGAGTTCGAGGACCACGGCGTCGCGATTGTCACCAGCGTAAGCGGCACCGCGACTCTCGGACCAATCGTGAACTGGCAGTTGTCCGGGGCCGGCGACCTTTCCGCTACGAGCGTCGTCAATGGACTCGATGGTGCGGCGATACTGCCGGAAAGCCTGTCGCTGGACACCGGGGAAACCCTGCTGGTCACGGAGGTCTACTATGAGTTTCAACCGCTCTTCGGCCTTCTACTCGAACCCTACACTATTCACCGCATAGCCTATCATCGACCCCGGCTCGGCATTCTCGACGAACTGGAAGGGCTTGATGCTCTCGATGGTCTGACCGGCGGTCTGGAGACCCTCGATCCCCTTTGAGTTCCTGCCAACGAGTTCGCACCGTTGTCTTTTTCCACGCCCCGTATCCTTACAGGACTTGATCGGCCAGGGCGGGCATGCGCATTGTGAGGGGGATACCAGGCGGCGGATGTGCTGCTAAAGTACTATAGGGGGAGTATTCGGACAGGCATAACCTCGTCCGAAACGAGGGAGGAAAATTAATGAATCTCAACGGTTCCCGTATCATCGCCGCCGACCGGGCCACGGTCTGGTCCGCGCTGAATGATCCGGAGATCCTGAAGGCCTGCATTCCGGGGTGCCAGGAGATGACCGGCTCACCCGAAGAAGGCTTTGAAGCGGTTGTCGTGCAGAAGGTCGGGCCGGTAAAGGCGACCTTCAAGGGCGCAGTCCAGCTCTCGAACGTCGTCGTGCCTGAAAGCTGCACCATCAGCGGAGAGGGCAAGGGCGGTGCGGCCGGCTTTGCCAAGGGTGCAGCCGATGTCAAGCTCAGCGATGCCGAGGAAGGGACCGAGCTGTTCTACGAGGTCGAGGCCAAGGTTGGCGGCAAGCTGGCCCAGCTCGGCAGCCGCATTATCGACGGATTCGCCAAGAAGATGGCGGACCAGTTCTTCGAGAACTTCAAGTCCCAGGTCGAAGGACCTCAAGTTCCGGCGGAAGACTCGGCTGACGAACCTGCAGAAGACGTCGCCGCCGGGGAACCGGAAAAGAAGAAAGGCTGGCTCGGTCGATTGAGAGGCTAGGCCAAAAATCTGCTATCCAGCCGATTTCGGGAGGAAATCATGCCAGAAATAGAAATGACCGTGAATGGCAAGCCCGCGAAGGGGAACGTGGAGGGGCGCACACTGCTCGTCGACTTCCTCCGCGAGACGCTCGGCCTCACGGGGACCCATGTCGGGTGCGACACGGCACAATGTGGCGCCTGTGCGATCCACATGGATGGCGAGCCGGTGAAGTCCTGCAACATCTTCGCGATGGATGCCGCGGGCACCGACATTACCACCATTGAGGGGATGGCCAACCCCGACGGATCTCTCGGAGTGGTCCAGGCGGCCTTTCGCGAGCATCACGGCCTCCAGTGCGGGTTCTGCACGCCGGGCATGGTGATGGTGGCCGCGTCGCTGCTGAAGGAAAATCCGGAGCCGACCGAGGCCGAGATCCGTGAGCACCTCGAAGGCAACATCTGCCGCTGCACGGGCTACCACAACATCGTCAAGGCCGTTCAGGCCGCTGCCGCAGACATGAGCGCCAAACCGATCGCCGCCGAATAGGGCGGCGATGGGCCGCGTTGCGAGACAAGCTTCGGGCCCGGGGTAAGCGCAGAACAATTTCCAGGGAGGAAACCATGCCCAAGGACAGCGGAATCGGGGCGAGCTCGAAGCGGCGCGAAGACGTGCGCTTCCTGACCGGCAAGGGCCGGTACACCGCCGATATCGATCTTCGCGGACAGGCCTATGTCGCCTTTGCCCGCTCCACTGTGGCCCATGGCCGCATCAACGGGATCGACACCAGTGCCGCCGAGGAAATGCCCGGCGTGCTGGCGGTCTTCACCGGCGAGGATTTCGTCGAGGTCGGCAGCAACCCGGCCGGCTGGCTCATCCACAGCAAGGACGGCTCGCCGATGAAGGAGCCGAAGCGTCCGGTGCTCGCGCATGGCAAGGTGCGCCATGTGGGCGATGCCTATGCCGCGGTGGTGGCCGAGACACCGATGCAAGCCAAGGATGCGGTGGAAGCCATCGAGGCCGATATCGAGGATCTGCCCGCGGTGCTCGACATGGCCTCGGCGGTCGCGGACAACGGGAACCGCGTCCATGACGAGATCGACGACAACATCTGCTTCGACTGGGGCTGGATCGAGGACAACAAGGCCGCGGTGGACGAGGCCTTCGCCAGCGCGCCGCATGTGACCACACTCGAGCTGATCAACAACCGGCTCTCGCCCAACCCGATGGAGCCGCGCGCCTCGATCGGCGACTACAATCCGGGCACCGAGGATTACACGCTCTACACCACGTCGCAGAATCCGCATGTGCATCGCCTGCTGATCGGCGCATTCGTGATGGGCATTCCGGAGCACAAGCTGACGGTGATCGCACCCGATGTGGGTGGCGGCTTCGGCTCGAAGATCTACCACTACGGCGAAGAGGCGCTGGTGCTTGCCGCCTCCAGGAAGCTCGGCCGGCCGGTCAAATGGGTCTGCGACCGTTCGGAAGCCTTCATGACCGATGCGCATGGCCGCGATCATGTCACGAAGATCGAGCTGGCCACCGACAAGGAAGGCAATTTCCTCGCGCTCCGCACCGAGACGCTGGCGAACATGGGGGCCTATCTCTCGAATTTTTCGACCTCCGTGCCGACCTTCCTTCACGGCACGCTGATGGCCGGTCCCTACAAGACGCCGCTTGTCTATGTGAACGTGAAGGCGGTCTTCACGAATACCGTGCCGGTTGATGCCTATCGCGGGGCAGGGCGCCCGGAGGCGACCTATTCGCTCGAGCGCGTCATCGACAAATGCGCCGACGAACTGGGGATCGACAAGTCGGAGATCCGGCGCAAGAACTTCATTTCGCCCGATGCTTTCCCCTACACGACTCCCGTGGGCCTGATCTACGACACCGGCAACTACGGCGCCACGCTCGACAAGCTCACCGAGCTTGGCGACCTCGCGGGCTTTGCCGCACGCCGCGCCGAAAGCGAGAAGAACGGCAAGCTGCGCGGGCTCGGGCTCTCGACCTGGATCGAGGCCTGCGGCATCGCGCCCTCGCATCTCGTCGGACAGCTTGGCGCGCGGGTGGGGCTCTATGACGCCGCGACCGTACGCGTGAATGCCACCGGCAATATCTCGGTGCTCACCGGCGCGCACAGCCATGGCCAGAGCCACGAGACGGTCTTCGCGCAGGTGGTCTCCGACATGCTCGGCATCCCGGAGGAGAGCGTCGAGATCGTCCATGGCGACACCTCGAAAATCCCCTTCGGCATGGGCAGCTACGGCTCGCGCTCGCTTGCGGTCTGCGGCACGGCGATCGTGAAGGCGACCGAGAAGATCATCGCCAAGTGCAAGAAGATCGCCGCGCACCAGATGGAGGCGTCCGTCGAGGATATCGTCTTCGAGAATGGCGCCTTCACCGTTGCGGGCACCGACAAGTCCACCAGCTTCGGCGACATTGCCCTCTCGGCCTATGTGCCGCACAACTACCCGCTCGAAGAACTCGAGCCGGGCCTGGAGGAATGCTCCTTCTACGATCCGGCGAACTTCACCTATCCCGCGGGCGCCTATGCCTGCGAGGTGGAGGTCGATCCGGGCACGGGCCGCGTCGAGGTGGCGAGCTTCACTTGCGCCGATGATTTCGGCAACGTGATCAACCCGATGGTCGTCGAGGGCCAGGTGCATGGCGGCGTGGTGCAGGGGATCGGCCAGGCGCTTCTCGAAGGTGTTGTTCACGATGCCGACGGGCAGCTGCTCACCGGGTCCTACATGGATTACGCCATGCCGCGCTCGAACGATGTGCCGATGGTGACGGTGGATCATTCCTGTCAGACGCCCTGTACCCACAACCCGCTCGGCGTGAAGGGCTGCGGCGAGGCCGGCGCGATCGGCACCCCGCCGGCGGTTGTCAACGCGGTGATCGACGCACTCAAGTCGGGCGGCCATGCGGTCGACCATATCGACATGCCGCTCACGCCGCAGAAGGTCTGGGCCGCGATGTCCGGCAGCCGCATGGCTGCCGAGTAAGCGGATCGGAATTGGAGGAAACAAACCATGTATGCTTTTGATTTCGTGAAGCCATCAAGCCTCGACGAGGCTTTGGCCGCTCTCCAGGAGGAGGATGCCCAGGCGCTGGGCGGGGGCCAGACGTTGATTCCCACCCTCAAGCAACGCCTCGCGATGCCCGGCAAGCTCGTGAGCCTGCGCGGGATCGCCGAACTCAAGGGGATCAAGGTCGAGGGTGGCGCCGTGGTGATCGGCGGCGGCACCAATCATGCGACCATCGCGCGCGAACTGACGGAAACCTATCCGGCGCTGGCCTATCTCGCCAGCCGGATCGGCGATCCCTCGGTGCGCACGCTCGGCACCATCGGCGGAAGTGTCGCCAACAACGATCCGGCCGCCTGCTATCCGGCGGCTGTCCTGGCCTCGGGCGCGACCGTCGTGACCAACGCGCGTGAAATCCCGGCGGACGACTATTTCCAGGGCATGTTCACCACGGCGCTGGAGGAAGGCGAGATCATCACCGAGATCCGCTTCCCCATCCCGCAGGCGGCGAATTACCAGAAGTTCGCCCAGCCCGCCTCGCGCTTTCCGCTCACGGGCGTCTTCTTGGCGAAATATGCCGGCGGCGTCCGCGTCGCGGTCACCGGCGCCTCGGAGGAGGGTGTGTTCCGCTGGAAGGAGGCGGAGGCGGCCTTGAGCCATGACTTCAGCCCGAGTGCCATCGACGGCTTGACGGTCGAGGCAGAGGGCATGATGGGCGACATCCACGGCACCCCGGAATACCGCGCCAATCTGGTGAAGGTGCTGACAGGGCGCGCCGTGGCGGCCGCCGGCTGAACCAGAACTAATTCCGGTCCGGGGCATCCGTGCCCCGGGCCAGACCAAGCGCATAGGTCGCAATGTCCTCGGGCCAGGCCGATACGCACTCGGACAATCTTTGTGTGTCCCCGGAAAACAGGGCCCGACACGCCTCCTCGAAACCCGGAAGATCTCCTGCAATCGCCGACATGAAGCGATAGGCCGCTTCCTGTGCCTGCCGCGCGGCTGTCGCGTCTCCATCCGCCTTTCGCGCCTGATCGACAAGGCGCCGCAGTGCGGCGGATGCGCCCCCCGGTTGTGCCGCCAGCCAGTCCCAATGCCGGGGCAACAGCGTCACTTCCCGCGCGACAACCCCGAGCTTCGGACGCCCCCGCCTTCGGGGCGGGCCGGTCTCCTCCGCACCCGACGGCGCTTGGCGTTCGGCTTCTTCCCTGAGGTCGAGATCGACAAGTCGTCCGGTTCCATCCTCGAATACCAGCACGGGCATGGCGCGCTCCTGCCCGGCATGGCTGCGTACGGCTTTCGTGACCTCATCGAGCGAGCCGTTGGCGAGGACGGTGGTTTCGGCAAAGGCCGTAAAGGTCCGTAATGGCATCTGCGGTTCCTCCTTTCCCTCTATCTACCCGGGCAAAATAGTTCTTGCAATATATACCCGGGTAAATATATCCGCCGCAGCAGAAGGGAGATCCATCCGATGACGAAACCTATCGACAGGCGCGCGGCTGCGCGCAGCTACAGGGAGCGAAAGGCCGACCGAGGCATCTATTCGGTCAGCTGCCCCGCGACCGGAGAGCGGTGGTTCGGGGCGAGCCAGGATCTGGAGAAGATCCAGAACCGTCACTGGTTCACGCTCAGACAAGGCACGCACCCGAACCGCGCGCTTCAGGCCGCATGGAACCGGCATGGAGAGGCTGCCTTCGAGTTCAGTCTCGTTGAAATTCTCGATTCGGAGTTGAACACGCTTTCCCTGCCGCGTGTTCTCAAGGAACGGCACGCTTTCTGGCTAACCGAGACCGGCGCAAAATCGGTCTGAACAGAACGGCCTTGTGCCACTTAATCACTTGTTAGCTTTGCTCCTTTCAAATCCGCCGGGTGTTTTGGCATCGGAGTATCCCGTCGATGAGTTTTTCCTCCAACAAACCCGGCAGCGTTTCGCTCGGCAGCCTGCGCCGCCAGTGCCTGTTCGCCGTGACGATCCTCCTGGTGGAGGATAGCCGCAGCGCGTCCGAAGCCATCCGTCTCTTCGCGGCGGAAAGCGGGGCCCGTGTGCGCCGGGCAGACAGTCTTCACGCAGCCAGCCGGCATCTGGCGATCTATCGTCCCAACGTGGTGATCGTGGATCTCGGTCTGCCTGATGGCGATGGCATGACCCTGGTGCGTCACCTCGCCTCCGCCTCGACCCCCATACAGGGCATCATCGCGTTGAGCGGGCACGACCGGTCCGAATGGCAGGCCGAAGCCATGAAGGCTGGCGCATCGGCCTGCATGGAAAAGCCGATCCCGAGCCTCAAGGCGTTCCAGGAATGCATTCTGGGCGTCCTGCCGGATGCGGACACGAGACGCGGACCGGACGAGTTGCGCAATCTCGAACTGATGGACCGCGCCTCCATGCGCACGGCCTTCTCCGAAGACCTCGTGCGGGCGCGTGCGCTGCTCGACGAGGCGCTGAAGATCCGCGATGGCGAGACGATCGCCTATTGCGCCCAGTTCGTTCATTCGGTCGGCGAAATGCTTGAGGACGCCCCCCTCGAGGCCGCGGCCCTTCAGGCCGCCGAGACCCCCACAAGCGCGAACGCACTGCTCGACCTGCTCGCCTCGCGCCTCTCGGACGGGCGTGGTGGCAGCACGATGCAGGGCGTCGCCTGACAGAGCGACCACCACTCACAATGGCTTGACCGCCGCTATCCCTTTCGCCCTTCGAAGGCTATCCTTCCCGCACCAAGTTGCGGGGAATTTTCATGCGGATCCACCATTCGATCGCCGGCCTGGCCATCCTCGGCCTTTCTGCCATACCGGGCATTGCGGAGACCTTTTCCGCTTCCGTCGGTGAGATCGAGGTCACGCAAACCGTCTCCGGTCTCGACACGCCCTGGGCCATCGCCTTCCTGCCCAGCGGCGGTCAGCTCATCACCGAACGCGAGGGCCGTCTGCTCCTGGTCTCGGGCGCCGCCGCCCGCAGCGTCAGCGGTGTGCCGGACGTCTGGGCAAGCGGGCAGGGTGGGTTGCTCGATGTCGTCGTCGCGCGCGACTTCGCACAATCCGGGGAGATCTTCCTCAGTTACGCCGAACCGGTACGGGGCGGGGCCGCGACCGCAGTGGCCGTTGCCAGCCTCGACACCGAAACCGCCAGCCTAAGCAACCTCCGGGTGATCTTCCGGCAGGGCGAGGCCAGCAGGTCGTCCCGGCATTTCGGCAGCCGGATCGTCGAGGCGCCAGACGGCACGCTCTATGTCACCCTGGGCGAACGGGGCGACCGGCAACAGGCCCAGAGCCTCGAGAGCTACAAGGGAAAACTCGTCCGCATCAACCGCGACGGCACCATTCCCAAGGGCAATCCCTTTTCGGACGGCACGGCTCCCGCGATCTGGTCCTATGGCCACCGCAACCCGCAAGGCGCAGCACTCGATGGCGCAGGGGCGCTCTGGCTCGTCGAACACGGCGCGCGCGGCGGGGACGAGATCAACCGCCCCGAGCCGGGAAAGAACTACGGCTGGCCCGAGATCAGCTACGGCGAAGAGTATTCCGGCGGACGGATCGGGCGCGGCACCTCGGCGCCGGGCATGGAGCAGCCGCTGCACTACTGGGACCCGTCCATCGCTCCCTCTGGCATGATGATCTACTCGGGTCGCCTCTGGCCGGAATGGCGCGGTGACATCTTCGTCGGCTCGCTCAAGTTCGACTTCATCTCCCGGCTCGATGTCGCGGGCGGAAGCGTGTCCGAGGCCGAGCGCCTGTTCGAAGGCGACTACATCCGGATACGCGATATACGCGAGGCTCCCGACGGCAGCATCTGGTTCCTGGCCGAATCCGACGGCGCCGCCTACCGGATCACACCCGCGGGCAATTGACGCGCTAGGCCTGCTCCTGGACCCCGCTTGTGCCGCGCTCGCGGTAGGGGGTCGTCTCGTAGAGCGCGCGGTAGCATTTCGAGAAATGCGACGGCGAGGTGAAGCCGCAGGCGAGCGCCACATTGATCACGCTCATGTCGGTCTGGAGCAGCAGGTTGCGCGCCTTCCGCAGCCGCAGTTCCATGTAGTAGCGCTTCGGACTGCGGTTGAGATAGCGGCGGAAAAGCCGCTCGAGCTGTCGCGTGGAAAGGTCGGAATCCTGAGCCAGCACCGAGGGCGAGATCGGCTCCTCGATATTCTCCTCCATACGCTGGATGATGGCCGCGAGCTTGGGATGACGCACACCGATCCGGGTCGGGATCGACAACCGCTGCTCCTCGCTTCCAGAGCGCAGGGAGGTGTGGATCAACTGATCGGCCACGAGGTTCGCGAGATCCGAACCATGCGTGCGGCTGATAAGGTTGATCATCAGATCGATGGAGGCCGTGCCGCCCGAGGCGGTGTATCGGTTGGCATCGATCACGAAGATATTCTCCGTGAGATCCACATCCGGGTATTCCTCCTCGAAACTGTCCCGGTTCTCCCAGTGGATCGTGCAACGGCGCCCGTCCAGAAGCCCCGCTTCGGCCAAAACCTGCGCCCCGGTGCACAGGCCCGCCACCGCGAGCCCCTTCCGGCTCTCGCGCCGCAGCCAGGTGACGACCGGCTTGGTGATGGTCTGCCGCACATCGAGGCCCGTGACGACGACGATCGTGCTGTCACGCGGCAGTTCGGTCAATCCGCTCTCCACTTCGACCGAAATGCCCGTGGAGGACCTGACCGGTGCGCCCGTCTCGCTGACGACCCGCCACTGGTAGAGCGGCTTGCCGGACATCCGGTTGGCGAGCCTGAGCGGTTCGAGCCCGCCGGAGAAAGCGCTCAAGGTGAAGTTCTCCAGCAGGAGAAACACGAAAGTATGCGTCTTCGTTTCTTGTTGGGCGGCCATTCGGACGGCGTCCTGACTGAGAGCAAGGGTCATAGCTTGATCCCGGTGGATTTGGGGGGTCAAGAACGAATCGTGTAATATCGGACGGTGGAACTATCGGGGAAGCTCGACTATACGAGAACGCCCGAATCAACAATTGTCAGGGAGCGAGAGCGATGTGCGCTGAATGGACCAAATCCGGATGGCGGGAGAAACCGCGGATCCAGATGCCGGATTATCCGGATGCTGACGCACTTCAGGCGGTGGAGGCAAAGCTTGCCTCCTATCCTCCCCTGGTTTTTGCCGGCGAGGCACGCCGACTGCGCGGTGAGCTGGCCGCGGCCTCCGAGGGCAAGGCCTTTCTGCTTCAGGGCGGGGACTGCGCCGAGAGCTTCGCCGATTTCCGGGCCGACAACATCCGCGACACCTTCCAGGTCATGCTGCAGATGGCCGTGGTCCTGACCTTTGGCGCGAAATGCCCTGTGGTGAAGATCGGCCGCATGGCCGGCCAGTTCGCCAAGCCCCGCTCGTCCCCCGTCGAGAAGGTCGGCGATCGCGAGCTTCCGTCCTACCGCGGCGACATCATCAACGGTTTCGAGCCCACGGATGAATCCCGCGTGCCCGATCCGAACCGGATGCTCCAGGCCTACATGCAGGCCGCCGGAACGCTGAACCTGCTGCGCGCCTTCAGCCAGGGCGGTTTCGCCGACATCAACCGCGTGCATTCCTGGACGCTCGATTTCACCGCCGGTGAAGAGGGCTATGCGGAATACCACGAGCTCGCGAACCGCATCTCGGAATCGCTCCAGTTCATGCAGGCCGCGGGCGTCAACGATCACAACGCCGACAGCCTGCACCGGGTGAACTTCTACACCTCCCACGAGGCGCTCCTGCTCGAATATGAACAGGCCCTGGCGCGTGTCGACAGCACCACCGGCGTGCCGGTCGCGGGCTCCGGCCACATGATCTGGATCGGCGACCGCACCCGCCAGGTCGACGGCGCGCATGTGGAGTTCTGCCGCGGCGTGCAGAACCCGATCGGTCTGAAATGTGGCCCGACCATCTCCGAGAGCGACCTGCTCAAGCTGATCGACACCCTCAACCCGAAGAACGAAGCCGGGCGGCTCACGCTGATCTCGCGCTTCGGCGCGGGCAATGTGGGCGAGCACCTGCCGAAGCTCATCCGGGCTGTCGAGCGCGAAGGCCGCAAGGTGCTGTGGTGCTGCGATCCGATGCACGGCAACACGATCAAGTCGGAAACCGGCTACAAGACCCGGCCCTTCGAGCGCGTGCTGCGCGAGGTCCGCGAGTTCTTCGCCATCCATGCAGCCGAAGGCACGATCCCGGGCGGGGTGCATTTCGAGATGACCGGCCGTGACGTGACCGAATGCACCGGTGGTGTCCGGGCCGTGCTCGACGAGAACCTCTCCGACCGCTACCACACTGCCTGCGATCCGCGCCTGAATGCGTCCCAGTCGCTGGAACTCGCCTTCCTGGTCGCGGACATGCTGCACAATCGCCGCGAGGCACAGCGCGCGGCCGTCTGAGCGCACGCACCTGACCGATCATCGGGCGGCGGAAGAAACTGCCGCCCGTTTCCTTTCGAACACTCTGGCCGGATCGACGGGGAGGTCTCACCCCTTCTCCGTTCTCGGCACTGGCGCGGGATCACGATCGTGGCTGAAACGAAGCTCCTGGTTCTCACCCATGCGGATGACGTCCGCGACGACGATGTTGCGGCCATGGCGGCGCGGATGCGCGATGCCGGCCTTGAGCCGTCCGAGCCTGCCCGGCTTGCGGGAACGGCCATCCGGATACCGTTTCGGGGCACTCTGCCTGAGGGTATGAAGCCGGCCGACCTGACCGGTGGGCGCGATCTGGACGCGAATGTCGTCCCGGCAAACGTCCGGTTCCGCATGCTGATCGCCGACATGGATTCGACGATGATCGCTGTCGAATGCATCGACGAGCTTGCGGATTTTGCCGGCGTGAAGGATCGCGTTGCCGATATCACCGAGCGTGCAATGCGCGGCGAGCTTGATTTCGAGGCCGCACTGATCGAGCGCGTGGGGCTGCTCAAGGGGCTCCCCGAAGCCGATCTTGCGGCCTGTTTCGAGGAGCGCGTCAAGCTCAACCCCGGTGCGCGCCAGCTCGTGCAAACCGTGAATGCCGAGGGCGGCATGACGGTGCTCGTATCGGGGGGCTTCACCTATTTCTCGTCCCGCGTGGCCGAGCAGACCGGCTTCCAGATCCACCGCGCCAACGAACTGCTTTTCGAGGATGGTCGGCTGACCGGGGATGTGGCCCGTCCAATCCTGGGCCGGGCCTCGAAGCTGGAGATGCTGAACGCGGTTTGCGCCGAGAAGGGCATCTCCACGAAGGAGGTCATCGCCATCGGCGACGGGGCCAACGATCTCTCGATGATCGAGGCCGCGGGGCTCGGTGTGGCCTATCATGCCAAACCGGCGCTCCGGGAGGCGGCGGACGCCACGCTGGACGTCTCCGACCTGACAGCCGTTCTGGCGCTTCAGGGGATTCCGGAAGCCAACTGGCAAACTTGAAACGGGGCGCAAGCGGCGGACCCGTCTCGGCGGGCTCGCCCGCATGAGGGCTTCGCAACGGCCCGCACGCATGCCCGGCATTCGATTTGCCCCGGCGTGCGGGCACGCCCACATCTTTCCCGCTCCTGATTGCGCGTGCGCGGAGCCGAGGGCAGGTTACAGTAGTAACACACCACAACGGCAGAGCGCGGGCCCAACTCCGGCCGGCGCGTTCTGCTGGCAGTTCCTCAAGGGGCTATTTTCCGTCGATGATCCGGAGCTTCGGCGTTCCGCCGGTCGTTCGCGAGCGCCCCGCGGCATCCGGGTTTCCGTCGATCGAGCGCAGTTGCGGCCCCTTCGTCGGTGCCGGGCCGAACCCGGCCTGCTCTTCCGCGAAACCGGGCAGGGGCTGGCTGGCTTCCGTGCTTTCGCTCGGTTCGATCGGCGCGACGGTCACATCGGTGATCGTGAAGGAAAGCGGTGGCGCGAAGAAATCGCCGCGGCCGGAAATCCCGCCCAGAACCCGGTTGATGTCGCCGAAATCGCTGCGAAGCGGCATGAGCAGCATTGCGGCCTCGTAGGTGCCGGTGCGGTTCGGCGCTTCGAGCTTGAGTTCGACCACCGCGGGTTCGTTCATCACCACATGCAACAGCCGTTGATAGCGCTGGCGGTCCACGTCGTCGATGAGGTATCCCGGCTGCATGCCGCGCACCTCCATACCCATCATCTCGCAGACCTTCATGCCGGCGAGACGGATACGCATGTTGTTCTCACCGATCTTCTCGATGATGAACATGTTCTCTAGGGCTGATTCGAACTGGCGCGGATCGATTTCGGCGCGATACGGCGCGATGCGCCCGGCGCGAAGCCGCTCCCAGTAGGATTTCAGCGAGGTTAGCATGAGATCAGTCATCAGCGTCTCGACCAGTTCGGAACCGGGTTGGCCCTCCCCACACAGGGCAACCGCGATTGGTAAACAATTCCCTTATACGTTATACGACACCCCTCGCAATGTCGCGCGTTTTGATCAGATTTCATTAATTCGCGTAAAAATTTGGATAAAATCCGTGGCCAGCGAGAAAATTTTTCCCAAGCACGCAAGGGAGTGCCCATGCAGTCTATGACCGGATTTGCCGCAGTGAAAGGGGCCGAGAGTGCCGCCGGACGCGCCTGGGAGGCGCGGAGCGTCAACGGGCGCGGCCTCGATGTGCGCCTGCGTCTGCCGGAGGGATTCGAGGCGCTCGAGCCGGTGATCCGCTCGACATTCGGCAAGGTGTTCGGTCGCGGATCGATTACCGTTTCGCTCAAACTTGATCGCAGCGAACAGCGCGGCTTGCCCCACCTGAGCTTGCCCCACCTCGAAGCCGCGCTCGATGCGGCGGAGGAGGCGAGCAACCGGGCCGCCCAGCGCGGGTTGGCACTTGCACCCCTGAGTACGGGCGAACTCCTGACCCTGCGGGGCATTCTCGAACAGGACACCGGGCAGACGGAGGACATCGCGGCCGAGATGGATGCGCTGGCCGCCGAAGTGGCCGAACTTGCGGCCGCCCTGCGCGAGGCCCGTGCCGCGGAAGGTGCACGCCTCGAAGCGATCCTGCGTGAACAGCTTGCACACATCGCGGAACTGGTCTCGGCAGCGCGCGAAACGAGCCTCGCCCGTGACGTGAAGCGGCGTGATCTGATCCGCGAGCGGGTCGCGATCCTGCTCGAAACCACGGAACTCGCCGACGAAGCACGGCTCGCCCAGGAACTCGCACTGATCGCGGTCAAGGCGGACGTGACGGAAGAACTCGACCGGCTCGAGGCGCATCTCGCCGCCGCCGATGCGCTCCTGGCGGCGAAGGCGCCCGTGGGCCGCAAATTCGACTTCCTGACCCAGGAATTCAACCGGGAGGCCAACACGCTCTGCTCGAAATCAGGCTCAAGCGAATTGACCTCGATCGGTCTGGAGATGAAAGTGGCCGTCGACCAGATGCGGGAGCAGGTGCAGAATGTGGAGTAGGGTATGAGTGACTCGCCCGCCATCGGTGAGCCGCGCCGTCGCGGCCTCCTGATCATCCTGTCCTCACCTTCGGGTGCGGGCAAGTCGACGCTTTCCCGGCGAATGCTCGAAGCCGACCCGGAAGTGCGCTTCTCGGTCTCCGCCACTACACGGCCGCCGCGGCCCGGTGAGCAGGATGGCCAGGACTATTTCTTCAAGTCGCGCCGCGAGTTCGAGGCCATGGCGGCCGCGGGCGAAATGCTCGAACACGCCGAGGTCTTCGGCAACCTCTATGGCACGCCCCGAGCGCCAGTGGAAGCCGCGATCATGCGCGGCGAGGATGTGCTCTTCGACGTGGATTGGCAGGGCGGGCAGCAGATCCGCAACTCCACCCTCTCGGATTCGGTGGTCTCGATCTTCATCCTCCCGCCCTCCATCGCCGAGTTGGAAAATCGGCTTCGCACCCGCGGACAGGACAGCGCCGAAGTGGTCGCGAACCGCATGGCCAAATCGCGGGACGAGATCAGCCACTGGGCGGAATACGACTATGTTCTGGTCAACAAGACCCTCTCCGAATGCGAGGCGCAGCTCCGCGCGATCATCGAGGCCGAACGCCTCCGCAGGGAGCGCCGCCCCGAACTCATGCAACTGGTCAACCGCATGAATCGTGAATTCGAGGAAAGAACCCCATGAGCCTGCTCACCCTCGATGGCATCGCACCGGAACTCCCAGAGGACGGCTCCGCCTGGGTGGCGCCCGGTGCGCAGGTCGTCGGCAAGATCATCCTTCACCGGAATGCGTCGGTCTGGTTCAACGCGGTCCTTCGCGGCGACAACGAACCCATCACCCTGGGCGAAGGTTCGAACATCCAGGACGGCTCCGTCTGCCATACCGACATGGGCTACCCGCTGACCATCGGGCGAAACTGCACCATCGGTCACCTGGCGATCCTGCACGGGTGCACCATCGGCGAGAACAGTCTCGTGGGCATGGGCGCATGCGTGCTCAACGGTGCGGTGCTGGAGAAGAACGTGCTGGTCGGCGCGGGCGCGCTGGTGACCGAGGGCAAGCACTTCCCCGCAGGCACGCTCGTCATGGGCCGCCCTGCCAAGGTCGCCCGCGAGTTGACCGAGGAGGAGATCAGGGGCCTCACCGCTTCGGCCGAGCGCTACCAGGAAAACGCGCGCCGCTTCCGCGCAGGTCTCGCCGCAACCTGAACCGTCCTCCTGCTCCTGCCTTTCCGGCAGCCTTGCGTGCCTGCCGTTCGTCCTCGACTGTCCAGAATGCTCTTTCAGACCGCTCTTCGTTCGCTCGGCCCCGCTGTTTCCCGCACTCCGCCGCTCGAAGCCGTGCGTGCCGGGGCAGGGGCGCTGATCGGGCTCGCGCTCGCAGGTCTCTTCGTGTTGACGCCGGCCGTGGACCCCGCGCTCGGCCTCTACATGATCGCTCCCTTCGGGGCGACCTCCGTCCTGCTCTTCGCCGTGCCCAACAGCCCGCTGGCCCAGCCCTGGTCTGCCATCGTCGGCAATACGGTGGCCGCCCTCGTCGGCGTCACCGTCTGCCTCACCGTGCCGGACCCGGCGTTGCGCATCGCGCTTGCCGTGGGCCTCGCGATCATCGCGACGATCCTCTGCCGCGCGGTTCATCCGCCCGCCGGTGCAGTCGCCATGACAGCGGCCATGAGCCCGGAGGCGATCCACGAACTGGGTTTCCTCTTCGCGCTGACGCCCGTTGCGGCCGGTACAGCGCTTCTGGTGGGGCTGGCCATGGCCTGGGCGCGCCTCACCGGCCGCAACTACCCCTTCCGCCAGTTCGAGGCCCCCAATGCCCACGGCACCCGCGACCCCGAGCCGTTGGAGCGCCTGGGCCTCAGCGAAGCCGAGCTTGTCGGTATCCTCGAACGCTACAGACAATCCTTCAACCTCGGCGTCGAGGACCTCGCCCGCCTCATCGGGGCGGCGGAGCTCCAGGCCGCCACCCACCGCACCGGCCCGCTGGTCGCCTCCGACATCATGTCGCGCGACCTCGTCACCATTGGTCCCGAAACGCCGATGTCCGAGGTCGCGGACCTGTTCCGGCATCATGGCTTCACCTCGCTGCCCGTCGTCGATGCGGATGCGCGTTTTCTCGGCGTGATCTTCCAGATCCACCTCATCAGCCGGGCACGGGAAGACGCGCTGCGCCTCAGGCGCGGTTTCGGCGCGGCGATGAAACGGCTTCTCGATCGCGAACGCGACAGGCCGGTGCGCGCCGTCGACATCATGAGTGTCGCCGGCCCCCGCGCAATGCGGAACACGCCGGTTGCAGCACTCCTGCCACTGATGGCCGATGGCGAGGTGGATGCCGTACCCGTGCTCTCGAGAGGCCGGGTTGTCGGGATCGTCACCCGAACCGACCTGATCGGCGCTCTGGCCCGGCACGCGACCTGAAACGAAACGGGTCCGGTCCCTGGTGGACCGAACCCGGAATGGCTGTTCGTCTGTCGCGGGCGGCGCGGAAAGGCGCGATCTACGCCGCGTGCTCCTGTGCGCGCGGGGTGAGCGAAAGCTCGGCATCCGCTTCGCCGAATTGCGCCTCCAGGCCGTGGCCGGTGGACAGCAGGGCTTCGCGCAGCGCCGGGAACTGCACGCAGTCTGAGCGCAACTCGGGGATTTCGGCACCATCCGTCACATGCGCCCAAAGCTCCGCCGGCGCACCGATCCGGCGGCTCTCGACATGCATCGAGACGGTATCCTCTGCCGTCGAGACCCGCACGAGCCCGCCCATGGGCAGGCTCTTCTCGAGGCAGAGGATGGCGAGGAAGGCAAGCCGCGCGACCGGCCGGGGCAGGGACGCATCGAGGTCCATCCAGGCGACCGTCAGGCGGCCGTTGAACATCGCGCCGGTGATTTCTCCGGCCTCTTCCATCGTCACGCGGGTCTCGGGGTCTGCGGGACCGAAGGCCACCCGGAAGAACCGGACCTTCGCGAGTGCATTGGTCAGGCTGTCGGAGATCAGATCGACCTCCGGGCTGCCGCTGCCGGTCATCTGCAGTAGTTCGAGACCGTTGCCGATTGCGCCCAACGGGCTTATCAGGTCGTGACAGAACCTTGCGCTTACCAGCGCGCTGAGATCCGGTGCGCTCATCCGCTGATCTCCCTTTCACCGGAGTTTATCTTGAACGAATTCTTGGAGCCCGGCAATCTCGTGCGCCATCCGGACAAACCGGACTGGGGGCTCGGGCAGGTGCAGTCGGTCGTCGGTAACAGAATAACCGTGAACTTCGAGCACGCAGGGAAGGTTGTCATCAATGGGTCCCAAATTAACCTGGTGCCGGATTTTGGCGGTCCGGAAACCTGACGAGACGAGTCACACATAAGTCTTAACGGGGTATGAATGCGTGCGCGCGTCCGCTGGCCCTCGACCCCGCCTCGTTGCTATAGAAGGGCGCGGCCCGCGCCAGTTCCGGGGCAGGCCGCCCAGTTCAGGAACGAGATGAAATCCAAACCGAATATCTACCGGGTCAAGATCGCGGAAACGGAGGATGAACTGCGCGGCGCGCAGCGATTGCGCTACCGGGTCTTCGTCGAGGAGATGGGGGCGACCGCCCGGCCGGAGGAACATGCCGCCCGCCTCGAATGGGACGAGTTCGACCCGTATTTCGATCACCTGATCCTCTTGGCAGATGGCGACGACACGGAGGCAATGGACCCGCTCGACCGCGTCGTCGGTGTCTACCGGCTGATGCGCGACGATGCTGCGAAGGCAGGCCGGGGCTTCTACGGTGCTACCGAATACGACCTCTCGCTCCTCGAGCGCTCGGGCCGCAAGCTCGTGGAACTGGGGCGGTCCTGCGTCGCGGCAGATCACCGGGGCGGGGTCGGAATGCACCTGCTCTGGTCGGAACTCGCACGGTATGTGCTCGAGCGGGACATCGAGATCCTGTTCGGCACCGCCAGTTTCCATGGCACCGACCCCGAACCCATTTCCGACGCGCTGGCCTTCCTGCACCACCGCCACCTCGCGCCGGACGACCTTCGCGTCCGCGCCCTCGACGCGCACTACCTCGACATGAACCTGCGCGCTCCGGGCGAGATCGACACCGCACGCGCGGCGCGCCAGATCCCGCCGCTGTTGAAATCCTACCTGCGTCTCGGGGGCTTCGTGGGCGATGGCGCCTTCGTCGACCACGGCTTCAACACCATCGACGTCTGCGTCGTCATGGATACGGGCCGGATGCAGGAAAACTACCGCCGCTTCTACGAGCGCGACAGGCGCACACGCCCATGACCATCGGTTGGAACGAGGCAGTGCCACCCGAATTGCCGCCGCTGCGCCAACGCGAGCGACTGCGGCTTGCGCTCCGCGGCATCGTCGCGGTCCTGACGCTCCTGTGCCTCTTCGGCATCTTCCTTCTCGTTCGCGGCGCCGAGATGCTGGTGGCGAAGGTGCGGGGGCGCCGCTCGCGCCGCGCGAGCAACCGGATCGTGCAGGTCTGGGCGCGGACCGCGCTGCCGAACCTCGGCCTGCGCTACGTCCAGCGCGGCACGCCGCTTTCCGGCGCTGGCGGTTTCGTCGCCAACCATTCGAGCTGGATCGACATCGTCGTGCTTCAGCGGGCCGCCGTGCCCTTCCTCGTGTCGAAATCCGAAGTGCGCGACTGGCCCGGCATCGGCTTCATCGGGCGGGCCATCGGCACGCTCTTCATCGACCGCAAGGCCACCGCCGCGAAACGCCAGGAGGCCGAACTGCTCGAACGCATCCGGGCAGGCGACCGCATGGCGCTGTTTCCGGAAGGCACCAGCACCGACGGCCAGCGCGTGCTTCCCTTCAAGTCCTCGCTCTTCGCCGTCTTCTTCTCCCGCGAACTCGAAACGGTAACGGTCCAGCCGGTGGCGATCACCTACCATCCCGCCGCGGGACTGCCCGCGAGCTTCTATTCCTGGTGGGGAGAGATGGACTTCGCCGCCCATCTCATCGACATCCTCGCCCGCTCGAAAGGCGGGGTGGTGGAGATAGATTTTCTCGATCCCGTGGCGGCGGAGGAAACCACCGGCCGCAAGGAAATGGCGTTCATCTGCGGCCAGCGGGTGCGCAGCGCATTCGACAGCGCGCTGCCGTCAGGTCAGTCCCGGGTCTCGGTCGGCTCGAAGGTTAGCGCCACGCCGTTCATGCAGTAGCGCTGGCCGGTGGGCGCAGGCCCGTCGGGGAAGACATGCCCCAGATGCGCATCGCACCGAGCACAGACGATCTCCGTGCGCCGCATGAAGAACTTCCGGTCCTCGTGCTCCTCCACCGCCTCAGGGCCGATCGGCGCATAGAAGCTCGGCCAGCCGGTGCCGCTGTCGAACTTGGTCGAGGATTCGAAGAGCGGCGCCCCACAGCACACGCAGTTGAACGTCCCCGGCGCCTTCGGGAAATCGTCATGGGTATGCGCGCGCTCCGTGCCCTTCTTGCGCGTCACCTTGTAGGCGAGGTCCGAAAGCTGCTCCTTCCACTCCGCATCCGTCTTTATGATCTTGTCCTTGACTGTGCTCATGCCAGGCGCTCCCGTCAGATTTCCACGTCCATTAGGGGAATGAGGTCGGGATCTTTTTGGGAACGTCAAGGAGAAGTCACACAAATATTGCAGGCTCCGCCCGGCATTCCTCCGGTGGATGGACATCATGGGCCTCAGCAGGCACCCCCGACCCAAGACCCCGAAATATCGCGTCCGCCTCGCCAATTCGCCCGAGGATCTCCGGCGCGCCCAGGCACTCCGACACGAGCGCTTCCTCGCGGGCCGGGGGGCAGAGACCAGCCCGGCGCAGGGCTTCGACGCCGATGACTACGACCAGACGGCCCAGCATGTGATGGTGGAAGACGCCCGCGATGGCGCGCTGGTCTGCTGCTACCGGATCCGGGTCTTCGAGAGCGGCGCGGAGATCACCGGCTCCTATTCGGCGCAATACTACGACCTCTCGAAACTTGCCCTCTTCGAGGGGCGGATGCTGGAAATGGGCCGTTTCTGCATCGCATCCGACCACCGCGACCCCGACATCCTGCGCCTCGCCTGGGGCTACCTCACCGAATATGTCGCCCGCGAGAGGATCGACTTGCTCTTCGGCTGCTCGAGCTTCCACGGCATCGAAACCGGCGACTACGAGGACGCCTTCGCGCTGCTCAAGGACAAGCACCTTGCACCCCGCCGCTGGCTCCCGCGCGTGAAGGCGCCTTCGGTCTTCCGCTACGCGACCCGCCTCAAGCTGCGCAAGCCGGACCTGCGCCGCGCCATGCAGGCGATGCCGCCGCTCCTGCGCAGCTACCTGATGATGGGTGGCTGGGTGTCGGACCACGCCGTGGTCGACCGCCACCTGAACACGCTCCACGTCTTCACCGGGCTTGAGATCCGCCTTGTGCCGCCCGCCCGCCTGCGCTTGCTGAGCCGCGCCGCCGAGTAAGGCCGCAGGTTCATGCACCGCCCGGCCGCGAGCCCGGCGATGGCCCCGAAGTCACGCGCGCTCGAGCGTCTCGCAGAGCAGCGTCGCGGTGGCAACATAGATGGGAATGCCCTTGGCGTCGCACAGCGTGACGACATAGCCCCGACGTTCGCCGTTGGGAATGTCGTCCTTGAACATCAGTGTCAGTTCACGGGTCGCGGCCTTCCGGGCCGAGTCGACATCGGGATAGTGATGGCCTGTGTGGTCGACCCTGCGGGTCAAGCCATCACTGATGTCGAAGTAGAACAGTTCCATTTCATCTCCTAGTCTTCAGGGATCCCCGTCATTGTTCATGGGGTCCCACAGTATTGCCGAGGTGCAGGTAGGTCTCGTCGAAGTCGGCCATTTCAGCCAAAGAGGCGAAATCCGGGATGACCAGAACCCTGTCCTGCAGCATTATGAGCCCGGCATCCTTCAGGTTGGCGATAACGCGCTGCACATGAACCGCAGAGATGCCGATTACATCCGCAATCGTTGCTTGCGTCAAAGGCAGGTAGAACACATGGCCCCGTGCTAGGCCCACCGCGCCGAGCCGGGCGTCCAGTTCGCAGAACAGGTGCGCAACCGCTTCCTCGGAGGATCTTCGGCCCACATTGACCAGCCACTCCCTCAAGGTGGCCTCTTCGACCATCGTTGCCCACAAACAGGCGCGTCTTATTGCGGGTGAGCTTTCGAGAAGCCGGGTGATCTCCTGCTTGTCGAGCTTGGCAATCCGGCAATCGACCAGTGTCGCTATCGAATGATCCATCTTCTGCTGGATGCTGTCCTGAAGATCGCAGAAATCCCCCGGAAGCAGAAGCGCAACGATGGCGCGCCGTCCATCCCGCAGAAACTTGTAGCGACATGCAACACCATCGAGGATGATATGGGCATGTTTGGCGACATCATGCTGCTTGATGAGATCGGTCGAAGCGACGATATCGATGGCGGATGCGGATATTGTCTCCAGCTGTCCGATGTCTCGTTCGCTCAGCCTTGCGCCATGCCGCAGTCTACGCGTCAGTTTGCTCTCGGTCGGCATACATCATCTCTCAGAGCGGCCATGTGAGCTCGACACGATGGCCCTCGTTGTTCTGGGCCGTGCCGCGCGTCAATACGCCTCCGAGTAGTCCGGTAAGCGTTTGCATGAAAATCGCTCCGCGGGGCTTGGTTTCCTCCTTGTGCGAACCGCTCCGTGCCGTATGTCCGGCGGCTCCGACCCCATCATCCCAGACAACGAGCTTAGCACGATTTGCGCTGCGGAGCGCCAATCGAATGCCGATTGTGCCGGTCCGATCGTCGGGGAAGGCGTGCTTGAACGCGTTCAGGATTGCCTCGTGGGCGATCAGGAGAACCAGCGTTTTCTCTCTCACCGGCAGATCGAGCGATCCGGATGGCCTCAGTTCAATTTTCACGTTGCCATTGCTGAGCTGCTGCGCTTGTCGAGCCATCAGTTGCAGTTGCCGCTGTATGTCCCCACCCCTCCCGTCACATGAGAGCCTGTCCAGCGCGGCCAATGTATCGAGAAGCTCGACCATGCAGATCAGGGCCTCACGATTGATGGAATCTTGTTCCTTATCAGGATTATCGCGGCTCAGCCCCGCGACGGTCTGAAGTGTGTAGTGGTAGCAGCGCTGGATCTCGCGACGGCGGGCAGCGTCCCAATACCCCTTTCTGAGTACCAGTGGCACGACCTCGGTAATCTCTTCTGAAAATATGCCAGTCCCTCTCCCCATGGCGGAGCCCCCATCCCAAACATGACTGGTTGGCGCTGCGCGAGCGTGAAATTAAATCTATTCACTCTGAATAAGCTGCGTTTTCCCCCCAACGCATCTCGTTCAACGCTCAATCAAGTCTGCGTTCACAGCAGCGCCATGTTCAACCATGGAGGTGGCTTGCATTGTGCGCGACAACATAGGTTGCCTTGGCGAATCTATAGGTTGAGGCGTGCAATTTTGCACCGTACAAGCCGATTCGGCTGTTCCTTGACGGTTCGACTTCCGCACCTGTCTCGTCAAATCGGACGACTTCAGTCGACTGGCCAGCCTGGTGCCGCCTGCGTCTCCTGAGCCGCGCCGCCGAGTGAGGCCAGGGCGGCCTCGCGGGCACCGACCGGGGGGCAAACCTTTGGGCGTTGCAATCGTTGCGAGTATGGTTGCGCATGCTGCAAGATGCGATCCATTTGGAGTTGAAATCGTGTGGAAGGGCCTCGAATGACGACGCGAAGATCATGGGGGGCATCGGTCGGGCTCATGCTTGGTCTGGGCCTCCTGGGCGCAGCCAGCGCAACGGCTGCGCAGGAGCGGACGCAGCTCGAGGCATTCGTGACGGGTTTCCCGGCCGAACTGGCAAGCCGGACGCGGGACGCTTCCTTACCCAGGCTGCTCAGCGGTGGCGATGAGGCGGCCTACTTCAACATGCGCGCCTCCGAGTTCCTGCCGACAGCCATTCTGCCTGTTCGTCAGCCCGTCATGCCGCTGGCGACCGCCATCGAGCCCCGGATCGGCGAGATTTCCGCAGAGACGATGAACTTCGGTGAAATGACGCTGGACGAATATCTGGCGCTCCCCGAGAGTTATGTTCAAAGCTTCATCGTCATTCACGATGGCCGGATCGTCTTCGAGGCGTATCCGCGGATGCGCCCCGAAGACCATCACCTGTGGATGTCCAACGCGAAGGTGACGGCCTCACTGGTGATAGACCTCCTGATCGAGGAGGGCAGGATCGACGAGAACGAAACTCTGGGCACCTACATCCCCGAATTCGTCGGAACCCCGACCGGAGATGTTACCGTGCGCGATGCCCTCGACATGACGACGGGGCTGAACAGTGACGAAAATCCCGAAACGCGCGCCGATCCGAACTCAATCGCGATTCGGACCTTCAATGCCGAGTTCGGGATGCCGCATGACGGCGCGCCCGAACGCCTGATCGACGTGTTGAAGGACGCGGAGCCCGTCCGCGAAGCGGGCGAGGCATTCCAGTATGCGTCGGCCACGACCCAGTTGCTCGTCTACCTTGCCGAAGCGGTCGAGGGAAAACGATGGCCGGACACCTTCGACGAGCGGGTCTGGTCGAAGATCGGGGCCGAAGCTCCGTTCCAGGTTCACCTCACGCCGGATGGCGTCGCCATTGCCCACGGTTTGGTCTCGAGCAACCTGCGCGACCTCGCACGGTTCGGCATGCTCTACACGCCGAGCTGGACCGAGATCGCCACCGAGCAGGTCGTCTCCGATGCGATGATCCGGCGCATCCGCGAGAGCGTGCGATCAACCGACTTCTTCCTTGGCGGTTACAACGGGCCCGCGTTCCAGGCGATCTTCGACGATGACACCATGCTTTCGAACAGCCGCCAGTGGGATATCGTCTGGCCGGACGGGGACATGTGGAAGGGCGGGTTGATGACGCAGGGGCTTTACGTGTCCCCCGACCGGGATCTGGTCATCGCCTATTTCTCGGTCAACGTGGGCGATCGGTCGATCGACCGCTTTCTCCGGCCCATCGCGACCTCCGATCTGTTGAATGGCGGAGACTGACCAGCACGCGCGCCGTGCCCGCCCTCAAATCAGACCACTTTAGTCGACTTCTGTTTTGCTGTAGGGATTCCGCCTCGCGGCTTCGGAAGGAACGACCACATTGAGCGAGCGGATTCTCAACTGGCTGGCCTGGCTCGCCGCACTCGTCTGCGTCGCGCCCATCGTGGCGGCGGGGCTTGCGGCCTTCACCGGCGATTTCGACACCTGGCGCGGGCTGATGAACACGGTCCTGCCGGGTTATGTCGCCAATACCCTGATGCTCGTGGTGCTTGTCGGGCTGGGCACCGCCGCGCTCGGCACCGGCGCGGCTTGGCTGGTGACGATGTATCGCTTTCCGGGATCGCGCGCGCTCGAGGTCCTGCTCGTGCTTCCGCTGGCCTTCCCGGCCTATGTGCTGGCCTATGCCTATACCTACCTGCTCCAGCATTCCGGCCCCGTTCAGAGCGCGCTGCGCGATGTGACCGGTTGGGGGCCGCGGGACTACTGGTTCCCTGAGGTCCGCTCGCTGCCCGGTGCCGCCTTCATGCTGATCTGCGTCCTTTACCCTTACGTCTACCTGCTCGCGCGCACCGCCTTCGCCCAGCAATCGGTCGGGGCCTATTTCGCCGCGCGCACGCTTGGCCGCGGACCCTGGGGGGCATTCTGGTCGGTGAGCCTGCCCATGGCGCGGCCCGCCATTGTCGGCGGGGCGCTGCTCTGCGTGATGGAGACGATCGCCGATTACGGCACCGTCTCGCATTTCTCGGTGCAGACCTTCTCGACCGGGATCTACCAGGCGTGGTTCTCCATGGGCGACCGCGCCGCCGCGGCCCAGCTTGCCCTCGGGCTCCTTGCCTTTGCCCTCGTCCTCGCGATCCTCGAGCGTATCCAGCGGGGGCAGGCGCGCGCGCACACCCGTGGCAACCGCGCGGAAATCTACGATGCCCAGCCCATCGGCGGGCTTGCCGGGGGCTTGGCGGCGTTTTTCTGCTTCCTGCCGGTTTTCGTCGGATTCCTCCTGCCGGTGATCGTGCTGAGCCGGATGGCCATCGATTCGGGCCAGAGCCCCTTCGATGGGCGCTACCTGCGCTTCGTGACAAACTCCCTCACCCTGGCCGGCACAGCAGCCCTCGTGACCGTCACGGCCGCGATCCTGATCAGCTTCCGGGTCCGAACCCGCCCCGGCCGTTCCTCACGCGCCATGGTGCTGGGGGCCGGGCTGGGCTATGCCGTGCCCGGCGGTGTGATCGCCGTTGGCATCCTCGTGCCGCTCGCGGCCCTCGACAACGTGCTGTCCGACTGGCTGCAATCCGCCTTCGGCCGCACGCCGGGGCTCATCTTCACCGGTTCGATCTGGGTGCTGGTGGTGGCCTACATGGCCCGCTTCATGGCCGCCGGCCTCAATACCATCGAGGCGGGCTATGCCAGCCTGAGCCCCAATCTCGACGCAGTGACCCGCACGCTGGGGCGCAACCCCACAGGCCTGCTCGCGCGCGTCCATCTGCCGATCCTCAGGCGCAGCATTCTCGCCGCCGCCCTGATCGTCTTCGTCGACACGATGAAGGAATTGCCCGCGACCATGATCATGCGGCCCTTCAACTTCGACACGCTCGCCGTACAGGCCCACCGGCTCGCCGCCGACGAGCGGCTTCACCAGGCGGCGGTGCCCAGCCTCGTGATCGTGGCGATCGGGCTGCTGCCGGTCTTCATGGTCTGCCGGCAACTCTCACGCAGGGCGCCGGGCCGACCGGCCCCGGAACCGCGCAGCGCGGGCGTCGCCCAGCCCTACGCCGCGGACGGGTAGAGCGCCTCGTAGATCGGCTCGAGCGTGTCGGAGCCGAAGAGCGAGGAAACGCTGGTGCCATTGGCGATGTTAAGGATCGCCTGCCCGAAGAGCGGCGCCACCGGAACGGTGCGGATGTTGGGCGTCGCGCGGACTTCCGGCGTCGGCTCGATGGAATCCGTCACCACGAGGCTCTTCATCGACGAGTTGCGCACCCGCTCCACCGCCGGGCCCGAAAGAACGCCGTGGGTGATGTAGGCGTGAACCTCCGAAGCGCCCTGCGAGGACAGCAGATCCGCGGCCTTCACCAGCGTCCCGGCCGTGTCGCAGATGTCGTCCACGATGATGCAGACCCGATCCTGAACGTCCCCGATCACCGTCATGGACGCGATCTCGCCCGGCTTCGAGCGCCGCTTGTCGACGATGGCGAGATCCGCCCCGATCCGCTCCGCAAGCTCGCGGGCACGCGCCACGCCGCCCACATCCGGCGAGACCACCGTCACCTTGTCGAGATCGGCGAAGTTGTGCTTGATGTCGAGCGCGAAGACCGGCGCGGCATAGAGGTTGTCCACCGGAATGTCGAAGAAACCCTGGATCTGCGCCGCATGGAGATCCATCGTCAGAACCCGCTCGATGCCGGCCTGGGTCAGGAGGTTCGCCACCAGCTTGGCGCTGATCGGCGTGCGGGCCTTCGAGCGGCGATCCTGCCGGGCATAACCGAAATAGGGCATCACGGCGGTGATCCTATGCGCCGAGGAGCGGCGCAGCGCATCGCACATGATGAGCAGTTCCATCAGGTTGTCGTTCGCCGGGTTCGAGGTCGACTGGATGATGAACATGTCCTCGCCGCGGACATTGTCGAACACCTCGACGAAGATCTCCTGGTCGTTGAACCGCTCCACGCGGGCATCCACGAGGTCCACCCGCTCGCCGCGATGAATGGAAATCCGCCGGGCAATCGCACGCGCCAGGGTCTGGTTCGAGTTCCCGGCAATGAGCTTGGGCCTGAAGATGGTATTCATCACGAGCGGTCCTCACGTGAATATGACAAGTTGCCGGGGGGGTATCACCCGGACGCGGGCTTGCAAAGCCCCCGATTTTCCGCTCCCTCATGTGCAAAACCAACCAGAGGGCGAGGGACATGACCCAGATCGACTATTATTACTTCCCGATTTCACCCTATGTTTACCTCGCCGGGCTGCGCCTTGAGGAAATTGCAGGCAAACACGGTGCCTCGATCAACTACAAACCGGTTGAACTGATGCGAATCTATGCGGAAATGGGCACCGAGCCGCTGCCCAAACGCCACGATTCGCGCAAGATCTACCGCCTGAAGGACATTGCCCGCCAGGCCCGTTTCCTCGACATGCCGCTCAACCCCGAGCCCGCGCATTTCCCGACCAACCCCGTGCCCGCCTGCACCGCGCTGATCGCGGCCGCCCATGACGGCAGCGGGGACGTGGGCAAGCTCGCCCACCTGCTCTCGCGCGCGACCTGGGCCGAGGAACGCGATCTCGCCGACGAGGCCGTGGTGCGCGATTGCCTGAGCCAGGCCGGTTTCGACCCCGAGCTGGCTTCGAAGGGTATGCTCTCGGGCGTCGAGGAGCTTCAGCGCAACACCGACGAGGCGATCCGCCGCGGCGTCTTCGGCGCGCCGTTCTACGGCGTGGGCGAGGAGCTTTTCTGGGGCCAGGACCGTCTGCCGCATCTCGACGCGCATCTGGACGAACTGGCCGCTCGCTGATAGGCCGATCCGGCGCCTGGAAATGCGGGCTGCGCAGTCAGACAAGCGGAAACGCCAATGAAAATTGCATCCTTCAATATCAATGGCGTGAAGGCGCGTCTGCCCGCATTGCTCGACTGGCTCGGTGAAGCACAACCCGATGTGGTTGTGCTTCAGGAGATCAAGAGCACCGACGAAACCTTCCCGCGCTCTCAGGTCGAGGATGCGGGCTACAGCGTCGAGACCCACGGCCAGAAGAGTTTCAACGGGGTCGCGATCCTCTCGAAGCACCCGCTCGAGGATGTCAGCCGTGGCCTGCCCGGCGACGAGGAGGACGAGCAGGCCCGCTGGATCGAGGCGACCGTTGTGGGGGAGGCGAACGCCATCCGCATCTGCGGGCTCTACCTGCCCAACGGCAACCCGGCACCCGGCCCGAAATACGACTACAAGCTGGCCTGGATGGAGCGGCTCCACGCCCGCGCGTCGGAGCTGATCGCCGGCGAGGAATGCGCGCTCATGGCGGGCGATTACAATGTCATCCCGCAGGGCATCGATTGCCACGACCCCAAGGTCTGGGCCGAGGATGCGCTCTTCCTGCCGCAGACCCGCGCCTCCTTCCAGCGCATCACCAGCCTAGGATTCACCGACGCGCTGCGCGCCAGCACCTCGGAGGACAAGATCTACACCTTCTGGGATTACCAGACCGGGGCGTGGCAGAAGAACAACGGCATCCGCATCGACCATTTCCTTCTGACGCCCCAGGCCGCCGACCGGCTCACCGCCTGCGGCATCGACAAGGACATCCGTAGCCGGGAAAAACCTTCCGACCACGTGCCGATCTGGGTCGATCTGGATCTTTGATCGACCCCGAGACTCGGACCTTGTTCGGTTCGGGCAGGTCTTGCTGCCGTGCTGGCAGTTGATGGCGCGGCTCAGCGCTTTGATCGAACCGGACACGGGCCGGGTCTCGGTGAACAGCAAACGTCGATATCGACTCTCGGTTGCCGCGAAATGCGGCAACACAAACGTTGCCGATGATTTCCACCTTTTTGATAAATATATTAGAATTATATTTGGGAAAATTCGCTTTCTCGATCTGACTGTGATTGCAATCTGTTGCTCCAAAATTTTAGCCGTCTGTTTGTCTGACTTGCATAATTCTTGTTTCATTCTTGGTTGGTTTCCAGCGCGGAACACGCCAGAAGCGCCGCGCCTGCGGTAGCCCGTTCCGCGGGCCGGCGCATCGTTTTTGGGAAGCCGAAAGCTCTATTCCACCCCGGCCAACCGCCCGCAGTGTGAGAATCCCGTTCCCTCCGGCAGGCCCCCCGTATAAACCCCACCGAATGACAGACGATCCCACATCCGAACGTATCGCCAAGCGCCTCTCCCGCGCCGGTGTCGCCTCGCGCCGCGAAGCCGAGGCGATGATCCTCGCTGGCCGGGTGGCCGTGAATGGCAAGGCGATCGCATCGCCCGCCCTGAACGTCACCGCGTCCGACCGGATCGCCGTCGATGGCAAGGCCATTGCCGAGCCCGAAGCCACACGGCTCTGGCGCTACCACAAGCCCGTGGGCCTGGTGACGACCGCGCGCGACGAGAAGGGTCGCACCACGATCTTCGACAGGCTCCCCGAGGACCTTCCGCGGGTCATGAGCATCGGACGTCTGGATCTCAATTCCGAGGGGCTGCTGCTGCTCACCAACGATGGTGCGCTCAAGCGGCGGCTCGAATTGCCCTCGACCGGCTGGGCGAGGAAATACCGCGTCCGCGCCAACGGCAGCGCGACCGAGGAGTCGCTGGAACCGATCCGCAAGGGCGTCACGGTCGATGGCGAGAGGTTCCAGCCCATGTCCGTCACGCTCGACCGCCAGCAGGGCGCGAATGTCTGGCTCACCATCGGCCTCCGCGAGGGCCGCAACCGCGAGGTGCGCCGTGCCCTCGCGACCGTCGGGCTGACCGTCAACCGGCTGATCCGCATCTCTTACGGCCCGTTCCAGCTTGGCGACCTCGCCTCCGGACAGGTCGAGGAAATCCGACCCAAGATCCTGCGCGACCAGATCGGTGCCCTTTTGACCTCTGACCGCACGGAAAGCGAACCGGGCCGGTCACCCCGAGCGGCCAAAGGCGCACCCGGAAAGGCTCGCCGCGTCTCTCGTGGCCCCGGCCCACAAGGCAAGGGCAGGCCCGCGAGAAAGCTCTGAGCACCGGACGCGCCAGTTCTCGTGTGCGGTCCTGGGTGTTGGTCGAACTCTTGATTTCTCGTTAATTCGCCGTTGCGAACGGTGTTCCGGCGTGGGTCGCCATACAAACAGCCATATCGAAACCATACGGAATCCATATCGATTACATACGCGATTTTCTCTGGGAATGGTGAGGGTATGCCGGCTTCGCAGCCTCGGGTCCGGGGTCTGTCCAGGCTTTGCAATGCGCCCGTGGCGTGTCCGCCATGGGCTTTCTCAATGGCACATTGAAATGCACTTTGGTGAGGCTTTCAAAAGCGAAACCGTTCTTGCGCCTTCCGGTCTCCCCGATCCCGAAAGCGTATAGGTTTCAGCTGGATACAGCCCGTTTCAATATTGAGCCGCCCATTGTGGGGCGGTCCCGATCCGTTCGTTTCTGCTGAGTTCATGTCCCTGGCCCGCAGGCCAGCGGAGGTGTCAAACCTTCAGTTCGCCGGCACTCTTGCGGCCGTCACGGCCATCGATCAGCTCGTATTCGATCGGCTGATTATCGGTAAGAGTCTGCAGTCCGGCCTTCTGTACGGCCGTGATATGGACGAAAACGTCCTTTCCCCCATCGGAGGGCTGGATAAAACCATAGCCCTTTTCGGTGTTGAACCATTTCACCGTGCCTTTGGCCATTCGGAAAGTCCCTAAGTCACTGCCAACCCGGACCCCGCGCCCGGGCTTCTTCGACGCCACACCACTCGGACGCGGCGCACGGTTAAGCAGCTGCATCGGGTTGCGAGACCTCGTGATCTTGGAATAGCCCGATTCGCACTGCAAAAAAAGCGGCTACACAACCTGGACAGGGGCGGGAGTTCACGCCTGACGCGCAAATGTCGCCGAATGCCCTAAATCATAACAGTTGATGAACAAAAATGTTTGCCGGCACTGGCTTTGAAAGGGGGCAATGGCTATCTTTCAAACCGGTTCGCTGCTGCAGCGAGGCTGAAAAACGGGCGATTCAGGCATGCGATTCCTTGCTTTCATCATTCTGGCCGCAATCGTTTTGGCCGCCGGCTTCGGGGCACTCGGGCCCGCCGGAGGGATCATCTGATGGCCGCACAACGTTTCGGCGGCAAGTATTCACCCGGTGGTCCGGTAGCAGAGGCCGGGACCAAACGGACGGCGCCCTTCGAAAATCGCCGCGCGCGCAAGGTGAGCATCCGGGCCCGCCTGATGTATCTACTGCCCGTTCCGATGTTCTTCGCGGGGCTCGGCGCCATCTTCCGGGGCGATCCGGTCGAGATGGTCGCGGAGGTCGGCGGTTTCGCAGGGCTGACTTTCGCAGCCTATCTGCTCAACGAAGGTTTGAAGGCGGAAGCGGCCTTCGAAGCGCGCCGGGTGGCAAAGCCGCCGAGTTTCCCGCGCAAGTCTGTCGCAGCAGTTCTCACCGGGCTCTGCGTGACAGCCGTGGGAACACTCAGTCTCGGCCAGCCGCTTCTCGGTGCGCTTGTCTTCGGAATCGCCTCGGGCGGTGCACAGATCCTTGCCTTCGGACTGGACCCGATGCGTGCCAAGGGGCTCGATGGTGTTGACAGTTTCGAGAGCGAACGGGTGGCCCGCGCAATCGACCGGGCCGAGGCGCTCGTGCGTGAGATCTCGTTGGCGGCGGATCGCATCGGCGAGCGGGCGATGGAAGACCGGGTCCAGCAGATCTGCGGACAGGCGCGCGGGCTCTTCCGCACCGTTGAAGAGGATCCGAGGGATCTGCCGCGCGCACGCAAGTTCCTGACAGTCTATCTCACCGGCCTGCGCGATGCGACGCAGAAATACGCGAGCCTGAGCCCGCAGGGGCGCGATGCCGAATCGCGCGATCAGTTCCAGGCTCTGCTGACGGATCTCGAAGGCAGCTTCACTGCGCATCGGGAGGATCTCCTGCGCGACGATCGAAGCGAACTCGACACGGAAATCGAAGTTCTGAGAGAGAGGCTCAAGCAGGACGGGCTTGTCTCCAACTGACATCAACCAGGAGAAATGCAGATGGCTGAGGATATCCGGGCAAAGGCCGCAGCGGCGCAAGAGGAAGTCGATGCGCTGGGTGCCGTGGCATTGCCCGAACCGAAGGCGGAGATTGTTCCCGCCGACACGCTGGACCCTGCAATTCAATCAAGAGTTGAATGCCTGAAATCGGAGATCGACCTCTCGAATACCCAGTCGATCATCCGGTTCGGATCCGCCGCTCAGACCGACCTGCAATCCATCAGCCAGCAGATGCTCAGCGACGTGCGCAACAAGGACGTCGGGCCTGCAGGCGATTCCCTGCGTGAAATGGTCACGTCGCTTCGCGGGTTCTCGGTCAAGGAACTCGATCCCAACCGCAAGCAAAGCTGGTGGGAGCGGCTGACCGGCAAGGCAAAGCCGATGGCCGAGTTCATGGCGCGATACGAGAGCGTGCAGGTGCAGATCGACCGCATCACCGAAAACCTGCTCACCCATGAACACACGTTGCTCAAGGATGTGAAGGCGCTCGACAAGCTCTACGAGAAGACCCTCGAATTCTACGACGAACTGGCTCTCTATATCGCGGCGGGCGAGCAGCGGGTCGCGGAACTGGACGAGACCGAGATTCCGGCCAAGGAAGCCGAGGTTCAGGCCGCGCCTGAACAGGAAGGCGTTCTGAAGGCGCAGGAACTCAGGGACCTGCGTGCGGCGCGCGACGATCTGGAACGCCGGGTTCACGATCTGAAGCTCACGCGGCAGGTGACGATGCAGTCTCTGCCCTCGATTCGGCTCGTTCAGGAGAACGACAAGAGCCTCGTGAACAAGATCCATTCGACGCTCGTGAACACGGTGCCGCTTTGGGAAACCCAGCTTGCGCAGGCGGTGACCATCCACCGCTCCCGCAAGGCCGCGCAGGACGTACGGGCCGCGAACGATCTGACCAACGAACTTCTCACCGCCAATGCAAAGAACCTGCGCGAAGCAAATGCCGAGATCCGGACCGAACTCGAGCGGGGTGTCTTCGATATCACAGCGGTTGAAAAGGCGAATGCAGATCTCATCGCGACTATTGAGGACTCACTCCGGATCGCGGATGAGGGCAAGGCGAAGCGTGCCGAGGCGGAACAGTCGCTCGTCCGCATGGAGGGCGAACTGAAACAGACCCTGGCCGCGGCCAAATCCAAGGCCACCGGGCTTGGTGATACTGTTTCTGGTGTGAACGGCTAGAAGTAAGGATACGGATGGGGGAAGGCTCGGCAGGTATTGCTTCCGGTTCAAGAAAACCGGCCTGCATTCGCTCCCCCTACCTCCGTGCTGGGGTGCGCGCGGCCTGCCTGCTCGGCTGCGTCTCTTTCCTGGATGCCTGCACCTTCGGTGGATCGCGCAACCTTCCGTCCGATCCTTCTCTGACTGCTGCGCCGGAAGATCTGGCGGAGCCACCAGAGCAGGGAACGGACGCGCTCTCTGCTCTCTATGCCGATGTCGAGGGGCAGTTGACCTCGACGGGGCGGATGCGACGGGATGTGGCCCCGATCGATGCGCCTTACTCGGTTGACGATCTTGTGCGGAATTTCGAGCGGATCGCGCTCTACGACGAGTATGTCGATGTGGATGGGCGTTTCCTGCAATCGGAAACACCGGCCTACCTGCGGCGTTGGGAGCAGCCTGTGCGGGTTGCGGTGATGACCGGTCCGTCTGTCCTTCCAGAGGAGGCCGCCCGGGACCGGGCCAATGTGGCCGCGTTCACCAACAGGCTGTCAAGGTTGACCGGGGTGGACATGGCGCTGGCCAACGGCCCGGATGTCAACTTTCTCGTGCTGTTCATGAACAACTCCGAGCAGCAGGCTTTCGGTCGTGAGGTTGCGGCGCGCTTCCCGAGTTTTTCGCCTGCGGTCACCAGTGCAATTGCTGAAACCCAGCTCGATACGTTCTGTACCGCCTATGCGTTCAGCAACCCGGACCAACCGGCGCTCTATGCCGCTGTGCTGATCCTGATCCGCGCGGAACACCCGCCGCTCACGAAGCTTTCCTGCGTCCACGAGGAGATGGCTCAGGCGATGGGGCTGCCGAATGACAGTCCCGATGCACGGCCGTCGCTGTTCAATGACAGCCTGGAGTTCGCTCTCCTGACCGAGCATGACGAAATTCTGCTTCGCATGCTCTATGATCCCCGCCTCGAACCGGGAATGACGGCCGAGGAAGCGCGACCCTTGCTGCCCGCCGTGGCGCAGGATGCGATGCAAGAGGAACGCGCGGCACAGACGGCAGGCAGCAGCTAGACCTGTTTCGCGCCGGCGCTATCGGGCAGGTGCAACGAACGATGGACCTCTCAGCATCTGGCGCTATCTGACCTTCCCGAAGCCCCGAAAGCCGGGCAGGGGCCGACCAATACCCGACGAGAGGAGATTGCGATGTTCGAGGCCCCGGGCGCCAGACACAGCAGCGCCGAGGTGGTCGCCGACGAACGGCCCGAACTCCTCTTGTTCTGCGGCATTGTCGGCTTCATCGGCTCACTCACCCCGCTTGTCACGCTTCTCGTGTCATGGCCGATCGCCGAACACGACTTCATCGCGGACACGGTGAGCGATCTGGCACGCGGGCCGCACAAGTGGATCATGGACCTCGGGTTCTACGTCAGTGCCGCCGGCCTCCTCGGCCTCGCGATCGGGGCGGCCCATGTCCATCTCGGTCGGATGGCCTGGTCACTCGGCATCTTCTGTCTGTGCTTTCTTGCCCTGTTCGTGGTTCTGCTCGGTCTCTGGGACGAGTTCCACAACGTGGGTGACGAGGCAACCGGCATGACGGTACACACCAAGCTCACCTTCTTTCTGGGCCCGCTCTACACCGCGGGGCCGCTCCTGACCGCAAAGGGTGCGGCGGGGATTTCGCGAACATATGGCTGGCTCTTCGTCGCGAGCGCGGTGATCTGGCTGAGCTTTGCCGCGGCATTCCTGATGGCACCCACCGCGTATGACGGGATCATCGAGAAGATCGCCATCGCGGCTACGCTGCTCTGGACGCTGCCGCTCTCGCATATCTTCTTCTGGCGCGGCTATGACAAGCTCCATCGCCTGACCTGAGGTGTCGGTCGCGTTAACCCAGAAGGCATGTCGCAAGTCGTGGCGGAGCCGGAAACAAGGCCCTATAGTCGTGCCGGGGCGCATGGCGACGGCGTCCCGACGAAGCCGACCGATCCACGAGCCGAGCAGGTGAACGCATGGCCCTCTTCAATTTTCTTCGCGGTGAATTCATCGATGTCATCGAATGGACGGATGATACTCGCGACACCATCGTCTGGCGGTTCCAGCGGCGGGACAATGCGATCAAATACGGCGCGAAGCTGACGGTGCGCGAGGGACAGGCGGCGGTTTTCGTCCACGAGGGCCAGCTCGCGGATGTCTTCACGTCCGGTCTCTACCAGCTCGAGACCAACAACATGCCGATCCTGACCTCGCTTCAGCACTGGGATCACGGCTTCTCGAGCCCGTTCAAGTCTGAGATCTATTTCGTCAACCTGCGCCGCTTCACGGACCTGAAATGGGGCACGCGCAATCCCATCATGTGCCGCGATCCGGAGTTCGGCCCGGTGCGGCTGCGCGCTTTCGGCACATACACCATGCGGGTGGCCGATCCGGGTCGCTTCATGACCGAGATCGTCGGAACCGATGGCGAGTTCACCACCGAGGAAATCTCGTTCCAGATCCGCAATATCATCGTCACCCATTTCAGCCAGATCATTGCATCCTCCGGCATTCCCGTGCTCGACATGGCGGCGAACACGCTCGATCTCGCGAAGCTGGTCCATGAGAAGATCGCGCCCATGGTCGAGGCCTACGGTCTCGAACTTCCGGCCTTCATGATCGAAAACATCTCGCTGCCCTCCGAGGTTGAGGCTGCGCTCGACAAGCGCAGCTCCGCCTCCTTCGCCGGCGATCTGCGGCGCTATACCGATTTTGCCGCCGCCGAAGCGATGACAAAATCCGCCGAGAACCCCGGTGGGGGCGGGGGCATGGCCGCGGGAATGGGCATGGGAATGGGCATGGCGATGGCCGAGCGCATGGCCAAGTCCGGTCCCTGGGGCTCTGCTCCGGCTCCGGCGGCACAGGCCGGCACGCCTGCGCCGCCACCACCCCCCGCGGCCGAACCGCGCTGGCATCTGGCGGAGGGCGGCGCGTCCAAGGGGCCCTTCACCCAGCTGCAACTCGAGAAGATGGCCGCCGAGGGCAGCTTCACGCGGGAAACCTATGTCTGGACGCCCGGAAGCGCGGGCTGGATCCATGCCGGAGAGGTGGCCGAGCTTGCGCCGGTTTTCGCGCAGGTTCCCCCGCCACCCCCGCTTGCATGACCAGCCGGAACCTGGGCAGAGGCCATGCAGAACCCGTGCACGCCCACCTGACCTGTCCGCTGTTCGTGGGCTGTCCGGGGGTGACCTGCCATGGATAATCCGTGGGCCAAGGAAATGGCGACGATCGAGAATGTGCCCCTCGAAGAGCATCGCTTTCCGTGCCCGGCCTGCGGCGCGGACCTGCGTTTCGCCCCCGGCACGGACAATCTTGCCTGCGACCACTGCGGCCATGCAGAGCCGATCCAGGCACCGCGAGGCGCACTTCGCGAACTCGACCTGCGCAGCGCCGAGAAGGGCGGGATCTCCGAAGAAGACCTTGAGGAAACACGCACGGCGCGCTGCGGCAGTTGTGGCGCGGAAGTGGAGTTCGCCGCGGGCGTTCATGCCGAAACCTGCCCGTTCTGTGCCTCTCCCCTCGTGACCGACACGGGGGCAAACAGACACATCAAGCCCCAGGGCCAACTGCCCTTTCTCATAGCCGAGGAGGAGGCGCGACAGGCGTTACGCAAATGGCTCGGACGCCTCTGGTTTGCACCCTCCGACCTCAAGAAATACGCCAGCGCCGAACGGGCGCTCGACGGCATCTATGTGCCCTACTGGACCTATGACGCCGAAACGCGCTCACGCTACACCGGCCAGCGCGGCACGGTCCATCACAAGACGAAACGCGTTCCGGTGATGGTGAAGGGCAAGCGGCGGATGCAGAACGTGACGACATCTGAGGTCCGGTGGCGACCCGCGAGCGGCCGCGTGGCGCGAGATTTCGACGATGTTCTGGTGCCCGGAACGACCAGCCTCCCAAAACGCTTTGTTGATGCCATCGCCCCGTGGGACCTGTCGGCCCTCCTGCGCTACGATCCGCGGTATCTGGCAGGGTTTCGTGCCGAAGCCTACGGGCGTTCCGTTCAGGAGGGCTACGAAGACGCGCGGGCGATCATGAATTCGGTCATCACTCAGGATGTGCGTCGGGATATCGGTGGGGATCGGCAGAAGATCACCCGGCTTGAAACGGATGTGGGCCGGCTGACTTTCAAGCACGTGCTCCTGCCCGTCTGGATGGCGGCCTATCGCTACCGGGGCAAGAGCTACCGGTTCGTGGTCAATGCGCGGACGGGTGCGGTCGAGGGAGAGCGACCCTGGTCGCCGGGCAAGATCGCGATTGCCGTCGTGCTTGGCCTCATCGTCGCCTTGGCGATTGCCTGGCTTCAGATCAGCCAAAACTGACCCATGATGCGCGGGCATGACATTGGAGGCCTGACCCTGCCTCTCGCCATGCGATGGCTCGGGAGGGTGCTGTGCAGCGGGTATCTGGCTTTCGCCACTCAGACCTTGGCGGACCCGCCGCCGGTCGTGTTCGAAGCCACAGAATCCGCGCTCGCGCTCTGCGACGTTCGGGGCGAGGAAGGCCAGATCCGCGAAGGCTACGAGACAACCGTGGACCTGAACGGCGATGCCTTGCCCGACTACATCCTCGATTTCGGCAAGATCGAATGCGGTGGTGCGGGCGGCCCGGGCTGTGGTTCTTTCGGATGCGAAATTTCGGTCTGGCTCTCGCGTCCCAATGGAGAATACCAGCAGATCCCGCTTGGCCGTGGAATGTCCTATGATCTTCTACGGCCAGCAGTTGCCCTGCCAAGCGTGCAGGTCATCAAGGGAGGCCAGGCCTGCGCGGGCGCCGGTCTTTCTTCGTCCGTCTGCACGCAGACCTGGCACTTTGCGGGTGAAACGCCCGAAGCCGGGCCCGTCGTGATGCCGGCACCAAGGCGCCCCGAGAAAAGGCCTCCGCCAGAAGCCCTGCCACGCCTGCCTGCCGAACCGGGCTGGACGCTGCGCCAATCCGCGGATGGGCGTCCGGTGGCCCTTGGTATCGCCTCCGGCAACCTTCAGTCTCTGGGTGCCTTCTGTCTCCAGGATATGCCGTTTCTCGTTCTGAGGTTCGCCGAGCGGCCGGCGCAGGACGAGCTTTGGGTTGGCTTTGGCTTTTCCTCCGGTGTGGTCGAGGCACAGGCCCATTTCGAGGAAACCGCCGGCGATGCCTTCGTCATCGACCTTTCCGGATCGTCTCTTGCCGCACGTCTCGCCGGGGCGGATCAGTCGGTAGATGTTGCCTATGGGGGCTCGGTGGTCGAGACGATCTCGCTCGCGGGATCAAGCCGGAGCTTGCGCGCAGCCCTTGGCCCCTGCCTCGATCTGTGATCTCCCGGACAATCAAAGGGCAGGGGGCAGTGCTCCTTTCTCACGTGTTCGTGATCCCTGCATCCGATCGCGAAGCGCTGCGGGTAACCGATGCGAGACCGGCCGATCAGGCCGCCTCGTTGATTGGTTGAAAGAAAGGACACCGACATGCTTCGTATTGCAGCATTCTCGACCGCCGCGTTGGCACTCTCGGTATCGGCTTCCGCTGCCGCTCCCGCCATTGGGCTTGTGGGCGACAAGACCCTTGTGATGTTCGACACCGAAACGCTCGAGGTTTCGGGCGCGACCGAGCTCCTGGGCGTCGAACGGCTGCTGGGCATCGACATGCGGCCTGCGGATGGCACCCTCGTTGGAGTGACCGAGGATTTCAGGGTCCTTGAGCTTGATATCGAGGGCCAGACCGCACGGGAAATGTCCCGGATGGACACGCCGCTTCCTGTCTCGGACATGCCGGTGATCGTCGACTTCAATCCGATGGCCGACAAGCTGCGGTTCATGACCGGGACCACCAATCACCGGGTCGATGTCGATACGGGCGCAGTCACAGTCGATGGCAGTCTCGCCTTCGAGGGGAACGACATGCACGCCGGAGAAGCTCCTGCAATTGTCGCGGCAGCTTATATCAACAGCTACGGCAAGCCGGAAGGCACAGCGATGTATGACATCGATTCCACGATCATCGCGCTGATCCAGCAGACCTCGCCCAACGACGGCACTCTTGCAGCCATCGGCAAGCTCGGCCTTGATGCGCCTTCGGAGACCTATGCCTTCGACATCGAAACCAGCGCGGAGCTGGAGAACACCGGTTGGCTGGTGAACGGCAACACTCTCTACACGGTCGATCTGGAATCAGGCATGGCGACCGAGAAGGGATCGCTTGCCGGCATCAACGGCGAGATCCGCGACATCACGGTCCTGCACGAGATGTAATCTGCCGAGACACCATGTTTACAAGAGCAGAGGACCCGCCAAAGGGCGGGTCCTCGAGGTGTGCAAGCTGAGGCTCAGGTGCGTGCGTAGACGTCTTCGTACCGGATGATGTCGTCCTCACCGAGATAGGGACCGGACTGGACCTCGATGAGGTGCAGATCGACCTTGCCCGGGTTCTCCAGCCGGTGGACGTTGCCCACGGGGATGTAGATCGACTGGTTCTCAGTCAGCAGGTGCACATCCTCGGGCGCAGGGGTCTCGGTGGCAGCATTCGTCACGCGGGCCGCGCCTTGAACCACGACCCAGTGTTCGGACCGGTGCACGTGGGATTGCAACGAAAGCTGGCCGCCAGGATGGACCATGATCCGCTTGACCTGGAAACGGGAGCCGAGCGAAAGCGTCTCGTACCAGCCCCAGGGGCGATGGTAGCGCGGAAACTCCGTGGCTTGCTTGCGTCCCTTGGTCTTGAGGAGATCGACCGCTTCCTTGACCCGCTGGCCTTCCGTGATATCGGCCACCAGCACGGCATCGTGCATGGCAACGGCAACGATGTTCTTGAGCCCGATCCCGATCACGGTCTGATCGTCGGATTCCGAGCGAAGAAGCGTATTCTCGCAATCGATCGCATGTGCGTCTCCGCCAAGGGCGACGCCGGTTTCATCCGGGCCCATTGCGCGGGAAATCGCATCCCACGATCCCAGATCCGACCATTCCGCCGCAAAAGGCACAACGGCGAGGTTGGAGGATTTCTCCATGATCGCGTAGTCGATGGAGTTCGACGGCGCGCGGGACCATGCCTCCGGATCGAGCCGCAGGAAGTTCAGGTCGGCCTGTGCCTGCGCGACCGCGGCGCGCACCGCTACCGTCATCTCGGGTTGATGCGTTTCGAAGGCCCTGATCACGGCTGGAACCGAAAAGAGGAAAATCCCGCTGTTCCACAGATGCCTGCCGCCGGCCAGCATGGCCTCCGCGGTGGCAAGATCCGGCTTCTCGACAAAATTCTTGAGCGAGACCGGCTTGGGGGCGGCATCCATGTCGAGCGGATCGTGCAACTCGAGATAGCCGTATCCCGTCTCCGGGCGGCTCGGGGCGATACCGAAGGTGACGAGATTGCCCTCCTTGGCGGACTCGAGACCCGAAAGCGCCGTTTCCCGGAAAGCCGCACTGTCCGGAATGGCATGGTCCGAGGGACAGACGAGCAAGATCCCGTCGGGGTGAAGCTCCGCAGCCTTCAACGCCGCGGCAAGCACGGCGGGCCCCGTGTTGCGCCCGTCTGGTTCGATCAGCACCGCGCCGGCTGCGCGACCGATACCGGCCATCTGCTCTGTCGCGATGAAGCGGAACTCGGAATTCGTGACGATGATGGGTGCAGCGAAGTCGGGATCGGGAAACCGCTCGACCGTCTGCTGAAACAGGCTCTTCTCGCCCAGAATGCGGCCGAATTGCTTGGGGTAGCTCTTGCGCGACAGGGGCCAGAGCCGAGTGCCGGAGCCCCCGCAGAGGATGACGGGGACGATCGCCTGTGACATCTAACTACTCCTTGAAAGACTGAACGGATGGAGAGCCGGTTCTTGTGCCGGAACTTGATCCGCCAAAAGGGTTACAAAATCAATCATGCCTGCCAGTCTTCACCGCAATATCGCCAAGGTTTCATTCGAAGCCATGGCACCCGTGAAGGTGGAAGGCGCTACCGGCACGAATCTAACCGGGAGCGAGAAGGTTTCAAAAGCTTTTCGAGCCCAAACAGCTCTGGATTTTCTGAAATGTATTGGATGTGCCAACACGCCACGAACAGCGTGGCCCATTGGAATTATGAAGGGGTGTTCGGCGCGCCGCGCGTGAGGCAGCGCGCCGTGATAGACTATCAGGTCAGCATGGTGAGCGGCTTCTCGAGCGAAGTCTTGAGCTTGTCGAGCCACTCCGCGCCGAGCGCGCCATCGATGACACGGTGATCGACGGAAAGTGTCACCGACATCATGGTCGCAACCTCGACCTCGCCCTCGGCATTGACGATCGGCTTCTTCACGCCGGCGCCCACCGCGAGGATCGAGGCGTGCGGCGGGTTGATCACCGCATCGAAGTTCTCGACGCCCATCATCCCGAGGTTGGAGACCGCAAAGCTGCCGCCCTGGTATTCGTGCGGCGCGAGCTTGCGATCGCGGGCACGCTTCGCCAGATCCTTCATTTCCGCCGAGATGGCCGACATCGTCTTGACGTCCGCGTCCCGGATCACCGGAGTGAAGAGACCGCCTTCAATGGCCACAGCCACCGCGACGTCGGCGCGTTCGAACTTGAGGACCCGGTCACCCGCCCAGACCGCATTGCAGTCCGGAACCTGTGTCAGGGCCAGCGCCGAGGCCTTGATGATGAAGTCGTTGACCGAGAGCTTGACCCCGCGCTCTTCCAGTTCCTTGTTGAGCTGGCTCCGGAATTTGAGCAGCGCATCGAGACGAATCTCGCGGCGCAGGTAGAAGTGGGGGATGGTCTGCTTCGCTTCGGTAAGCCGCGCCGCGATGGTCTTCCGCATACCGTCGAGGGTGACTTCCTCGTAGTTGCGATCGGTATACATCTTCTTGATCGCATCGGCATTGGGAGAGGCAGGCGTTGCCGGAGCCGGTGCTGCCGCGGCAGGAGCGTCCTTCTTGGCTGGCGCTGCAGCCTCGGGCTTCGCACTCTCGACATCGGCCTTGACGATCCGACCATGCGGCCCGCTGCCCTTGACCTTCGTCAGATCAAGACCCTTCTCGGCCGCAATCCGGCGCGCGAGCGGCGAGGCGAAGATGCGATCGCCGGAAGAGGACGAAGGGGCCGCCGGTGCAGGGGTTGCCGCAGCAGCGGCAGCGGGTGCTGCCTCAGGTGCCGGCGCAGAAGCCGCCTCGGGCGCAGCATCGCTGTCGCCGCCTCCGCCGGACCCGGCATCGGCCGGGATGTCATCCGCGCTTTCACCCTCTTCGAGCAGCACCGCGATCGGTTCGTTGACCTTCACGCCGGCGGTCCCCTCGTCGATGAGGATCTTGCCGAGCGTGCCTTCATCGACCGCTTCGAACTCCATCGTCGCCTTGTCGGTTTCGATCTCGGCGATGATGTCTCCGGAGGAGATCGTATCCCCCTCCTTCTTCAGCCACTTGGCGAGGGTGCCCTCCTCCATGGTGGGGGAGAGCGCGGGCATCAGGATATTGACAGGCATTGCTCTCTCCTCAGCGGTAGGTCACGGCCTTGACGGCGGCGATCACTTCGGGCGTGGTCACCAGCGCCAGCTTCTCGAGGTTCGCGGCATAGGGCATCGGCACGTCCTTGCCGGTGCAGTTCAGCACGGGCGCATCGAGCCAGTCGAAAGCCTCGGTCATCAGAACCGACGAGATGTGGCTGCCGATGGAGCAGACCGGGAAGCCTTCCTCGACCGTCACGCAGCGATTGGTCTTCTTCACCGAATTGATCACCGTTTCGGTGTCGAGCGGACGCAGGGAGCGCAGGTCGATCACCTCTGCGGAGATGCCGTCCTTCTCGAGTTCCTCGGCGGCGGTCATGGCGTAGGTCATGCCGATGCCGAAGCTCACGATGGTCACATCCGTGCCCGGCTTCGCAATGCGTGCCTTGCCGATCGGCAGGGTGAAATCTTCGAGATCTGGAACTTCGAAGGTGCGGCCATAGAGAATCTCGTTCTCCAGGAAGACCACCGGGTTCGGATCGCGGATCGCAGCCTTCAGCAGACCCTTGGCGTCAGCCGCCGAGTAAGGCTGAACGACCTTAAGGCCCGGAACCTGAGCATAGGTGGTGGCGAAGTCGTGGCTGTGCTGAGCCGCAACGCGCGCCGCAGCGCCGTTCGGGCCGCGGAACACCATCGGCGCACCCATCTGACCGCCCGACATGTAGAGCGTCTTGGCGGCCGAGTTGATGATGTGGTCGATGGCCTGAAGCGCGAAGTTGAAGGTCATGAACTCCACGATCGGGCGGAGCCCGGCGAAGGCCATGCCAACTGCAAGCCCGGCAAACCCGTGCTCGGTGATCGGCGTGTCGATGACGCGCTTCGCACCGAACTCGTCGAGCAGACCTTGCGTGATCTTGTAGGCGCCCTGGTATTCGGCAACCTCCTCACCCATCAGAAGCACGTCACCGTCGCGACGCATCTCCTCGGCCATCGCGTCGCGCAAAGCTTCGCGCACGGTCTGGCTCTTGTAGGTCGTGCCTTCAGGCACTTCCGGAGCGGGCGGGGTGTCGATGTTCGGGGCGGCCTTGGGCTGCGCGCCGGGGCCCTCGGGCTCGAGGCCTTCGCCGGCCTTGCCCGACGATGTCTCGGATGCGGATTCCTCCGCGGGCGCAGCTGCCTCTTCACCACCGCCCGAAGCCAGTTCCTCCGCGGCGGATGCATCTTCGCCCTCTTCGAGCAGTACCGCGATCGGCGTGTTGACCTTAACGCCCGCCGTCCCTTCCTCGACGAGGATCTTGCCGAGCACGCCTTCATCGACGGCCTCGAACTCCATCGTCGCCTTGTCGGTTTCGATCTCGGCGATGATGTCACCCGAGGTGATCGTGTCGCCTTCCTTTTTGAGCCAGTTTGCGAGTGTGCCCTCTTCCATCGTCGGAGAGAGCGCCGGCATCAGAATTTGTGTAGCCATGTCTAATCAATCCCCCCTCAGCGATACACGTCCGTCCAGAGCTCGGCTTCGGCCGGCTCCGGGCTTTCCTGCGCGAACTTGGCGGATTCGTTGATGACGCCCTTGATTTCCTTGTCGATCGCCTTCAGGTCGTCTTCGCTCGCCAGCCCGGCAGATACCAGCAGGTCGCGGACATGATCTATCGGGTCGCGCTCCTCGCGCATCTTCTGGACCTCTTCACGGGTGCGGTATTTCGCCGGGTCCGACATGGAGTGTCCCCGGTATCGGTAGGTGTTCATTTCGAGGATGTAGGGGCCTTCGCCCGCACGGCAGTGATCCACCGCCTTCTGTCCGGCATCACGCACCGCGAGCACATCCATGCCGTCAACCGCCTCACCGGGGATGCCGAAGGCTTCGCCGCGCGTGTAGAGCGCAGGCGTCGAGGAGGCGCGGGCGAGCGAGGTGCCCATGGCATACTGGTTGTTCTCGATCACGAAGATGCAGGGCAGCTTCCAGAGTGACGCCATGTTGAAGGTCTCGTAGACCTGACCCTGGTTGGCCGCGCCATCGCCGAAATAGTTGAAGCTGACATTGTCATTGCCCCGATACTTGTTCGCGTAGGCAAGGCCCGCACCGATCGGCACGCTTGCGCCCACGATGCCGTGGCCGCCGTAGAAATCCTTCTCCTTGGAGAACATGTGCATCGAGCCGCCCTTGCCCTTGGAGTAGCCTCCTTCGCGGCCGGTGAGCTCTGCCATCACGCCCTTGGGGTCCATGCCGCAAGCCAGCATGTGGCCGTGATCGCGATATGTGGTGACCCGCTGATCGCCATCCTTGGCGGTCGACTCGAGGCCGACAACAACAGCTTCCTGACCGATGTAGAGGTGGCAGAAGCCGCCGATCTGGCCCATGCCGTAAAGCTGTCCGGCCTTTTCCTCGAAACGCCGGATCAGCAGCATTTCCCGGTAGTACGTCTCGAGTTCTTCCTTAGACGCGTTGGGTTTTCCCGTGCGTTTGCCCGTCGCCATGCGTTCCCCCTCGAAATGGTTTAACGTTGAACCATTCCGGATTATACTGAATATCAACCGTATGAAAACCCCTTGACGCAGGATACGGGATCAATCGGCAAGAAAGTGGGGGTTGCGTTTTAGGAAAGCCTGTCCAAACGGGAGTAGGGGAACAATGCTGCGCGGATCGCGGCAAGAATTGCGGTCAATCATTGCGCACAGCCCGGATGCTTTCGAACTGTTGCGCCGCTCTCAGGGGATGATGATCTCGTCTTCGCGCCCCAGGCTGAGAACCTTGCGCGATTGCTCGTCGAGCAACTCGAGATCGAGACTTTCTACCGACAACCGGCGCACCTTGTTCTCGGCCAAAGCTCTCTCGGCGCGGATTTCGGCCAGTTCGGTTTCGAGCCGATTCTCCTGCGCCTCGATCTCGATCAATCGAAAGAGCCCGTAGTTCCCCTGCAAGCCCGTGTAGGTCAGGTAGCAGATGAAGCCGATGAAGACGATCGCGAAGACTGCGCTTCCGGCGCTGAGCGGCCGCGTTTCTGTGCCCTTTTCCATGCCTCGGTACCATCATTTCTTGTATTTTCCGATACCCTCGCAGATTTGCCTGAAGAAAGGAATACCCGACACGTGGGGCCGGAGGCTCACGGCACGCTGCCAATCTTGTCGGCGACAACCGCTCCACGCTCACCCATCGGTTTGTCATGCCCCGTCGTGGTGTCGAGAGAGGTCTGGTGTTCCATCTCCGAGTTGATCTCGGCTCCAAGCAGCACGATGAAAGCCGAAAGCCAGAGCCACGTCAGTAGAATGATCACCCCTCCGAGCGCCCCGTAGGATTCGTTGTATGTGCCGAAGTTGCGCACGTAGAGTGAGAAGGCGATCGATCCCGCAATCCACAGCAGCGTCGCGACCACCGAACCCCAGGTGACCCACCGCCATTGCGGCGACTCGCGCGACGGCCCGAAACGGTAGAGCACCGCGAGGCCCCAGATGGTGAGAATCGCGAGGATCGGCCAGCGGATCCATCCCACGATACCGACCAGAAGATTTGACAGGCCGAGATTGTCGATCAGCGCAGGCAGGGCAACGGTTGCCGCGAGCGCGATGACCGCACTGATGGTCAGCAGGAAGGTGAGCGCGATCGAGACGAGATAGAGCCGGACAATGCCCCGCTTCTCCTCCTCGTGGTAGGCGATGTTCATCCCTTCCATCAGGGTGCGAACACTCTTGGACGCGCCGTAGACGGAAATCGACAGTGCGATCAGCGCCGCAATCCCCAGACCGCTGCTGGGCTGGGCGGCAATCTGCTGTGCCTGTGCCTGGATGATCCCGGCGGCGTTTTCCGGTAGGATCGAAAGGATGCTGGAGAGCTGTTCTTCAACCAGCGCAGGTTCCATGAAAAGACCCGCGATCGAGACGAGCGCACCGATTGCCGGGAAGATCGAGAGGAGCGTATAGAAGGCGACACCCGCCGAAACGACCGACACATGATCGGTGTTCAGGCTCTGCCAGACCCGAATGAGGATGTCCCGCCAGCCAAGCCAGGGGATCTCACTTGGGCTCGATGCGTCCCTGCCACGTGTCGCTGCTGCCTCTGCCATGCCATCTCCGCTTGCCGTTCCGTTGCACGGTTAACTCTGGCAATGCGGTCTGGTTCCGCGAAAGAATCGCATGAAAATGGAAGAGACGGGCGGGCGTGAAAGATATGGGCGGCATCTGGGCGAACATCAGATGCTCCTCGGAAGCGCAGATTGCTTCCCCTTCGTGGCACCGGGTTTGCGAAACCGGGGCACAACGGCCCCGGTTCATTATCATCGGACCTTGCAGGTCCCGATCAGGCCTTGCCGAGATAGATGTCGGTCAGCTTGCCGAGCAGATCGAGCGCGTCTTCGCGGGAGCGCTGGAAGCTGTTGCGACCGATGATCGAGCCATTGCCGCCGCCGGCGAGGATTGCGCGGGCGTCGTCGTAGACCGCATCCGAACCCTTCGATGCGCCACCCGAGAAGACGATGATCCGGCGGCCGTCGAAGGAGGCCTGCACGCAGTGCTTCACGCGCGCCGCGAGAGACGCGATATCGATGCTCTGCTCGGAATAGACCTTCTGGCACTCCGGCTGCATCAGGTGATCGGTGGAAAGCTTGATCTTGATGATATGCGCGCCGAGCAGGGCCGCGATATGAGCGGCATAGGCCCCGACATCCACCGCCGTCTCGCCTTCCTTGGTCACGCCTTCACCGCGCGGGTAGGACCAGATCACGGTCGCGATGCCCTTGGAGGCCGCTTCCTTGCGCATCTCGACGATCTCTTCGAACATGTCGAACATGGCGTCGGAGCCGGGGTAGACGGTGAAACCGATCGCGGAACAGCCGAGACGCAGCGCATCATCGACGGAAGCGGTCACTGCCTGGTTCTTCGCCGCGGTGCCGGACATCAGCGAGTTCGCCGAGTTCACCTTGAGGATCGTCGGGATCTGGCCGGCGAAGGTGTCTGCCCCCGCTTCGAGCGGACCGAGCGGGGCTGCGTAGGCGTTGAGGCCCGCATCGATGGCAAGCTGGTAGTGGTAGTGCGGATCATAGCCGGCCGGATTTGGGGCGAAGCTGCGCGCAGGGCCGTGCTCGAAGCCCTGGTCGACCGGCAGGATGATCATCTTGCCCGTGCCGGCAAGCTTACCGGTCATCAGCATCTGGCAGAGCTTGCCCTTGACGCCCGGATTCTCGCCTTCGTAGTAGCTCAGGATCTTCTTTACTTCAGCTGTCGCCTGCATGATCGTTCCTTCACTTAAACAATGACAATCTGCTCAAGACTGGTCGAGCGCGGCCACGCCGGGCAACGTCTTGCCTTCCAGCCATTCCAAAAATGCACCACCCGCGGTGGAGACATAGGTGAAGTCTTCCGCAGCCCCGCTGGTGTTGAGGGCCGCAACCGTATCGCCCCCACCGGCAACCGAGAGAACCCGGCCCGCCTTGGTAAGTGCGGCTGCCCGCCGCGCGGCGGCATCGGTCGCTGCATTGAAAGGCTTGATCTCGAAGGCTCCGAGAGGACCGTTCCAGACGATCGTTTTCGCGGCCTCGAAGACCACGGCGATCTGGGCGATCGTGGCCGGCCCTGCATCGAGAATCATCGCATCCGGCGGGCAGGCATTGGCCGCTACGATCTCGTGCGGCGCCTCTGCCTTGAATTCCTTGGCCACCACCACATCGGTCGGAAGCAGGATCGTGCAATTGGCAGCTTCGCTCCTGTCCATGATCTCCTTGGCCGTGGAGGTCATGTCGTGCTCGCAGAGCGACTTGCCAACGTCGATGCCCTGAGCCGCGAGGAAGGTGTTGGCCATCCCGCCGCCGATCACGACCGTATCGACCCGTTCGATCAGGTTTCCCAGCAATTCGAGCTTGGTGGAAACCTTGGCGCCGCCCACAACCGCGACGACCGGACGTTCCGGCTGGCCCAGCGCCTTTTCCAGCGCCTCCAGCTCGGCCTGCATCAGGCGCCCGGCGCAGGAGGGCAGCAGCTTCGCCACACCTTCGGTCGAGGCGTGCGCCCGGTGCGCGGCCGAGAACGCGTCATTGCAGTAGACATCTCCGAGGCTGGCAAGAAACTTCGCCATTTCCGGATCGTTCTTCTCCTCGCCCGGGGAGAAGCGGGTGTTCTCCACCAGCACGATGCTGTCCTGGGGCAGTGCGTCGAGCGCATCGCGGTTCGGGGTCTCGACGAACTCGACCTTGTGTCCGAAGGTTTCCTCGAGCGAGGGCAGCGTGACCCGCAACGACATTTCCGGCACGACCTTGCCCTTTGGGCGTCCGAAATGGGCGAGAAGGACGGGCTTGCCGCCCTTCGCCAGGATGTCCTTGATCGTGGGAGCAATCCGCTCGATGCGGGTCGCGTCGGTGACCTTTCCGTTGTCGACGGGGACGTTGATGTCGACTCGCGTCAACACAACCTTCCCTGAGAGATCCATATCGTCGAGTGTCTTCCAGGCCATGCGTTTCCTCACCGTTCGGTTGAATTCATCCCGTCACGCCCGGACTGTTACAGCAGGTTCTCCACCTTCTCCGCAACCGCTTCCGGTGTGATTCCGAAATGCTTGAAAAGTTCTGGGGCAGGGCCGGAGGCACCGAAACCGTCCATCCCGACGAAATCCGCCTTCTTCTCCGAACCGCGTTCGCCGAGCAGCCAGCGGTCCCAGCCCATGCGGATTCCGGCTTCCACCCCGACGCGCACCGGCCCGGAGGGCAGAACGCTGCGGCGGTACTTCTCGTCCTGCGCTTCGAAGAGCTCCCAGCAGGGCATGGAAACCACGCGCGTTCCGATCCCCTTTGCCTGAAGGATGTCGCGCGCGCCCATGGCCACGGAGATCTCCGAGCCGGAGGCAAGAATGATCGCACGGCGCTTGCCGTCCGCGTCCGCGAGCGTATAGGCGCCCCGAGCGGAAAGGTTGTTCCGGCCGTGGGCGGCCCGCAGCATTGGAAGTCCCTGGCGGGAAAGAGCGAGCACAGACGGCAGTTTCGGGCCCGTCAGCGCGCACTCCCAGGCTTCCGCCGTTTCGACGATATCCGCGGGGCGGAAAACGTTGAGGTCGGGCATGGCGCGAAGAGCCGCGAGGTGCTCCACCGGCTGGTGTGTCGGCCCATCTTCACCGAGGCCGATCGAATCGTGCGTCAGGACGTAGACCACGCGCTGCTTCATCAGGGACGAGAGCCGGATCGCGCCGCGTGCATAGTCGCTGAAGACAAGGAATGTTCCGCCATAGGGGATCATGCCGCCATGCAGCGCGATCCCGTTCATGGCGGCCGCCATGCCATGCTCACGGATGCCGTAGTGGACGTAACGCCCGTCGCGGTTCTCCGCGTCGAAGATGGCAAGGCCCTTCGTCAGCGTATTGTTGGAACCGGTCAGGTCCGCAGAACCACCGATGGTTTCGGGCAGCAGGTCGTTGACCACCTCGAGAACCTTCTCCGAAGCCGCGCGCGTCGCGATCTTCGGGGCGGCCTCGACCTGCGTCTTGCGGAAATCGGTCAGCGCCTTGACGAGCTTCGAGGGTGTCGTTCCGGAGAGGCAACGCTCGAATTCGGCCTTCTTGCGCGCGGGCAGCTTTTCAAGCCGCGTTTCCCAGTCTGAACGGGCATCGCGTCCACGCGAACCGATGGCGCGCCAGGCGGAGAGAATTTCTGCCGGAATCTCGAAGGGCGGGTGCGTCCAACCGTAGATTTCGCGGACCTTCTCGATTTCGTCCAGACCGAGCGGCGAGCCATGCGCGCCCTTGGTGTCCTGCTTGTTCGGTGCCCCGAAGCCGATATGGGTGCGGCAATCGATCAGTGCGGGCAGGTCGCTGGCCTTCGCTTCGGTGATGGCGCGGTCGATATCCTCTGGATCGTGACCGTTGCACGAATGCACGGACCAGCCGGATGCGGCGAAACGTGCGCCCTGGTCCGTGATGTCGGAGAGCAGGACCTTTCCGTCGATCGAGATGCCGTTGTTGTCCCAGAGCACGATGAGGCGGGAGAGCTTCTGGCGCCCGGCAAGGCCGATGGCCTCCTGGCTGATGCCCTCCATCAGGCAGCCGTCGCCCGCGATCACATAGGTATGGTGATCGACGACCTTGCGGCTGAAACGTGCGGCGAGCGCCTCCTCGGCCATCGCGAAACCGACCGCGGTTGCAAGGCCCTGACCCAGCGGACCGGTCGTGGTCTCGATGCCGGTGGCATGGCCGAATTCGGGGTGACCGGCGCATTTCGAGCCGAGCTGGCGGAAATTGCGCAGATCCTCGAGGCTCATGTCCTCGTAGCCGCTCAGGTAGAGCAGGCCGTAAAGCAGCATGGAGCCGTGACCGGCGGAAAGGATGAAGCGGTCGCGATCGGCCCAGTGCGGCGCGCTCGCATCGAACTTCAGGTGCTTCTCGAACAGGACGGTTGCGACGTCCGCCATTCCCATCGGCATTCCCGGATGACCGGAATTCGCCTGCTGGACGGCATCCATCGCGAGAACCCGAAGGGCAGCGGCCTTTTCCCAATGCGCGGCGTGAAGGTTGCGCAGATCGGAGATATCCAAGGTTTTGCCCCCCAAATTGTTGCGGTTCGTACCCGTAAGCGGCACGCAACCGGCATTCGGGCGCACTGATAACAGCAAGAAAGGAAGGGTCAAGGCGATTTCGCTGGCTGTTTGCATCCGATGGGTGAGCTTCCCGCGACGCGTGCGCGGTCGGGTGCCGAAATCGGCAAAGCCGCAGGGCGGCGGTTCCGGTTTTTCGCGTAAGGGCAATGAAATCCCACGAAACATCCCGTGGGCTGATTGCATTGTCCGGAATGCCTGCCTAAAACTGGAACCCGACGTTTCGGAAGAGCACGCATGGGTCAAGTGAATCAACTCGAGATACAATTTGCCCGCGCCCTGGATCGGCTCCGGGAAGCGATTGCAACGCGGGCACCGGCGGGAGAAGCCCCGGAGGCCGAACAGTTGCGCCAGAGGGTGGCCTCGCTGGAGAATGACAAGGCCAAGCTCCTCGAGGAGCTTGTGAGCATCCGGGCCAAGCGCGACAAGGATGTCGCTGCGCTCGACCAGCTCATCTCCCAGCTGAAACCCCTGATCGAGGAGGCCTGAAGTGCCGGAACTCATTCTCGAAATCGGTGGCCGCGTCTACGAAGTGGCCTGCGATGAGGGGCAGGAGAAGTCGCTCGAGGCCGCAGCCGCGCTCCTCGACACCCAGGCCCAGCAGATCCCGGAGAACGCCTCGGCCTCGACCGAGAAGCGGATGCTGCTGCTGGCGGGTCTGATGATGGCGGACACGACGGCGAACGAACGCCGGCAGTTGGCCGATACCGAGGAGAAGCTGCGCGAAGCCGAAGAGCGCATTCGAATCGCCGAGGCCAAGGCCGCGATGCTGGCGGCGAATGTCCTGAAGGCCGAGAATGCGTCCGAGCGTTACCAGGGCAGCGAGGATGCCGAGCAGCTTCGCGCCGAGAACGAAATTGCCGTGGACCTGTTGTCGAAGGTGCTCGACGATCTCCACGAACTTGCCACGAAAGTGGAGACCGGCAAGGTCTGAGCGATGTGGCATCCCGGCCCCGTTCGGGAAGGGCCGGGCGCCTCGCAGAGGCTCAGCTGTCTGCCGTGTTGGCTTCGCGGATCTTGTCCGCGGCTTCCTTGTTGAAGGCGACGCCCTTGGTCGCCAGAAGCGAATCCAGTTCGCCCGACAGGGTCATCTCGGTGATGATGTCGCAGCCACCGACGAATTCGCCCTTGACGTAGAGCTGCGGGATCGTCGGCCAGTCGGAAAACGACTTGATCCCGCTGCGCAGGCCTTCGTCCGCCAGCACGTTGACGTCCTTGAAGTCGACTTCGAGATAGCGCAGCACCCCGGCCACGCGATGGGAGAAGCCGCATTGCGGCGCGGTTTTCGTGCCCTTCATGAAAAGCACGACATCATTGGCGTCGATATCGGCCTTGATTGCCTCGTGGGCTGTGTCAGTCATAAGTTCCTACTCCGGTGCCTTGGTCGTCAGGGCCAGCGCATGTAGCTCGCCCTGCGATCCATCCATCTTTCCCTTGAGCGCAGCATAGACCATCTGATGCTGCTTGACCCTGTTGAGGCCGCGGAATTCTTCCGCCGTTACGGTGGCTGCGTAGTGATCGCCGTCACCCGCAAGATCGGTGATCTCGATCTTCGCCGTCGGAAAGGCCTCGCGTATCAGGTGTTCGATATCCGCCGCTTCCATGGCCATTGGTTTGCTCCCGCAAATATCCTTATTGTCCCAAAGGTAAAACCCGGCCGCTGCCGCCGCAAGGGCTACCCGAGCAGTTTGGTGAGGGCCGAGCCGTGCGTTTCGCGAAGCACATCGAGCGCAACCGTGCTCTTGCCCAGCCGGATGTCCGCGCCGCCGCATTCCCCGACCGGTGCGAACGGCACATCGGAGGCTTGGGCCGCGGCTTCAAGTTCCGCGGCCTTCCCGGGCCGGCAGGCAATCAGATAGCGCCCCTGATCCTCGCCGAAGAACCAGCCCGCAGATGTGAGGCTCGGCTCGTCGCGAATCGTGATCCCGTGCCCAGAGGCCAGTGCCATCTCGGCGGCCGCAACCGCGAGCCCGCCATCCGAGAGGTCATGCGCGGCCGATACCAGCCCGACCGACTTTGCCTTGCGGATGAACACGCCTGCCGTGCGTTCGGCCATCAGGTCGACGCGCGGCGCATCGCCGTCCTCGCGGCCGAAAAGCTCGGCAAGCAGTGCGCTCTGCCCGAGATGACCTTCGCATTTCCCGAGGAGGTAGAGCTTGTCACCGTCGCCCGGCGCCATGGGAATGGCATCATGCAGCGAATTGAGCAGGCCCACGGCGCCAATTGTCGGCGTAGGCAATATCGCAGTTCCGTCTGTCTCGTTGTAGAGGCTCACGTTGCCAGAGACGATCGGCATGTCGAGCGCGGCGCAGGCCGCACCGATCCCCTGGATGCAGCCGACGAACTGCCCCATGATCTCGGGTTTCTCCGGGTTGCCGAAGTTGAGATTGTCGGTCGTCGCGAGCGGCAGCGCACCGGTCGCCGAAAGGTTGCGGTAGGCTTCTGCCACCGCCTGCATCCCGCCCTGAACCGGATTGGCACGGCAGTAGCGCGGCGTCACGTCCGCGGTGAAGGCGATGGCCTTGCCCGTGCCATGGACGCGCACGATCCCCGCATCGCAGCCCGGCGGCTGGGCGGTATCGGCCATCACCATCGTGTCGTATTGTTCCCAGACCCAGTCCCGCTTGCCGAGATTGGCGCTGCCCATCAATTTCAGGAGCGCGTCGGCCGGGTCGATGTCCGGCACGTCGCCAAGTGCCGGGGCCGGCGGCGGCTGCACCCAGGGCCGGTCGTATTCCGGGGCTTCACCCGACAGCGCCTTGAGGGGCAGATCGGCTTTCACCTCGCCGTTCATCACGACAAGGAACCGGTCCTCGGGAATGGTCTCGCCGACGATGGCGAAATCGAGATCCCACTTGTCGAAGACGGCGCGCGCCTCCGCTTCCTTTTCCGGGCGCAGAACCATGAGCATCCGCTCCTGGCTCTCGGACAGCATCATCTCGTAGGCGCTCATCGCCTCTTCGCGCACCGGCACCCGCTCCAGATCGAGCCGGATGCCGAGATTGCCCTTGTCGCCCATCTCCACGGCGGAGCAGGTCAGGCCCGCGGCCCCCATGTCCTGGATCGAGATGACCGCACCGGTGGTCATCAGTTCGAGGCAGGCTTCCATCAGCCGCTTCTCGGTGAAGGGGTCGCCCACCTGCACCGTCGGCCGCTTCTCCTCGATGCTCTCGTCGAATTCCGCCGATGCCATCGTCGCACCGCCCACGCCGTCACGGCCGGTCTTGGCACCGAGGTAGACCACCGGCATGCCCACACCCGAAGCCGCCGAGTAGAAGATCTTGTCCGCATCCGCGAGACCGGCGGCAAAGGCGTTGACGAGGCAATTGCCGTTGTAGGCCGCGTGGAAGCGCAGTTCGCCGCCCACCGTCGGCACTCCGAAGCAGTTGCCGTAGCCGCCGACCCCGGCCACGACCCCGTGCACGAGGCTGCGGGTCTTGGGGTGGTCCGGCTCGCCGAAGGACAGCGCGTTCATCGCCGCGATGGGGCGCGCGCCCATGGTGAACACGTCGCGCAGGATGCCGCCCACGCCCGTCGCCGCACCCTGGTAGGGCTCGATGTAGGAGGGGTGGTTGTGGCTCTCCATCTTGAAGACGAGCGCCTGACCGTCACCGATATCCACCACACCCGCATTCTCGCCGGGGCCGCAGATGACCTGCGGGCCGGTGGTGGGCAGAGTGCGCAGCCACTTCTTCGACGACTTGTAGGAGCAGTGCTCGTTCCACATGGCGGAGAAGATGCCGAGCTCGGTCAGGCTCGGGGTCCGCCCGATCAGATCAAGGATGCGCTGATATTCGTCTGGCTTCAGGCCATGCGCCGCGATGAGGTCTTCGGTGATCTCGGGTTCGGTCAGGGTAGCGCTGTCGGCCATGGCAGGGCGGTCCAATCGTCTCGGGTCGAGGGGTTTCCCCACCCCATAGCGCCGCGACGCAGCGAACGGAAGGCTGACATGGAAAAATGCCGTTGCGCGGGGGCTGTCGTTGTGGCTCGAACGCGTTCCTTGGGAATGGGCGGCGCGCCGCCATTCGCCGTCGCCCCAAAGTCGGCAGCGCGGATAAGGCTGCCGGTCGTCGGGTCTAATCAAATGCCGCTCTCGGCCCATCATGCCATCATTGCTGGGAAGCCATGGCACGGGACAAGCCGAAGGCGCCGTGCCTGCGACGGCCCGACCGGGCGGGCTGGCGCATCGTCGATGTCGGGACATACAACCGATCCAGGCAATGTCGTCACCATCAATTGTGTCGAACAGACGGCTTTGCGCCAACCCCCGGTCCGCCGCCGGCTCGGCCTCGCAAAACGGCGGCGAACCGCGCAGTTCTGTCGTTCGGGTCCCGCGTAGCATTGGTCACAAAAGGCTCACCACTTTCGTTCCCAGCAAAACCCATGAAGGTTCGGAGAGGGCGGTTTGCGACAATCGCAGCCATGTTGCAGCGGCAAGCGGAAGGCTGACATCGAAAAATTCCGTTGCGCGCGGGGGCTGTCGGTCGGCATCGAATTGGACAGATCCATGTGTCGCGCGAGGCCGCCATGCAGGGCAAAGCCGCCCCGGAACTTCAACCGTTTCTTGAGGTGATGTTGGCGATTGCTGCCGCGCGTTCCTTGAGTGCGGACCGGCTATGTGCCCAGGCGGCGGGCTCCACGACAAATGTGCTCCTCAACCAGGCCAGCGTCAGCCGCCGCGTGGCCTCCAGTGCATCCGGGCTCTCTGCGTCGGTTTCGCGCGCGTCCCACCCCGCGATTCCACCCAGGCCATGGCCGACGCCGTTGATCGTCAGCAGGGCTTCGGCGCCGGGGGCGTCGTGGAAGGGATCAGCGTGCCATTCGGGGCCACGGGGCGTGAAATGCGGGTCGTCTTCGGCACCGCAGACCACGAGCGTCGGAGCGACGATTCCACTGAAATCCACGTCGAAGAAGGGAAATCGCTCCGCGTTTTCAGGCGTAAGGTCCGCGCCGCCGCGGCCCGGAGCCGCGAGCAGGATACCAGCACGGATTCGCGGGTCGGAAAAATCCTCATCTTTCAGGCGCGCGCCGAGCAGCAGTCCACAGGTGAGGCCGCCGAAGGAATGCCCGGCCACCGCGATCCGGTCATGGGCCAGCCGCCCTGCCACGGCGGGGGCCTGCCGCTCGACCTCGGCCAGCCGGTCGACGACGGCGCGCATTTCCGCCACCCTCTCGCGCCAGAAAAAGGGCCCGTCGGGCAAATCGGGGTCGAGCCCGCCGACCCTTGAGCTGGCATGGGTCGGCTGGATGACAGCCACACCCCGTTCTGCCCAGAACTGCGCAAGCGGGGCGTAGCCGTCCTTGGAGGAAAGATAATTCGAGGGACCGAAACCATGCGAGAAAATCACGATGGGCAGGTTCACCCCGGCAGAAGGGGCCGTCAGGCGCAACTCGAGAGGCTGGCGGCCCGGCATTGGCAACCGGATCGGCGTAAAGGCGACGGTGATCTCCGGCTCTGGTGTCGGCAGGTCGCGTGAGAGGGTGATCAGTCTGTTCATGGGGAGGTTCTCTTTCGAAATGAATGGCCGCGTCGGTGGCTCAGGCCGGGGCAAGGCCCTCTTCGCGGAACCAGGTTTCGGCGTCCGCGCCTGCGGGTAGCTTCATCGTCGCGATGACGTCCCAGCCCTGATCGAGAAACCGCGCGGCGATGGCCTGACCAAAACCGGAGGAACATCCTGTGATGAGAATACGGGGCATTTCTGATCTCCTTGTCTGCGGTGACGAGGAGATAGACGGCAGTGTTCGGTCATTCTATATTCAGATATCCATGAAAATTCATCAATAGTCCAAAATCATGCTCGACATCCCTTCAGATCCACTCTCCAGTGTCGTGACCTTGCTGAAGCCTGCGGTCTCCATATCCAAACTGGTCGAGGCTGGCGGCCCGTGGCGGGTGGAGCGCCACGACATGGCCAGCCCGTTCTATTGCGCGATGGTCGAAGGGCGGTGCCGGTTGCACGTCACCGGGCGTGATCCGGTCACGCTGTCGGGCGGAGATTTCGTGCTGATCCCCTATCTGCAGGGCTTTACCATGTCGAGCGAAGTGCCTCCGCCGCCGCATGTGCCACGCAGGCCGCTGGAAACCGGCCCCGGGCGCTTCCGGCTGGGCGTGCCGGAGGCCCCGGTCGATGTTCGCGCTCTGGTCGGGCATTGCCGCTTCGACACGCCGGCCAGTGACCTGATCGTGTCGCTGCTGCCCGAGATGATCCATGTCTCGGGGCATAGCCGCCTGACGGCCCTGGTTCCGGTGATCCACGAGGAAACCCGTGCAGACCGGCCTGGGCGTGAGATGATCCTGGAGCGGTTGCTGGAGGTTCTGCTGATCGAGGCCCTGCGCTCGGGGCCGGCGGCGACCCTGCCGCCAGGGCTCCTGCGCGGCTTGTCGGATCCGCAACTGGCCGGTGCCTTGCAACGCATTCACGCCGAAGCGGGCAGCGCGCTTTCGGTTTCAGAATTGGCCAAGGCGGCTGGCATGTCACGCTCTGGCTTCTTCGAGCGGTTCCGCAGGCAGGTCGGCCGCGCACCGATGGAATACGCGACCGACTGGCGCATGGCGGTTGCCAAGACATTGCTGCGGCAAGGTGGTCTGACCAATGCCGAGATCGCCCTGAGGGTCGGATACGGGTCCGCCAGCGCATTTGGCCTGGCTTTTGTCCGGCACGAGGGCCTCTCGCCGGGCGCCTTTGCGGCCAAGAACGGACGTTAGAACGAGGACGCTCATGTCATGCGTCGACAATCAATTGGCAACGTCGAGTTTGGGCGCATCGCGGGCTTTCGCAGCAAGGCTGCGGTATGCGCACTGCGACGCAGTGAACGAAAGGCTGACATCGCCACTCAATTCGCTGATCCCCAAGGTTTTGCCTGACCGGTTCCGCAACCTCTGCTTCACTGCCCGCCATGAGCGGCAAATACGAATCGCGGAAACTAGGGAGTAACGCATGACAACGATCCTCGGCCTGAGCGGCAGCTTGCGCAAAGCCTCGTTCAACTCGGCGCTCCTGCGCGCCTCATTGGACCTCGCCCCAGATGGCGTCACGGTCGAGATCGGCTCCATCGCCGACGTGCCGCTCTACAATGCCGATGACGAGGCGCGCGACGGGCTTCCCGCTGCGGTGCAGATCCTTCAGCAGCAACTCGCAACCGCGGACGCGCTTCTTCTCGCCACTCCGGAATACAACAATGGCATTCCGGGCGTCTTCAAGAATGCGCTCGACTGGATGTCGCGGGGTGAGGGCGGCACGGCCTTCAGGGGAAAGCCGGTCGCCGTGATCGGGGCCTCTCCGGGCGGGTTCGGCACCACGCTTGCCCAGGCCCATTGGCTGCCGATCCTGCGCACGCTCGGCACCCGGCCCTGGTTCGGCGCGAAGCTCATGGTGTCGCGTGCAGGCGCCGTCATCGAGGATGGCGAACTGAAGGATGAGAAGATCCGCGCGCAGCTCCGGGATTTTCTCGCCGGCTTCGCGGCCAGCTTCTGATCTCCACTCGGGCCGGGCGCCATTCTGCCCGTGCCATACATTTAGCCATATCGTTTCCATATCGAAACCATACGGATTCCATACGCGGAAATCGGCGAGGAATCGGGCTCTCCAGGCCCGGCTTCCTCTTCTCGAGACTCGCAATATTGCTCAGCCATGTGGACCTCGGCCTGTAGCTCGGCTAAGGCTCTTGCGAAGTTAAAACGGGGGCGTGAAATGGCCGAGACAGATATCCCAGACATCGTGTATACCAAGGTGGACGAAGCACCTGAGCTTGCGTCGGCATCGCTTCTGCCAGTCATCCGCACCTTCGCGGCCGCGGCGGGCGTCACCGTCGGGACCCGCGATATTTCCCTTGCGGGCCGCATCATCGCAGCGTTCCCCGAGAAGCTCACCGATGCCCAGAAGCAGAGTGACGACCTTGCCTGGTTGGGAAATCTGGTGAAGCAGCCCGAGGCAAATGTCATCAAGCTGCCCAATATTTCTGCCTCCGTTCCGCAGCTCGTCGCGGCGGTGAAAGAGCTCCAGTCGCAGGGCTATGACCTGCCGGACTACCCCGAAGAGCCTTCCACCGACGAGGAAAAGGACGCCCGCGCCCGCTACGATGCGATCAAGGGCTCGGCCGTGAACCCGGTTCTGCGCGAGGGCAATTCCGATCGCCGTGCCGCCATCGCGGTCAAGAAGTTCGCCCAGGCCAACCCGCACCGTATGGGCAAATGGACGGCCGACAGCAAGACGCGCGTCGCCACGATGGGGCATGACGATTTCTTCTCGAACGAGAAATCCACCCGCCTCTCCGGTGAAGCGACCGTTCGGATCGAGCATGAGGCCGCCGACGGCACCGTGACCGTGCTTAAGGAGGGGATCAAGTATCCCTCCGGGACAGTTGTCGACGCCACCTTTATGTCCGCCAAGTCGCTCGATGCCTTCCTGGCCAAGGAAATCGAGAAGACCAAGGAAGAAGGTATCCTTTGGTCGCTCCACATGAAGGCAACGATGATGAAGGTCTCCGACCCGATCATCTTCGGCCATGCAGTCAAGGCATGGCTCGCGCCGGTCTTCGACAAATACGGCGACAAGCTGGCAGAAGCCGGTGTGAACCCGAATTCCGGTCTCGGCGACCTGCTCGCGCGCGTGAAGGCCATGCCCGAGGTCATGGAAGCCATCGAGGCCACCCGGGCCGAGAACCCGCCAATGTACATGGTGAATTCCGACAAGGGGATCACCAACCTGCACGTGCCCTCGGACGTCATCATCGACGCGTCCATGCCCGCGCTCATTCGCGCCGGCGGCAAGGGCTGGGGCCCGGACGGCAATGAGGCGGACTGCGTCTGCGTCATTCCCGACAGCTGTTATGCGCCGGTCTATGACGAGACGATCGAATACTTCAAGGAAACCGGCGCGCTCGACCCGGCCACCGCGGGCGCAGTGCAGAACATCGGCCTGATGGCACAGAAGGCCGAGGAATACGGCTCGCATCCGACCACCTTCGAGATCCCGGCTGACGGGATTGTCCGGATGGTCACCGACACCGGCGTCGAACTGCATGAGCACAAGGTTGAGAAGGGCGACATCTGGCGCTCCTCCTCGGCACGTCGGGCGCCCATCGAGGACTGGGTGAAACTCGCGATCGACCGGCAGAAGGCCGAAGGCTGCGAGGCCATCTTCTGGCTCGATCCGAACCGCGCCCATGACGCGGAACTGATCGAATTCGTGAAACCGATCCTCGAGGCCGAGGGTGTGGCGGACAAGTTCGAGATCATGGCCCCGCGCGAGGCGACCCGGAAAACTCTCGAATCCATTCGCGAAGGCAAGACCTCGATTGCCATCACCGGCAACGTGCTGCGCGACTACCTCACCGATCTCTTCCCCATCCTCGAGCTCGGCACCTCGGCCAAGATGCTTTCGATCGTGAAGCTGATGAATGGCGGCGGTCTGTTCGAGACCGGCGCGGGCGGCTCTGCGCCGAAGCATGTCCAGCAGCTCATGGAAGAAAACCACCTCCGCTGGGATTCGCTAGGCGAGTTCTGCGCACTGGGCGAGAGCCTGAAGTTCCTTGCAGATGCAAAGGGCAATGAGAAGGCGCGCGTGCTGGGCAAGGCGGTCGATGCCGCAACCCAGGGCGTTCTCGACAATGACAAGTCGCCGTCCCGCAAGGTCGGCCAGCCTGACAACCGCGACAGCCACTACTGGTTTGCGCGCTACTGGGCCGAGGCGCTTGCCGCGCAGGATGAGGATGCGGATCTGAAGGCGCATTTCGAGCCGATCGCCAAGGCGCTCGTGGATCATGAGGAGGCGATCGTCTCCGAACTGGCTGCGGCTCAGGGCAGCCCCGCCGATCTCGGAGGCTACTACCACACAGACGCGGAGAAGACTGCTCTTGTGATGCGCCCCTCTACTACGCTCAACACCATCATCGACTGAGCGGCATGCCCGGAAAATCCCCTGTCCGGCCGGAAAGGCCGGGCGGGTCACCGCAAAGCAGGCGCCATGATCTCGTGATCTTCGATTGCGACGGTGTGCTCATAGACAGCGAAGCGATTGCGGCACGGTGCCTTGTCGAGGCGCACCGGGAAATCGGTGTGGAAATCGACCGGGATTTTGTCGCCGAGCACTACCTTGGCCGCAGTTTTCCCGTCGTTGAGAAGGTCGTTAAACGTGATTTCGGCGTTGTGCTCCCGGCGCATTTCGAAAGCCGTTACCGGGCGAGGCTTCTTGAGGCGTACGACATTGAGTTGAGGGTCATGCCAGGTGTGGTTGGAGTAATTGAAGCTCTGGGGGTCCCATACTCTCTCGCGACAAGTTCCTCTCCGAAACGACTTGCGCATTCGCTGAGCGTCGTCGCCCTGGATCGGTATTTTGAGGGCAGGTGCGTGACTGCTTCTGAAGTCGAGCGAGGAAAACCCGCGCCGGATATCTATCTGCACGTCGCGAACCGGTGGAATGCTGATCCCGAAAGGTGCCTGGTGATCGAGGACTCCCTAGTAGGCGTCGAGGCGGGGCTGGCGGCCGGCATGGAGGTCTGGCGTTTTGTCGGCGGGACCCACCTCTCGGGTGTCTCGCGAGACATGCCCAGAAATGCACGCTGGCACAGGCAGTTTGCTTCTTTTGACGAATTCTTCCATCTTGAACCCAGTTTGAAGTCCAGGAATTAGCAACGTGGCGAAACATGCGGGACAGACCGTGGATACGCGCGATCTGGCTGCACGAGCGGCTTGGTTGTCGTTTGTGGGTGGTCTGACACAGGACCAGATTGCAATGGAACTTGGCATTTCGCGACAACGTGCTCAAAGGCTGGTGGCGCGCGCGCACGCCGAGAATCTCGTCCGGGTCCGGATCGATCATCCCATTGCCGATTGCCTCGAACTTGAACGTGACTTGAAGCGGCTCTTCAATCTCGATTCGGCATGGGTGGGTCCATCGCCTGGGCGAGGCGCCGACGCGCTGACGGGAGTGGCCCCTTTCGCAGCCCCGATACTCGAACGCGAATTCCTTGAGACCGCGCCTCGCGTTTTTGCACTTGGAACAGGGCGGACGCTGAGACAGGTTGTGGAGCAACTCCCCTCCATCGACGGCTCGCAGCACAAGCTCGTTTCGCTGATCGGGAATGTCGCGCCAGATGGATCGGCTACCCTTTACGAGGTTATCATCCGGCTGGCGGAAAAACTGTCAGCGCCCCATTTTCCGCTTTCCATTCCGCTCGTCTCGCGCAGTCCGGAGGAGTCGCAACTCTACCGGTCTCTGCCGCATGTGCTGACGGCTCGTGCGCTGGCGGAGAATGCAGACCTCGCAATTGTGGGCGTGGGACAGATGACCCAGGATGCACCACTTCTTGTGGACGGGTTCATCAATGCCGATGAGCATGCCGCCCTTGTCTCGGCTGGTGCAGTAGGCGAACTGGGCGGGCACACGTTCGATGCGCAGGGACGTTTTGTCGAACACCCGATGAATGATCGAATCGTTGGAGTTCGTGTCCCGGTCAACGACGTACCGGTTCTTTGTATTGGAGCAGGAAAAACCAAGGTCATTCCGCTGCGCTCTGCTCTCCAGGGTGGCCTGATTTCCAAATTGATCACCGACGAAGTGACGGCCCGCGAACTCCTGAAGCCCTAGAGCCGGTGCTTGCCGGACGCCTTGGCTGACGGAAAAATCCAGTAATCTCATAGAGTAAAGCTGTGTAGCGCACATGCGCCGCACGGCCTGCGCTTGGTTCGTATCGTTTGGTTAAGCGAATTTCTCATCTCGTTTGAGAAATTCCTTGACTTACGCACCTACATGACTGATTATTTGCCCAGTCAACGAGCAAAAAATCGATCTCTTAGGGAGGACCAAGATGAAGAGATTTCCCCGTGTGCTGCTCGGTGCATGCGCTGTAAGTGCGCTTGCTACCGCAGGCTTCGCCCAGACCAGCATCACTGTGGCGACCGTGAACAACGGCGACATGATCAGGATGCAGGGCTTGATGCAGGACTTCAACGATAAAAACCCAGATATCGAGGTGAACTGGGTCACACTTGAAGAGAATGCGCTCCGTCAGCAGGTCACGACCGACATCGCAACCGGCGGTGGCCAGTATGACGTTCTGACCATTGGCACTTACGAAGTTCCGATCTGGGGCCGGCAGGGCTGGCTCGAGCCGCTCGAAGGCTTCTCTGACGACTACGACGTCGAGGACATTCTTCCGGCGGTTCGCGAAGCGCTTTCGGTCGACGGAACGATGTATGCTGCACCGTTCTATGGCGAAAGTGCCATGATCATGTATCGCACCGACCTCGTCGAGGAAGCTGGCGTCGAGATGCCCGACAGCCCGACCTGGTCGCAGGTGATGGCAGCAGCCGAAGCAATGACCGACAAGGACAACGAAGTCTATGGGATCTGTCTGCGCGGCAAGGCGGGCTGGGGTGAGAACATGGCCTTCCTGGGCGCCATGTCCAACAGCTACGGCGCGCGTTGGTTCGACATGGACTGGAACCCGCAGTTCGACAGCCCTGAATGGGAGGAAACCGTCACGGACTACCTGCACATGATGCAGAACTACGGTCCTCCGGGCGCGTCCTCGAACGGCTTCAACGAAAACCTGACGCTATTCCAGCAGGGCAAGTGCGGAATGTGGATCGACGCGACGGTCGCCGCAGGCTTCGTGACCGGGCCGGACTCGACTGTGGCCGACAGCGTCGGTTTTGCGCAGTTCCCGAACAAGGAAGGCGTCGACAATCACGGTAACTGGCTCTGGGCATGGTCGCTGGCAATTCCGGCGTCGTCTCAGAAGAAGGAAGCCGCTCAGACCTTTATCGAGTGGGCGACCTCCAAGGGCTACACCGAACTCGTCGCCTCCGAGCAGGGCTGGCGCGCAGCACCTCCGGGCACCCGTACCTCGCTCTATGAGAATGCGGACTACCAGGCTGACGCACCCTTCGCGGCCATGACGCTGGACTCGATGAATGCTGTCGACACTCAGAAGCCGTCGGTTCAGGACATCCCCTACACGGGTGCTCAGTTCGTCGCGATCCCCGAGTTCCAGGGTATCGGCACCGACGTGGGACAGCAGATGTCTGCAGCGGTCGCCGGTCAGAAGTCTGCTGAGGAGGCCCTGGCTGACGCACAGCAGCTCACGGACGATGCGATGATCGACGCCGGCTACAAGTAAGCCGCCCCGACATCCGCAACGATTTGCCGGGAGTGGCGCATCCACTCCCGGTTTCCGGGCAACCTGGGTCGCCACAACGGCTTCAGGTGATTTCGCCACGGTTCGCGAATTCGTGTCCGATCTGTCAGTCGCCCGGGGCCCTTTCGCGTGCGACTACGCGCCTGGCGCGGCCGGCCCCGTCCCCACGACCAAAGTCCACCGTTGGAGCGCCCCATGGCCACTCAAGCCTCGCGATCCGCTGCCCGCTGGATGATCTCGCCATCTGTGATCCTGCTTTTTCTCTGGATGGCGATCCCGCTCGGCACGACGATCTACTATTCGCTGCAGCGCTATCAGCTGCTTTATCCTGAACGCTCCGGTTTCGTCGGTTTCCGGAACTATTCCCGTTTTGTGTTTTCTCCCAGTTTCGGAGAGGCGGTTGCCAATACGTTGGTGCTCGTTCTTGCCGTCCTGATCATCACTGTTGTTCTCGGCATCCTGATCGCGCTGCTCATCGACCGGCCGATCTGGGGGCAGGGCCCGGTTCGTATTCTGGTGATCTCGCCATTCTTCATCATGCCCCCGGTCTCGGCACTGATCTGGAAGAACATGTTCTTCAACCCATCGAACGGGCTCTTCGCCGAATTCTCGAAACTTTTCGGAATGACGCCGTTCGACTTCCTGGGGCAGGCGCCATTGGCTTCGATTATATGGATCGTGTCCTGGGAGTGGCTGCCCTTCGCGACCCTCATTCTGCTGACAGCGCTTCAGTCCCTCGATGGCGAGCAACTCGAGGCTGCGGAAATGGACGGAGCCAAGCCGCTTGCTCGCTTCTGGTACATCATGCTGCCGCACATGAGCCGCGCGATCACGGTCGTCATCCTGATCCAGACAATCTTCCTTCTTGGTGTCTTCGGTGAAATTCTCGTCACGACCAACGGTGGACCGGGAACGGCCTCCACGACGCTGCCCTTCCTGATCTACAAGGAGGCACTACTCGACTTCGACGCAGGCACCGCAGCAGCCGGTGGGGTCGTTGCCGTCATTCTCGCAAACATCGTCGCCATCTTCCTGATGAAGGCGATCGGCAAGAATCTGGATTGAGGGGGAGAGAAAATGGCACGCGCCGTAACACCAACCAAAAAGGCGATGAATACAGCAGCCGCATGGGCTGTGGCCTTCATCATCTTCTTCCCGATCCTCTGGACGTTCCTAACGAGCTTCAAGCCCGAACAGGTTGCGGTGGCCTCGCCGCCGGTATTCCTGGGGTTTGAATGGACGTGGCAGAACTATCAGGACGTCATCCAGCAGAGAGGATATTTCAGCTACTTCTGGAACTCGGTTGTCATCGCACTCGGATCGACGGTCCTGGGCATGATCATCGCGATCCCCGCCGCCTGGGCCATGGCCTTTGTTCATGGGCCTCGGACCAAGGATCTTCTGATGTGGATGCTTTCCACCAAGATGATGCCGGCCGCGGGTGTCCTCGTTCCCATTTACCTGATGGGTAAGGGGCTCGGGATCATCGATACGAAGTTCCTGCTGACCATCGTCCTGATGCTGATGAACCTGCCGATCATCGTCTGGATGCTCTACACCTACTTCCGCGAAATCCCGGTCGATATCCTGGAAGCCGCGCGGATGGATGGGGCCAACCTCAAGAACGAGATCCTCTATGTCCTGACACCGATGGCCGTCCCGGGCATCGCCTCGACGCTGCTCCTGAACGTGATCCTTGCATGGAACGAAGCGTTCTGGACGCTCAACCTGACAACCTTCCAGGCAGCACCGCTCACGAAGTTCATCGCCGGTTTCTCCAGCCCGCAGGGCCTCTTCTACGCGAAACTCTCGGCGGCTTCCGTCATGGCCATCCTGCCGATCATGGTGATCGGCTGGTTCAGCCAGAAACAGCTTGTCCGCGGTCTGACCTTCGGCGCAGTGAAATAGGATAGAATCCATGGGAAACATTACACTCGAAAAGGTGCAGAAGACCTTTGGGGACGTGGAGGTCATTCCGCCCCTGGACCTGGAGATCGGTGACGGTGAGTTCGTCGTTTTCGTCGGGCCCTCGGGCTGCGGCAAGTCCACCCTGCTGCGGTTGATCGCCGGGCTGGAGGATGTGTCGAGCGGCACGATCATGATCGACGGCAAGGACGCTACCGACCTCGGGCCCTCACAGCGGGGCCTGGCGATGGTCTTCCAGTCTTATGCGCTCTACCCACATATGTCCGTGCGCAAGAACATTGCCTTCCCGATGAAAATGGCGGGCATGCCGGAAGACGAGCAGCAGCGGCGGATCGACTCCGCAGCCAAGGCGCTCAACCTCACTGACTACCTCGATCGCAAGCCCGGTCAGCTCTCGGGCGGGCAGCGCCAACGTGTCGCCATCGGGCGCGCCATCGTTCGCGAGCCAGCGGCTTTTCTCTTCGACGAGCCGCTCTCCAACCTCGACGCCGCACTTCGCGTCGGCATGCGGCTGGAGATCTCCGAGCTGCATGAGCGGCTTGAGACCACGATGATCTACGTGACCCACGACCAGGTCGAGGCGATGACCATGGCCGACAAGATCGTGGTTCTGCGCGCGGGCCATATCGAACAGGTGGGTTCGCCCCTCGATCTATACCGGGAGCCGCGCAACAAGTTCGTCGCAGGCTTTATCGGCAGCCCGAAGATGAACTTCGTCGAGGGGCCGGAAGCGCAGAAGCACGGCGCTCACACCGTCGGTGTTCGCCCCGAGCACATGCAGGTCTCGAAGACCGAGGGCATCTGGAAGGGAACGGTCATGGTGTCCGAGCATCTCGGCTCCGATACATTCCTGCACGTCCATGATACCGGACTCGCAGAAACCATGACGATCCGTGTGGATGGCGAATTCGGCCTTCATCATGGCGACACGGTCTACATGACCCCCGAGCCGGACAAGATCCATCGCTTCGGCCAGGACGGGCTTCGGATCTCATGACCTGCCCAGGCGATACCGGTGAAATCATGGAAGGGGGGATATCCTCCCTTCCGGGCGACAACCCCAGTCGGCGGGAGACCCCGATGAAACTCAGCAATGCGACACTCGGCTCCCTTCCGGAGGGTGTGAAGGTTCCGAGTTACGATCGCTCCTCCCTGACACCCGGCATTGTCCATATCGGGCTCGGCAACTTCCATCGTGCGCACCAGGCGTGGTATTTGCATCGTCTCTTCGAACAGGGCCTTTGCCATGACTGGGCGATCGTGGGGGCTGGCGTCCGGCCTTATGATGCGGTGATGCGCGAGAAGTTCCTCGCGCAGGACTGCCTGACCACGCTGATCGAGCTTGATCCGTCAGGCCAGTCGGTCGAGGTCGTGGGTTCGATGATTGACTATGTGCCGATCGAGGAGGGGAACGCGGCACTGATCGCGCGCATGGCGCAGCCCGATATCCGCATCGTGGCGATGACAGTCACCGAGGGTGGCTACTACATCGATCTCGCGACGAAGGGCTTCGATGCGGAGAACGCCGATATCCAGCACGATGCGAAGAACCCGGATCGTCCGCGCACAGCCTTTGGAGCCATGATCGCCGCTCTGAAGATCAGGAAGGAGAAGGGGATCGGTCCTTTCACCTGCCAAAGCTGCGACAACCTTCAGGGCAATGGGGCGATCCTGCGGCAGACGATCTTGTCGCTGGCAGAGCTTTCGGATCCGGATCTGGCAAAATGGATCGAAGCGAACTGCACGTTCCCGAACTCCATGGTCGACAGTATCGTGCCGGCAACCGGTCCTGCCGAGCTTGCGCTCGTGCGCGAACTCGGGATCGAGGACAATGTGCCGGTCACCCACGAGAATTTTCGCCAGTGGGTGCTTGAGGACAAATTCTGCGCGGGACGTCCCGATTGGGACAAGGCCGGTGCGACATTCACCGATCATGTGCATGACTTCGAGACCATGAAGATCCGCATCCTCAATGGCGGGCATCAGGTCATCGCTGCACCCGGCGATCTCCTCGGTGTACAGACCATTTCCGGTTGCATGGAACATCCTCTTATCGCCGGGCTATTCCGCAAGGTGATCGGCGAGAATGTCGCGCCCCATGTGAAACCGGTTCCGGGCTACACGCCTGCGGATTACATGGAGTTGATCGAGCGTCGTTTTTCCAACCCCGAGATCCGCGATACCACGCGACGAGTGGCCTTCGACGGGTCCTCTCGGCAGCCCGGCTTCATCCTGAATTCGGTCCATGACGGGCTCGAGGCGGGTGTTTCCGTAAGAGGGCTCGCGCTGGTTTCGGCGCTTTGGGCGCGATATTGCCTCGGCACCCGCGAGGACGGCTCGACGATCGAACCGAACGACCCGTTCTGGGATCTGCTAACGGCCAAGGCTGCCGAAGCGAAGTCCGATCCCGCGGCGTGGCTCGGCATGCGGCAGTTCTATGGAAATCTAGGCGAAAAGTCTGCATTTGCAGAACCTTTCGCTACGTGGCTGGACATGATCTATAGGGTCGGGGTGGAGCAGACGCTCCAATCATATCTCGGCGACTAGAAGGTTGTTCAGCCATGACCACGTATCTCGGCATCGACCTAGGCACGTCCGGTATCCGGGCGTTGCTGGTTGACGAGGGCGGTGCGCCGCTCGCATCGGCCTCTAAGGAAATGTCGGTGTCCTATCCGCATCCCGGCTGGTGCGAACAGGACCCGGGCGCCTGGATCGAGGCGCTCGAGAGCGTGGTTGGGGAGTTGAAGCGCGACTACCCGCGGTTCGCGGATATCCGGGCGATCGGCGTTGCGGGGCACATGCATGGTGCGACGCTACTCGACGCCGACGACCGGGTGATCCGGCCCTGCATACTCTGGAATGACACGCGGAGCCATGCGGAGGCCACGCGGCTCGATGCGGTCCCTGGTGTCCAGGGGCTCTCGGGAAATATCGTTTTTCCGGGTTTCACGGCGCCTAAACTGCTCTGGGTGCAGGCGCATGAACCCGAGAATTTTGAGCGGGTGGCAAAGGTTCTTCTGCCTGCCGCTTATCTGAACCACTACCTCACCGGAGATCATGTGGCCGACATGTCTGACAGCGCGGGTACGTCCTGGCTAGATGTCGGCGGGCGCGACTGGTCAGAAAATCTGCTGGCTGCGGGCGGAATGCGGCGCGATCAGATGCCGCGGCTCGTCGAGGGCAGCGCGCCCGCAGGCGTCCTGCGTGCCGATCTGGCCATGAAATGGGGCCTCTTGGACAACGTGGTGATTGCCGGCGGCGCGGGCGACAATGCGGCTGCGGCCTGCGGCATCGGGGCGCTGAACGAAGGCGACGGATTTGTCTCGCTCGGTACGTCGGGCGTGGTTCTGGCCGCACGCGGCGGCTATCACCCCGCACCGGAGACGGCGGTCCATACCTTCTGTCATGCAGTGCCCGAGCGCTGGTATCAGATGGGCGTGATGCTCTCGGCCACCGACAGTCTCAACTGGCTCGGGCGCATCACGGGCCAGAAACCCGGCGATCTCGCGCGCGGGCTCGGGGACACGCTTCAGGCGCCGGGTCGGGTGCGGTTCCTGCCTTATCTCTCCGGAGAGCGGACGCCGCACAATGACGCGGATATCAGAGGCAGTTTCACGGGGTTGGGACAGGAATCTGACGTATCAGACCTGACGCGCGCCGTTTTCGAGGGGGTGGCTTTCGGGCTCAAGGACTCCTTCGAGGCGATCCGCTCGACAGGAGCCGAACTGAAGGCGCCTTTCGCCATCGGTGGGGGAACCCGCTCGCGCTACTGGGTCGAACTGATGGCAACGGTTTTCGGCGTGCCGCTCAACCTGCCGGAGGGCAGTGAATTTGGTGCCGCTCTTGGAGCGGCACGACTGGGAATGGTCGCGGCGACGGGGGCCACGCCGAGCGATGTGATGTCGCCGCCGGGTGTCTCTGCCGTCGTGGAACCAAACCCGTTGCTCATTGATGCATTCGAAGAAAGTTACGCCGCCTTCAAGGCGACATATCCGGCCATTCGCGCTATTCAATAAGACATCCCGCGCGGGGGGCGCGGGAGGTGATCAAGGAGCCTTCGACATGATCCTCTGTTGCGGTGAAGCACTGATAGATATGCTGCCCGATTCGGGGGCGAGCGGGGACCTCTGTTACCGCCCCGTTTCGGGTGGAGCGATCTTCAACACCGCCATCGCACTGGGACGGCTGGGTGTTCAGACCGGCATGCTGACCGGCCTTTCCACCGATCTGTTCGGACAGCAGCTCGAGATGGATTTGAAGGCAAGTCGCGTGGACACGACCCATGTGATCAAGTCCAGCCGCCCCACCACACTGGCATTCGTACGCCTGGTGGATGGTCATGCAACCTACACATTCTACGACGAAAATTCTGCCGGGCGGATGATCGGGACGGCCGATCTGCCAGAGCTTCCGAGCGATGTCACGGCCCTCTATGTCGGTGGGATCAGCCTCGTGGGTGAGCCGGGAGCCGATACCTACGCTCATCTGGTGGAGAGCGAGGCGGCGGGCCGCGCGGTTTTCGTCGATCCCAATATCCGGCCGGGGTTCATCACGGATGTGGCGCGCTATCGCGCCAGGATGGAGAAGGTTCTGTCGCATGCGGATATTGCCAAGGTCTCGGACGAGGACCTGAACTGGATCTATCCGGGTGCGGAGGCCATGGCGGACAAGGTCGCCCGTCTTCAGGAGGCGGGGCCGGCGATGATTATTGTCACCAAGGGCGGATCGGGTGCGAGCGCCTATCTCCAGGGCGGACGACAGGTGGATGTGGCCTCGCGCCGGGTCGAGGTTGTCGATACCGTGGGAGCGGGCGACACGTTCAACGCGGGCGTTCTGGCGAAACTATCCGCGCTCGGTTTCCTTTCTAAAGAAGGGATGCGGGGCCTTACGGAGGAGGCTGCCGAGGCTGCGCTCGCCCATGGTGCGAAGGTCGCGGCGATCACTGTCAGCCGGGCGGGCGCCAACCCGCCGTGGCAGGACGAGCTCGACTGAAGCGCCAGTGGGGCGGTTCAGGAACGACTGATTCTCTATATGGAATTCGATATGGAAACGGTATGGAATCGATATGGTTTCCATACATACGTTTCTGGACGTTTCGTTAACCGCAGCGGAACACGGGACTTGGGGAAACCTGTCAGGATAGACGGTGAGCCCGCATGTTGCGTGGAGTGGCTCAGAATCGCCCGGTGATCGGGTAGGCAGGTCCGATGGCCTGTGGATGGTGCGGGTTTGCGGCGGGATCGAGGCATGCCTCGCGCGTGAGATCGAGCGCGCAGGGGGTGCCGGTGGGGGGAGGGTCCTGGCCTGAGTGGCAGAGGAGGTCTGCGCGGATCTGATCCGCCGAACGGAACTCTACAATTTTCCCCGCCATTCGCTTGAGCAAAAAGTTCAGGAAGCCGGGCGGCTCGGCCCAGCAAGACGGTCTGGAAAAGGGCTGGTTCGTATCGGGGGCGGGCTCTTCGGGCAGCAGGGTTTGTGCATTGCCGGTCATGCGCGCAAACCGGAAAGGCCGGTGCGAGCCGGGTTCGGGCGAGGCCAGCGGACGTCCGGATTCTGACCCTAATCGCCCGCCAGCGCGGCGATGGCGCGGGTGAGCAGGATGACCCCGGGTTCGATGTCGCCCCAGTCGGTGTCCTCCTCCGGAGCGTGGCTGATCCCGCCTTTAGAGGGCACGAAGATCAGGCCCGCGGGGACATGCCGGGCGAAGGTCTGGGCGTCGTGGCCAGCGCCCGAGGCCATGACGCGGGCCTTCAACCCATCCCACTGTGCGAGTTCCACGAGTTGCTCGGTGATGCGTTCGTCCATGCGGGTGGGCGGCAACCAGGATTGTTCGGCAATTTCGAGCCCGAGGTCGTGATCTTGCGCGGCCTGTTCGAGCGTCTCGCGGCAGGCGTCGGCAAGCGCGTGCATCACGCGCTCGTCCGTGTCGCGGGCAATGATCGAGAATGCGGCCTCGCCGGCGATGGAATGGGGAAAGTTGGGGCTCAGCGCGGCCTGCCCGACGGTGAGGCGGCTTTGGGAAGTGCCTGCGCGTGCGAGGATCGCGTCGATTCCGGCTCCAAAAGAGGCCATGCCGCGGAAGGCATCCCGGCGCAGGTGCATCGGCGTGGTGCCGGAGTGATTGGCCTGGCCTGTGAAGGTGACGAGCCAGTTGAAGACACCCGAAACCGCATCGACGATGCCGATCTGATCGCCCATGGTTTCGAGCACCGGACCCTGCTCGATATGCAGTTCGAGGAAGGCATGAATGCTGCCCTGGGGCAGGGCGACATCGGACGGGCTGAGACCCTGCGCCCCCATCGCATGGGCAAGCGCGATGCCGTGGTCGTCGCGGGCTGCCTGCATCCATTCGGGGCCGACCTCGCCGGTCAGGGCCTGGCTGCCGAGCATCCCGCCGAAGCGGCCTTCCTCGTCGGCAGTGCAGACGATCTCGATGGGGCGGGCGGGACAAAAGCCCTGTTCCTTGAGGGTGCGGACAGCCTCGAGCGCCGAGAGAACGCCGAGCGCACCGTCGAACGGGCCGCCTTCGGGGACGGTATCGAGATGGGAGCCCGCAAAAACCGCTGCGCCAGTGCCGGACTGCCAGCGGCCGAAGACATTGCCGATGGCGTCCATGCGTGGCGCGAGCCCTGCGGCCTTGAAACGGGACATGAGCCAGCGCCGCCCGGCCATGTCCTGGTCCGAGAGGCTCACCCGGTTGATACCTGCACGGCCAGGCAGATGGCCGATTTCGTTGACCGCTTCGAGATCGAGGCGCAGACGCTCGAGATCGATCATTGCTGTGGCCGGAAGAGGCCCCGCTCGGTCGCCACGCAGTCGAGTGGCATGTCGTGAGGGCCTCGGGGCAGCAGTTCGACCTGCTGGGCGGCGAAGGCAAGGCCGATGGTCAGGATCGGGCCGGCCTCGCGGAGCTGTGCGATGGTGCGGTCGTAGAAGCCGCCGCCATAACCCAGGCGGTAGCCCTGGTTATCGAAAGAAAGCAGCGGGACAATGAGGGCGCGGGGGGTCACCGTTTCGCCCTTGATCGGGACCCTGATCCGGTAGGCGCCGTTTTCCAGGGGCGCGCCGGGGTGCCAGCGGTGAAAGGCAAGAGGTTCCTCGAGTGCAGTCACGACCGGCAGGCAGGTGTCGAGTTCCTCGCCGCGCAAGGCGTGCATCAGGGGCATCGAGTCGATCTCACCGCGCACGGCGAGATAGCAGGCGACGGGACTGGCCCTGTCATGTGCCAGGATTTCGCGGAAGGCGTGGGCCGCGGCGACGCGCGCGGCACCGGGCCGGGCAAGACCTGCCCTCTGCCGCTCCGTGCGCGCCTTGCGTCGCAGGTCCGCCTTGGCGGCGGCGAGGGTTTCGTCTTTCATGCGGTCTCCGTATTGGGGCGGAACCAGCGCGACCGTGGGGGCGGGAGATCCTCGAGAGCCTGGATAACCAGGTGGGCGCCAGGTACGATAGGCCAGGGCCAGTCGCAGAGCCAGCTCCCTCAAGAACATTTAAGGCCACTAGGATAGGGCCCCGCACGGGAAGGCCAGAAGCCGCCGGTCCTCAATGTAGCGCGCAAGGGGAGCGGTTTGAAGGTCCGCAATCCCTGCGAGGTGAGGATTTTTTTGCTAGGGCGCGGTGGCCCGGCGTCATGGGTGGCGGGAAGATGGTTGGGCTGAGTGCGTTGTGGCCGGGACGGGTTGACCCCTTCGGCGCGCTCGTCCATTGAACGGCCATGCTGGTATACAAGGTATTTCGAAGCCCGGAGTGGGCGGAATTCGAGGCGGCCGGGACAACGCTTGGCGCGCCGGTCGATCTGGCCGATGGTTTCGTGCATCTCTCGACTGCGGCACAGCTCGGGGGGACGCTGAAGAAGCATTTCGCCGGGGAGACCGGGCTGGTTCTTCTGGCCGTCGATCCAAGAACGATCGGCTCGGACCTGCGCTGGGAGCCGTCGCGCGGGGGTGATCTCTTCCCGCATCTCTACCGGCCGCTGGAGATGGCCGATGTTGTCTGGACCTGCCCGATCGAGGATGGCGGGGTGCTGCCGGAGGGGCTGACATGAGCTTCGCAGAACGCGCGGGCCTGTCGGTTCTGCATCGGCTCGACCCGGAGCGAGCGCATGAGATTGCGCTTCACGCGATGCGTGCGGGCTTCGGGCCGCGGCAGGAGGCAGTCGTGTCGGAGCGGTTGCGTGTGAGCGTGGCCGGGCTCGATCTGCCCAATCCGCTTGGCCTTGCCGCGGGGCTCGACAAGAATGCCGTGGCTGTGGAACCGCTCCTGCGGGCAGGTTTCGGGTTCGTGGAGGTGGGGGCCGCGACGCCTCTGCCGCAACCGGGAAACCCGAAGCCCCGGCTGTTCAGGCTGACCGGGGATCGTGCGATCATCAACCGGTTCGGTTTCAACAATGAAGGAATGGAGGCCATCGGCGCGCGGCTGGAGGGCCGGGGCTCCGGAGGCGTTGTCGGCATCAATCTCGGGGCCAACAAGGCGAGTGCGGACCGGGCGGCGGATTATGTTCGCGTTCTCGAGCGGATCGGACCGCATGTGGATTTTGCCACCGTCAACGTCTCTTCGCCCAACACCGAACGGCTCCGGGAATTGCAGGGCCGTGACGCGCTGGCTGCGTTGATCGGCGGGGTGGTGGAGGCAAATGCGGCGCTGTGCCGCCCGATCCCGGTCTTTCTCAAGATTGCTCCGGATCTCGGCCGGGACGAGCTCTCCGATATTGCCGAAGTGGCGCTTCAGAGCGGGATTTCCGGGATTGTCGCGACCAATACCACGCTGTCGCGAGAGGGGCTCACCTCGCCCGAGAAAGGCGAGGCGGGAGGCCTTTCGGGCGCACCGCTCTTCGAGCGCTCCACCGTGGTTCTGGCGCGGCTCTACCAGTTGACCGGCGGGCGTCTGCCGCTGATCGGGGTGGGCGGCATCCGCACCGGGGCGGACGCCTATGCAAAGATCCGGGCGGGCGCCTCGGCCCTGCAGATCTACTCGGCGCTGGTCTACGAGGGCCTGTCGCTCGTGCCGCGCATCCTGGGGGATCTCGATCGACTGCTCGAAAAGGACGGTTTCAACAGCCTCGGTGATGCGGTCGGTAGGGATGCAACGTCCTGGGCGGACCGCGACGTTTGAGACATTTCCGTGACGCGGGCCTTGCCTTGCGCCGCCGGAGCCGCAAACAATGCGACGACAGCGGGAAACCGGAGGCCTTGCAGAGATGATGGACGGCAGCGTGTTCGAACTGAAGGACGAGGGACAGCTCCGCGAGCGGGAGGCCGTTCTGCGCGAGCGACTGCTGGATGCGCAGTTCGATCTCGCCGAATCCCGGAAGGAATCGATCCTCGTTCTGCTGAACGGGCCCGACGGGGCGGGCAAGGGCCAGGTGCTCAACCGGCTTCACGGCTGGCTCGATCCGCGTGCGATCAAGACCATGGCCTACGATATCGAGACCAAGGAAGAGTATCGCGGTCCGGGTGGTTGGCGCTACTGGCGCGATCTCCCCGCCTACGGGCATGTGGGGATCGTGCTGGGCTCGTGGTATCATTACCTGCTGCATCGCAGGGCCACGAAGCTCATCAACAAGAGCGAGTTCCAGGAGCGGCTCGACATCGTCAACAGGATCGAGACGATGCTGGCGGCCGAGCGCGTGCGGATCGTGAAGATCTGGCTCACGCTTTCCGCGGGACAGGCCGAGAAGCGGGTGAAGAAGAACCATGGCGGGCCGGGAACGCTGAAGAACCCGCTGTTGCGCGAATGGCGGAGCATCGACACCAAGGGCGAGCGCAAACGGCTCGTGGAGGCCGCCCAGGAGATCGTCGCCTCGACCGGGCCGGAAGCCCCGCAGTGGCACCAGGTTCCGGCGGAATGGCCGATGGCGCGGGATCTTGCCGTCGGTGAGATCGTGCTTGATGCGATGCAACAGGCGCTCGCCGCCAAGCCACCGCGCAAGGCTCCGAAGCCTTCCGCCCGACCGCGCCGGGTGAGCAAGGGGCCCTCCGCGCTCAAGGCGCTGGACCTGGGGTTGAGTCTCGAGAAGAGCGACTACCGCAAGCGGCTGGCGGAGGCCCAGAAGGAGCTCTACGCGCTCACGCGGTCGAAGAAATTCTCCAAACGGGCGCTGGTCTGCGTGTTCGAGGGCAATGATGCTGCCGGAAAGGGCGGCGCGATCAAGCGGATGCGCGCGGCACTCGATCCGGTGCACAGCGAGGTCTATCCCATCGCCGCACCCAGCGAGGAGGACCTCGCGCATCCCTATCTCTGGCGTTTCTGGAAGCGCATCCCGCACCGCGGAGACGTCGCGATCTTTGATCGGAGTTGGTATGGGCGCGTGCTTGTCGAGCGGGTGGAGGGATTTGCCGCGCCGGCGGACTGGCGTCGGGCCTATGAGGAGATCAACGATTTCGAGGCATTGCTCTCCGGCGGGGGGTATATCGTCCACAAGTTCTGGCTCTCGATCGATCAGGACGAGCAGCTTCGACGGTTCGAGGAGCGCAAGGAGGTGCCGCACAAGCGCTTCAAGATCACTGACGAAGATTGGCGCAACCGGGAGAAATGGCCGGCCTACGAGGTGGCAATCGATGACATGGTGGCGCTGACATCCACGCCGAGCGCGCCCTGGACGCTCGTCGAGGCCAATGACAAGCGCTATGCGAGAGTGAAGGTCATCGAAACGCTGGTGGATCGTCTGAAATCAGAACTGTGAGAGTGCAGGCGCGGCCCGTTCGGGCCGCTCGCCGCTCGGCCACGCACTGCCGTTAACCAATCGTTTAACATTGCCTTGCGTGCGGTGATGCTTGCGCGCCATATGTTCTTGTTTTGTTCGATGATCGCTCAGGTGGGGAAATGCAGGCAAGCGCACAGGCCCGGGGCGTTGTCGGAAAGCTCAAGCCTCGCTCCGTGCATCCGGGCTACTGCCGCCACGAGTGCGAGGCCCAGGCCAGAGCCGGGTTCGCCTCTGCTGGGGTCGAGCCGGACGAACCGTTCGATGGCGCGGGCGCGGTCGGCCTCGGGGATGCCGGGGCCTGTGTCCGCGATGCAGAGCGTGGCGCCGCTAGGCGAGTGGCTGATGGAGAGTGTGATCGCGCTGCCCTCGGGAGCGTGACGCATGGCGTTCTCGATGAGGTTCGAGGCCGCCTGGGCGAGGAGTTGGGGATGACCGCGGATAACTGGAGCATCGGATGCCTTGATCTCAAGCCTGAGGCCGCTTTCCTCGGCCGCGGCCTGGTAGAGATCGCCGAGATCGCGGACCAGCAGGGAAAGGTCCACCTCTTCGAACTGTTCGATGCCGAGCCCCGCTTCGATGCGGGTTATGTCGAGAAGTGCCGTGGCGGTCGCGAGCACGCTTTCGGCTTCGGATTGGGCACGGGCGAGCAGGGCCGTGCGTTCGGACTCAGGAAGATCGGGGGTCTGGGCCGCGCGGATGTGGCGATGGAGCCGGTCCAGCGGACTGCGGAGATCGTGGGCAAGACTGTCGGTGACGGTGCGCAGGTCACTCACCAGTGCATCGATCCGCTCGAGCATCGCGTTGAGCGTGCCCGCGAGGCGGTCGAATTCGTCACCGCTGCCGCGTTCGAGGACGCGACGTTTGAGATCGCCGGCCATGATCGCGCTGGCCGCATCGCCGATCATGCCCACCCGGCGTCGCATCATCCGGACCGAGATCCAGCCGGTGGCGAGCGAAAGAAGGGTCATGGCGAGCAGGGCCCAGACAAGCGCGCGGGCGAGCAAACGGTCGAATGCGGCCCGTGCGGCGACATCCCGGCCCACCAGCAGGCGTTCATTGCCCGGCAAGCGGATCGCGAGTGCGGAGATCTCGGTGGGGCCGGTGCGATCGGTACGGATCAGGCTGAGGGTGACCCAGCCGGTATCGGGGGCGATGGTGGGCGGCCAGCTCGCGAGGTTGCCGGCAATCCGGGCCCCGCGCGCATCCGCAAGCAGGTAGATCGCGTCGCGCGTCTGAGGACGGCTGAGGCGGAGGTCGATGGCGCGGGCGAGCCCGATGATGCCGGCGCGATTGTAGTCGTCCGCGAGGCCGGCGATCTCGGTTTCCACCACCGCGCGCTGTTCGGCATCGATGACGCCGCCGACACGCCAGTAGACGAACCCGAGAACGAGGGCCGTGGAGGCCGCGATCATCAGGAACTGGGCGAGGATCAGCCGTGCCGCCGCCGAGCGCCAGAGTGACCCCATCGCTGTCATGGCTGGTCCGTCATGGTATAGCCGCTCCCACGCACCGTGCGGATGAGCTGGGGCTCGCCTTCGAGGTCGATCTTTCGGCGCAGGCGGCTGATATGAACGTCGATCACATTGGTCTTGGGATCGAACCGGTAGTCCCAAAGACCTTCGAGAAGCATCGTCCGGGTGACGACGCGCCCCTTGCGGCGCATGAGGTATTCAAGCATCTGAAATTCGCGCGGCAGAAGATCGATCTGGCGATCGCCACGGTGGGCAGTACGCGAAATGAGGTCGAGTTCGAGGTCGAAACAGCGGAGCGCGGTTTCCTGGGCCGAAGGTTCCGCGGGGCGGCGCAGGATGGCTTCGAGCCGGGCAGAAAGCTCCTCGAAGGAAAAGGGCTTGACCATGTAGTCATCCGCGCCGGCGCGCAGCCCCCGCACGCGCTCGTCGATGGCGCTCATGGCCGTGAGCAGGATTGCGGGTGCGCGAATGCCGGCGGCGCGGGCGGATTTCAGGAGCGAAAGGCCGTCAAGATCGGGGAGCATCCTGTCGAGGATCATGGCGTCGAACCCGCCCTCAAGTGCGTGCATCAGACCCTCACGGCCCGATCCCGTGGCTTCGACCGCATATCCTGCCTCGCGCAACCCCTTCGCGATATAGTCGCGCGTGTCGCTGTCGTCTTCGACGATGAGGATGCGTCTCGACAACGTCTGTCTCCCTGCTGGTCTCGGCCCTGGGGAAAAATGCGGACGCCCGGTTCGATCCGGGCGCCCATCTGAAGCATTTCAACCTCGGTCCCTCAGGATTATCCCATCCGCACGCCGACGAACAAGCGGGTGCCGTCCCGCGAGATCTGGAACAGCGCGGCGCTGGCGTTGAGGTCCTGGAGGGCGGTATCGACATCGCGCGGGGTGCGGACGTCGGTGCCGGAGACCTGAAGGATGATGTCGCCGACCCGCAGGCCTGCCTCCGCGGCGAGGCCCTCACCGTCGAGCGATGTGATGACGACACCGTCGATGTCGTTGGGCAGGCGGAGTTGTTCGCGCGCCGCCGGGGTGACGGCCGAGAGCGTCGCACCAAGGCGCTCGGATGCCGTGCCCGACTGCTTCTGGTCGGACCCGGGGGTGAGGGCGGCGAGTTCTTCACTGTCGAGCCGACCGAGACGGAGGGTGAGCGTCTGTTCCCTTCCGTCACGCAGCACCTCGACTTCCACGTCCTGGTCCGGCGCGGCGGCCGCGACAAGTTTCGGCAGTTCGCGGCTCGAGGCGACGGGAGCGCCGTTGAAGCCGACGATCACATCGCCGATCCGGAGCGTGTCTTCGGCTGGGCTGTCGGCGACCACTTCGGCCACCAGCGCGCCGCGCGCTTCGTCGAGGCCGACGGCTTCGGCGATATCGGCCGTGACGCCCTGGATCGAGACGCCAAGCCAACCGCGCTCGACCACGCCCGCATCGCGCAGCTGGCCCACCACGTATTCGACCGTGTTGGACGGCACCGCGAACCCCACGCCGACCGAACCGCCGTTCGGCGAGTAGATCGCGGAGTTCACGCCGATCACCTCGCCTTCTAGGTTGAGGAGCGGACCACCGGAATTGCCGCGGTTGATGGCGGCGTCCGTCTGGATGAAATCGACATAGGGGCCGGCATTGATGTCGCGGCTCACGGCGGAAATGATGCCGCGTGTCACCGTGCCGCCAAGGCCGAACGGGTTTCCGACTGCGATGACGTCCTCTCCGACGCGCATGTCGTCGCTGTCGCCGAGCGACAGGGTGGGCAGATCGTCAGCGTCGATCTTGATCAGGGCCAGGTCAGTTTGGGGGTCGGTGCCGATGACCTCGGCTTCGAACTCGCTCTCGTCGTGGAAGCGGACCCGGACGTTCGTGGCCTCGTCGACCACATGGTCATTGGTGACGATGTAGCCGTCGGCCTCGATGACGAAACCGGAGCCGAGCGAGGTGCCTTCGGACCGGGGCACGGGGCTGCCGCGCTCTCCGCTGTTCGGTTGGCCGAACCGGCGGAAGAACTCTTCGAAGGGAGAGCCGGGGCCGAAGGTCCATTGTTCGGGGGAGATCTGCGCCTCGCGCTCCTGGGTCGCGAGAATCGTCACCACAGCGGGGCTCGTCTTTTCCACGAGATCCGCCACGAGGCCGGGTTCGGTCTGGGCCGATGCGAGCGGAGCCCAGGCCATCCAGACCCCGGCGGTTGCGGCAGTGATGGCGGCAGTGAAGGGGGCGGGGCGCGGAAGGATTTCGTGGCGGGTCATGTCTTCGATATCTCCTGCTCTGGAAACACGGGGTGTGGCTTTGCAGGTCACATGGCGCGCAAATGTGGAGACTTCTTCGCGGGCAGGTTAAAGATCTTTCATGAAACGTGCGTTTCGGCGTCGGCGGCAGGGCAGGAGGCTGGCGCGGCTGACAGGCGCCGGGGGGAAGAGGGGGATGGAATGAATTCGGAACCGGCAACGCTGCATCTTCTGTGCGGAAAGATCGCGTCGGGAAAATCGACGCTCGCGGCGGAACTTGCAGGACGTTCCGGAACCATGCTGATCGCGGAGGATGCCTGGCTGGCCGCGCTTTACGGTGATCAGATGTCAACGGTCGAGGATTTCGTGCGGTGTTCGGCGGCCCTGCGGACGGTGATGGGACCGCATGTGATCGGGTTGCTCAAAGCGGGCGTTTCAGTGGTGCTCGATTTCCAGGGAAACACCCGTGAGAGCCGGGCCTGGATGCGCGGGATCTTCGAGGCGGCGGACGCCGCGCACATGCTGCACTATCTCGATGTGCCGGACGAGGTCTGCCTCGCGCGGCTCAGGGCGCGGAATGCGGGCGGCGATCACCCCTTCGCGGCGACGGAAGCGCAATTTGCGCGGATTACGAAGCATTTCGTTGCCCCGACAGCTGACGAGGGCTTTGACCTGGTGGTCCATGCTTCGGACGATGGAACACGCTTTGGGTGAGAGGTTTAAACCACTTCAACGGCCAGGGTCTTGGGTTCGGAACGCCATAGGCTCGAGCTTGCGATGACCGCGCCGCCGATCACGAGGCAACCGGACCAGATCATCTCGGGCGCAAGTGTGCCGGTGGTGAACATGGCGACAAGAGCCGCTCCGATGAAGGGTTCGACATAGGAGAAGGCGCCGAGCGCCTGGATATCGCCGTATTTGCAGCCGAAATCCCAGAGATAGATCGCGAGACCCATCGGCAGAATGCCGAGCCCCGCGATGGCGGCAAGCTCGTTTCTCGAGGGCGTGACCCATTCCTCGAGACCAAGATGCGCGATGAGGCAGAGAAATGCGCCGGCCATGTAGAACACCCCGAGCGCGGACGAGGGCACATGGGGCAGGCCGCGCGTGGCAACCGAATAGACGCCCCAGAGTGCGGCGGCGAGGCCGATCAGGGCGAGGTAGAAGACCGATCCGTCACTGCTCTCACCGCTATCGCCGCCGCTTTCGACCAGCATGGCGATCCCGATGAAGCCGAGCCCGGCTCCCAACACGTGCCACCAGCGCAACCGCTCTCCGGGCAGGAAGGCCGAGCCGATTACGATCATCAGGGGTGTCGTGCCCTGGAGAAGCGCGGCGGGGCCGGGTGGGGCTTTCTGCGTCGCGTAGTAGATCACGGCATGATAGCCCACGAGCGAGCCCACCATCAGCAGCCAGACCGGGAGCGGCAGGCGAAACGCCTCGACCGGATCATCTCCGGTGATCAGCCAGAGCACCGGAGAGAGCAGGGCGGCAAAAGTGAAGGCGAGTGCCACGGTCTGAATGGGCGGGATTGCGGCCGTATAGGTGATGAGCGTGGTTTCGGTCGCCCACAGGGCGACGCCGAGTGCGCCGAGGAGGGTCGGCAGGAACCGCCCGAGCGGTGGGTATGCAGGCGGCATCGGTACGTCTCCCTCCTCTAGACCTGGGTTATCCGCTCAACCGGACGATCTTGTCGGTGCGGAAACCGTTGAAACTCGTGCGCATGGCAAGGCTGTAGGCCCCCATCATGCCCACCTCGATCCAATCTCCTTCGCGGATGTCGTCCGGCAGGGTGAAAGGGGCTCCCAGCGTATCGTTGGAGTCGCAGGTTGGTCCGAAGACCTTGAAGTCCGCCGGTTTCTTCTCCACGCGCTCGCCATTTCGAATAAGGCGAACCGGGCGTTTCTCGCCGCTGTGTCCCAGTTCCTGGAGCGTGCCGAAGATCCCGTCATTGAGATGCAGGCAATTGCCCCGGCGGACCATGACCTGGACGATCAGCGTGCCCGACGTCGCGACGAGCGCGCGGCCGGGTTCGCAGAGAAGCATGTAGCCCGGCGCGAGATCGAGGGTCTGGCGCCCGTGGATGACATGGCTAAAGTAGGTCTGAAGCGTGGCGATCTTGTCGCCGGGGTAGGGTGCCGGGAAGCCACCGCCCACATTGAGCACGCTGATGGGGACGCCTGCCTTGCGGGCAACGGTGCCCGAGATCGACATCGCCTTGCCGAAGGCACCCGGCGAGAGGCATTGCGAGCCGACATGAAAGGAGATACCGGCCTTCACCCCGCGTTTGTGGATATATTTCAGGATCTTCACCGCCTCATCGGGCGGCGCGCCGAATTTGGTCGAAAGCACGTAGCGGGCATTGCGACCGGGCGTGTGCAGGCGAACCGCGACAATCAGTTCGTCACTGAGGTCCGCTTCCTCGAGGATCTTGTCGACTTCTTCGATGCAATCGGCGGTGTAGAACCGGACGCCGTATTCCGTGCTGGCCTTCCGGATGGCCGGACGGGTCTTGGCAGGATTGTTGAAATAAAGGCCCGCAGCCTTGCCGAAAAGACCTTCGATCTGTTCGATCTCGCCAAGTGAGGCCACGTCGAAATCACGGATGCCTGCATCGAAGAGCGTTTCCAGCACGAAGGGGTGCGAGTTGCACTTTACCGCGTAGAGCGGGCGGCCGGGAAAACTCAGGAACCGGGCGACTGCTGCACGGATCTCGAACGGGTCGATGCAGAAGACCGGCTCCGTCGGCTGCAGTTCCTCGATGATGTCCTCGATCGATGCGTAGCTCTCCAGGTCTGCCGCGGATGGAACCGCAGTGCGCTGGGTGTCGGCCGGTTTGCGCGGTTGGGTCGAGAGATCGACCCGGCTGACTGGTGCATCGGGACAAGCAGGGTCTGGTGCCTTTGCCTGGTGAAGCATGTATCCGTCCTATTCAAAGGGTATCTGTCGTTATGCAGCTGCGAAGGAGTTCCCGCCGCGGCCGATGCCTTCCCATTCCTCGAGGAACTTGGTCAGGTCTTCTGCGGACATCGGTTCGCCGCACAGGTGGCCCTGAACCAGGTCGCACCCTTCGGCCCGGAGCAGGTCCAGCTGCTCGCGCGCTTCCACGCCTTCCGCGGTCGTGGCGAGGCCGAGGCTGCGGCTCAGGCTGAGTACGGCTTTCACGATGGCCAGGGATTTCGGATCGGTGCGTGACGCGGCGACGAAGGATCGGTCGATCTTGAGCTTGTCGAACGGGAAGGAGTTGAGGCAGGCGAGCGACGAGAAACCGGTGCCGAAATCGTCCAACGCGATGTGCATGCCGGTTTCCTTCAGCGAGGTCAGCACGTCGAAGGCGATGTCGGCGTCGTTGATCAGCACGCTTTCGGTGATCTCGAGTTCCAGGCGGCTGGGGGGCAGGCCGGCATCGCTGAGGACGTGGCGAATGGTGCCGACGATGTCGCGCTGGCGGAACTGGACGGCGGAGACATTGACCGCCATCCGGATATCGGGCCACTGAAGCGCCTGTTTGCAGGCAACGCTCAGGATCCATTCGCCGATGGGACCGATCAGGCCGGTATCCTCGGCGATCGGGATGAAGACCTCGGGTTCGATCACGCCGCGTTCGGGGTGGTTCCAGCGGATGAGCGCCTCGATGCCGGCGACCTTTTCGGTCTGGATGTCGACGACCGGCTGGTAGTGGACGACGAACTCGTTGCCGGTGATTGCGCGGCGCAGGTCGTATTCGAGCGCCTTGCGTTCCTGTAGTTCGAGGTCCATGTGCGGTTCGAAGAAGCGAACGGTACAGCGCCCGGCCTTCTTGGCGCCATAGAGCGCGATATCCGCGTTCTTCAACAGCTTTTCCGGGCCGCAGCCGTCATTTGGCGAGAGAGCGGCACCGATGCTGACGCCCACGTGAATGACGTGGCCTTCGATTTCGAAGGGCTCGCGCATGACCTCGATGATCCGTTCGCTCAGCGCTTCCGCATCGCCAAGGCCCTCGATATCGGACTGGATGATCGCGAACTCGTCTCCACCGAGGCGCGCAACCGTATCTGTCGGGCGGGCGCAGGTGGTGAGCCGGTCGGCGACGGACGTGAGCAGGAGGTCGCCTGCCGCATGGCCGAGCGTGTCGTTCACTTCCTTGAAGTGATCGAGATCGAGACAGAGCACCGCGACCTTGGCGGCCAGCCGGCGGCGGTCGCGCAGGGCATGGTTCAGGCGGTCATTGAAAAGCATGCGATTCGGCAGGCCGGTGAGGCTGTCATGCAGGGCGAGATGCCGCGCGCGGGCCTGGGCCTCGACTTCCTCGGTGATATCGGTTGCGGTCCCACGGAAGCCGATGAACCGGCCCGAGGCATCGAAGATCGGCCGGCCGGCGAGGCGGCTGTTGCGCTCGCGATTTCGGGCATCGCGGTAGTGGCAGCGGATGTCGCGGAAGGACTGGCGCTTGCGCATTTCCTCGTTGAGATCCGTCGTGTCTTCAAGGCCGTCGATGGGCTGGAAGCAGCTTTCGAGCCGCTTGCCGAGCAGAGAGGCCGCGGCGATGCCGGTCACTTCGGAGAAGCGGGTGGAAAGGTATATCAGGCGATTCTGCGGGTCGCATTCCCAGATCCAGTCCGAGGAGGCTTCGGCCACGTCGCGGAACCGGGATTCACTTTCCTCCAGCGTGCGGGCATAGGCTTCAACGGTCCGTGCGGAATCATGCAGCGCGGTCGTGGTCCGGCGGGCGTTGCTCACGACGAGCCAGGCGAAGGCCACGAGGACAATCACGGAAATGACGAGGGGCGGCAGGAGGAGGCGGAGCAGCTCGTATCCCGGCTGTTCCGGCGACCACATCAGATAGCCCATCGTCTCGCCATTGAGACTGGCGAGCGGGATCGTGGCGCCTGCTGCCGCTTCGTCGGCCGCGATGATCTTGAGGCCCTTGAGCAGGTATTCGTTGCCCATGCGCTCGAGGAAGCTCTGGTCGAGGCGCTTGGCGAAGACGAGGCTGGAGCGTTCTTCGGAAGGCAGGGCTTCGTCGGAAATGGAGGGCGGGATGATGCCCATGCTGGCGATCAGCAGCAGGCCGTCGCTGGAACTTGCGACGCCGACGGCCGGGTTGCGGGAAAGGGTGCCTGTCTGGATGATCTGGTCGAGGCCTTCAGGGACGAACTCTTCGGCGCTCGTGTCCTGCGGCGTGCCTTCGATGACGGCGTAGACCGTCTCTCCTGCCGGGTCGATCACGAAGGCGAGCTCGTAGCCGAGGCCTTCGTAGACATTGGCGCCGACATTTCCATCCGTGGCGGCCCAATCGACATCGAGACCTTCATGGAGGTGATAGTAGACATCCTCCCAGACCGCGTAGTCCTTGAGGTTTCTCGCGATGTGGCGCTTGTTAACCTTGACCGCGGTGTCGGCCAGCATTGAGGAGGATTCGACCTCGAGCCGGTTCTGGCCCTGGGCCGTAAAGATGACGAAGCCCACGACCATGAAGATCGAGGCAAGGATTGCGCAGGCCATGGGCAACACGACGCGCCCGGTGAACAGATCTTTTGACAATGCCGCCACTGAAGTTTTTTCGGTTCTCAAGGCCCGGCCCCACATTTCGCTGGCCCGAGACTGCGCGAGATACGTTAACCAAACGTAACTAATAAAGAATCCCGGTAACCTGTGGCCTCAACGAGGCGACAGTAAGAGGCTCCTGACCCGGTGGAATCGGCGGTCAAAACAGGTGGCATAGTGTTACACGTTTAAAGAGAACTATAGATCTAAAGTAATCGTAAAAGACGAAAATTGGACCTCTATACGAGAAGACTTGTACGTGATTGGTCGAGAAACCCAAGGCGAGCCATGAAAACAAGGGCACTCGGTTAACGGCGTTTGCCCCGGGGTGGGGCTGTCGCTGGCGTTCGGGAAGCGGGGTAGGGTGTGTTTGTCAGGTAGTGAACGCGGGTGGTTGGAGTGCCTTTGGGTTGGCAAAGATCGGCCAAATCTCTACATCATTTGAGATACTTCCGAGAAAGAAAGATCCACGATGCTTCTTTTTGCCGGTGTGTCTGCAAGTGGCGCGTTGCTGTCTTCTCCAGATGGCGTGCGTCTCTTGCCGATTGACCGAACGCAAAAATCAGCCTTCTTGAAAAAATGCGCCCTTTCGCCTAATCTAAACATTGCCGGCGCCGGGCAAGAACGGCGCGTTTGACGGAGGTAATCGCGCTGTCTCAGCACGTTACGGCGGCTTCTGCCGCCACCCCGGGCAAGGCATTTCAGCCGGTCCCGGGAAAGTCTGGCAGAGAAGATCTGCTTGCGACCATCCTGGCCTCGCTCGACGACGACAAGGCCGAGGATGTGACGACCATACCGCTCGCTGGAAAATCGGAGATGGCGGATCACATGGTGATTGCCTCGGGCCGGTCGTCGCGCCAGGTAGCTTCCATTGCTGAAAAACTCGCTGACCGCTTGAAGAGTGATCATGGCGTTGTCGTCCGCACGGAAGGCAAGGAACATGGTGATTGGGTCCTGATCGATACGGGCGATGTGATCGTGCATCTGTTCCGGCCGGAAGTTCGCGAGTTCTACCAACTCGAGAAGATGTGGCAGAACACTGCGGGTAGTCCCCCGAAACCGGTCTAGAGACCGTTTCGCTTGCGCATCAGCATTGCTGCCGTGGGACGGCTCCGCAAGGGGCCGGAGCTTGAACTTGTCAACGACTACCTGAAGCGGTTTGACCGAGCCGGGCGCCCCAATGGGCTGGGCCCGGCAAGGATTCTGGAGCTCGAAGACCGGAAGGGCGGCGGGCGCGAAGCCGAAGCCGTCTTGCTGGCCGGCGCCATTCCGGATGGTGCGATCGTCGCGGCTCTCGACGAGCGCGGGAAAACCCGCAGCTCGCCCCAGTTTGCCACATTGCTACAAGAGCACGCCGATGACGGGGTCCGCGATCTGGTTTTCCTGATCGGCGGTGCGGACGGACTTACGCAGGAACTCCGTCAGCGCGCGGACCATCTTCTCTCATTCGGGCCAATGGTCTGGCCGCACATGCTGGCCCGGGTGATGCTCAGCGAGCAACTCTATCGCGCCGCATCCATTCTCGCAGGCTCGCCCTATCACCGGGCCTGAGGCTGTGAGGATTGTTCTCAGAGCGAGAAGCTGGTTCCGCAACCGCAGCTTGATGCCGCGTTCGGATTGTTGATCACGAACCGTGCCCCGATCAGTTCCTCGGAGAAATCGATTTCCGCATTGGCGAGGAAGGGCAGGCTTACACTGTCGATATACACGCGCGCGCCGTCCTTCTCGAGCACGAGGTCGTCCTCTCCCTGTGCCGCGTCGAGCTTGATTGCATACTGGAAGCCTGAGCAGCCCCCACCCTCAACTGCGATGCGCAACGCCTGTGGTTCGCGGCCTTCGGTAATTTCGTTGATGCGGGCGAAGGCGCGATCGGTGACCCGCGGTGGTATGGCAAGATCCATCGTTCTGCCCAATCTCCATTTCAAGGCTGCTTTCAAGGTAAGCGCCACGTGCCAGGCGCACAAGATCCGGCGTCATTTTGCACCGCGCTTGCGAGCGGGGGAACAGTCTTCGGACCTTTCAGCCCCCTTAGCGATGCGTTACCACGGCAGAGTAGGATTAAGAATTGTGACACACGAGGCCGCTTGCCCATGACCGCATCATTTGCGACGCGCCCCGACACGACGCGGGGAAGGCTCTATCCGGAGGAAGGCTCGGCCCATCGCACCTGCTTCCAGCGCGACCGGGACCGGATCATTCACGCATCGGCCTTTCGTAGGCTGAAACACAAGACGCAGGTCTTCGTGGAGCATGAAGGCGACTACTACAGGACGCGTCTGACCCACTCTATCGAGGTGGCGCAGGTTGCCCGCACGCTTGCGCGCTCGCTGGGACTCAATGAGGAACTGGCAGAGGCCGTGGCACTTGCTCACGATCTGGGCCACCCCCCCTTCGGGCATACCGGCGAAGACGAGCTGAAGGAACTGATGGAGCCCTTTGGCGGGTTCGACCACAATGCGCAGGCGATCAAGATCGTGACCAAGCTGGAAGCGCATTACGCGGATTTCGACGGGCTGAACCTGACCTGGGAGACGCTCGAGGGCATTGCCAAGCATAACGGGCCGGTCGTGGGCGACGTGCCGTTTGCGCTCAGCGAGTTCAACGCGGTCTATGATCTCGAGTTGGAGACCCACGCGAGCGCGGAGGCACAGGTTGCGGCGATCGCGGACGATATTGCCTACAACAACCACGACCTGGCCGATGGGCTTCGCGCGGGCCTCTTCACGCTGGAGGATCTGCGCTGTCTGCCGATGATCGGGCGTTGCATCGCCGAGGTCGATGCGCGGTGGCCTGGGCTTTCACCGGCGCGACGGGAGCACGAAGCGCTCCGGCGATTCTTCGGGCTTCTGGTGGAAGACGTGCTCGCCACCAGCCTCGAGCGCATCGAGGAATTTGCGCCCAAAGACGTGCAGGCCGTGCGGCATCTCGGCGTGCCCGTTGTCCGTTTCTCGGAGGGCACTTTCACCGAATTGAAGGAGATCCGTACGTTCCTCTACTACCGGATGTATCGGCAATGGGGAGTTCAGCGAATGCGGCGAAAGGCAAAGATCGTCGTGCGGCAACTCTTCGAGATATTCAACGAGGCACCGGGTTTGATGCCGGACGACTGGAATTCCGTGCAAGCACTTCAGGATGGCAGGGTCGGGCGCGCACGCATCGTTACGGACTATATTGCCGGCATGACAGATCGCTTCGCCCTTCAGGAACATCGCAAGCTGACCGATCCTAACGTCCGCGCCTGATGCCGGGCCGGGTCGCTTCGGGTTCCAGGCCCGGTCCGGCACGTTGACCAGAGGTCATACCGCAGCAGTGCCACTGCGCGCGCAATGGTTCCTCCAGATTTCCTCGACGATTGCCGGCAGTTCGACGGGGTGGAAAGGCTTGCCGATCACATTGACCGCGCCGAGCTCGCGATATGCTTCGACTTCTGCCCCCTGGATGCGGGCAGTGAGGAAAACAACCGGAATCTTGGCGGTCTTGGGGCATTCCTGGATATGCTTGAGGGCCTCGGTCCCGTCGAGTTCCGGCATCATGACATCGAGGATGATGAGATCCGGCAGTTTCTCTGCCGCAAGCCTGACGGCTTCGCGGCCATTCTCGCAAAGAATGACTTCATGCCCGCCCACCATCTCGAGGGAGAGGGCGACGATCCGGCGGATATCGGCTTCGTCTTCGGCGCAGAGGATTTTCAATTTCTTTTCCATGAACCTGGTTCGTCTCTTTTCTGGAATCAGGACTGACGTTGGCTGCGAGCGGTGCGGAGGAGCAGTTTTATCCGCTGCAGGAGTTCGGTATTGTCCGCATCGGTTTTGAGGATGGAATCCGAGATTGAGCGGCAGGCGTCTGCTGTTGGTAGATCGATGGAGTAGACCATCATTTCAGGCGGGTTGGTCTGGGACTTTAGCGTTTCGATAAGATCGAGCCCGCTGCCATCCGGCACATACTGGTCGAGAACAACCACATCGTAAGACGTTTCAGCGATGCGTGCGCGGGCCTCCCTGAGCGTCCTGACCGAGTCGACCTCCGCTATGCCGGTAAGCAAGGTTCTCAGCACCATTTGCTGGTCGACCTCATCTTCGAGATGCAGGACGCGCAGAGGGCCGGAGCCGGCGCGTATCGACGCCATTTCGAGGGCATTGCGAAGCCGGTTTTCGTCGAGCGGCTTGCTGATCTGGCGGATGTAGGACGCGCTGCCGGGATACTCCAGTTCATTGGAATCAGACTGCGCCGGCGAAATGGCGATCATCGGGATATCCGAAAGGTCGGGCGTGGCGTGAATGAAGCGCACCACTTTCTCGGCGTCTGTGCCGCTTCCTTCCCAATCTAGAATGACAATATCGAACCATTCGGATTTGAGCTGTTTGCAAGCGGTATCCGCGGTCGGACAGTGGAATGCTTCATAGCCAATGCTTTCGACGAGATCAGACAGAAGTTGTTCTGCCGTCTCGTCCTCTACGCACAGGAGGACCCTTCCCCGCGCGGTTTCAAAGGTTCTTGCCACCTGTTGCGGAGTTTCGGATGAAATGCCCAGATCGACGAAGAACACGGTTCCTGAGGAGCTGGTGCGGAAATCGATCCTGCCCATATGCGCCTTTACGATCGAGCGGCAGATGCTGAGCCCCAGACCACTGCCCCCGATGCGACGGCGTGTGCTGTTGTCGGCCTGGGTGAATTTTTCGAAGATCTGGCTGCGAAATTCGGCGGGTATGCCCGGACCGTTGTCGGCAACGGAGAGCCTCCAGGCCCCGCCGACCTGCTGAATCGAGACAGTGATCACCCCTCCCTGGGGGGAGAACTTGATGGCGTTCGAAAGAAGGTTGTTGACCACCTGAATCAGGCGGTCCGGATCGCCCAGCACGATCGGTGGTGTGTCCGGATATTTCGTCGAGATCCTGACACCCGCTTCCGTACCCATGCCCCGGCACTCCTGAACCGCAGTGTCGACAATGCGAGCAAGGTCAATGTGGTTGAAAGAGAAACTCATGCGGCCGGATTCGATCTTCTCCATGTCGAGAATGTCGTTGATAAGAGTAATGAGGCGGGCGCAGTTGCCATTCGCCGTCTCGATCAATTCATGGGCCTGGGGGGAAAGCTCTCCGGCGATGCCAGCCTCGAGCAGGCCAAGACTTCCCTGCATTGAAGCAAGCGGCGTCCTGAGTTCGTGACTGACCGTCGAAACGAATTCCGCCTTCATGCGCGCGACGACATCGCGTTCGGAGATATCTCTTATGATGCCGATGAAGCGTGCACTTCCCGGTTCGCCACTAACCGAAACGGTCAGTTCGATGGGAAACTCGGTTCCATCCCTTTTCATCCCGCTGAGGAAACGACTCTTGCCGAACACGTCCTGACGACCAGTTTCGATATACTTTCGCAGGTAGTGATCATGGCGGGACCGGAAGCTCTCCGGCATGATCATGGTCACGTTCTTTCCAATGATCTCGTCCTTGGTGTAGCCAAACATCTTGAGCGTGGACTGGTTCACGGTTTCCACTATGCCGTTCTCGTCGATCATGATGATCGAATCCGCGACACCATTGGTGAGGGTCTCAAGCCTGCGAACAGTCTCGTCGATTTGCTTTTCCCGATTGAGAATGGTGGTTATGACCTCGACGAAGGCATCCCGAAGCTTGCCTGCGGGGCCATCCGCACTTTCGGGCCAGTTGATGTGAGAGAGTGGGCGCCCAGCGAGAATCTGGTGTGCAGCACGTGTCAGCGTTTCCATCGGTCGAGCATGGCGGTTGGTGGCCGCGAAGAGCAGAAGCGCACCGAATATCGAGAAAAGAATAGCAATGAGGGATATCTGGGCGCGGATATTGTCTGCACTTTCCCGGAGTACACTCATGGGAATTGCCATCGCGGCGAGGACAAATTCTCCGGAGTCATGGTGGAGGAGAAACTTCCGTGCGAAGATTGCGATCTCTCGCTCATCCTTACCTTTGACCACACCTGAATAGCTGTCGCTTTCACCCTCGATGACGGTTGAGACCAGGGAAGGGTCTAGCCCCGAGAGGCCCTTCTGTTCCTCGAGAGCCATGTCCCAGGGTGGCGGGCGTGAAATGAGCTCACCTCTGGAGTTCAGCAGATAGATGTTGGCTTCCGAGGGAATAGAGTGCCGCAATTGGCGCATGACGGAAAACGTGTCGACATCGATCACCAAGATGCCGAAGACCTTCCCGGCATCATTGTGCAGGGGAGTCGCCGTGCGGAGGAAGGAACGGATCCCGCGCAAGGAGTTCTCCGGAGCCAGAGCGACTTCAAAGCCGCTCTGGTAGATTTCCTGTGGATTAAGACCGATTGCCTGTCGGAAAAAGCTGCTTTCCCCGATCTCATCGAGGGCGGTGGACGGACTCAGGGAAATCATCCCGCCTTTCCGTGTAGCTTCGAGAAGCTCGAGGCCGTTGCGTTCTGCACCGATAAGCCGAATCCGGTAGATATGCCTGTTGAGTTCGGCCATCCGCACAAACAGAGTGCCCAACTGTGCAAGCAGTTCCGTCTCCGTGGAGCCGTCCTCGGGATCGACGCCTCCATTGTAATGGGCGCGGACAAGGTTTCCCATGGCGGGCGTTCGGGCGAGGAACAGTGTGCGCGTGCGGATGTTCGCAATCTCGTCCTCGATACGGTTCATCCCGATCTGAAGATAGCTGTCGAAATTTGCCAGGCCGCGATCACGCAGTCCATCGACCATACCGTTGTAGAAGAAGATCCCGACACTGCCGGCCATGCCAAGCAGAAGACAGAAACCAATTATCGTGATCCGGATGGAATCCCGTCGCAACATTTTGAAAATTCATCCCTATTTCGCACGCGATCGGCGAAGTGCGAGCGCAGCGCTTAAATACAGATAAGACTCGTAATTGAATTTGACTAAAAAGCGATGAATGAGATGTCTGATTTGTGGGCTTGGTAGTGGAAGGAGCCAAGCCTGTGCGGAGCCTTGCGGAACGAAAAGCGCTCCAGCGAAAGACTCCGCAGATGCTGCCGGCCTTGGTCCGACTTCCTTCAGACGAACCGGTTCACGTAGTTCTCGAGGATTTCCTGCCGGCCGGAACGCGGGTTAGGGTTGATCCCTTCGGCCAGGGCCTTCGCAGCGACGCTTTCGAGGTCACTTGCAAGCATGGCCTTTCCGCGGTCGGTCTCCCAACCAGCATAGCGCTCCCGGCGTGCGGCCTCCAGCCCGCCATCTTCTATCATCGCGGCGGCGGCCTTCAGGCCTCTTGCGCAGATATCAAAACCTCCAACATGTGACGCGATCAGATCCTCTGGGTCGATAGATTGGCGCCGGATGCGTGCATCGAAGTTGGTGCCTCCCGTGGCGAAACCGCCTGCCCTAAGCACTTCGTAGTAGGCGAGCGCCACTTCCGGGGTGTTGTTCGGGAACTGGTCTGTGTCCCAGCCAGACTGGTAGTCGTTGCGGTTCATGTCGATCGAACCAAGCATCCCGTCTGCTGCCGCAACAGCCAGTTCATGCTCGAAGCTGTGCCCTGCGAGAATGGCGTGTCCCTGCTCGAGGTTGAGCTTCACTTCGTTTTCCAGCCCGTATTTGCGCAAGAACCCGATGCAGGTCGCGGCGTCATAGTCATACTGATGCTTGGAAGGCTCTTGTGGCTTCGGCTCTACGAGAATCGTGCCCTCGAAGCCGATCTTGTGCTTGTAGTCGACCACCATGGTTAGGAAACGTCCCATGTGGTCGAGTTCCCGACCCAGATCCGTGTTCAGCAGGGTTTCGTAACCCTCGCGTCCGCCCCAGAGAACATAGTTCGCCCCACCGAGCTTCTTGGTCGCGTCCATGCAGGATTTAACAGTCGCCGCGGCGAAGGCGAAGACATCCGGATCCGGATTGGTGGAGGCGCCACCCATCCAGCGGCGGTGGCTGAACATGTTCGCCGTGCCCCAGAGGCAGCGCGTGCTTGAGTGTTCCATCTTTTCGGCAATGTAGTCTGTAATCTCATCGAGTTTGGCCACGTTCCCGGCGAGATCGCCCTGGTCGGGCCGGATATCGGCATCGTGCCAACAGAAGAAGGGGGTGCCGAGGATTTCAAACATCTCGAAGGCGACATCAACCTTGAGCCGCGCATTCTCCATGTTGTCCTGGGGGTGCCAGGGGCGCACGAGGGTCGATCCACCGAATGGGTCGCCGCCCTCGTAGGCGAAGGAATGCCACCACGCGACGGCGAGCCGCAGATGCTCCTCCATTCGCTTGCCCAAGACGATTTCGTCTGGATTGTAGTGCCGGTATGCCATCGGGTTGGTGCTGTCCGCACCTTCGTAGCGGACGCGTTCAATGCCGTCGAAGAAGCCGGTTGCCATGGTATTGCCTTGTCTTTTCGTGAAGGTGCGCCCCGGTTCCCGCGGGGCGCCAGTTCTTAGAGGGTGGTTTCGCCAGGTTTCTTTCCGAGGATGATCATCGACAGCAGATCATCGTCAGTGACATCCTCAATATTAACCGTGCCAACGAGCGCGCCGTTTTTCATGACGCTGGCCCGGTCGCAGAGTTGCATGACCGAGTGAACGTCGTGGTCGATCAGGAAGATGCCTATGCCCTGTGCCTTCAGGGTCTGGATCAGTTCTGCGACCATCTGAGTTTCGTGTGGGCCAAGCGCGGCTGTCGGCTCGTCCATGATCAGGATGCGCGCGTTGAAATAGACCGCGCGGGCGATGGCAACCGACTGGCGCTGGCCGCCCGAGAGCGCGGAGACCGGTTCCTTGAACTTGCGGAAGTTGGGGTTGAGTCGTCCCATGATCTTCCGGCACTCGGCTTCCATGGCGGCATCATCCACGAGCCCGATCGGCGTGACAAGCTCCCGGCCAAGGAAGAGGTTCGAGGCGGCATCGAGATTGTCCGCCAAAGCGAGCGTCTGGTAGATCGTCTCGATATTGTTCGCGCGTGCGTCTCGCGGATTGTGGATCTCGACCGGCTTGCCGTCGATCAGGATCTCGCCGCCGTCCTTGTGGTAAGCACCCGACAGCACCTTGATCAGAGTCGATTTCCCGGCACCATTGTGGCCGAGGAGTCCTACGACCTCGCCTGGATGCAGGTCGACCGTGACGTGGTCCACGGCCTTGATCCCGCCGAAGGAGACCGAGATGTCGCGCATTTCGACCAGAGGTGTCGCGCCCTGGTCGCGGAGCTCTTTCGGAGTTGCCATCACTTCGCTCCCAACCGCTTGCGATAGACCGTGTCGATCAGGACCGCGAGAACAAGGACGGTGCCCACGACGATGTTCTGGAAAGGCGCATCAACGCCGACCATTGCCATGCCCGATTGAAGCGCCTGCATGATGAGCGCGCCGAGGATCGCGCCGTGGATCGTGCCGACACCGCCTGAAAGCGCCGTGCCTCCGATGACCGCCGCGGCAATCACGCGCAGTTCGTCAAGCGTCCCGATGTCGTTGGAATGGTTGGCGAGACGGGCTGAAGCGACAACAGCGGAAAGTGCGCAGAGAAAGCCCATGAGCGCGAAGACCTTGACCGTGAGCAGCCGGGTGTTGATGCCTGAAAGCTCGGCCGCGTCGGGATTCCCGCCGGTGGCAAAGATGTAGCGGCCCAGCCTTGTCTTTCTAGCCACGATAGTCAGTACGACCGCGACCGCGATCAGGATGAGCACCGAAATCGGCAGGCCGTAGCCGACTTCGAGCCCCTCCGGCATCACTTCCCCGCGGGCCTCGAACATCCGCTCGAGCCGGCGTTCGGGAATCATGTAGGAGTTGAGAATGGCGATGAATCCGAAAATCGAGCCAAGGATCATTGCCGATAGGGTGATTTCCGCCCAGACGGGCTTGACCGGAAAGCCGTGACTGGCCTTAGAGCGGCGGGCATTCCATTGCGCGAAGAGGGCTAGGCCGGCCGCGATCACCGCCACGACCCAACTCCATGTTGTGCCCAGCGTGCCGTTGATGCCGCCAAACATCAGGAAATTGCTGTCAAGCGGGCCGATCGTCTGACCTGAGGTCAGATACCAGGCGACATTGCGCCAGACGAGAAACCCGCCGAGTGTCACGATGAAGGCCGGGATCGCCAGATAGCCGACCATCCAGCCATGAAACGCGCCGATCAGCGTGCCGACGAGAAAACCGGAGGCCATGGCCAGTATCCATGTCATCGGATGGCCGAAGCCAAGACCGAGCGCATGGGGCAGGATCTGCGTTTGCACCATTGCCATTACGGCGGAACTGGTTGCGAGCAGTGCACCCACCGAGAGATCAATGTTGCGTGTGACGATGATGAAAACCATGCCGCAAGCCATGATCGCCACCGAGACGGTCTGGATCGACAGGTTGAAGATATTGCGTGGCGTCAGGAAGCGGCCATCGGTGAGGAGGTCGAACCCAATGCACAATAGAATGAAGGCACCGGCCATTCCCAAAAGGCGCGTGTCAAGTTCCAGCTTTTGGAACAGGTTACGTGCGTTGCTGGTGGTGGCTGGCTGAGATGTGGTGTCGGTCATGCCCGAACTCCCCCGATTCAGCACGAGATTTCGTCAGGCTGCCCCAAATTTCCGGGGGCAGCCATTCCCTTTCCGGGGTGTCGTCAGTTACACGGAGCAGGACCGTCCGAGACGCCCTGGCAAAGTGCTTCCTGGGTGATCCATCCTGCTTCCACGACTGTGGGGAGATTGTCCGCGGTGATCGGGATGGGTTCCAGGAAGAGCGAGGTCATCGTCGTGCCTCCCGGAGAGGTCCAAGATTCGGCACCGTCAATGTCCGCCATCGCGGTGCCGCCCGCAAGTTCCACGGCAATCTCGCCCGCGGCCCTGCCGAGATCGCGCGCATCCTTCCACACAGAGACCGTCTGGGTGCCAAGTGCAACGCGGTTAAGCGCCGCGTGATCGCCGTCCTGCCCGGAGACCGGGATACCCTGCATTCCCTGCGCAGTTAGCGCCGCCACGACGCCGCCCGCAGTGCCATCATTTGAGGCCACGACCGCATCGACCGCGTTGTCGTTCGCGGTCAGTATCTGTTCCATGTTGCGCTGGGCGTTCGCCGGTAGCCAACCGTCGGTGTAAGCTTCGCCCACGATGGTGATGTCGCCCGCGTCTATCGCGTCCTGCAGGATTTCCTGCTGGCCGCCGCGCAGGAAGTCCGCGTTCGGATCCGTGGGCGAGCCCTTGATCATGACATAGTTGCCGGTGGGCTGTTCTTCGAAGACCGCGCGGGCCTGCATCCGTCCGACCTCGACATTGTCGAAAGTCAGATAGAAGGCCCGGTCATCCTCAATCAGACGGTCGTAGGCAATGACCGGAATTCCCTCATCGGCTGCGGCCTGAACAGCCGGTCCGATGGCCTGGGTGTCCTGCGCCAGAACGATCAGTGCGTCGACGCCTTGGGCGATGAGGCTTTCGATATCGGCAAGCTGCTTGGCCGAGGAGGACTGTGCGTCCGCCGAGATGTAGCTTGCGCCGCCGGCTTCCAAGGCGCCAACAATCGCGGCCTCGTCGGTTTTCCAGCGCTCTTCCTGGAAATTCGACCAGCTCACGCCGACGGAAATGTCCTGTGCGTTGGCCGGGAATGCGGCCACGGCAAGCAGGGCAATGGCTGATGTGCCACCGAGAAATTTCATTGCTTTCCTCCCAGTTTTCTTTTCGCCAGGCCCGCCTCGAGAGGTGCTCCGGCGCAATCAACGTCTACGCTTATTTATTTTATCTGTCAAAATATTTGTGCTACAATTCCCGGCACAGCACCGCGAAGGTGCGGTGGAGGCGGGATTCTACACCGATTTCAGGCTCGTAATCAGGGGAGGCGGAAACGACCATGGGGCGGATTGAGCCATCGGGAGGGGCGGCAGACCTGCGCGACCACGGGCGGCTCGCCGTGCTGAATGCGATCCGGCTCGCCGGGCGAATCGCTCGGATCGACATCTCGCGTGCAGTCGGATTGAGCCCTGCAACGGTCACTGCCATCACCGCGGAAATGATTGCCGCGGGTGTGCTCGAGGAAATCCGGCAAGAAGAGAAACCCAGTCAATCAAGGCGAGGTCGCCCGCGTGTGCTGCTGAAACTGCGGGGAGGCGCGCACCGCGTTGCAGGCGTCAAGGTCGCGCAGCGCTATATCTCGGTGTTGATCCTCGACTTCGAGGGCCGCGAAATTATTCGTCACCAGATGTCATTGGCCAGGGCCAAGATGCAATCCGTTGAACTTGTGGATCAGGTCACGTTGGCAGTGGAGCAAGCCTGCGGAAAGGGAGGCTTCAGGCCTGACGATCTCTCGGGTATCGGCATCGGCCTAGCCGGCCAAATCGACGCGATCCGTAATTTCGTGCATTGGTCTTCATCGCTCATTCATCGCAACGCCGATCTCGCATCGGTTCTCGCGCAGAGACTCCCTGTTCCGGCCTTTCTCGACAATGACGCCAATCTCGTGGCCAAGGCCGAGCATCTCTTCGGCGCCGTCCGGAATGTGAACAACTTCCTCGTGGTCACGATAGAGCATGGGGTTGGGCTCGGGATCATCCTGGATGGCGAGTTATACCGCGGTGCACGAGGCTGCGGTGCAGAACTCGGCCACACCAAGGTCCAGTATGAGGGTGCGCTTTGCCAATGCGGGCAAAGGGGGTGCCTGGAAGCCTATGTCGGCGGTTATGCAATGCTGCGCGAAGCCAATGTCGAGATTGCCGGGAGCAACATCCAAGGAGATATTTCTGATTTCCTCGCTGCGGCACAGGCCGGTAACCAGACTGCCCTATCGGTTCTTGAGCGGGCGGGGCGCATTCTCGCGATGGGGATAGCAAATCTGATAAACGTCTTCGATCCGGAGTTGATCATTCTGGCAGGCGCACGGGTCTCTTTCCGGCACTTCTACGAGCGGAACGTGATGCCAGAAATGCAGCGAATGGTGGTCCAGGTCGATGCCCCGTTGCCGGAAATCCGGGTTCACGAATGGGGCGACGAAATGTGGGCAAAGGGAGCTGCGGCGTATGCAATCGAGCAGGTCTCCGTGCTTACTGTGCGGGAATTGGCGAAAGATGCGGTCTAGGATCCTGATGGTCGCCCTCTTGGGCGCAAGCGCGGGCAACGCGTTGGCGGAGGACAAACCTGTTTCTGTGCCGGTCTTTGATCAACGCCCGTTGCTGGATCATGTCTATGATGGTGGCTGGGAACATTTTGTTGGCGGCGGTCTCGCAGCTTTTGATTGCGATGGTGATGCCTTCCCCGATCTCTTCGCTGCAGGGGGCGCGAACCCTGCAAAGCTTTTGCGGAACACGACAGATCTGCCTGGTGGCGAACTCACTTTCCACGACGAAACACCCGAAGTGATGAGAATAACGGGCGTTACGGGTGCCTATCCGCTCGATGTCGATGGGGATGGAGTGCTCGACCTTGCGATTTTGCGCGTCGGGCCGGACATGCTGATGCGGGGCAAAAGCAAATGCGCGTTCGAGCCCTTTACCGACTTGGGGTTCACCTCCGGAGACCATTGGACTACGGCATTTTCCGCTACCTGGGAGGAGGGGGAAAGCCTGCCGACACTCGCCTTCGGAACTTACGTGGATCGTAGCGATCCAGATGGGCCTTTCGAGGCCTGCGATGTGACGCTGCTCTACAGGCCCAAAGGCGGACACTACGGCGAACCTCTGCGCCTCGAGCCGGGCTTTTGCGCACTTTCGATGCTGTTCTCGGACTGGTCGCGCACCGGGAAGGCCGATCTGAGGGTCAGCAACGATCGACATTATTACGTCCGGGGCGGGCAGGAGCAGATGTGGGCCATGGGGGCCGATCCCCGCCTCTATACTGCCGACGATGGCTGGCGAAGCTATAGCCTATGGGGCATGGGTATCGCCTCCCGCGATCTCTCGGGTGACGGCTTCCCAGAGGTCTATCTTACCTCCATCGGCGATCAGAAATTCCAGGCATTCGATCCGGCCCCGGGCGGACCGGTCTGGCGCGACGTGACCTACGATTTTGGCACCACCGCGCACAGGCCCCACACGGGGGAGGATGGACGTCCTTCGACAGGCTGGCATGCAGCCTTTGGTGATGTGAACACCGACGGGCGCGATGATATCTTCGTGGCAAAGGGCAACGTCGAGCAGATGCCTGATGCGGCGATAGAAGACCCGAACACGCTGCTTCTGCAGGGGCAGGACGGGCGCTTCACGGAGGTCGCGAAAGAGGCCGGGGTTGCTTCGATGGCCCGCTCTAGAGGTGCGGCTCTGGTCGATCTCAATCTTGACGGCGCACTGGATATTGCGGTGGTGAACCGTCGCGCGCGTATGGAAGTCTGGCAGAACGCGCCTCCATCGGGAAACTGGTTGAAGGTCTGGGTGTCAGCTCCGGAGCCAAACACCCAGGCCGTCGGAGCATTCGTGGAGGTGCGTCGCTCAGGCGGTATCCAAGCACAGGAAATCACTGTGGGAGGTGGTCATGCCGGGGGCGCGGCTGTGCCGCTGCATTTCGGCCTGGCTACAGACGAAGAGGTCGACGTCCGGGTCATCTGGCCGGGCGGTGCGTCAACTGAATGGCGCAGGATCAAAGCAAATGGTGAGGTGAAATTCGAGAAATAGCCATCTGCTATCTGTCCACCGGGAGGCCGCTCGGGACGGTTTCGGGGACGCCGAGACGCTCCGCCGGGTCCGTCAGGGCCGCCAGAAACGCAATTAGCGCGTCGATATCCGACTTGCCCAGAATGGTGGGCTTCAGCTCGTTTGCTTCAGCAATAAGTTCGCGTTCTTCCGGGTCGCTTGCAACGACAAAGTCCTCCGCGCCTTCCAGTTCAGGAAGGACCGCAAGTTCGGCGGAATAGTTTTCGAGCGCGACCAAAGGAGCAAGGTGGTGCTGGATCACCGTTTCAAGGTCTGGATACGCACCGTCATGCCCATAAGGCGCTGTGAGGGCCACATTGCGCAGGGAGGGTGTCCGAAAAGCGAAGGCGTCCTCCGCGTTGCCGGTTACACGCATCCGGCCCTCATCGCGCGCATGGGCTTCGAACCGGGCAGCCTTGCCTGGTCCGATTTGCGGCATCGCGATGGCGTGGAAGTCATGATCCGTCTGGAACCAACCGGAATGGCATTCCGCGCATCCGGCTTCACCGTAGAAGAGGGCCATGCCACGCGCAGCGTCAGGGGAAAGCTCGCCTTCTCCCCGCAAGGCCCTGTCGAAGGGACTGTCATCCGCCCGCCATTCGTGGCGGATGAAATCGGCAATAAGGTTTGAGATCAATGGAAAACCTTCCGCTTCGCCGGGCATTTTCAATGTTTCCAGCGCCTGCGCATACGCGGGAATGGCGTGAACGCGTGCGGTAAGTTGATCCCAAGCCCCACCCTTGCGGCTCAGAAAACCCTGCCGAACCGACTGGCTGATTTCGTTCTCCGAATAGTGACCGGCCATTTCATCGGCGGAGAGGACCGGGAACATGCTTTGCGCCGAGAGGACGGAGTCGAAACCCTCGACCATTTCTGCTCCGAGCGGTGTGCGGATACCACCGGGGTGGTCCGGGTCCGCCTCCAATCGCCCGTCGTGGAACATGACGGTGAACTCTTCGGCGCCGAGGTTCCACAGCCCCGGCGCATTGCGTGGAATGCGCTCCTCCGGGATGTTGTCTGGGTCTACATGCCTCTCTGGACCGAGCCGAGTCCCGCCCTCGCCAAGCGAGAGCGAAACGCCATCTGATGTACCGAATCGCGGGTGATGGCAGGTGGCGCAGGAGATATTGCGGTTGCCCGAAAGGATAGGGTCATAGAAGAGCAACCGGCCCACACGCACCCGCTCCATATCGGGCGTGATGAACCTCGGCTCAGGTCCGAGATCCGGCATATCGGTCGCGAGGGCCGGGGTGCCTGCGGAGACCAGGGCAAGCAATGCGACAACGTGGACACTGTCGCGACATGGCACGGTCTCGACCTCCTGCAATGCGCCCCGTCCCCGGATCCCGAACACGCTCCAAGCCTCCATGATACTCGTTGGCCCGAGATCATTTCCACTTGTGGAATGGTGTCAACTCTGCCGTCCGGCTCGAACCACTAGCGGAAGATTACCACCGGTACCTTGCAGAGGCGTGCCATGCTCGATGAAGTGGAGCCAAGGAAAAGCCGTTTGATGCGGTTGTGGCCCGACGCGCCCATCACAAGAAGGTCTGTACCATCGGCCTCGATCCGGTCCGCGATGGTCTTGTCGGGCTCGCCTGAGACGAAATTGATGGTCACGGGTCCAGCTTTCGGCGCAATCAAGGCGGCCGCACCCTCCATCTGGGCTTGCATCGCGGAGGTGCGCTCGCCCACATGCAGTAATGTGCAAGGCAGGCCGTCGAGCATGGAGCCTGCTGCGATCCGGTCGATCGAATTCATCACTGCACGGCTGCCGTCGAAGGCTACAAGGTAGCTTTCGACTTCCTTGAAGGCACGGTTTGCGACGAGGACAGGGCGAGTAACCGAGCGCAGGATCCGTTCGAGATTGGAGCCGAGATGCTCGTGTGCGAAGGCCGAAGCCTCGCCGCGCTTGCCGACGACGAGCAGACGCGCATCCTTCTCGAATTCGGAGATTGTACTTAGGAGGTCGTCGTTGCGGAGGCGCTCCTCGATCTGGGTGACACCGTCATTGCGAAGTCGCGTCGCGGCATCTTCGAGAATGAGCCGGCCACGGGCATGATTGAGCTTTGCACGCTCGGCATCGGATTTTGCCAGTTCATCAAGCAGTGCTGTGCGAGCCCCAAGCTTGAGACTGCCGCTTAGATCTGCGGGGACGCTCGATTGCTCGCGCCGCCCAAGGATATGAAACAGTTCGACCCCGAGGCCCAGGCGCTTGGAGGCCCACGCTGCATGATCGCACACGCTGGCCGAATAGGACGAGCCATCGACCAGGGCGATGATACGTGTCGGGTTGTCTGCCATCGGTTTCGCTCCCTCAATGCCCGAGCATTTCTTCCATGGCGCCGGGTTTGTCATGGACCCCCAGCTTGTCGACGATGGTCTCAGAGGCCTCGTTCATGCCCACAAGGTTCACATCCGTGCCCTCCCGGCGGAACTTGAGCACGACCATGTCCACGGCCGCAACAGAGGATATGTCCCAGATATGCGCGGCACTCACGTCGATGGTAACCTCATCCAGTGCTTCCTTGAAGTCGAACGCGCGGGAAAACTCATCAGCACTTGCGAAGAAAAGCTGACCCTCGACGCGGTACATGCGTGCACGACCATCCGGTGTGACGGTTGATGTGACACGAAAGATCTGCGCGATCTTGCCGGCGAAAAAGATGCCTGAAAGCAGGACACCGACCATCACACCGATGGCGAGATTGTGGGTGTAGACCACGAGCGCAACGGTCGCGAGCATGACGATCGAGGACGAGCGCGGATGGGTGCGGAGGTTCTTGATCGAAGACCAGGAGAAGGTTCCGATCGAAACCATGATCATGATCGCAACGAGAGCGGCCATCGGAATTTGCTTCACCCAGTCATTGAGCACCAGGATCATGAAAAGGAGACCGACGCCAGCGGTGAGAGCCGAAAGCCGCCCGCGACCGCCAGATTTCACGTTAATGATTGACTGCCCGATCATGGCGCAGCCGGCCATGCCCCCAAGGAAACCGGTTACGGTGTTCGAGATGCCCTGACCCACGCATTCGCGGTCCTTGTCCGAGTTCGTATCGGTCAGTTCGTCGACGATCTGTGCGGTCATCAGGCTTTCCAGAAGACCCACCGCAGCAACTCCGACGGAATAGGGAAAGATGATCTGCAGCGTTTCGAAATTGAGCGGGATGTCGGGCAATAGGAATACGGGCAGGGAGGACGGCAACTCACCCAGGTCATCGACAGTCCGCACATCGAAGCCGAAGATCATGCTCGCGAGGGTCAGAATGATGATGCAGAGGAGCGGCGATGGTATCGCCTTGGTAACATAGGGTGCGCCGTAGATGATCCCGAGGCCCACGGCTACGAGCACATAGGTAAGCACAGGCACGTTCGTGAGTTCCGGAAGCTGCGCCATGAAGATCAGGATGGCGAGGGCGTTGACAAAGCCGGTCATGACCGAACGCGAGACGAAGCGCATCAGTTTCGCAAGTCCGACAAAGCCTGCGACGATCTGGAGCAATCCGGCAAGTATTGTCGCTGCGAGCAAATATTCAAGGCCGTAGTCTCGCACGAGCGTCGTCATCAGGACGGCAGTTGCCGCGGTCGCGGCCGAGATCATGCCTGGTCGGCCACCGGTGAACGCGATCAGCGTCGCGATGGAGAAGGAGGCGTAAAGCGCGACCTTCGGATCGACGCCCGCGATGATGGCAAAGGCAATGGCTTCGGGAATGAGCGCGAGTGCGACAACGATGCCCGCAAGCATGTCCGCCCGAACGTTACCGAACCATTCGTGACGGAGTTCATGGCGGAGGTTGGGGAGGTTCATGAAATCTGCCTTGTCTCGGGAAGGGCCGCGAGCGCGCGACACTAGGGCCTCGGGCGTGCGGTCGGGCCGCGTTTGAGCTTCTTCAAGGGCGCGAGCGGCTCCGAGTCAAGCGCTCGGAGCCGTGATAAAGGTTGAATGTGTTGGTTGAGCGGCAGTTTCGGGCCTGAAGCGCCCTGTTCAGCGGAGTCGCTTGATCAAGCTCGAGGTATCCCAGCGACCACCGCCCATTTTCTGAACGTCATGGTAGAACTGATCGACGAGCGCGGTAACCGGCAGGGATGTGCCGTTACGATTGGCCTCGGCCAAGCAGATTGCGAGATCCTTGCGCATCCAGTCGACCGCAAAGCCGAAGTCGAACTCATCCTCCAGCATGGTTCTGCCGCGGTTTTCCATCTGCCAGGACCCAGCAGCTCCCTTCGAGATCACATCGAGCACTGCCTGACCATCGAGCCCGGCACTTTGGGTGAAGGCAAGTGCCTCGGACAGCCCCTGGATAAGCCCTGCGATCGTAATCTGGTTGACCATTTTGGTAAGTTGTCCGGCTCCTGCGGGGCCCATGAGCCTGCAAGAGCGGGCATAGGCCTCAATCACCGGAGCGGCACGGGCAAACTCCGTTTCTTCGCCACCGCACATTACTGTTAGAACACCGTTTTCCGCCCCGGCCTGGCCACCGGATACGGGCGCATCGATGAAGTGGGAGCCCTTGGAACTTGCGTATTCGCTCAACTCTCGCGCGACTTCTGCGGAGGCTGTGGTGTGATCGACGAAGATTGCACCCTGGGAAAGGCCGGTGAATGCACCGTTCTTCCCGATCGTGACAGACCGCAGGTCCTCATCGTTCCCGACGCAGCAGAAGGCAATCTCGGCTTCGTGAACCGCAGCCGCAGGAGTCTCGGCGGATTGATGGCCGTGTTCGGCTACCCATTGGTCGGATTTCGATTTTGTTCTATTGTAAACAGTAACTTGATGTCCGGCTTTTGCGAGGTGACCGGCCATGGGATATCCCATCACTCCGAGTCCGATAAAGGCAACACGTGCCATAAGATACCCACCCTTTTTGACGTGCGGCGTTGTGTCTGCACTAGTGGCCTGCTATCCGAGAGGCGTCAACCCGATCGGGAGAGGGCGTTTCGCGCATGGCGTTTTTGTTCCGCTGGTTCATGCGGGCTTTCATTTTTCTGACGGTCTTGGTGATCATAGCGGCGGGTCTGGCCTATTACCTCGCAGAGCAGTCGCTTCCCGATTATAACAAGGAGTATCTCGTCTCCGGCCCCACGGGCGAGGTGGAGATTATACGGGATCGGTATGGCGTCCCGCATATTCTAGCAGAGAGCGATCATGATGCGCTTTTCGGGCTGGGCTTTGTGCACGCGCAAGATCGGCTCTGGCAGATGTTCATCATGCGCCGGGCGGCGCAGGGCAGGCTTTCCGAGCTGTTCGGTCCCGGGACATTGGAAATCGACCAACTCATGCGGGCGCTCGACATCTACGGCTCCTCACGTGAGGCCGCGGCAATCCAGAGCTCCGAGATTACGGCCGATCTGAACGCTTATGCTGACGGCGTGAATGCCTGGCTGAGAATCGTCCAGCGCGATGCGCTTGGGCGTGGCGCGCCTGAATTGTTTCTGTTCGACTCCGCCATCGCACCGTGGATCCCAGCCGACTCGATCGCGATCCAGAAGCTGATGGGGCTGCGGCTTTCCGACAATGCCGCGCGCGAAACGTTGCGTGCGCGGTTGTCGCTTCGGATCCCAGCGGAAAGGGTTCGGGACATATTGCCGGAGGAGACGAGCCAGCCTGTTATGGGGCTTCCCGAGTTCTCCGAGATGTTTCCGGATTTGCGCGAGGGCCCAGTGGAACCGCCTGTGCGTCATGCGCTCTATCCACTGGCTCCTGTAGGTCAGGCAGGGGCCTCAAACGCATTCGCCGCGGCGGCGGATCGCACGGCGGCCGGGGTGCCACTGCTTGCAAATGATCCTCATCTCGCACTTACCGCCCCCACTGCATTCTATCTGGCGCGGCTCGACCTGGAGAGCGGCCCAGCCATAGGTGCAACGCTTCCCGGTGTGCCATCCATCGTCATTGGGCGGAACGAGAATATCGGCTGGGGTCTGACGGCGAGTTATCTCGACAATCAAGATATCTATATTGAGCGACTGGACCCTGAAGATCCCGATCGCTACCTCACTCCTGAGGGATACGAACCTTTCCGGCAGCGCGATGCGGTGATCAATGTGCGAGGCGAGGATCCCGTGCACATGGTTCTGAAATGGACGCGCCACGGTCCGGTCATTCCGGGAAATCATTTCGAAGTCGAGCCGATCACGCCCCAAGGCCACGTGGCCGCACTTGCCTGGACCGGGCTGACGTCCGAGGATCGGTCGATAGAGGCGGCTATGGGGCTGATGCGCGCGGGTTCGATCCGCGAAGCGCGCAATGCCCTCCGCGCTCTTGTCGTGCCCTCACAGATGATCACGTTGGCGGACAAGGAAACCGTGGCGCTCCAGATGGCCGGTTCCGCACCGCGCCGTCATCCCGGGCATACCAGTCGAGGGCGTATTCCTTCACCAGGGTGGCTGGCGATAAACGACTGGCAAGGGATCCGACCCTTTTCCGAATACCCTTGGGTGATAGATCCGCCGAGTGGCATTGTCGCCAATACCAATAACCGGATTACCGATGCGCTCTGGCCCGACAATCTGAGTCATGACTGGGGCGATACGTTCCGCATCGTGCGTGCGGCTCGTTTATTGGGCGCGCGGGAATACCACACGCTCGACAGCTTTATCGAGATTCAGACCGATACCATTTCGGAACCCGCGCGCACCCTCCTGCCTCTGATCGCGCGGGATCTGTGGTATTCCGATGCGGCGGCGGAGGAGGGCAGTGCGGCGCGGCGTCGGCAGGACGCGCTCGAACGGCTGGCAGACTGGAACGGGGCCATGTCCGAGCACGACCCCGAGCCGCTGATATACGCCGCCTGGATGCGCGCGCTCCAGCGCCGGCTGATCATCGACGAGCTTGGGACTTACGCCGAACTTCTGCCGCAGCCCGAGCCTGTCTTCATCGAACGGGTCTTTCGCAATGTGGATGGGGCAGGCGACTGGTGCGATGTCGCGCAAACATCCGTGGTCGAGACCTGCTCCGACATGGCAAGCCGGGCACTTGATGACGCGCTGGTAGAACTGACGGAAGAATATGGCGGCCGGGTCGAGAGCTGGCGCTGGGGCGATGCCCACCAGGCGGTGCATCGCCACGAGACGCTTGGCACGATCCCGGTCCTGGGGCTGCTTACAAATATCCGGCAGACGACAGGTGGCGGAGATCATACCCTGATGCGCGGGCTCGCCACCGGGCGCGCGCCGGAGCCGTTCCTGAATGAACATGCCTCCGTGTTGCGTACCGTTTACGACTTCGCTGACCCGGATTCGAGCGTGATCATTCTCTCTACGGGCCAAAGCGGACATCCGCTTTCACGCCACTATGACGACATGTCGACCCTATGGCGGCGGGGGGAATACATTCCCATGTCGCTTGACACCGATCTCGCCCGGGCGGCGGGAGACGGGGTGACGCATCTCGTTCCGCAGGAGTGAATGCGGTCTTTGCCTGGCGGGGATTCAATTGAAATGGGCCGGTCTGACGAACCGGCCCGCATCAGGAATTAGAGCGGTTTATAGTCAGCGTACGATGCGGCTGTATTTGGCGCCGACAAAGCTCGCGTCCGCGATCAGGCCGCGCTGGCCAAACACGACCTCGACGATGGGCCGGTTGATCCGGGTCGAGTCAATGCCCGCGGATGCGCCACCCGCTCTGGGAACGGTGACGGCCGCGCCCGCGCCGAGCTGCCAGCCATCGGCCAGACGAAAATCCTGCAGCGACTGCGAAGTCAGGAAGAAGAGCGCCTGATTGTATTCGGCTGCGCCGAATGTGAAGCCGAAACCTGCGGAACTGAGCGAGTAGTATTCGACCTTTGCAGGGCCGATGATCAGTGCGCCCTCACCGTAGGCGCCGCTGGCGAAGAAACCTGCTTTGCGGATCTGCGGTATTATCAGAAGCCCTTGGGAACGAGCGCCGAGTTCCTGGGCGCCAGGCACGGTCTGGTAGAGTTCGCTGACTGCTCTGTCGACGGCGGAGTCGATACGTCCGCGCTCGCCCGAAGGATCCGGCGCGCGGGAGGTACAGGCCGCCAGGCCACACCCTGCGGCGGCCACAAAACTGCGGCGGGTCCAGTTGCTCATCGATGGCTCCTCAAACGAAAGAAAACTTGCCTCTAAGGCCGGTCAGATTGCCGACTTGGCTTTCGATAGCATGTTCCGGACGGGGCCGCCAAGTATTCGCGCCCGTTCCTCCCTTCAAATACGGGAGAATTGAAGGAGAGCCGACGCTCAACGCACCGTACGCTGCCCTGAAAACGCCGCAAACAGTCCCATTGCGATGAAGACGCTGCCCGAAACTGCACGGACCTTCTGCCGCATCGAATGCGTGTTCCCCAGCAGCCCAGAAACGCGGCTTGCACCTATTGCGTAGAGAGCGTCGGTGCAGAAGGCGATGCCGACGAAGAGCGTTCCGAGAAGAAGGATCTGGGAAACTTGCGGCGCGCCCGGATCCAGGAATTGCGGCAGAAAGGCGGCGAAAAACAGCGTGGTCTTGGGGTTCAGGAGGGCGACAAGAAATCCGTCCCGCCAGATGCGGCCTCGTGGCAGAGGAAAAAGCTTCGGCTGGCGATCCGGCGAGATCGGGGCAAGAAGCGTGCGGATACCGAGCCATACGAGATACGCCGCGCCAGCCCATTTGACCACGGTGAAAGCTGCTGCCGATGCTGAGAAGAGCGCCGCAAGCCCGAGAGCGGCACCCGTGGCGTTCGCGAGGTTGCCAGCAGCAACGCCGGCGACGGAGGCAAGCCCCGAACGGAGCCCCTGCGTCGCACTTCGCAGGACGATGTAGAGCACGCCTGGGCCCGGGGTTGCTGCCAGGACGAAGCTCGCGCCCAGAAAGGCTGCGAATACAATCCCGTCCGGCAGCGCCTCGATCATGCAGGAAAGCCCTCGATGAGTTGGGCCGCGAGCGGTGCGTGGTATGACAGGATGCCGTCGCACCCCGCGCGCTTGAAACCCAGCAGGCTTTCGAGAACGGCTTTCTCGCGGTCCAGCCATCCGTTTGCCGCCGCAGCTTCGAGCATCGCGTATTCGCCTGAAACCTGGTAGGCGAAGACAGGCACATCAAACTCGAGCTTGGCGCGCGCGCAGACGTCGAGATAGGGCAGGCCGGGCTTGACCATCACCATGTCAGCGCCTTCGGCCAGATCGATCGCGATCTCTCGCAATGCCTCCGCCCCATTGGCCGCATCCATCTGATAGGTTTTCTTGTCGCCCTTCAACGCGCCGGTGGCGCCGACCGCGTCGCGAAACGGACCATAGAAGCAGGAGGCGTATTTCGCCGCATAGCTCATGATTATCGTGTCGGGGAAATCATGTGTCTCCAAGGCAGCGCGGATCACGCCGATACGGCCATCCATCATGTCGGAGGGACCGAGAATGTCGCAGCCCGCCTCGGCCTGCACCAGCGCCATCTTCTCCAAGGCCATGAGTGTTTCGTCATTGACGATGACGCCGTCCCTCACGATCCCATCATGACCGTCGGAACTGTAGGGATCGAGCGCCACATCAAGCAGAACGCCGACGCCCGGCACTGCGGCCTTGATCGCGCGGGTGGCGCGGTTCACCAGGTTTTCCGGGTTCCAGGCTTCCGTCGCTTCCGGGTTCTTGTCGTTCTCATCCGTGTAGGGAAAAAGCGCGATGCATGGGATCCCGAGGTCGGCTGCGAGCTTGGCGGCCTCGACGGCCCGGTCGATGGAGAGCCGCGACACGCCGGGCAGCGACGCGACAGGTTCATCCACATTCTCGCCGGAGCGCACAAAGATCGGCCAGATCAGATCGGACACGCTCAGTCGGTTCTCGGCCACCATGTCGCGGATCCAGGTCGTGCGACGCAGTCGGCGAGGTCGGCCATGAGGAAAGGGGGCGGCGAGCGGTGTCATGTCTCGTGTCCTTCACTTGCGGTAGACCGGGTTTCGCACGGGACGGATGCGCCCTCAAGATCCCGGTTCGGACATTCATCCTTTTGCCCCGCCTCGCTTGACCTCGGGGGGCGGCCCGTGGCTTCTGGAGCGCGCTGCATTGCTGCGTGGCGGAATGTCGGAGCAACGGATTGAGCGCGTTCGGAGTATCGAGTTTTGAAAGCATCTGGTACTGGGTGCTGCACATGATTGTCTGGACCCTCGTCACGCAACGCATGCTTGGGGTCCCCCATGACATGCTCGTTCGCGCCCGCCGGTCGCCGGAAATTGCGGGCAAGGTCGAAATGCTGGCTCTTGTCCATACGGGACGGCTGGCGGCGCTTTACGACGCACTGGGTATCGCCGCGGCGCTGCTCGGTGGATTTCTCCTTTCGGCACTCTTTGTCATCGGTTTTCTCAATGGTGTCGAACTGGCGCAGGCCGTTTTTCTCCTCGTTTTTCCAGTTTCGATAGTCGCCTACTCCACGGCTTCGGTCGCACTTAGGATCGAACGGCGCAACTATCGCGGGGACATGCTTCTGCGGATCCTTGCCCGGCGGCAGTTCTGGCATCAAGTGATCGCGGTCGCCGCCCTCATTGGGGCGTTGGGGGTCGCCCTGAGCCATCATCCGCGAATCGTGCTACCCTGACATACCGGGAGCATGTCTCGGCACTCGCTTCCGATTGGCAGGATCTGTAAAGATCGTGATTGCCGCATTTCTTTTGTCATCCGAGTGATACATTGCGCTGTCACCCTCGGGGCGTGCGGCGGGTGCGACAGGGTGTGGTGTCAAGGAGTTCGTCAATGTTTTGGTCGTGGATGCGGCATGGTCTGGCCGCGGGGGTAATTTCTGGCGTGGGTTGTTGGGCGTCTGCCGCTGATGCGCTGTCACTTCGGTTGATCGGCAGCTACGAGATCCCGACCGGAACCATGTTCGAGGGTGCCGAATTCGGTGGCATTTCCGCGATCGACCTCGGGCCGGACGGGGTGTTCTACGCGCTTTCTGACGACCGTGGTGGGGAAGGTCGAACACCGCGCTTCTATATGCTCGATCTCGACTACGATGGCGGCGGTTTCCACGACGTGAAGATTGCCGGGGTGCGCCATATGCGAGACCTTGGTGGGGAGCATTTTCCATCCGAAAAGCGTTCCGTCGATCCTGAGGGACTGCGGTTCGCGCCAAGTGGCAATCTCTACTGGTCCAGCGAAGGTAACTTCAGCGACGCGGCGGACGAGTTCGTGCAGCCCTTCTTGCGCGAGATGACACCCGAGGGAGCATACGTGCGTGATCTGGCAGTGCCGGGCCTCTTCAACTATTTCGACAATGCAACGGCGGGTGCCCGATCCAACAAGGTGTTCGAGGCGTTGGCGGTTGAGGAGAGCGGCGCGATCTGGATCGTCAACGAGGATGCAATCTTCGAGGACGGTCCGGCTGCGAGCCTCGAAGCGGGCAGCCTTGTCCGATTCACCCGGTTCGATGCGGAGACGGGGCGGGCGGATGGGCAATTTGTCTATGCGCTTCCGGCGATACCACTCGATGCAAAGGAGGGTGCGCCCTTTGCACCGGACAATGGCGTTGCGGAGCTTCTGACACTGCCCAATGGCGGGTTGCTTGCGCTTGAACGTGCCTTTGCGTGGGGGCGCGGCAACACGATCCGCCTGGTTTCCACCGGAATTCTGAACAGTGCCACGGACGTAACCGGCCAGCAGAGCCTCGTCGATCTGGAGCTCACTATGATGCCGCGCGAGTTGGTGCTCGAAATGGGGCCCGAGTTCGAAGGCGTGACGCTCGACAACATGGAAGCCATGTCCTGGGGGCCGGATCTGCCCAATGGCAACCGGTCGCTGGTGCTGGTCTCGGACAACAATTTCAACGACAGCCAGCGCACGCTGTTCATGGCCTTCGAAGTGACGGGGCTAGCCGAGGACTAAACCTTCGGCGACTTCTTGCCACCGGGGGGTGTGTGGTTTACCTCGCAAACATGAATGTCCAACGGCCTCTCTCTCCCGGTCGCCTGATCGTCGGCGGTTGCCCCGAAGGCTTTGACGCGCATCACCTCGTCGATACGGTGAACCGCGCGGAGGGGCCCGTGATACATGTTGCGCGTGACGATGCGCGGCTGGCGAGCTTGCGGGCGGCAATCCGGTTCTTCTCGCCGCAGCTGCCGATCCTGACATTTCCGGCATGGGATTGTCTGCCCTATGACCGGATCTCTCCCAACAGCGACATCTCGGCGGCGCGCATGGCGACCCTGGCAGGGCTCGCGAGCGGGTTCGACCGCCCGGCGGCGATCCTGACCACGGTCAATGCCGCGACACAGCGTGTGCCCGCGCGCGAGACGCTCAGGGGGGCTAGCTTCATTGCACGGGTGGGGCGTCAGCTCGATCAGGAGAAACTCCGCGCATTTCTCGTGCGTATGGGCTATGTCCAGACGCCGACTGTCACGGACAAGGGCGAGTTCGCCATCCGGGGCGGGCTGATCGACCTCTTTCCCCCCAGTTCTCGCACACCGATCCGACTCGATCTGTTCGGCGACGTCCTCGAAAGCGCACGGCGCTTCGAGCCTGAGAGCCAGCGAACCACCGAAACGGTGAAGCGTGTGGAGCTTGCGCCAGTTTCCGAGGTTCTGCTCGACGAAGCCTCGATCCAGCGTTTTCGCACCGAGTATCGCATGAGATTCGGAGCGGCGGGACACGATGATCCGCTCTACGAAGCCGTAAGCGCGGGCCGCAAACACCAGGGCGTCGAGCACTGGCTACCATTCTTCCACGACAGGCTGGAAACGCTCTTCGACTATCTGCCGGATGCACCTGTTCTGCTCGACGATCAGTTCGGCGCGGCACACTCTGCGCGCTGGGCAGCGCTGAAGGAGCAGTACGAGGCGCGCACCGCGGCGATGGCGGCGAAATCCAAGGTCGGTACCGTCTACAAGCCAGCGCCGCCCGAAATGCTCTACATGGATGAGGCTGCGTTTGACTACGCGCTGGGGCAGCGGCCGCGCCATGAGCTTTCGGCGCTACCGCGTGCCTCCGGTCCCGGCGTGATCGATCTGGGCGGGCGGATCGGGCGTGACTTTTCCCTGGAACGTCAGCAGGAGCAGGTAAGCCTTTTCGGTGCGCTGGCAGATCACGTGCGCGAGAAGCGAAAGACCGGCAACGTGGTTGTTGCGAGCTACTCGAAAGGCGCGCGCGAGCGGCTCGAGGGGCTTCTCTCGGACAGTGGCATCACGGATGCCAGGGAAATCTCCAGATCCACCGAGATCGAGGGGCAGGGCAAGCTCTACCTCGCAGTCTGGGCGCTGGAGCACGGGTTCGAGGCCAAGGGTCTCACGGTCATCGCCGAGCAGGACGTGCTGGGAGATCGGCTCATACGCGCGCCGAAACGGAGAAAGAGGGCCGAGAACTTCCTGACCGAGGCCACGACACTCACGCCCGGCGATCTGGTTGTTCACGTGGATCACGGGATCGGTCGCTACAAGGGATTGGAGACTGTCACGGCCGCGGGCGCGCCCCATGAGTGCATCAGCCTGGAATATGCTGGCGGCGACAAGCTTTACCTGCCGGTGGAGAACATCGAGCTTCTCTCTCGCTATGGTCATGAGGAGGGGCTGCTCGACCGGCTGGGTGGCGGCGCATGGCAGGCCAAGAAGGCAAAGCTCAAGGAGCGCATCCGCGAGATGGCGGACAAGCTCATCCGCATTGCCGCCGAGCGCGCCCTCAGGAAGGGCCCGGTGCTCTCGCCGCCCGATCACAGCGACTGGGAGAAGTTCTGCGCCCGTTTTCCCTACTCCGAAACCGATGACCAGCTGAACGCCATTGCGGATGTGCTGGAGGACATGGATTCGGGACGGCCGATGGACCGACTGATCTGTGGCGATGTGGGGTTCGGCAAGACCGAGGTGGCTCTGCGCGCGGCCTACGTGGCGGCGATGTCCGGCACCCAGGTTGCGGTGATTGCGCCCACGACGCTTCTTGCGCGTCAGCACTACAAGGGCTTTGCCGAACGGTTCCGGGGGACGCCCATTCGCGTCCGCCAGCTCTCACGGTTCGTCTCCGCAAAAGAAGCCGCCGAGACGCGCAAGGGAGTGGAGAACGGCGAGGTTGGTATCGTCGTCGGCACTCATGCGCTGCTGGCAAAGACCATCAAGTTCGCCAATCTCGGGCTGTTGATCATTGATGAGGAGCAGCATTTCGGCGTTGGTCACAAGGAGCGGTTGAAGCAGCTGCGCTCGGACATCCATGTGCTGACGCTGACGGCGACGCCGATCCCGCGGACGTTGCAGATGGCGCTTTCGGGGGTCCGAGAACTTAGTCTCATCGCGACACCGCCTGTCGATCGGCTGGCGATCCGGACCTACGTGAGTGAGTTCGATGCGGTGACGGTGCGTGAGGCACTCTTGCGCGAACACTACCGCGGCGGGCAGTCGTTCTACGTGGTGCCGCGGGTTTCCGACATTGCCGACGTGGAGAGCTTCCTCCGCGAACATGTGCCCGAAGTGAGCTTCATTACTGCGCATGGTCAGATGGCCGCGGGCGAGCTCGATGACCGGATGAACGCCTTCTATGACGGCAAATATGACGTGTTGCTCGCGACGACGATCGTGGAATCCGGGCTCGATATTCCGGCGGCGAATACCCTGATCGTCGAACGCGCCGACATGTTCGGCCTTGCGCAACTCTACCAGATCCGGGGTCGTGTCGGCCGTTCGAAGCTGCGGGCCTATGCATTCTTCATGACCGAACCGCGGAAGAAGCTCACGCCGCAGGCCGAGAAACGGCTGCGCGTGCTGGGGTCGCTCGACAGTCTTGGAGCAGGATTTACCCTTGCAAGTCAGGATCTTGACATACGCGGGGCGGGGAACTTGCTGGGCGAGGAGCAGTCCGGGCAGGTTCGCGAGGTCGGCTTCGAGCTTTATCAGGAAATGCTGAGCGAAGCGATTGCCAAGCTGCAGTCCGGCGAGGTCGAGATGGCGGATGACGGCGAATGGTCACCGCAGATCAATCTCGGCGTGCCGGTGCTGATTCCGGAGCCCTACGTGCCCGATCTCGACGTGCGACTGGGGCTCTATCGCAGGCTTTCCAGCCTCGAAAAAAGGGTGGAAATGGAAGGGTTTGCGGCGGAACTCATCGACCGGTTCGGGCCGCTGCCGGGCGAGGTCGATACGCTCTTGCAGGTCGTGCGCATCAAGGCGATGTGCAAGCGGGCGGGCATTGCCAAGCTCGATGGCGGGCCGAAGGGTGCCACGATCCAGTTCCACAATGACAAATTCGCCAACCCGGCGGGGCTCGTGGAGTTCATGCACGCCCAGAAGGGGCAGGCAAAAGTCAAGGATAACAAGATCATAGTCCGCCGGGACTGGTCCGACGACCGGGCGAAGCTGCAAGGTGCGTTCGGCATCGCGCGGGACCTCGCGCAGTTCGCGGCACCGGAGAAAGCCAAGGCAGGCAACTGACGCCGAACGTCGTATGGAATCGATATGGAAACCGTATGGATTCGATATGGCTAATTGCCATACTGCGCGTCGCATTTCGTTAACCATTCGGGAGGCCGGAGACGGGATGCGGTGCCCTAGGGCAATGGGCGGACAGCTCGATCCGGAGACATGGGTTTCGGGGGAACTTCCCGTCAACCGGCGAACACCACCACCGCCGCGAGCGCCAGCAGGATGGAGGTCAGTGGCCCCCAAAGCCGCCGCTCCGGTTTCGAGGGCGTGATCCAGTTGAGGACACAGGAGAGGACCTGGACCGCGAGTGCCGTCCACTGCGTCCAGCGGGGCCAATGGGGCCACAATCCCGCACCGGACAGAATTCCGAACGCCATGGCCATTACAATGAAGATCGAGATGAATGCGGCAACTCGGCCTACTGTGGAGAGGGGGCCTTCGTGTTGCCCGCCCTGGGTGAGATGCCCCCAGGGTGCCCCCGCGATCAAGGCGATCTGAAAGCCGATGACGCCGACACAGGCGCAGGCATAGGCGAATGCGATGGAGGGTGCCGGGCTCATTCCGCCATGGTTGGGTTCCGCCGATCGCTGGGTCAATCACGTTGGGGGAATTGCGGTGCCGTGCCCTTTGCGGCTCTCCACACCCTGCCTCAATACTTGTGGTATGGTGACAAGGGGGAGGGCTGGCCATGACCATGAGCGAGATCGGGGACGGCAACTGGTGTTTCGGAAGCCCGGCACAGCAGAGCATGGAGCGCACGGCGCATTGGCTCTGGCCCTTGCTGCGAAGCGATCCCGCCTACGGATACATGGGACGGAGTGTGTCTCTCGAGGCGGTCACGCCGGAGAGCCTGCCGGTTCTGGCAACGCTTGCGCGATTGCAGGGTGCCTCTCTGAGCCATTTCGTCAGCCGGGAGGATGAGCCGGAACTGGCAGCGGCCTTCTCGGCCCAGGGGCTGATTTCGGATCGATGGGATCAGTTCATGGGGACCGAGGCTTGCCTCGAAACCTGTGCGCGGGTGGTGCGGGGTTTCGAACTGCCCGATTGCTATCGCCTGCGCGAGATCGGGCCGGATACCGAAGCGGGGCTGTATGCCAAGCTCGCGGAGACCGCGCTGGCATGTCATGTCCTGCCGCCGATTTCGGCGGTGATCAGCGGGCAGAGCCAACGGGCGATCTGCTTCGTTCTCGAAGCGCCGGATGGGGGCGTGGCGGCCTGCTCGGGCGCGGTGCTGGGCAATCATTTTGAAAGCCCCTGGGGGCGGGCCGCCTGGTGGGGCATGCTGGCGACACGGGAAAAGGATCGGGGTCAGTCTCTATCGCTCTACCTCGGCGCGTTGGCGGCCTTGCGGATGAACGAACGGTTCGGGGCAGAGATCTTCTATACCGGGGTGCGGCCTGAGAACGCGGTTTCGCGCCATATTTGCGGCAAGCTGGGTGTGAGCGACAGCGGGCTTTCCTGCCTCGCGGTGATCGATCCGGCGCAATTTGGAGAGGGGGCCTTCACGAAGTAGGGTGCTTTCGCGCGTTGAAACCGCGAAAGAGGGACAGTCGCAGGCGCGGCGCCTTCGGCTTGTTCCATGCCATTTTTTCCCGTCACTAATGGCGTGATGGGCTCAAGGAAAATATTGCCTGAGACGTAGTAGGGGCGCTCGGTCCGCCGCTGGCATCGGGACTCCGGCAAGAGGCCTGCGGTGGAGTTCAACGCTCTGCCGAAGTGGAATATCAGATACCGGTGGGGCGGCCGTCGAGCGAGGTGGTGTTGCGCTCTTCCCAGTAGGCGGCGACGCCTTTGGGGCCCTTTGTCTCTGCCCAGGTTTGGAGCGTGTCGCGCGGCTCTTGGTAGTCCATGAAGGGCACGGCATAGCCGCAGGAGGTCTGTACCAGATCGACGGTGAGATCGTAGATCTGCCGCGCACCGGGTTGGTCGGGGAAGTGGGCGTAGAGCGCTTCCCAGTCCTCCGCGCCGTTGTGGATCGTTCGGGCGGTGCCATAGGCGCGCAGGATCAGCGGGCGCGTCGTGAAGGAACACCACATCACGGTCATGCGCGGGCTTTCGAGCAGGTGCGCCGCGGTCTCGTTGCCGGACCCGGTGAGATTGAGCCAGACCAGCCGGTTGGGGCCGAGCACGCGCATGGCATCGCGGCCCTTGGGCGAGAGGTTCACCCGGCCGGTGGGCGCGGCGGTCGCGACGAAGAAGATGTGCTGCTCCGCAATGAACCGCGTGTGGTCTTCGGTGAAGCCGGGAAACTGCTTGGCCATGGGGCGCTCCTTTGGATGTGCGCCGGTCCTCAATCGCGACGGCAGCCCGTCGAGTATTACGCGTTTGCGCGGATCTGAGAAGGGAGGGGTGGTTGGAAGAGGCTGGACCCTTCCGGGTCAATTTCAGACGGCAGACCAACCCGCCAATCACGTCGGGCGACAGCGGCACGGGACAAGCCGAATGCGTCGTGCGCGTCCCGTGGCTTCGTCGATGTCGGCTACTCCACCGTCACCGACTTAGCGAGGTTGCGGGGCTGATCCACATCGGTGCCCTTCTGGATGGCGCAATGGTAGGCCAGAAGCTGGAGCGGGATCGCGTAGACGATCGGGCCGGTGAGGGCCTCGACGGAGGGGAGTTCGAGCGTGTGGGCTGCCTTGCCGCCGGACATGGCGAGGCCGTTGGCATCCGAGAGCAGCACGATCTCGCCGCTGCGCGCGATCACCTCCTCCATGTTGGAGAGCGATTTCTCGAAGAGCGGCCCGTAGGGTGCGAGCACCACCACCGGAACCTCCTGGTCCACGAGCGCGATGGGGCCGTGTTTCAACTCGCCGGACGCGTAGCCCTCGGCGTGGATGTAGCTGATTTCCTTCAGTTTCAGCGCGCCTTCGAGGGCGAGGGGAAACATCGGGCCACGGCCCAGGAAGAGCACGTCCCGAGCGCGGGCGACGGATTTCGCCGTCTCGGCCACGTCTTCCTCGAGCGCGAGCGCCTGGGCGATGAGGCCGGGCACGCCGCTGAGCGCCTCCGCCAGCCGGGTGCATTCCGCCGCGTCGAGCTTGCCGCGCTGGCGGCCTGCGGTGATGGCGAGCATGGCGAGGACGAGAAGCTGGCAGGTGAAGGCCTTGGTGGAGGCGACGCCGATCTCGGGGCCCGCGAGGATCGGTAAGGCGACATCGCTTTCCCGCGCGATGGTGGAGGTCTCGACATTGATCACCGAAACGATGCGCCCGCCGTGGGCACGCACGTAGCGCAGGGCCGCGAGCGTGTCGGCGGTCTCGCCCGACTGGCTGACGAAGATGCCGAGGGTCTCGGGGCCCACGGGGGGCTCGCGGTAGCGGAATTCGGAGGCGATCTCGATCTCGACATTCATTCGCGCGAGCGTCTCGAACCAGTATTTCGCCACGTGGCAGGCGTAGTTCGCGGTGCCGCAGGCCACGAGCACGATGCGCTCGCAGGCGGTGAAATCGAGCCGTTCCTCGAACTCGGAGAGGCGCAGGTCGGAGCCGAGATAGCGCTGGAGCGACTGGGCGATCACGCTGGGCTGTTCGTGGATCTCCTTGGCCATGAAGTGCCGGAAGCGGCCCTTCTCGGCGTGGAAGTTTTCCTGCGGGATGTCGGCGATGGGGCGCTCGACCCGCTGGCCGTCGGCGTCGAATATTTCCGCCGAGGTGCGGGTGAGGATGGCGTGGTCGCCTTCCTCGAGGTAGCAGATCCGGTGGGTCATGGGTCCGAGCGCCAGGGCGTCGGAGCCGACATACATCTCGCCCTCGCCGTAGCCGATCGCGAGCGGCGAGCCCCGGCGGGCGGCGATGAGCAGGTCGCGTTCGCCGTCGAAGAGGAAGCAGAGCGCGAAGGCGCCGCGAAGCCGCGCGAGCGTGGCGCGGGCGGCCTCGACGGGGGATCTGCCGGCTTTCAGTTCGCGGTTGCAGAGCTGGGCGATGATCTCGGTGTCGGTTTCGGTCTCGAAGCCGGTGCCGGTGGCCTCGAGCTCGGCGCGCAGCTCGCGGAAGTTCTCGATGATGCCGTTGTGGACGACCGCGACGCTGCCGGCCTGGTGCGGGTGGGCGTTGGTTTCGTTGGGCCGGCCATGGGTCGCCCAGCGGGTATGGCCGATGCCGCTTTCGCCGCGCACGGGGTCACGCACGAGGAGGTCGGAGAGGTTGACCAGCTTGCCCACGGAGCGGCGGCGCACGAGGTGGCCGTCGTCGAGCGTGGCGATGCCCGCGCTGTCGTAGCCGCGGTATTCCAGCCGCTTGAGGGCTTCGATCAGGATGGGGGCGACCTGGTGGCGGCCGAGAATTCCGACGATTCCGCACATGGTTCAGACGGCCTCCTGCTTCTTCTTTTTCGCTGCGCGGAGCTTGTCCATCAAGCGGCGGCCTAGGCCGGGCTTGGTGGCCTGGCGGCTGCGGGCGACCGCGAGCGCGCCTTCGGGGACGCTTTCGGTGATGATGGAGCCTGCGGCGATCATGGCGTCGTTGCCGATGGTGACGGGGGCGATCAAAGCGGAGTTCGAGCCGACGAAGACCCGCGCGCCGATCTCCGTATGGTGCTTGAAGACGCCGTCGTAGTTGCAGGTGATGGTTCCCGCGCCGATATTGGTGGCCGTGCCCACATGCGCGTCGCCGATATAGCTCAGGTGGTTCACCTTCGCGCCTTCGTCGACGATGGCGTTCTTGATCTCGACGAAGTTGCCGATGTGGGTGTCTTCGGCCAGTTCGGCGCCTGGTCTGAGGCGGGCGTAGGGGCCGACCCGCGCGCCACGGCTGACATGGCAGCCTTCGAGGTGGCAGAAGGCGAGGATCGTGGCGCCGGATTCCACCGTGACGCCGGGACCGAAGAAGACGGACGGGCCGATCTGCACGTCGCGGCCGATGACGGTGTCGAGCGCGAACCAGGTCGTGGCGGGATCGCTGAGCGTGACGCCGTTTTCCATGGCCTCGGAGCGGGCGCGCGCCTGGAAGGCGGCTTCGGCGGCGGCGAGGTCGGTGCGGGAATTGACGCCGAGCGTTTCGCTCTCGGGGCAGGTGATGATGCCGGCCGTGAGCCCGCGGCCACGGGCGAGGCCGATCACGTCCGTGAGGTAGTATTCGCCCTTGGCGTTGTCATTGCGGACCTCGGAGAGGAGCTCGAAGAGCAGGGCGCTGTCTGCGAGGATCACGCCGGAATTGCAGAGGGAAACCTCGCGCTCGGCGGGGGTGGCGTCCTTTTCCTCGACGATCTTCAGGAGCGAGCCGTCTTCGTCGCGGATCAGCCTGCCGTAGCCCGTGGGGCAGGCGGTTTCGAAGCCAAGCACGACCACGGATGCGCCCTCTTCGCGGGCCTTCTGCATCGCTTCGAGCGTTTCGGGACGGATCAGGGGGGTGTCGCCGTAGAGAATGGCGACATCGCCGGAGAAATCCGCGAGCTCGGGTGCAGCCTGCAGGACCGCATGTCCGGTGCCGAGCTGTTCCTCCTGACGGACGAAGCGGGCCTCCTCGTCGCGCGTGGCGGCCTCGGCTTCGACCGCCTCGGCTCCATGACCGGTCACGACCACCAGCCGTTCGGACTCGATTTCCTGTGCCGTGGCCATCACATGGGCGAGGAGCGGAGCGCCTGCGAGCCCGTGCAAGACCTTGGGCAGATCGGATTTCATCCGAGTTCCCTGCCCGGCGGCCAGGATGACAACGGCGATTGACATGATCGGTCTCCGGCAAACTGTTCCTTGGCGCGTTTACCAGCCTGCCCATTCCGACAAAAGACCGGTCTGCATCAGATAGTGTTTCAAATGATTGCCGCGATGGGGCAAGAGGGAAGCGGAAACCGGTTCGGAAACTTGGTCAGGTGTGCATGCGGACAGCGGTCTTTGATCTCGATGGAACCCTGGCGGACACGTCCGCCGACCTTCTGGCGGCCGCGAATGTCTCGCTGGGCGAGGCCGGGCATGGCGCACCCCTGGGGCCGCAAGATGCCTCGGTGGCCTTTCGCGGCGGACGGGCGATGCTGCGGGCGGGGCTTGGGCGCGTATCCGGTGCGGAGGCGGATGAGGCAGAGGTGAACCGGCTCTATCCCCGGCTCCTGGAAGCCTATGGTGCGGGGATCTGTGTCGAAACGCGGCTCTACCCCGGTGCGCTGGAGGTTTTGGACCGGTTGGCGGCTGACGGCTGGATTCTGGCGGTCTGCACCAACAAGCCCATCGGTCTTGCACGGGTGCTGCTTGACAGGCTGGGGATCGCGGGGCGGTTTCGCGCCGTGCTGGGGGCGGACAGCCTCCCCATCCGCAAGCCGCATCCGGGTCACCTGATGGAGACGATCAAGCAGGCCGGGGGGCGGCGTGAGGCCTCGGTGCTGATCGGGGATACGGAGACCGACCGGAAGACCGCGCGCAATGCCGGGGTGCCCTGCGTATTGGTCGGGTTCGGACCGGAGGGCGAGGCGGTGGCCCGGATGGAGCCGGATGCTGTTCTTGCCCGTTATGCGGATCTGCCGGATCTTCTCGAAACGCTCGTGCAGTTTCCGCGCCGGGCGATCTAGGGGTGCCGGGACGGTCGAAGTCATTTGTCTGACCAGGGAGTTTTCGACATGCTCAAGTTCGTGGTGATCTCCGATCTCCATCTGGTGCCGCGCGGGGCGCTGAGCCTGGGGATCGATACGGCCGAACGTCTTGAGAAGGCCATCGAGCATGTGAATACCCATCATTCGGACGCGGCCTTCTGCATCTTCGCCGGTGATCTGACCGACGATGGTGACCGCCCGTCCTATGAGCGGCTGTCGCGCAAGCTGGCGCATATCGCGATGCCCTTCTATCTCACGCTCGGCAATCACGATGACCGCCCGACCTTTCTCGAGGTCTTCGGGCCCGGGCTGGCAGCACCCACGGGCTGTATCGACGATCTGATCGATGCCGAGGGCTATCGGGTCATCATTCTGGACACGCTCCATGAAGGGACGGACGGGGGTGTCATCACGCCCGAGCAGCTCGGTTGGCTTGAGGAACGGCTTGGCGAGGCGAAGGGCCGGCCGGTGATCGTGGTGCTGCATCACTCGATCTGCGAGATGGGTGTTCCGACCGACTCGATCAGCATGGAGAACCCCGGCCCCTTTCTCGCGGCGCTGCGTGCCCATGGTGACGTGCGGCAGGTGATTTCCGGACATGTGCACATGTCCTCATCCGGTGTCGCGGGCGGTGTGCCCTTCACGACGATTGGCGGGAACCATTTCTGCCTCTTTCCGCAGCTCGGCGGGCCGGAGGTCCGGATGCCGCGCTATGACGGGCCAGGGCAAATCGGGGTGGTGCTTGCCTGGCCCGACCGGGTGGTCGTGCATCAGGAGAATTTCTTCGACCGCCATATTCTCCAGGAGGACAATGCCCCGGGCGGCAGCACCTGACGGCGGGTTCTGCGCTTCGGGTTCACCAGAAAACAGCCTCGCGCGCTTCTGTCTTCCGCGCCGCCTTCGCTTGATGGATGCCTGAAGCGGCCCGCCTCATCTGTCAAACAGCCGCTGCGCTGGACTATTTGACAGCTGCCGCTGTCCGCTTTTTCCGGCATCAGCGAAGGTGGTTCCGGAAAACAGGCTCGGCCGGGTGCGCGGTGTGTCAACGGGCTGGACGGGCAGTGGTCCTTTCGGGTCAAAGGGCGTGGGATAGGCAGGGAGAGTGAGAACATGCGTGCAATGCAGGTCGTGGAACTGGGAAAGCCGCTCGAACTGGCGGAGGCTCCGAAGCCGGTTCCGGGGCAGGGCGAGGTGCTGGTTAGGGTCCGTGCCTGCGGCATCAATTTCGCCGACACGCTGATGGTCAAGGGGCGCTACCAGGAGAAGTTTCCGCTGCCCTTCTCGCCTGGACTCGAGATCTGCGGCACTGTCGAGGCCGCGGGGCCCGGTGCGGATGGCGGTTTGGTGGGCCGGCGGATCGCCTGCTACTCCGGAGTGGGCGGTCTGGCCGAGTATCTGTGTGTTCCGGCGGAGCGCTGCGTTCCGGCGCCCGCGCAGATGCCCGACGCCGAAGTTGCGGGATTTCTCATTGCCTACGGCACGAGCCACGTGGCGCTTGACCATCGGGCGGGGCTCAAGCCTGGTGAGCGGCTGCTGGTGCTCGGTGCCTCGGGCGGTGTCGGGCTGACGGCGGTGGAGATCGGCCGGGTGATGGGGGCCGAGGTGATCGCGGTGGCGCGCGGGGCGGAGAAATGCGCGGTCGCCAAGGCGGCCGGGGCGCATCATGTCTTCGACAACGACGCCGATATCCGCACGGAGGTGAAGGCCTTGGGCGGTGCCGATGTCGTCTATGACCCCGTTGGAGGGGATCTCTTCGAGGCCGCGCTTCGGGCGTGCAATCCGCTCGCGCGCATCCTGCCGCTGGGGTTTGCCTCGGGGGACATCCCGCAGATCCCGGCCAATATCATCCTGGTCAAGAACATCACCGTTCACGGGCTCTATTGGGGGGCCTACGCGAAGCTCGCGCCGCATGTCCTCGCGGAGAGTTTCGGTAAGCTCTTCAAGATGTACGAGGCCGGCAAGCTGCGCCCGCATGTCTCGCATGTGGTGCCGCTCGAACGTGCCGAAGAAGCGCTCGATCTGCTGCGGAACCGGGCGGCGACGGGAAAGGTGGTCGTCGAGATCGATTGATCGGTGGGGAGTTGTTGATTTCGCCGGGGTGGTGTCTATTGTGCCGGAAATTCCCCACATTCCAGCGGAGGCCCCTACATGACCCAACGCCTGCATCTCGTTTTCGGCGGTGAACTCACGAGCACGGACAAGACCGAGTTCGCGGATGTGGAAAAGATCGACATCGTGGGGCTCTATCCCGACTATGCCTCTGCCTATGATGCCTGGAAGGCCAAGGCGCACTCCACGGTCGACAGTGCCGAGACCCGCTATTTCATCGCGCATCTTCACCGGCTGATCGACGAGGGCGAGGAAGCAGGGCCCACTGCCGAAATCGCGTGAGACCCTTCCCGTGACTGCCGCGCGCCGGCGCACGCCGCTTCTTGCCTGCTATCTCCTGCTTTCGCGAAGTCTCGGCTGGTTCGCCCGGTGGCGGCTCAGGAAGAGGCTGGCCATCGGCAAGGAGAACGGGGAGCGGCTCGGCGAGCGGATGGGGCAGGCCGGGATCGCAAGGCCCGAGGGGCCGCTGGTCTGGTTTCATGCCGCAAGCGTGGGCGAATCGGTCTCGCTGCTTGAATTGCTCAAGCGGCTTCGGGCCAGCCGTCCGGATGTGACCTGTCTTGTGACCTCCGGCACGCAGACCTCTGCGGACATTCTTGCGGCGCGGATGCCGGAAGGGTGTCTGCACCAGTTCGTGCCGCTCGACATTCTGCCCTGGGTGGAGCGTTTCCTCGATCACTGGCGACCCGATGTGGCGGTCTGGACCGAGAGCGAGCTCTGGCCCGGCATGATCTGGGCCGTGCAGGGGCGGGGTATTCCGATGCTGCTGATCAACGCCCGCATCTCCGAGACCTCTTTCAGGAACTGGCGGCGGGTCGGGGCCACGTCGAAGCTCTTGCTCAACCGATTTGACCAGATTCTGGCACAGGACGACCTGGCGGGCGTGCAGCTTCGCCAACTGGGGGCGTCGCCGGACCGGCTCGCCGTCACGGGGTCACTCAAGGAGGGCGCATCGCCCTTGCCCCATGACGAGGCGGAGCTTGCGCGGGTGCGCAAGGTGCTGAAGGGGCGGTCCTGCTGGCTTGCGGCCTCGACGCACAAGGGCGAGGAAGAACTGGTCATCGCGGCGCATCGCGCTGCGGTGCGCGCCGCACCTGGCCTGTTGCTCATTCTCGTGCCGCGCCACCCGGAACGCGGTGGAGAGATCGCGGCGGATCTGCGCGCGAAAGGCCTGAAGGTGGCGCTGCGCTCCGCAAGCGAGGCGGTGGACAAGGAGACGGACGTCTATCTCGCGGACACGCTGGGCGAACTGGGGATCTGGTATCGCGTGGCGCCGGTCTGTTTCGTGGGCGGGTCGCTGAAGGAAATCGGCGGCCACAACCCTTATGAGCCGGCCCTGCTCGGCAGTGCGATCCTCCACGGGCCGCATGTGCGCAACTTCCAGGATGCGTATTCCAAGCTTGCGGAGGCGGATGCGGTCGTCGAGGTGCGGGGCGCCCAGGACTTCGGACAGGCGCTCGGCGATGTTCTGGCGCCGGATCGCGCGGCGAAGATGGCCGCTGCGGCGTGGGATGTGGTCTCGAAGAATGCCGAGGTGACCGACAGGGTGGAGCAGGTGATCCTCGACGCGCTCGACCGGGCCGCCTGATGCAACCGCCCGCCTTCTGGTTTCGCGATCGGCGCGCGCCTGGGCTCTTGCCGCATCTGCTTGCGCCTCTCGCGCAGCTCTGGACCGCGATGACGCGGCGGCGTCTCGCCAAGGGGCCGTACGAGCGCCTGGCCGTGCCGGTGATCTGCGTGGGCAATCTTTCGCTCGGCGGCGCGGGAAAGACCCCGACGGTCATGGCGCTGATCACGGAACTGACGAGCCGCGGGATGGCCCCGCACGTGATCTCCCGCGGGCATGGCGGGAGGCTGACCGGTCCGGTCCGGGTCGATGAGACGCGACACACCGCGGGGGATGTGGGGGACGAGCCCTTGCTGATCGCGCCCTTCGCGCCGGTCTGGGTGGCGCGCGACCGTGCGGCGGCGGGTCGGGCGGCAGCCGAGGCCGGAGCCGACGTCATCGTCATGGATGACGGGTTCCAGAACCCCGCATTGGCGCGGGATCTCTCGATTGTGGTCGTGGATGCCGGTGTGGGATTCGGCAATGGGCGGGTCGCGCCGGCCGGGCCGCTGAGGGAACCGGTGCCCGAGGGATTGGCACGTGCCGACCTCGTGATGGCCATCGGAGCGCCGGAGGAGCGGGCACGGTTTCGCAAGACCTGGCCCGAGGCGGCGGCGCTTCCCTTTGTGGAGGCAGAGCTTGCGCCATTGCAGACCGGGATGGATTGGGAGGGCCTGCGTGCCTTTGCCTTTGCCGGGATCGGCCGCCCGGAAAAGTTTTTCCGGACGCTGCGCGCGCTGGGCGCCGAAATTGTCGGAACACGGGCCTTCGACGATCACGGAGTCTATGACGGGAGGATCTTGTCACGGCTGGAAGCGGATGCGCGAACGGCCGGGGCGCAACTCGTCACGACGGAGAAGGACGCTGCGCGGCTTCCGCAGGATTTCCGGCGGAACGTGATTGTCTTGCCTGTCAGATTGAATATGATCAATCGCGACGCACTGGATGCGCAGCTCGACAGACTTTTGACCGAACGGTCCCTCGAAGCAGGCAAGTGCCAGTGAGTGTTGTGTTTTTGCCGATTGTTGCAAACCGACACAAACGTTGATTTGCGAAAAACCGCCCAGTTCCTAATTTAGCATCAGGAACAGATGCCGGGTTCTTGGGGTGAATGCCCGGCAAATCTTGAGGTTTTAGGGGGCAGTTATGCTTACCACTGTTAAACACGAGGCGATTCTGCGTGGCACCGGGCTTCATTCCGGTCGTCCGGTGCGCCTGGTCATTCACCCCGCTCTGTCGGGCGGGATACGGTTCCGGCGCACGGATGTGACCGATCGCGACAACATCATCCCGGCAATCTTCGACGCCGTGAGCGACACGACGCTCTGCACGGTACTGCGCAACGAGGCGGGTGCGACGGTTTCGACGGTCGAGCACATCATGGCGGCCATGGCCGGGCTTGGTGTCACCGATGCGCTGATCGACGTGGACGGACCCGAAATCCCGATCATGGACGGCAGTTCGCAGCGGTTCGTCAGCGCGATCCTGAAGGCCGGTCTGCACCGCTTCGAAGGCGAGGCTCGGGCAATCCGCATCCTGCGTCCCGTGATCGACATCCAGGGCGATGTGGTGGCGGAATTGCGGCCCGCAGACGCGCTGAGCATCGAGTTCGAGATCGACTTTCCCGATGCGGCCATTGGCCATCAGAAAAAGTCGCTTTCGATGCAGAATGGCACCTTCGTGCACGAGCTTTCCGACTGCCGGACCTTCTGCCGCCGGGCGGATGTGGACTTCATGCAGTCGCGGGGCCTGGCTCTTGGTGGCTCGCTCGACAATGCGATCGTCGTCGAGGGCGACGAGGTGCTGAATCCAGGCGGCTTCCGGCGCACGGACGAATGCGTGCGGCACAAGATGCTGGACGCAATGGGCGATCTGGCTCTCGCGGGGGCGCCGATCCTCGGAGCCTATCGCGGCGTCCGGGCCGGTCACGGCGCGACCAACCGTCTGCTGCGCAAGCTCTTCGCGGAGCCGGACGCATGGGAGTGGGTTTCGCTCGACGAAAAGGAAACCGAGCAACTGCCCGGTGCCGGTGTGGGGTTCGCGGATCTACGCCGGGCAGGTTGACGGCAGGCAGAACAGGCGGAAGCGCAGCCCCTCGGGGCTGCGCTTTTCGTTTCACCCCCTCGCTGAGCTATGATAACCGGTGTGCCACCGGGAGCGGGCGGGGCTCCTCGTGTGGTATGACGTGACTGGCGAGAGGCAGGAAGAGTATGGCATCTAAATCGGGTCGTGTACTGGCAAAGGCCGGCGCATTGGTCCTGATCCTGCTGGTGGCGGTGTCCTGCAGCCGGAACCGCGAGGAGCCTATCGAAACCCGCTCCGCCCAGCAGATCTATCTCGATGCGGAAGGATTGCTGGCCGAGGGACAGCCGCGCGATGCGGGCGAGATGTTCTCCGAGGTCGAGCGGCTCTATCCCTATTCGGAATGGGCAAAGCGATCGATGCTTATGTCGGCCTTCGCCTATCACGAGGGCGCGCAATATGCCGAGAGTCGCGCGGCCGCTCAGCGCTATCTCGAGTTCTTCCCGGCGGATGTGGATGCGCCCTATGCGCAGTTCCTGATCGCGCTTTCCTACTACGACCAGATCGTCGATATCGGTCGCGACCAGGCCAACACCTTCGAGGCGTTGCAGGAGATGCGCGACATCATCGAGCGCTATCCCGACAGTGAATATGCCAAGTCCGCCGAACTGAAGTTCGAACTGGCCCTCGATCATCTTGCGGGCAAGGAGATGGAGGTCGGCCGGTATTATCTCTCGCGCGGCCACTACACTGCGGCGATCAACCGTTTCCGTGTGGTTGTCGAGGATTATCAGACCACGACCCATACGCCCGAGGCCTTGCATCGCCTCGTGGAATCCTATCTCTCACTCGGGCTGGTCAACGAGGCGCAGACCGCCGGAGCGATTCTGGGTTACAACTTCCAGGGCTCGCCCTGGTACGCGGACAGCTACGTTCTGCTCACGGGTCGCGGCCTGCGGCCCGAAGATGCGGGCGAGGGGTGGCTCAATCGGACCTATCGGCAGGTCGTCAAAGGGGACTGGCGCTGAGCAAGGAGAGATCCTGACCGATGCTGCGTAGTCTCACCATTCGCGACATGGTGCTTATCGAGGCGGCGGATCTCGTCTTCGAACCGGGGCTGAATGTGCTCACCGGGGAGACGGGGTCCGGCAAGTCGATCCTGCTCGATTCACTCGGCTTCGTGCTCGGCTGGCGGGTGCGGCCCGGGCTGGTTCGGGCCGGTGCCAAGCGGGGTGAGGTGACGGCGGAGTTCCAACTCGCACCGGCTCATCCCGTGCGGGCGATCCTCGATGAGGCCGGGCTGCCCGTGGAGGATGATCTGATCCTGCGGCGGGTGGCGAATGCCGATGGCAAGCGGCGGGCCTGGGTGAATGACCGGCCCGTGGCCGCAGAGACGTTGCGCCTGCTGGGCGGGGCGCTGGTCGAGCTTCATGGCCAGCATGACGACAAGGGATTGCTGGATGCCAGGCGCCACATGGGGCTCCTCGATGCGTTTGGCGAGTGCGGCGCGGAGCTTGCGGGCGTGCAGGAGGTCTGGGTGCGGCGCGCGGGTCTTACGCGCAGGCTGGCCGAAGCGGAGGCGGCACTGGAGGCCGCGTCCCGCGATACGGAATACCTGACTCATGCCGTGGCGGAGCTTGACGATCTCGATCCGCAGCCGGGTGAGGAACCCGAACTCGATCTGCGACGGCGGCAGTTGAAGGTTGCCGAGGAGATCCGGAGCGATATCGACCGCGCGGGCCAGGCTGTTGGTGCGGAGGGCGCGGAAGGCGCGCTTCTTCAGGCGATGCGTTGGCTCGAGGGGGCTGCGGTTCGCTCGGAGGGTGCGCTCGATGGCGTTCTCGAAGGGCTTGAGCGGGTGCTCTCGGAGCTGGGTGAGGTTTCGCAAGGCATCGAGGCCGTGCAGGACGCGCTTGTGAGCGATCCCGGCGAGCTCGATCGGGTCGAGGAGCGGCTCTTTGCCATTCGCGGTCTCGCGCGCAAGCATCAGGTTCCGCCCGATGAACTGGCGGCTCTGGCCGAGGATCTGCGCGTGAGGCTCGCTGCAATCGATGGCGGTGCCGACGCGATTGCAGGGTTGAAGCGCGAGCTGAACGAAGCCGATGCGGAATATCAGGCAAGGGCAGAAGTGCTCTCCGCGAAGCGCCGTGCCGCCGCCGAGCGGCTGGATGCGCGGATGCTCCAGGAGCTGCCACCGCTCAAGCTCGAGAAAGCGCGGTTCGTGACCGAGGTGCGCGAGGGCGAGCCCGGACCGGATGGATCGGACCGTGTGCGGTTCACAGCCGCGACCAACCCCGGCTCACCTGCCGGGCCCATCGACAAGGTGGCCTCGGGGGGCGAGCTTTCGCGGTTCCTGCTGGCGCTCAAGGTGTGTCTCGCGGAGCGCTCGACCGACCTCACGCTGATCTTTGACGAGATCGACCGCGGCGTGGGCGGCGCGACGGCGGATGCCGTGGGTCGGAGGTTGCAGTCTTTGGGGCAGGGGGCGCAGGTGCTGGTCGTCACCCATTCGGCCCAGGTTGCTGCGCGCGGATCGCATCACTGGCAGGTGGGCAAACGGGTCGAGGACGGGCACACGCGCACGCAGGTGCTGCCGCTCAGCCCGGATCAGCGGACCGAGGAGATCGCGCGGATGCTTGCGGGCGATACCGTGACTGCCGAGGCGCGCGGTGCGGCGCGCGCCCTGCTGGAAGCCTGAGCTTCAGGTTTCCGGATCCGAAGGCGCGCCATCCTCGCGCTTGCCGGTCGCCACGATCTCGAGCACATCGTCGGGCAGGGGCCGCTGAAGCGCCAGGGCTTCGGCTGTCGGTGCGCGCATCCAGACATCGCGCTCTTCTGCCGTCGTGAGGATCACGGGCATTGCCTTCGGGTGGATCGGTGCGACGGTCGTGTTCGGCTCTGTGGTGAGGAAGCCGAAGAGGTCGTTGGTTGTCTCCCCCTCCTTCAGCTTGCGCACGGAGGTCCATTGCGTCCAGATCCCGGCAAAGAAGGCGAGCGGCCGATCCTCGCCGAGCGCGAACCACACCGGCTCGCGGTCCTTGCCCGGTCGGGTATCGTATTCGCAGAAGCTGGTGAAGGGCACGAGGCAGCGGCTCTCGACGCCGAGCCAGCGGCGCCAATGGGGGGACCTGGTGTTGCGCACATTGGTGACGCCACTGTCGGTCTTGCGGTTCTTCAACGCGAAAGCGGGCGAGGGCATTCCCCAGCGCATGAGGCAAAGCGCGCGCCCGTCGCCCTCGTTTCGGACCACCGGGGCGAACTGGTCGGGAAAGATGCCCGGCAGGGGCGGCTGGTTGCCGGTACTGTCGGTCATCGCATCCGCGATTTCGCGGATCGCGGCCTGCCCCTTGATGAGTGAGTAGAGATTGCACACGCCGAATATGTCCATTGCCTGCCACGGCCCCTGCTGGACCGGGGAGGAATATGGGAGCGATATCGTCCCGTCGGCAAGGGCGATATCGGGAAAGGCCTCGAGCAGGGCACGGGCGCAGTCGATATCGCAGAAGTAGATCGCCAGCGCGTCCGAACCGGTGGAACTGGCGGCATGGACAGCGAAATGACCCGCGCCGATCTCGGCCGAAAGCCAGGCATGAACATCCTGAAGCCGCCGCCCCAGCCCCTGGGGCGGGATGGCGAGCTTCACGCGGACGGGAAAGGCCTCGTCATCGAGTCGGGCCTGGGAGGTGGAACGGCGCGGCATGCGAGAACATTACGTGAACATCCGGCGCAGCCCAAGATGAAATCGCAAGTTCGCGCGCAGCGGACCAAGGGTGTCAGGAACCGCGTTTCTTTCGTCGGGTGGGAGAGGATTTCATCGGCATGCCAGCACCGAAAAACAGGTTCGGGCTGCTGAATGCTTTCTGCATCTCACGCATATAGGCCTTCTGCTGGCGCTGGTATTCGGCCATCCAGTAGCCTTGGATCTGGCCGGCGGCGGTATTCGCCGCGCTCAGCCACATGCTCATGAACGGGTTCTTCATGCGAAAGGTCTCCGGTAGGGGGCGGAAGGTCCGAGCCGACCGCCCCATGTGCCGGATCAGAAGTGGATCGCCTTACCATAGGCGTCGAGCACCGATTCGTGCATCATTTCCGACAGCGTCGGATGCGGGAAGACCGTGTGCATCAGGTCTTCCTCGGTGGTCTCGAGGGTGCGGCCGACGATGTAGCCCTGGATCAGTTCGGTGACTTCCGCGCCGACCATGTGGGCCCCCAGAAGCTCGCCGGTCTTCTCGTCGAAGATCGTCTTGATCATGCCCTCGGATTCGCCGAGCGCGATGGCCTTGCCGTTCCCGATGAAGGGGAAGCGGCCAACCTTGATCTTGTAGCCCTGCTCCTTGGCCTTCGCCTCGGTGAGCCCGACGCTTGCAACCTGCGGGTGGCAGTAGGTGCAGCCCGCGATGCTTTCCGGCTTGACCGGGTGGGCGTGCTTGCCGGCGATGAGTTCCGCGACCATGACGCCTTCGTGGCTGGCCTTGTGGGCGAGCCAGGGTGCGCCGGCGATGTCGCCAATGGCGTAGAGGCCGTCGATGCCGGTGCGGCAGAATTCATCGGTGATCACGTGGGTCCGGTCGACCTTCACGCCAAGCGCCTCAAGGCCCAGCCCTTCGGTGTTGCCGACGATGCCCACGGCGGAGATGACCGTGTCGAATTCCTCGGTGGTGGACTTGCCGTTCTGCTCGATGGTGGCGGTGACCTTGTCGGCGCCGCGGTCGAGCTTCTTGACCATCGCCTTCTCGAGGATCTTCATCTTCTGCTTCTGGAACTGCTTCTTGGCGAAGGCGGAGATTTCCGCGTCTTCGACAGGCAGGATCCGGTCGAGCACTTCGACAACCGTGGTATCGGCGCCGAGCGTGTTGAAAAAGCTGGCAAATTCGATGCCGATCGCGCCGGAGCCGATCACCAGAAGCTTTTTCGGTTCATGGGGCGGCTTAAGGGCATGCTTGTAGTTCCAGACGCGCTTGCCGTCGGCCTCGAGGCCCGGCAGGTCGCGGGCGCGGGCGCCAGTGGCCAGCACGATATTCTTGGCGGAGAGGTTCTCCGTGCCCTTGTCGGTCTTGACCGTCACCTTGCCCTTGGAGGGCAGGGACGCCTCGCCCATGAGAACGGTGACCTTGTTCTTCTTCAGAAGGTGGCCGACGCCGCCCGAAAGCTGCTTGGCCACGCCGCGGGACCGCTGGACGACGGCATCGAGATCGTAGCCGATGTTCTCGGCCTTGAGACCGAATTCCTTCGCGCGGTGCATGAGGTGGAAGACCTCGGACGAGCGCAGAAGCGCCTTGGTCGGGATGCAGCCCCAGTTCAGGCAGATGCCGCCCAGATGCTCGCGTTCGACAATTGCCGTCTTGAGACCGAGCTGGGCTGCACGGATTGCGGCGACGTAGCCCCCCGGGCCCGCTCCGATCACAATCACGTCGTAGGTCTGTTCCGCCATGTTTCCTTCCCCCGGGGTTTCTGAACCTTGAGGACTTTCATAAGGCGTAGACCGGCTCGGGGCAAACGCGTTTTCGCCAGTTGGCCCGAAATTGGTTCAATTTCGAACCATTTCAGCGCAAAATGACGACCGCACAGGCTGAAAATAGGTGAAATATTGCCGAAAATGGTTTAATGTTAAACTAAAGGGATGGCCGGCTGGTTCTCGCAAGAATCGCCGGCAGGTAGGTTAGGCTCTCAAAATCGGGTCGGGCACGCAAGCGCCTCTGCAGGGCGCAGCCCTACCGCCGCCTCAGGTGTCGCGGACCTCCTTGAGAGCGAGTTCATACCCACCATTCGCGAGGAAGGCTTCCTCCTCCGGTGTGTTCTTCCGGCCGAATGCCTCGTTGCGATAGGGAAAGCGGCCGAACTTGCGGATGACCCAGCGGTGGGCGCGGGCATGAAGCAGCCCTGTTTCCGCCTCGGAGAACATGAAAAGCCGGACGGCGCGCTCCTGATCGGGGCCGATTTCCGAATGCATGAAGGGCAGGTAGAAGAACTGCCGGCCCGGCATCTCTAGGCGCTGGTCATGGCCGATCGAGATGGCCTCCTTCGCGGCGCGCAGTGCCTTCGCGTCGGTGGCAAAGGCCTTGCGATCGCCGCGGAACATGTTGCGCGGGAACTGGTCGAGCAACACAAGGAGCGCGAGGCTGGTAAGCGGCTCGCAGATCCACTGGTCTAGTTCGCCGCGTGCGGCAAAGCCCCAGATCTGTTCGAACTTCTGCAGGATCGTGGCGTCAAGTTCCGGAGATGCGTTGTACCAGGCGTCGGTTCCGATCTCGTCGAACCAGAAGGTAAGGATCTGTTCCGCTCTCTTGTCCAATTCGCTTCCCCTAACGTCTGGGCGTGTCCGGAACCGGACAGGCGAACGCCACCGGTCTTCTGCCGCCAAATCTCTCTGCACAGAAAGCTACGGAATTGCAGGCGAGGTCAAGACATCCCTCCCTGGTTCTCCTCTTCATGGGCCTCTGCAATCTCGATCGCGACTTCCTGGTTGGCTTCGAAGGCAACGGGTGAGGCGGTGGGCGAAATGGCACGATAGGGGATCGTGTCGTCCGCGCTGGCCCGCTTCGTCATTCGATACGCTGCGAAACCGCCAAGGATTGCCAGGAGTGCGATCAGATAGACGAAGAACGCCTCCGCGCCCCAGGTCCGCATCATCCAGCCGATGAAGATCGGGCCTATCGTTGCGCCGACCCCGTTGAGAAACAGCATGCCGCCAGATGCCGCCGCCATGTCGGAGGGGTCGAGGTAGTCGTTCGTGTAGGCAATCAGGAGCGAATAAAGCGGGTTGGCCACCGCGCCGAAGAGGGCGCCCAGTGCGACGATGACGGCAAAACGATCCGAGAACGGAAAGGCGATCGAGCCGACGACGACGCCGATCACCGCCAGCATGGTGATGAGAACGCGCCGGTCGATCCGATCGGAGGCTGCCCCGATCGGGATCTGAAGTGCGAGCCCCCCGGCGTAGATTGCCGCGACGAAGAGGGAAATCTGACCGACCGTCAGCCCCTGTTCGGTGCCGAAGACCGCGGACATGCCGATCAGGCCGGAGAAGACGCCGCCGAGCAGGAATATGCCAATACAGCCGAGCGGCGAGGCCCTGTAGAGTTCCCTGAGCGTCATCGGCTTGGTGGTTTGGAATGCCGGGGCCGGCGTGACGGAGAGCAGGATCGGGAGGAAGGAGACCGAAACCAGCACCGACATCAGGATGAAGAGCGAGTAGCCCGACGGGTCGCCGAAGTTCAGAATGCCCTGGGCCGAAATCATGCCCAGCATCTGCACGACCATGTAGAGCGAAAGCGCCATGCCGCGCGTTTCGTTCGTGGAGGATTCGTTTAGCCAGCTTTCGGTCACGACATACACCCCCGAAAAGCAGAACCCGACGACAAAGCGCATCAGAATCCACGACCAGGCGGTCGGTGCGGCGGCGTAAAGGATGAAGACGGCGGAGATCATCGAGGCAAGCGCGGCGAAGACCCGCACGTGTCCCACGTTCCGGATAAGGATCGGCGCGCGGCGCGACCCGAGCAGGAAGCCGGCAAAATAGGCGCTCATGATCCAGGACATCGTGGTGGGGTCGAGGCCCTCGAGCGCGCCTCGGATACCGAGCAGGGTGCCCTGGATTCCGTTGCCCACCAGGAGGAGGAGCAATCCCAGAAGCAGCGGCCAAGATTGCCGGATGACTAGAACCATTTTACGCGGCCTTTTCGTGTTCGTAGCCTCGAGATCATCTCGAAAGCTTATCGACAATCATAGAAGTGTGGTCTGCGCGAGGGCTTGCCCGGCGCAAAGGTTTGCGCGCCGATGCCGGCCTCAACCTGCCGATTCGTGCCCGCGCGTTTACGCCGCTTTTGGGAGAAGAAGCGACGAATCGCCGTAGGAGAAGAACCTGTATCGCTGCTCTATCGCGTGGGCGTAGATATCTCTGATGCGTTCGGTGCCCATCAATGCGGAAACGAGCATCATCAGGGTGGATTTCGGCAGGTGGAAGTTGGTCATCAGCCCGCGGGTCACGCGGAATTCGTGCCCGGGGCGAATGAAGATGTCGGTTTCGCCATGCCATGGACGGATCTCGCTTGGCCCGGTTGCGGCGGTTTCAAGCACGCGCAGGGCAGTCGTGCCGACCGGGATCACGCGACGACCGGATGCGAGTGTGGCATGGATTGCCTCGCAGGCGTCCGGTCCGATCTCCCCCCATTCCTTGTGCATCTTGTGATCCTCGATCCGGTCCGTCTTGACCGGCAGGAAGGTTCCTGCGCCCACGTGAAGGGTGACATGGGCGAACCGGATGCCTTTCCCGGCCAGTTCCGACAGAAGCGCTTCGTCGAAATGCAGCGAGGCGGTCGGCGCCGCGACGGCTCCGGGGTTGCGCGCGAAGACAGTCTGGTAATCGGTGCGATCCTGGGCATCCACCGCGCGGCGACCGGCGATATAAGGTGGCAGGGGCATTTCGCCCAGCGCTTCGAGGGCGGCCTCGAATTCGGCTCCTGCGCTGGAGAAGAAAAGCGAGACCTCTGCCCCCTCGCGGTCTTGGACGGTTGCGCTCAGCCTGTCGCCGAAGCGGATCGTGTCGCCCGGAGCCAGCCGCTTTCCGGGCTTGGCAAGCGCATGCCAGCCCCCGTCAGGCCGGGCGGAGATCAGCGTTACCTCGACCCGCGCGCCTGTGCCCCCCGGGCGTTCGCGGACCCCGTGCAGGCGCCCCGGAATGACCCTGGTGTCGTTCAGAACCAAAAGATCGCCTTCCACCAGATGGTCCCCGATCTGTGAAACCCGGCTATCGGTGATCGAGCTGTCGTCGGCAACCAGGAGGCGGGAGGCGGGCCGCGGCCGGAGCGGACGCAGCGCGATAAGGTCCTCGGGGAGACTGAAGTCGAAATCGTCGAGTTGCATGGGTCAGGTGAGCTTGGGATGGAAGAATCGCAGCGCGTGGTGATAGCGCAGGGAAAGCGTCGCGCCAATCGTCCGCTGTCAGCGGGTCAATCGGTTTTGCGCGTTTCGAAGATTTCGCAGGGATCGCCGCGTTCGGGGGCGGCGGTGCTGATCGTCATGTCAAAGGCAAGATCCGCCGAGCCGGTGCCTTCCAGGAGACCAAGCACCCGGATCTCAAGATCCGGTTCGGCTTGCGCGATCACCTTCGGAGCACCCCGGACGCGATCAGCGTGGCCGTTGCCTGCAATCATGACCACCTGAGCACCCTCGTCTGCGTCTTCAAGCGCGCTGAGGGCCGCGCGGGCAAGGGTGGCATCCCAGAGGCGTTGAACCTCGATCATGCCATCCAGCGCGTCATCCGGCAGGGCGCCGCAGTGGGCGATGGCCATTTCCTCGCGCCGTGAAGCGACGTCCTGTGCCGGAAGCGCGGAAGTGAGGCCATAGCGAGCGGCCTCTGGGCCTAAGGTGGCTGCGGCGCCTTCCCGAGAGGCCTGACGGATCGTTTCGCGGCTCTGGCCCGCGCCATAGATGCGCGCATCGGGGGCGGCTTCGAGGATCGGTGCGTAGAAGTCGAAACTGGGCCAGCCACTGTTGTCCCAATCGAGAGCCGCCTTGATGGCGTCCCGCCCGGTACCTTCCGCTCGGAGGTCGTTTACCGTGGCGGATTGTGCTTCCGGTATCATTTCGAACACGATGGCATCGGGTTGAAGCACCTGCACAACCCGAGCCTGGATCTCATGATGTTGGGGGTTGTCGTGTATCTCCCCAATCACGACGACATCCGCATCTTCGGCATCTACGAGAAAGGCCTCGAGCGGACCTAGATCAGAGCCTGAGACCGCAAGTGGTGATATCAGACACATGACCAGGACCGCCGCGACGGCTCTGGTGAGCCAAGCCGCCGCGGTCCTGCCAGTAGGCGGAAGAGTTTCAGCCCATTGCAACGAGATGCGCCGCACCGCCCGTGTTCTCCTGAAGGTGCGAGCGCATTTTCGAAAGTGCTTGCGCCTCGAGTTGCCGCACCCTTTCCTTGCTGACGCCGAGTTCCTCGCCGATGCGCTCCAACGTGCGCGGAGCATCCCGCAGCTTGCGCTCCATGATGATCTTGCGCTCACGGGTATTGAGGGCGCCGAGGGCTTCAGCGATCCATTCTCGCGCCCGCTCGAGATCGGAATCCCGCTCGACGGTTTCGGCGGAGGGCGGCGCATCGTCTTCAAGCGTGTCGACCCACTCGCGGGCGCCATCGTCATCGGACTGACGGGCATTGAGCGAGAAGTCGGAGCCCGAAAGCCGGGCTTCCATCATCTCGACATCTGCGACGGAAACGCGGAGTTCTTCTGCCACCATTTCGCGCAGGCGGGGCGCATCGATTGCCGAGCCTTCGGACCGGCCCTCGCGCTCCAACCGTGCGACGACGCGGTGATAGTTGAAGAAGAGCGACTTCTGCGACGAGGTGGAGCCGGTGCGGACCAGCGACCAGTTGCGCATCACATTGTCCTGGATCGACGCCTTGATCCACCAGACGGCGTAGGTGGAGAAGCGCACACCCCGGTCGGGGTCGAATTTCTCCGCTGCCTTCAGAAGTCCGATGCCAGCCTCCTGGATCAGATCGGGCATCGAGTTTCCGTAACGGTTATATTTGCTTGCCATCGAAATCGCGAGCCGCATATAGGCATTCACGAGCCGATGGAGCGCCTTTTCGTCTCCGTTGTCGCGCCAGGCTCTTGCAAGTGCAAGTTCCGTCTCGGCGTCCAGCATTTCTGCCTGCATCGCTTCGCGGGCAAGACGTTTTACTGCGGTATCCAAAAGTGCCATGGGGTCCCCTGTTCTTGCCGGTGCACCGAACTGGTACTGGTGGCCTTTTGAAGAGTGTTACGCGCGAGGGGGCTGTTCGGTTCTCTCGGCTGCGAAATTGTAACGATTTGTTTATTTCGGTGTGAGCGCCGGAGGGTCGGCATGGTGGCGGTTAACCAAACCTTGGGAGGTGCTGTGCTCAGGGTTTGACCACGTTTTCGGGAGAAGACATGGTCGCGCGTGCCTATACAGTAGCATTCCAGGGGATCGAGGCGCGGATAGTCGAGGTCCAGTGCGCCATCGTCGCGGGGTTGCCGGCGTTCAACCTCGTCGGGCTTCCCGACAAGGCGGTATCGGAAGCGCGCGAGCGGGTGCGGGCCGCTCTCACGTCCATGGGGCTTGCGCTGCCTGCGCGCCGGATCACGGTCAACCTCTCGCCCGCTGACCTGCCCAAGGAGGGCTCGCATTTCGATCTGCCGATTGCACTGGCGGTGCTTGCGGCCATGGAAGCCTTGCCGGCGGATGCGGTCGCCTCACAGGTGGCGCTGGGCGAATTGTCGCTTGATGGATCGCTCGTCCCAGTGATTGGCGCGCTTCCGGCGGCACTAGCGGCCGCGGAGGCCGATTGCGGGCTGATCTGCCCGGCGGCATGTGGTGCGGAGGCAGCCTGGGTCGGCGCGGTTCAGGTCTTCGCGCCGAAGACGATGCTGGAACTGGTCAATCATCTGACGGGACGGACGTCGCTCTCCCCTGCGCAGCCCGGTCTGGTGACGGGCGGGGGCGGATCGAAGGACCTCGCGGAAGTGAAGGGGCAGGACAAGGCCAAGCGCGCGCTCGAGATCGCGGCGGCCGGTCGGCATCACCTGCTGATGGTCGGCCCGCCTGGGTCTGGCAAGTCGATGCTGGCCGCGCGCCTGCCCGGTATCCTGCCGCCGCTCGACCCGGCGGAAGCACTCGAGACCTCGATGATCCATTCGCTGGCCGGTCTGCTGGACGAAGGCGGGATCAGCCGGGCACGGCCATTCCGCTCGCCGCATCACACGGCCTCGATGGCCGCCATCGTCGGTGGCGGTCGAGGCGCGAAGCCCGGAGAAATCAGCCTCGCGCATCATGGTGTGCTTTTTCTCGATGAACTGCCCGAGTTCTCACGAACGGTGCTCGAGACATTGCGGCAGCCGGTGGAGGATGGCGAGGTGGTGGTGGCGCGCGCCAACGCCCACGTGCGTTACCCTTGCCGGTTCATGCTGGCTGCGGCCGCCAATCCCTGCCGGTGTGGACATCTTGCCGATCCGGACAGGGCCTGTGCCCGCGTGCCCGATTGCGGGGCGGACTACCTGGGGCGGATTTCGGGGCCACTGATGGACCGCTTCGACTTGCGGATCGAAGTGCCAGCGCTTTCCGTGGACGATCTGACGCGGGCCGAGAGCGGAGAGTCGAGTGCCGCGGTGGCGGCTCGGGTTGCCGCGGCGCGAGCGGTGCAGGCCGAACGCTATGCGGAAGAAGAGAACGTGCGGGTCAATGCGGATGCAGAAGGCGACCTCCTGGCCCGGGTAAGCGCGCGCAGCGAGGACGCCGAGGAGTTGCTGACGCGGCTGGCGGCGAAATTTCGGTTGAGCGCGCGCGCCTATCACCGGGTCTTGCGGGTGGCGCGGACCATCGCCGACCTGGAAGCGGCGGAGCAGCTTGAACGCGCGCATGTCGCCGAGGCGGCGGCTTACCGGCTGGCGTTCTGAGCCGCAGGGCGCGCGGCACTTCCCGAACTACGGCTCAGGCGAGTTGCGCGCGGATCCACCTGGCGGCGCTATCGAGCGCCTCGTCCGCCTCCGGCAGCCAGCCCTGGTATATCTGCCAGACATGGGGCAGGCCATCTTCGATGTCGAGCGCGGCTTCCGTATCGTGATCCGAAAGATGGCGGGCCATGCGGCGGGCGTCATCAAGCAGGATCTCGGTGCTGCTGGCCTGGATGAGTGTGGGTGGCGCTCCCCGGAAGGTTCCGAAGAGCGGAGAGGCCAGAGGGGCGCGCGAGTTGCTGCCGGCGAGATACATGTCGCGGATCTGCGGCAGGCGCTCGATGGGCAGGAGCACGTCCCGTGTGGACAGGCTGAAGAGCGTGTCGCCAGAGAGCGAAAGATCGACCCAGGGGCAGAAGGTCACCACTGCGCGGGGCGTCTCGCGCTTTTCCGCCAGCAGGTGGTGGAGCAGGGCGAAAGCGAGACCGCCGCCCGCGCTGTCGCCCCCGAGCACGATCTGATCCGGCGCGATCCCCTCCGCGAGAAGTCCGTTCCAGGCAGCGATGCAATCGTCTATCGCGGCCGGAAAAGGATGCTCCGGTGCAAGGCGATAGGCCGGCAGGTAGGCACCGGTTCGGCAGCGCTGGGCGAGCGCCGCGATCATGGCCGAATGGGTGCGGGGCGAGCCCATGATATAGGCGCCGCCGTGCAGCCACAGGATTACGGGATTCTTCGCAGGCGCATCGAGCCGCAGCCCCTTCGGGCCATCTGCAAGCTGGATCTCGCGGAATTTCGCCCCTGACGGCATCGGAAACAGCACGGCCTGGTTCTCAAGCCGCTCACGCGCGGATTTCGGGTCCTGCATCCGCGCCAGCAGCGCCTTCTCCGCCGTGCGCAGGTAGAGGTTCAAGGTGGAAAGTTGCCACGACATCAGCCGCGCCTTGCCTCGATGGCCTCCCAGATCTTGCCCGCGACGTTGATCCCGTCGAAGCGTTCGAGTTCCTGGATGCCAGTGGGGGAGGTGACGTTGATTTCGGTGAGCCAGCCACCGATCACGTCGATCCCGACGAAGACCTGGCCTTTCTCCTTCAGGAGCGGGCCGATGGCCTCACAGATCTCGAGGTCGCGGTCGGTCATGGCAACTTTTTCCGCACGCCCACCCACATGCATGTTGGAGCGTGTCTCGCCCTTCTGCGGCACGCGGTTGATCGCCCCCACGGCTTCACCATCGACGAGGATCACGCGCTTGTCGCCCGCGGAAACGTCGGGAAGGAATTTCTGTGCGATGAGCGGCTCGCGGTTGATGCCCGTGAAGAGTTCGTAGAGCGAGCTGAAGTTGCGGTCGTTCGCATCGAGCCGGAACACGCCCGCGCCGCCGTTGCCGTAGAGCGGCTTGAGGATGATGTCGCCGTGGCGCTCCTTGAACGCCCGGAGCGTGGAGATGTCGCGGGCGATGGTGGTCGGCGGGGTGAGATCCTTAAAGCCAAGCACGAGGAGCTTCTCGGGGAAGTTCCGCACCCAGAAGGGATCGTTCACCACCAGGGTCTCGGGGTGGATGCGCTCAAGGATATGGGTGGTCGTGATGTAACTCATGTCGAAGGGCGGGTCCTGGCGGAGCCAGACCACATCCCATTCCGCAAGGTCGATCACCTGTTCCGCACCTGCTGCGAAGTGATTGCCCTTCTCGCGGCGTACCTCGACCGGCCAGCCGCGTGCGGTGACCCGGCCCTCTTCGAAGGCGAGCTTGTCCGGGGTATAATAAAAGAGTTCGTGGCCGCGTGCCTGCGCCTCTTCCATGATCCGGAAGGTCGAATCCGCGTTGATGTCGATAGCCTGGATCGGGTCCATCTGGACGGCGACTTTCATGCCCATGTCGGTCCTTGCCTTGAATATTGTGTTATGCCCCTCATGGCCGAGGGCGGGGCATGTTGGCAAGATCCCGCAGGTGCAGCGCGGATTACCAGCCCTCGAAGCTCGCCGCGTTCTCGATCCTTTCGCAGCGGCCCGTGCCATCGACGGCGACGAGGTCGAAGCGGCAGGGTTGGTCGTCCTGACCATGCTCCGCCATGTAGAGGCTGGCGGCATTTCCGATCCGGCGCCATTGGGCGGGGCTGACGGACCCTGCGGCGCGCGCGAGGCTGGTGCGTGTCTTTACCTCCGCGAAGATCAGGCCATCGGGTCCTTCGAGCACGAGGTCGATCTCCCCGTGGGCGCAGCGCCAGCGCCGGGCCACGAGCGAGATGCCGTCCGCCGCGTAGGACCTGAGCGCGATCTCCTCGGCGGCAAGACCTGACTGGTGGTTGCGCGCACCGCTGCTCATTTTGCGGAAGCCAGTTCAAGCGCGCGGGCGTAGACCTGCTTCCGGGGCAGGCCGAGTTCGGTGGCGACGGAACTGGCTGCATCCTTGAGAGAGCCTGCTTCGAGTGCCGCCAGGAGGCGCGTGTCGATGTCGGCCTCGGTGATTTCGCGTGCCAGGGGCGGCCCGACGACTACAACGATCTCTCCCTTGGGGTCCGGAGCGTTGGCATACTGGGCAGCAAGCTCGTCGAGCGTCCCGCGCCGGGCCTCCTCGAACCGCTTTGTGAGCTCGCGGCACACTGCAGCCTCGCGATCGCCACCCAGCACGGCACACATTTCCGCGAGGCTTGCGGCCAGCCTGTGGGGCGATTCATAGAACACCAGACTGGAGGGCACGGGGGCGAGCTCGGCCAGTTCGCGCCGTCGCGCACCGGATTTCGAGGGCAGGAAGCCCGCGAACAAGAAGCGATCGGTGGGAAGGCCCGCGATGCAGAGCGCGGAGAGCAGGGCGGAGGCGCCTGGAACAGCAACCACGTCGTAACCGGCCTCGATTGCGGCCCGGACGAGCGGATAACCCGGATCGGAGACCACAGGCGTGCCGGCATCGGACACCAGCGCTACGGATTTGCCTTCGGCGAGGGCTGCCAGGATCTGCGGCCGCTGCCTTGCGCCGTTGTGATCGTGATAGGGCCAGAAGCTGCGCGCTTCGCGCTTTACGCCGTGAATGTCGAGCAACTTTCGCGTGTTGCGCGTGTCTTCGGCGGCAAGGATGTCGGCCGTGCCCAGCACATCGAGCGCGCGGAGCGAGATGTCGCGCGCATTGCCGATCGGGGTCGCTACAAGATGGAGGATGCCCGACGGTTTTCCGCCGCTGCGGGACGGGTCGTCGGCCATGTCTGTCTCGTCCATTCTTCGTTTACTTTTCCGGGGCTAACCCATACCTTGCTGCGCGCCAGACGTCCATTGAACAGACACCGGAAACAGGGTGAACATTGATGCTGCAGGTTCGCAAATCAATCCGCAAGGTTTTGAAGGCCGTCGTGCCTTGCCTCTTTGCGGCAAGTCTCGCTGCCTGCACGGTGCCCGGGCCCACGCAGGTTTCGAGCAGCGGTGTCGACGTCGACCCGAACCAGCCGGTGCAGGTTGCGCTTCTGGTGCCGACCGGCTCGGGTGAGCCGGGCAAGGAGGAGATCGGTCGCAGCCTGATCAACGCCGCGCAGCTTGCGCAGCGTGATCTGCAGAATGCCGAGATCGACCTGCGGATCTATCCGACTTCGGGGACCACGAACGGTGGTGCCGCGGCTGCGAATCAGGCGGTGAGTGAAGGGGCGAAGGTCATCGTCGGCCCGCTCTTTTCGACCGCCACGGCCGGAGCCGAACCGGTCGCGCGCGCGGCCGGCGTGACCATGTTCTCCATGAGCAACAACCCGGAAGTTGCCAGTTCGACGACCTATATCCTCGGAAACAGCTTCGCCAACACGGCTGAGAGCCTCGTCAGCTATGGCCTGTCTCAGGGCCTGAGGAACTACGGCATCGTCTATCCGTCCAATCTCGAAGGCGAGACCGCGCGCAACGCGGCAGCCTCCGCAGTCAGCCGGAGTGGCGCGAACCTCGTGGGCTCGGAGCCCTATGACCTTTCGGTAGAATCGATCCGGTCGTCGGCCGCACCTGCGGCGGCTGCGCTGAATGCGCGTGGTGCCAATGCGGTGATCCTGACGGATGGTCCGACTGGCGGCCTCGGCTACATTGCCGAATCCCTACGCATCAACGGCCTCAGCTCGGACAATGTACGGTTCCTTGGCATGCAGCGCTGGGACACCTCGGGCGAAATCATGTCGCTCGACAGCCTTCAGGGCGATGTTTTCGCGGCTCCCGATCCCGCCCAGCTCGGCGTTTTCAACGGCCGCTACCTGACCGCATATGGCGAGAACCCGCACACGCTTGCCGGCCTTGCCTATGACGGCATCGCGGCCATCGGTGCGCTGATCTCCGAAGCCAGGACCAACGGTGGCAACCCGTTCACGTCCGAACGCATCATCGACCCCTCCGGTTTCGTCGGTGCGACGGGTCTGTTCCGTTTCTACCCCAACGGCACCAACCAGCGTACGCTCGCGATTTTCCAGGTCCAGTCCGGTCAGGCCACGGTGATCCGGTCGGCGCCGAGGAGTTTCGACTCTCTTGCGTATTGAACAAAGCCTGCTGCCGACCACCGATACCGCGTGGTCGGGACTCGTCGACGAGCCCAAACACCTGATCGATCGTGAGGGTCTGCTTGCAGAGTTCGCGGTCCTTCAGGAATCTGCCTCCGATCCGACCGATTTCCGCAATCGGGCGGTCAAGGCGATTGCGGATGCCTATACTTCCGGACGGGAACTGATCGCTGATCTGATCGCCCAATCTCCGCGCGAGGCCTATCGCGCAGTCTACGACTACACGCGCCTGACCGACCAGATGATCCGGCTGATCCTCGAGCTGTCGGCGACCTATCTGCACCCGCGGCCGAACCCCACGGAGGGGGAGAGGATTGCTGTTGTCGCGGTGGGCGGCTATGGCCGCGGTGAGATGGCGCCTTTCTCGGATGTCGATATTCTGTTCCTGACGCCCTACAAACAGACCGCATGGTGCGAGACGCTTATCGAGAGTGCGCTCTATTGCCTCTGGGATCTCAAGTTGAAGGTCGGGCAGGCGGTTCGGACGGTCGACGACTGTATCCGTCAGAGCAAGAAGGACGGCACGATCCGCACGTCGCTCCTCGAGCAGCGCCACCTGTGGGGCAATGAAGCGCTTTCCACCGAGCTTCGCGAACGGCTGTTCAATGAGCTCTTCAAGGGCACGGGGCCCGAATTCGTCGAGTTGAAGCTCGAAGAGCGCGCCGAGCGGCACAAGCGCCAGGGAAGTTCCCGCTACCTGCTCGAACCTAACATCAAGGACGGGAAGGGCGGGCTTCGCGACCTTCAGATGTTGTTCTGGATCGCGAAATACCTCAACAACGTGCGCAGCCCGGAAGACCTCGTGGAACTGGGTGTATTTTCGCCGGAGGAATACGAGATCTTCGTGGAGGCGGCGGCGTTTCTCTGGACCGCCCGCGTGCATCTGCATCTGATCAACAACCGGGCAAGCGAACTGCTGAGTTTCGACATGCAGGTGGAGGTCTCCGAGCGGCTCGGCTACGGCAGCACTGATGGCCAGCGCGCTGTCGAGTGTTTCATGCAGGACTATTTCACGCATGCGAAGCACGTGGGCGATCTGACGCGTATCTTCTCTGCCGCGCTCGAAGCGCAGCATGTGAAGGCCAAGCCGGGGCTTACCCGCGCCTTCCGGAATGTCTTTTCCTACGAGAGGGACACCACCGGACCGTTGTATCGGCTGAAACACGGCCGTATCGACGTCGCCGAGGAGGAAGAGTTCCTTTCGGATCCGGTGAATTTCCTGCGGCTCTTCAAGGAAAACCTTGTAACCGGCATTCCGATCCACCCCGATGTCCTGCGGCTCGTGGTGGCCAATCTCGACCTGATCGATGATCGGATGCGGGAGAACGAGGAAGCCAATCACATCTTCCTCGAATTGCTCCTGAATCACAACAACCCCGAGCGTGTGTTGCGGCTGATGAACGAGGTTGGCGTCCTTGGGGCGTTCATGCCGGAATTCGGTCGGATCGTCGCGATGATGCAGTTCAACATGTATCATCACTACACGGTCGATGAGCATACGATCCGCGTGATCTCGACGCTCAGCAAGATCGAGCGCGGGGAAATGAAGCAGCGGATGCCCACATCGACGCGCATCCTCTCGCGTGGAATAAACCGGCGTGTGCTCTATGTCGCGCTGCTCCTGCACGATATCGGCAAGGGCTCCGGCCAGGACCATTCGATCTATGGCGCCGACGTGGCGCTGAAGGTCTGTCCAAGGCTTGGTCTGAATGCCGAGGAGACCGAGCTTGTGTCCTGGCTCGTGCGTCATCACCTCCTGATGTCCGATGTCGCGCAGAAGCGTGACCTCACCGATCCGCGGACCGTGCGCGATTTTGCCCAGGTGGTGAAGAGCCCGACGCGCCTGCGTCTGCTGACGGTTCTTACGGTTTGCGATATTCACGGCGTCGGACCCAATGTCTGGAACAACTGGAAGGCCTCGCTGCTGCGGGCGCTCTACGGCGAGACGCTCGAGTATCTCACCGGCGGAAGCCAGGCGCAGGGACGCCCGGAGCGGGAAGCCGAGGCCAAGGAGGCACTAAGCGCGGCGCTGGAAGGTTGGAGTGCCGAGGAGATCGAACTGGAGCTGTCGCGGCACTATGCGCCATACTGGCTCGGCTTCGACAATTCGACCCATGTGATCTTTGCCGAGCTTCTGCGGAAGCTGCCGACGGACGAAGCGGCCATTGCCATCGAGCAGGACGACGCACGTGACGCGACACGGGCCTGTTTCGCGATGACCGATCATCCGGGCATCTTCGCGCGGCTCACGGGTGCGCTCGCGCTGGTGGGGGCCAACGTGGTGGATGCGCGCTCCTACATTACCAGTGACGGTGTCGCGACCGCAGCGTTCTGGATCCAGGATGCGGATGGGCAGCCCTATGGCGAGTCCCGGCTCGGGCGGCTCCGGCGCAGCGTGCAGCGGACGCTCAAGGGCGAGATCCTCGCAAGTGAGGCGCTGAAGGAGAAGGATCGGATCAAGCCGCGGGAACGCAAGTTCAGCGTGCCGACGCGGGTGAGTTTCGACAATACGGGCAGTGACATCTACACGATCGTCGAGGTGGAGACCTTTGACCGTCCGGGCCTGCTCTTCGATCTGTCTCGGGCCTTCAAGCGCGGCAACATCTCGGTCGCGTCCTCGATTGTCGCGACCTATGGCAAGCAGGCAGTCGATGTCTTCTATGTGAAGGACATATTTGGCCTGAAGATCCATTCCCAGTCCAAGCAGAGGGCGCTCGAGGCGCGGATCCGCACGGCAATCGACCCGGGTTCCGCCGAGATGCCGCCACAGGCCAGGGCCGTAAAGCAGGCAAAGGGCGGAGGCGGGGAAAGCTCGTGATCCGTCCCATCCGGCTTTTGCCGGCCTTCCTGACCGTCGGGTCCTGGACGATGCTGAGCCGTGTACTTGGTTTGGCGCGCGACGTGCTGATGGCGGCCTTTCTCGGCACAGGGCCGGTGGCGCAGGCTTTCCTGATTGCGTTCACCTTGCCCAACATGTTTCGACGCTTCTTTGCCGAAGGCGCGTTCAACATGGCCTTCGTGCCGATCTTTGCCAAAAAGGTCGAGGCCGGCGAAGACCCGTTGGGCTTCGCGCGGGATGCCTTTTCGGCGCTGGCGAGTTTCCTGATTGGTTTCACGTTGCTCGCTCAACTGGCCATGCCCTGGCTGGTGCTCGCGATGGCGAGCGGTTTTGCGGGTGACGAACGCTATGACCTGAGCGTCTTCTATGGGCGTATCGCCTTTCCCTATATTCTGTTCATCTCGCTGACCGCGCTGCTCAGCGGTGTGCTCAATGCGCTGGGCCGGTTCTCGGAAGCGGCGGCGGCGCCGATCCTGATGAACGTCGTGATGATCACCTTTCTGCTTGCGGGCTACTGGAGCGGGGGGGATGTCGGGCTCTGGCAAATCTGGTCCGTGCCCGTGGCGGGGGTGGCGCAATTCGCACTGGTCTGGTGGGGGGCATCGCGAGCGGGATTTCGTCTGGTGCCGCGCCTGCCGCGCCTCACGCCCGATATCCGGCGACTTGCCATGGTTGGCGCACCTGCGCTGCTCACGGGCGGCGTGGTGCAGATCAACCTGCTGGTGGGGCGGCAGGTCGGATCGTTCTTTGACGGCGCCGTGGCCTGGCTCTCATATGCCGACCGCCTCTACCAGCTTCCGCTTGGTGTGGTCGGTGTCGCCATTGGCGTGGTTCTTCTGCCCGATCTCTCGAGGCGGCTGCGGGCGGATGACGTTTCGGGTGCGCGTAATGCCGCGAACCGCGCGACCGAACTGACGCTTGCCCTGACGGTTCCGGCGGCGCTCGCGCTTCTCGTCATTCCTGCGCCCATCGTCTCGGTATTGTTCGAACGCGGGGAGTTTTCCGCGTCCGACACCGCAGCGACGGCAATCGCGGTCATGATCTACGGTGCGGGGCTTCCGGCCTTCGTGCTGCAGAAGGTCTACATGCCGATGTATTACGCACGAGAGGATAGCCGGACCCCGCTGCGCTTCACCATTCACGCGATGATCGTGAACGCAGTCGCGGCAATTGCACTTGCGCCCTTCCTTGGATTTTCGGCGGCAGCGCTTGGCACGACGCTGGCAGGCTGGACGATGCTGTTCCAGCTTTGGAACGGCACACGCGCCATGGGGGAGGCCGCACGCTGGGACGCGGGGATCAAGCGTGCTGCCCCGAGGATCGTGCTGGCAAGCGTTCTGATGGCGATTGCGTTGATCGGTTTGCAGTACCTGATGGCGGATCTTCTCGCGGATGCGGTCTGGCGTTACGGCGCGCTCTTCTTGCTCGTTGCCGCGGGTGGGGCGATCTATCTCGGAGCAGCCATTGCCGTACGCGCCCTGGTGCCCTCCGAACTGAAGCGGCTTCTGCGCCGGAACTCTGCCTCTTCCGCCTGAACGCGCGGATCACGTACGCGTGACAGGGTCGTGCGTAATTCTCCGGCCATCTCAACCGTATACTCACGGGACAGCGCTCTGGTGGGGCGCGCGGACCGGGCACTGGGCGCGGTCGAAATCGCAGGAAGACAGGGCCAAGCGCATGATTCGAGAAGACCGATACGGACTGCTGACCAGCTCGACGGAAACTGAAGCGATTCATGCGTTGGAGGAAGCGGTTCACGGTGTCGGTGCGCATCGGCCGAATGCCGCAACGGCGCTGGGACGTGCGATCTCCCTCGATCCCGATCATGTGGCCGCTCATGCGCTCAAGGGGTTTGCCTGCCTGATCCTCGCGCGGAAGGAACTCGTGCCGGATGCGGCCCAGGCGCTGAAGGATGCCCGTTCGGCCCTCCGCCGCCGGGATGGCGGGACACGTGACGAGCGCGTCCTGGTCGATGCCCTCTCGCTGGCACTCGACGGCTACTTTGGTCTCGCTTCCGACAAGCTTGATGCCGGGTTTGCCGATCGGCCGGCGGCCTTTCTTCCCTTCAAACTCTCTCATTCGCTGCGCTTCATGATCGGCGATGGGCCGGGAATGCTGGCGGCGAGCCGGCGGATGCTGGGCGCCTGGAGTGAAGACAATGAGGCAGCGGGTTTCCTGCTCGGTTGTCATGCGTTTGCGCTGGAGGAGAGCGGTGCCTATGCCGAGGCAGAGGCCGCCGGGCGGCAGGCCGTTTCGCTGCAGCGCGAGGATGCCTGGGGCATGCATGCCGTGGGGCATGTCTACGAAATGTCGGGAGATGCCGAGGCCGGTATCTCCTGGCTTGAAAGCGGGCGCGGGGACTGGTCACGTTGCAACAACTTCTCTTTCCACATGGCCTGGCATCTTGGACTCCTGCATCTCGAGCGGGGCGAACATGACCAGGTGCTGCAACTTTATGACGAAGATGTGCGGCCCGAGCAGACGGACGACTTCCGCGATGTTGCCAACGCTGTCTCTCTGCTCTGGCGGCTCGAGCACAGTGGGGCCGCCGTGGGCCGACGCTGGGAGGAACTGGCGGAAATTGCCCGGCGCCGCGCACAGGATACGAGCCTCATGTTCGCCGTTCTGCACAATCTTCTGGCGCTCGTGGCCTCGGGAGATGAGGCAAATGCGGCCCTGACGCTGCAATCCATTTCCGAGCGGGCCAAAGGTGAGGCGGATCAGTCACGCGTGGCAGCCGAGATCGGCTTGCCGCTGGCCCGGCTAATTTCCGATCTGATGCCCGGCGCTTGCCGAGATGGTTTGCCGGCGCAGGAAACGCGCCTGACCCTCGATGACCTGCTGGGACGTCTGCCGCGGATTGGCGGCAGCAATGCCCAACGCGATGTGTTCGTGCTTGCGCTCGCCGATCACGCCGCCCGCCGGGGGGATGAGCTTTCACTTGCGCGGATCAAACGGGCGCGCAACCGACTGAAGGCAGAAGACAACCTCCTGGAGGCAGTTGGACGCCACGCGGCCAGAATGGCCTGACAGCTATTGCCCCGCGGGGCTTTCATACCACCGGAGAAAACTCGATGAACACGATGACCCAAGCCGCGGCGCGGCTCGAATTCCCTGTTCTCAATCGCAGCCTGATTGTCACCCTGCTTCTGGCAGGCCTCGCGGCGGATATCGCCTGGGAGGTTTGGGCGCGCGGGATCACGCCCCTGCTGATCGGTGGACCGCTCGAGCCTTCCGCACTTGTTCGCTCGGTCTTCGGTATCCAGAGCAAGGGACTCTCGGAAGCGATCCACATCATCACCGGGCTGGTCTTCTATCCCATCGGGTATCTCTTCATCGTTCGCCCGCTACAGAAGATGGTTCTGCCGAGCCTGCCCGCTCTGCTGACCGGTGCAGCCTACGGTGTCGCGCTCTGGGTGTTTGCCCTTTATGTGATGGCGCATCTTGTCGCCGGCTTCCCGCCGTTCCTGAACTTCGGCAATCTGGCCTGGGTCTCGCTGGCCGGACATGTGCTTTACGGGGTGATCGTGGCGCTCGTCGTCGACATGCGGGCGCGTCGCGCATGATCTAATCTGCCGCACGGCTCCCGACAAAAGAGAGGCCCCCGCAGTTGACTGTGGGGGCGTTGCTGTTCTCCAGGTCATGAACCGCGTTGCTGGCGCAGGGTAGGGGGCGGTGGAATGGTGTCGATCTGGAGCCGGGATGGCCGGTTTCTCGGTCAGAACGGCCGCGCGAACGGTTCGATCTTGAGCAGATTTGCCAAGATGTTGATTGCAGGGGGATCTTGTCTTTCATCAGGCTTTGCACGTCGCGAAAGCCCGGAGTAGGACGAGACGTCGCATCCTTGCCGAGTAGGTTCCCTGTATCATGCCCGATCCCGCCCAGCTTCTGCCATTCCTCGGCCTGCTTTTCGTGATCGGCGCATTCGCCGGCGTTGTTGCGGGGCTCCTCGGTGTCGGTGGCGGCATCGTGCTCGTGCCGGCCTTTCTCTACACCTTCATCGGCATGGGATACGATGGTCCGCTGGTGATGCAGGTCTGTCTGGCCACATCGCTCGCCACCATCATCGTGACGTCGGCGCGCTCGCTCAGCAGCCACAACAGGAAGGGGGCGGTGCGATGGGATATCCTGAAGAGCTGGGCGCCGGGGATTGCCGTAGGGGCGCTTTTCGGGGTCGTGATCGCGCGCGGGCTCAAAACCGAATCCCTGATGATCACCTTCGGCATTCTCGGGACGCTTGTCGGCCTTTATATCGGTTTCGGACGGGATGACTGGCGTCTGGGAACAGAAATGCCGGGACGCGTTGGGCGGAGCATTACCTCGGCGGTCGTGGGGTTCATCTCGGTGCTGATGGGGATCGGCGGGGGAAGCTTTGGCGTGCCGATCATGCGGCTCTTCGGGGTGCCCATCCACAATGCCGTGGCGACCGCCTCCGGGTTTGGGCTTTCGATCGCGCTGCCTTCGGTTCTGGGCTTCCTCTTGACGGGCCATGGTGCGGAAGGCTTGCCACCCTTCACGCTGGGGCTCGTGAATCTTCCGGCCTTTCTCGTGGTGATTTCGGCCACAATCTTCACCGCTCCACTGGGGGCGAAGCTCGCGCACGCGATGAACCCGAAGCCCCTCAAGCGCACCTTTGCGGTGTTTATCGTGATCACTGCGCTCAACATGCTCCGGCAGGCAGTCTTCTGATTCCTGGTGGCACCGACACTTTCCTGTTGCCAAGCCTGATTTTTGCGGCTATCGGCACGCCACTCTAAATCCACAGGCGGAGGCGCGGCGTTCGGGGGAGACATCCTCGAGGGTCCACCGGTTGGGCAATTGCTCTTCTCTCCGCTGAGGCGAAACCGGAAAGGAAACGGATAATGGCTCTTCCCGAGTTCAGTCTTCGTCAGCTTCTCGAAGCGGGCGTTCACTTCGGCCACCAGACGCATCGCTGGAACCCGCGCATGGGTCCCTACATCTACGGCGAGCGCAATGGCATCCATGTCATCGACCTGACCCAGACCATGCCGCTGCTCGATGCCGCGCTGCATGCTGTTCAGCAGACGGTCGCAAAGGGTGGTCGCATTCTCTTCGTCGGCACCAAGCGCCAGGCGCAGAAGGCAATCTCCGACGCCGCCGAGCGTTCGGCACAGTATTACATGAACCACCGCTGGCTGGGCGGCACGCTCACCAACTGGAAGACGGTTTCCAATTCGATCGCGCGCCTGCGCTCCATCGACGAGAAGCTCGAGGGCGGTGCCGAAGGCCTCACCAAGAAGGAGCGTCTCGGTCTCGAGCGCGAGCAGGCCAAGCTGCAGCAGTCGCTTGGCGGAATCCGTGAGATGGGCGGCACGCCGGATCTGATCTTCGTCGTGGACACCAACAAGGAAGACCTGGCGATCCTCGAGGCGAAGAAGCTCGGCATTCCGGTGATCGCGGTTCTCGACACCAACTCCTCCCCCGACGGTATCGACTACCCGATTCCGGGCAACGATGATGCGGCCCGCGCCATCGCGCTCTACTGCGATCTGGTGGCCCGCGCGGCACTGGACGGCATGGCTGCACAGCTTGGCTCCGCCGGTATCGACGTCGGCGAATTCGAGGAAGCACCGGTCGAGGAACTGCTCGAGGAAGAGAGCGCCCCGGCAGCGGAAGCTCCGGCCGAAGGCGAAGCTCCCGAAGCCAGCGCCTGATTTGTCATGGAACCGTCGCGGGATGGGCGTAATCCTCCGCGGCGGGTTCCATATTACCTGCTAGAAGACGTTTGAGGAGAGCGACGATGTCGATCACCGCTGCTATGGTCAAGGAACTGCGCGACGCATCGGGCGCAGGCATGATGGATGCCAAGAAGGCACTGACCGAAAACGAAGGCAACATGGAAGCCGCCATCGACTGGCTGCGCACCAAGGGGCTTGCCAAGGCTGCGAAGAAGTCCGGCCGCACCGCGGCTGAGGGCCTGGTTGGCGTGGCTGTCGAAGGCGGCGTCGGCGTTGCTGTGGAAGTCAACTCCGAAACCGATTTCGTCGCGCGTAACGCTGAATTCCAGGGCATGGTGACCGACATCACCAAGGCTGCAGCGGCCGTGTCGGACATCGAAGCGCTCAAGGCGGCCGATCTCGGCGGCAAGTCGGTCGAGACCGTCCTGACGGACAAGATCGCGACAATCGGCGAGAACATGACTCTGCGCCGGATGGCGAAGGTCGAAGGTGAGTCGGTTGCCTCCTACGTGCACAATGGTGTTGCCGATGGTCTCGGCAAGATCGGTGTGCTGGTTGCCCTCAAAGGGGTCGATAACGGTATCGGCAAGCAGATCGCCATGCATGTGGCGGCGACCAACCCCGCTTCGCTGTCGGAAGCCGATCTCGACCCGGCACTCGTCGCACGCGAAAAGAGCGTGCTGACCGAGCAGGCGCGCGAGTCCGGCAAGCCCGAGCAGGTCATCGAGAAGATGATCGTGGGCCGCATGAACAAGTTCTTCGAAGAGGTCACGCTTCTGAAGCAGAAGTTTGTGATCGATCCCGACACCACCGTTGGAAAGGCTGCCGCGGCAGCAGGTGTCGAGGTTCTCGGGTTCGTGCGCCTCGAAGTTGGCGAAGGGATCGAGAAGGAAGAAGAGGATTTCGCAGCCGAGGTCGCCAAGACCGCCGGTCGCTGAGCCCGACATTTCAGCGCGAATATCGAAGCGTTGTCAAAATGCAAGATCTGAAGCCGGGCTGCCTTGCGGCCCGGTTTTCGCGTTGAACCCTTGCCTGTTTTCCGACAGGTTAGCGCCGGTGAGTGGGTCATGAGGAGTTTGTCATGCTGGATGCACCCGAGGAAGGCGATCCGACGCCATCCCTTGTGACATACAAGCGCGTATTGTTGAAAATTTCGGGTGAAGCCCTCATGGGCACCCAGCAGTTCGGCCTGCATCCGCCCACTGTCGAGCGAATCGCCGCTCAGGTGAAAGCGCTGCACGATACCGGAGTTGAAGTTTGTCTCGTCATCGGCGGCGGCAACATCTTCCGTGGGTTGCAAGGCAGCGCCCAGGGCATGGAGCGCACGACCGCCGACTACATGGGCATGCTCGCCACGGTGATGAACGCGCTCGGGATGCAGGGTGCGATCGAGGGACTGGGTCTGCAGACGCGCGTGATCTCGGCCATTCCGATGGATCAGGTCTGCGAACCCTACATTCGTCGGCGGGCCGTTCGCCATCTCGAGAAGGGAAGGGTCTGCATCTTCGCGGCAGGCACCGGCAACCCATATTTCACGACCGATACCGCGGCCACGCTGCGCGCCTCCGAAATGTCGTGTGACGCGATCTTCAAGGGCACGCAGGTGGATGGCGTCTATGACAGCGATCCGAAAAAGAATCCGGATGCGAAACGCTATGATCGGGTCAGCTACGATATTGTGCTACAGAAGAACCTCAAGGTAATGGATGCATCCGCTATTGCCTTGGCGCGGGACAATGGTCTGCCGATCATCGTCTTTGCTCTTGATGAGCCTTGCGGGCTCGCCGGCATCGTGCAGGGCAAGGGCCGGTTTACGATCGTTGAACCCGGGTAAGGCAGACAGCGCCGGATCTAGGAGGCAGACATGTCGGACACCGACATAGAAATTGACGTTGATGCGCTCGAGAAGCGGATGGTCGGCGCGTTGAACGCGCTTAAAGGGGAATTCGCATCGCTGCGGACGGGGCGGGCTTCGGCCTCCATGCTCGATCCGGTAACGGTCGAGGCCTACGGTTCGCCCACGCCGATCAACCAGGTCGGGACCATCACCGTACCCGAGCCCCGTATGGTTCTGGTGAATATCTGGGACAAGAGCCTCGTCAACGCGGTGGACAAGGCGATCCGATCCTCGGGGCTCGGTATCAATCCCCAGATGGATGGTACGATCCTGCGTCTGCCGATCCCCGAACTGAACGAGGAGCGCCGGCGCGAGCTTGCAAAGGTCGCCGGACAATACGCGGAGAACGCGCGGATCGCTGTCCGCAATGTGCGCCGTGACGGCATGGACCAGCTGAAGAAGGCCAAGGCGGCGGGGATGGCTGAGGACGACCAGAAACTCTGGTCGGAGGAAATTCAGAAGCTCACCGACAGCGCGATCGACAAGATAGACGCCGCGCTGGCATCGAAGCAGGATGAGATCATGCAGGTCTGACGGGCCGCAGGGACCGTTCCAGAAGTGTAAGGGGTGCAGTAAGATGGAGTGTGGTTCGAGTTCTGAACCGTCGGTGGGACCAACGCATGTTGCCATCATCATGGATGGCAACGGCCGGTGGGCGGAGAGCCGTGGCCTGCCGCGTCTGCAGGGTCATCGGCGCGGGGCAGACCGGGTCCGAGAGATCGTCGAGGCCTGTCCCGAACTCGGTGTGACACACCTGACGCTCTACGCCTTTTCCACGGAGAACTGGAAGCGCCCGGCCTCGGAGGTCATGGGGCTGATGCGCTTGTTTCGCCGCTACATCAGGAAGGAGGGCGCACGGCTCGTCGATGAGGGTGTGCGCGTGCGCTTCATTGGTGGGCGTGAGCGGCTTGAGCCTGATCTGCAGGCGCAGATGTCGGGTCTCGAAGCCCAGACCCGGATGAACAGCCGTTTCCATCTGACCATCGCGATCAACTATGGCGGGCGGGACGAGATACTTCGCGCCACCCGCCGGATGGCCGACGCGGTTCGCCGTGGCGAAATTTCGTCCGAGGACATCACGGCTGATACCGTCGAGGCCTATCTCGACACCGCCGGACTACCCGACCCGGATCTCATCATCCGCACGTCGGGCGAATATCGCGTATCGGGGTTCCTGCCTTGGCAGTCGGCCTATTCCGAGTTCGCATTTGTCGATACACGATGGCCTGATTTCACCGTAGAGCGGTTTGCCCAGCAGATTCGCGGCTTCGGACGGCGTGAGCGCAGGTTTGGTGCTGTAGCCGGATGACGGAAAAGGGATCAGGCTCGAGCCGCTTCGCCGATCTGGGTATCCGCGCGGTCTCGGGTGTGGTTCTGGGACTTATCAGTCTTGTCTGTGTCGTGATTGGCAACCTGCCGGCCATCCTGCTGGCGGCAGTGCTGCTCTGGCTGCTTCTCTGGGAATACCATCGGATCGTCACCGGCTGCGTGCGTCTCCGGGCACCGGAACTGCTGGTGTTGCAGATCGGTGGAGTGCTTGGGATCATAGTGGCGGGACTGCAATCGATTCCCATCGGTTTCGTGATCTTTACCGTGGCAGTTCTGGTGGCCGGGCTAAAGGCTGGAAAGCAGTTTGCCTTCCTCGCCCTCGGCTCGTTCTATATCGGGATAGCGATAGGCCAGCTTCTCCTGCTGCGGCTCATACATCCAAACGGATTTGCGCTGCTTGTCTGGCTCGTCTGCGTGGTGATTGCCTGTGACGTGGCGGCCTATTTTGCGGGTCGGGTGTTCGGCGGCGCCAAGCTGTGTCCGAGAATCAGCCCGGGAAAGACTCGTTCCGGCGGGCTGGGCGGGCTCGTTGGCGCGATGGTCTTCAGTCTCGGCTATGGTGCGGTTTGCGGTTGGCCGCTTGGAATTGCCGCCGGTGCGGCACTTCTTGTCGCCGCCGCCTCGCAGGTCGGGGACTTGGTCGAATCCTGGATGAAGCGGCGCGCCGGAGTGAAGGACTCCGGCATTCTCCTACCGGGACATGGCGGTTTCCTGGACCGGCTAGATGGGGTATTGGGGGGAACATGGGCCTTCATGGCTCTGGATGCCCTCGGGCTCGGAATATATCTGACCAACTGACCCATGCGACGCAAGATCAGCATCTTTGGTTCCACCGGCTCAATCGGACAGAACACTGTCTCGCTGATCCAAGCGCAGGGCGGGAGGGACGCCTATGATGTCGTGGCGCTGTCAGGCGCGCGCAACATCCCTCTCCTTGCGGAGCAAGCGCGCACGCTCGGCGCACGCATCGCGGTGACATCAGAGCCCTCGCGGCTCAAGGACTTGCGTGCCGCGCTCGAGGGTAGCGGTGTGGAAGCCGCAGCGGGGCCCGATGCGCTTGAAGACGCCGCAGCGGAACCCGCGGATTGGGCAATGATTGCCATCGTCGGCGCCGCGGGGCTCGTGCCAGGCCTTCGCGCGGCCGAGAGCGGCGCTACGGTTGCGCTCGCCAACAAGGAGAGCCTTGTCTGTGCAGGAGACCTCTTTCTGCGAACCTGCGCCGCGAACGGCGCGCGACTTCTGCCGGTCGACAGTGAACACAGCGCGATCTTCCAGGCCCTCAACGGCGAAAAGCAGGAAGAGGTGGACCGGATCATCCTGACCGCTTCGGGTGGGCCCTTCCGGGATTGGAGTCGCGAGGCGATGGCGCGTGCCACACCCGCCCAGGCCATCGCACATCCAAACTGGGACATGGGCCAGCGCATCTCCATCGACAGTGCGTCGATGTTCAACAAGGCGCTTGAGGTAATTGAGGCGCATGTGCTGTTCGATCTGCCGCCCTCGTGCATCGAGGTTATCGTGCATCCTCAGTCGATCATTCATTCACTGGTCGGGTTCCGCGATGGCTCGATCATGGCCCATCTGGGGCCGGCGGACATGCGCGGAGCGATCGGTTACGCGCTGAACTGGCCCGATCGGCGCGTGCTTCCCATCGAACGGCTGGATCTTGCCGCACTCGCTCGGCTCGATTTTTCTGCACCCGATGAGGAGCGTTTTCCTGCTCTCCGTATTGCACATGACGTGATGGAAATGGGTGGGTTGGCCGGTGCGATATTCAATGCCGCCAAGGAGACCGCCCTCGACGGCTTTCTCGCGGGACGGATCGGTTTTCTTGACATGTCGGCGCTTGTCGAACATGTCACGCAGACCCTTGGCCGGGACGCGGCCGCATGTGGTGCGGATTATGCTCTCGGGGAAGTCCTCGAAGCCGATGCGCTGGCCCGTGCGGCGGGACTGGCTTGGATGAAATGTGACGTCGGAGCCTGACACGATGGACCTGATCTCGAGTATTCCGTTCTTCGGTCCGTTTCTCTCGACGGTCATTCCCTTCGTGGTGGTGCTCGGGATCGTGGTCTTTGTCCACGAATACGGCCATTACATCGTTGCTCGCTGGTGTGGTATTCATTCGGAGGTGTTCTCCATCGGGTTCGGGCCGGTGATCTGGTCGCGTACCGACGCGCGCGGCACGCTCTGGCAGCTCGCGGCAATCCCGTTGGGGGGATACGTGAAATTCCTCGGCGATGGGGACGGCTCCAGCCGGGCCGACCCGGGAGCGCTTGCGCACATGTCGCAGCAGGACCTGACACGCAGCTTCCATGGCGCGGCCGTCTGGCGTCGCTCTCTGACCGTTCTGGCTGGGCCGGTGGCGAATTTCATTCTCACGATCGTGGTCTTTGCCGGGCTCGTGACCTGGCAGGGCATGCCCTACGAGCGGCCAGTCGTCGGCGAGATCCTTGAATTGCCCGGTGACGACATGCCCATTCAGGCGGGTGACTTGATCACCGCAGTGAACGGAGCTCCGGTTGCGACCTTCGCCGAGGTGCTGGAGAAGGCGATCGACATGGACCCGGCCGGGCCTATGGAAGTCTCGATCGACCGGGATGGACAGCGGATGACTGTCGAGGCGCCTTTTGCCTTCCCGCCCCTGGTGCAGGGTGTCGAGCCGCTGTCACCTGCGAGCGAGGCGGGGCTGCGGCGCGGTGATGTGATCCTGTCCGCGGACGGAACCGATCTGGTGACTTTCGACGATCTGCGGCAGGTGGTGCTGGCCTCGGGTGACAAGACCATCCCGCTGGATGTCTGGCGCGAAGGCGAGACGGTTCAGCTTCAGATTACCCCTGTGGATCGCGATGCGGATGACGGAGAGGGGGGCTTCGAGCGGCGTGTGATGATCGGTGTCGCGGGCGGCCCGATCTACCTTCCGGCGACCTATACGCCGATGCCTTGGACCGCAGTGGGCGTCGGCGCGATGCGGATGGTCGGGATCATCGGGCAGTCCCTTAACGGCATCAAGCACATGATCACCGGTGCGATCAGCCCGGACAACCTGCAGGGGCCCCTTGGCATTGCGCAGGTCTCCGGCGAGACAGCGCAGCAGGGTTTCCTGAGCTTCATCGTTCTGATCGGGATCATCTCCACCGCCATCGGCATGCTGAACCTCTTTCCGATCCCCGTGCTCGATGGCGGGCATCTGCTCGCATTCCTGATCGAGGCGATCCGCGGGAAGCCTCCGAGCCCCGCAGTGATGCAGATTGCCATGTCTATCGGGCTTGGCTTGATCTTGCTACTGATGGTATTCGCGACATACAACGACATCATGCGGTTGGTGAGTTGACAATAGAGCGGCGAAACCGCTCAAGAGCAGAGGGGCGAACGCCATGGGGCAGGCCACGAGCAGGCGGGGAATTTCTCGCGCAACAGCAATCTGCGCATTCTTCTTTCTGCTGGTCTTTGCCGCAGAAGTGTTTGCCCAGGGAACGGTGACGTTCAGCCGGATCGATGTGGCTGGCAACCAGCGGATCGAGTCCCAGACGGTTCGAACCTTCTCCGGCCTTGAGGCCGGAGAGCCTGTCACGCCGCAGGAGATCAACCTTGCCGTGCGCCGCCTCTATGACTCCGGCTTGTTCGAGGAGGTCACGGTTACACCCGAAGCAGGGCGGCTTCTGATCACGGTCGCGGAAAATCCGATCATCAACCAGGTTGTCTTCGAGGGCAATGACGCCCTCGACGATGATGTTCTGCTGTCCGCCATCGAGTTGCGCCCGCGTCTGGCCTATTCGGCGACGGCGGCGGAAGCCGACGCTCAGCGCATTACCGATGCCTACCGCTTCTCGGGTCGCTATTCCGCCGAGGTCGAGCCGGTCATTATCCGTCGCCAGGACAACAGGGTCGATCTGGTGTTCGAGGTCTACGAAGGCCGCACCACAGCCGTCCAGCGCGTAAGCTTCAACGGCAACCAGGTCTATTCCGACCGGAGACTGCTTCGGGTCATTCAGACCAATCAGTCGAACTGGCTCAGTTTCCTCTTCGGCGGCAACACCTACGATGCAGATCGGCTGGAAGTGGACAGCCAGCTTCTGCGGCAGTTCTACCTCGAGCGGGGCTACTACGACTTCCAGGTTCTTTCGGCCACATCCGAACTGGAGCGTGACCGCAGCGGATTCTTTCTTTCCTTCACGGTCTCCGAGGGACCGCAATACCGCTATGGCCGGGTCGGTGTGACGTCGCAGATCCCCGGTCTGCCAGCAGAATCCTTCCAGCCTTTGCTCGGCACCCTGGTGGCAGGCGAGGTCTACAATGGCACGGAAGTCGAGCGTGTCATCGAGCGCATGGTCTACCAGGCAGGTCAGGAGGGCTATGCCTTCGTGAACATCGAGCCCGTCATCGTCAAGGACGAAGCCAATCGGCTCCTGCAGGTCACGTTCACTCTCTCCCCGGCGGAGCGCGTTTTCATCGAGCGCATCGACATCTCGGGTAACAACCGGACCCTGGACAGGGTGATCCGCAGGCAGTTTCACGTGGTGGAAGGAGATGCCTTCAACACCCGGGAAGTCCGAGAGGCAGAGGACCGGATCCGGGGTCTGGGTTATTTCTCCAACGTTGCAATGAATGTGCGTGATGGCTCCGGCCCAGGCGAGGCGATCGTCGACGTGAAGGTGGAGGAGCAGCCGACCGGCTCGCTCTCCATCGGCGGCGCCTACTCGACCAGCGATGGCGTGACCGCGCAGGTGGGCATCACCGAGCGCAACTTCCTTGGCCGGGGACAGACCGTGTCCGCTACCGTTGCGGCCAACACGGAATACGGCAACTTCGAATTCGGCTTTGCCGAGCCTGAACTTTTCGACCGGGATCTTCTTGCCGGGTTCACGGTCTACTACCGCAGCCGGGACCTCAGCGAGCAGGCCTTCACACAGCGCAATATCGGTTTCGAACCGCGGCTCGGCTTTCCGCTCAGTGAAAACGGTCGCCTGACTGTACGCTACCGGATCTCTTCGGACGAGATTACCGACGTCGATGATGATGCATCGTTGATCATCATGGACGAGGAAGGCGATCTGCTCACCTCGGCGCTTGGCTTCACCTATACCTACGACAAGCGGAACTCCGTCGTCGATCCGACGGCCGGCTTCATCCTGACGTTGAACCAGGAGTTTGCGGGGCTCGGCGGTGACGTGCGGCATTCCAAGACCTATGGTTCCGCGCGAGCATACACGAGCCTCTACGACGAGGAAGTGATCCTCTCTGCCACGCTCGAAGGCGGCGCAATCTTCTCCCAGGACGGCACACGTATCATCGACCGTTTCAACGCAGGAGGCGACAGTTTCCGCGGGTTTGAACGTAACGGGATCGGCCCGCGCGACTTCTGCGATGAGGGTGAATGCGATGCTTCGCAGATTGATGAGGAGGTCGATGAAGCCCTGGGTGGCAACTACTACGGCATCCTGAGGTTCGACGCGAGCTTCCCACTCGGACTTCCACAGGAGTACGGCATCTATGGCGGCCTCTTTGCCGATGTGGGTTCGCTCTGGGGCCTCGACGAAACCGATGGCAGCATGGGTGAAGTGGACGACTCGTTCGAGCTCCGTGCCTCTTCCGGGGTAAGCCTTTTCGTTGATACGCCTTTCGCGCCGTTGCGCTTCAACTACGCGTTCCCGCTGGTGAAGGAAGACTACGACAAGACCGAGCGCTTCCGCTTCTCGCTCCAGACCCGCTTCTGAGCACGCGATGGCCCCCGGAGTTTCAGACCTGTCGAAGATCTGCCGGGCGCTCGGCTTTGCTGCTTGGATTGCGCTAGTGCCCGGCGTTTCTGCCGCGCAGAGCCAGGATACGCCGGCAGTCGCACCGTTTCTCTTCATCAACCAGGAGCGCATCCTGGTCGATTCCGAGGCCGGAAAGGCACTTCTTGCCCAGGAAGAGACGGAGCGGACCCGCCTTGTGGCGGAGGCCCGGTCAATCGATGCGGCATTCGAGGCGGAAGAGCGCGAACTGACCGAGAAACGCAAGACGCTTCCGGCAGCGGAATTTGCCGAGTTGGCCGAGGATTTCGACGCGCGAGTCGTGGCCGCGCGGCAGCGACAGGATGAGCGGTCTGATGCCTTGGCGCAAGAACTTGAACGGGCGCGGCGTCAGTTCTTTGCGGAAGTCGCGCCACTTCTGGTGCAATTTATGGACCGGCATGGCGCTTCGGCAATCTTCGACGAGAACAGCGTCTTGCTTGCGGACCAGCGGCTGAATATCACCGATGCCGTAATCGAGGAAATAGATGCGGCCTATTCGGACGCTCTTTCCGGCGAAGGTACGCCGGACAATCAGAACGATGGGGAAACCGAACCATGACCCTGACCATCAACGAGGACCTCAAGCAGGCGGATGTCCTGCAGATCAAGCGGATGATCCCGCACAGGTATCCGTTCCTGATGATCGATCGGGTGGTCAACATGGAACCGGGCAAGTCCGCGGTGGGGCTCAAGAACGTCACCGTGAACGAACCCCATTTCGAGGGCCATTTCCCGGTATTGCCGGTCATGCCGGGGGTACTGATCGTCGAAGCCATGGCCCAGACCGCCGCCGTCCTGGTCGTCGAGACGCTCGACCTCTATGATAGCAACCGGCTGGTCTATTTCATGAGCATCGACAGCGCGAAGTTCCGCCAGCCCGTGGCACCCGGCGATCAGCTCGAGCTGCACGTCGAGGTCGCACGCGGCAAGTCGAAGATCTGGAAATTCAACGGGACCGGCATGGTGGGCGGCAAGATCGCAGCCGAAGCCGTGTTCACCGCGATGATCATGACCCCCGAGGAAGCTGGCGCAAAGGCCTGAACCAATGTCCATTGACCCTACCGCGGAGATCCACCCAAGCGCCGTCATCGACGAGGGCGCGGTTATCGGTGCCGGCTGCAAGATCGGCGCTTTCTGCGCGGTCGGGCCAGACGTCCGGCTTGGCGAGCGCGTGACGCTCTTGAGCCATGTGGCGGTGGCTGGCAAGACTTCGATCGGCGACGAAACCACGATCTGGCCGTTTGCCTCCATCGGGCAGGTGCCGCAGGATCTGAAATACAGGGGCGAACCGACCGAGTTGGTGGTCGGGGCGCGCAATCATATCCGTGAGCATACCACCATGAGCACCGGCACCGTGGGAGGTGGCGGCATCACGCGTGTGGGGGATGGCAATCTCTTCATGATGTCGACCCACGTGGCACATGACTGCATCATCGGCAACAATGTCATCATGGCAAACAACGCGACGCTTGCGGGCCATTGCGTCGTGGAGGATTTCGTCGTCATGGGCGGGCTTTCCGCGGTTCACCAGCATGTGCGGCTGGGGCGTGGCGCGATGATCGGAGGGCTCGCGGGGGTCGTTGCGGATGTGATACCCTATGGTTCCGTGGCGGGTGAGCGGGCCCACCTGATGGGGCTCAACCTTGTCGGGCTCAAGCGTCGCGCCACCGACCGGGCGCAGATCAACGAACTTCGGGGCGTTTTCGGGGAGCTTTTCAGCAAGGAAGGCACGCTGCAGACAAGGGTCGAAGCCGTCGCGCAGAAACACCCCGATAACCCGCTCATCGCCGAGATCATCGCGTTCATGACCGGCGAAACTTCACGGTCCTTCACCCAGCCGCCCGGTTGAGCCGATGCCGGGCGCGGCTCTTGCGATCGTTGCCGGCCGGGGCAGTCTGCCCCGGTTGCTTGTGGAGGAATGCCTGAGGCGTGGGCGGACCTACTGGATCGTACGATTGCCTGGCGTTTCGCTCGATTGGGCCGAAGGCCATCCTTCCATACCGGCGGAGTTCGAGAAACCCGGACGCCTCTTCAAGGCGCTTCGTTCAGCGGGAGTTGGAGACGTCACATTTGCAGGCGGCATCCGGCGCCCCGAGCTCAACCCGCTGCGTTTCGATTTCAAGATGCTCGCCCTTGCGCCGAAGGTTCTGGCGGGCCTGCGCGCAGGCGATGACCGGACCCTGCGGGTCGTTGCGGAGATATTCGAGGCTGAGGGACTTCGGCTCGTGGGTGCACATGAACTGCTCACTGACCTTCTGGCGCCAGAGGCGGTGCTGACCCGCGTGAAACCCGGGGCAGGGGATCGAGAGGATGCCGACCGCGCACGCGCCATCGTTGACGCCCTGGGTCGCGCTGATGTGGGGCAAACGGCGGTGGTTGCCCAGGGGCTATGCCTCGGCATAGAATCCATACAGGGCACGGACGCCATGCTTGGTTTCGTCGCGAAGACGGCAAGGGATCTGCGTCCGGATCCGTCTGGAGCACGAGGTGTGATGCACAAGGCGCCAAAGCCCGGGCAGGACTGGCGGATCGATTTGCCAGCCATTGGCCCGGACACAGCGAGAGCCGCAGTGGAAGCCGGGCTCGCGGGCATCGTGGTGCAGGCGGGCGGCGTGCTCCTGCTCGATCGTGCGGAGATCGTGAAAATCTGCGATGCCGAGGGGCTGTTTCTCTGGGGCAGGAGTGCGGGCGCATGAGGCCGCCGCACCTCTTCATGATCGCAGGTGAGCCTTCGGGAGATCTGCTTGGAGCGGCATTGATCCGCGGGCTCCGGACGTTGTGCGGCCCCTGTCTCCGGCTTGAGGGTGTGGGCGGACCGGCCATGGAGGGTGAGGGTTTTCGAAGCCGGTTTCCCATGGAGGAACTGTCGGTAATGGGGATCGCGGAGGTTCTGCCGCGTCTTCCGAACCTACTTCGCCGGATCCGGGAGACGACGGAGGCGGTGATTGCCGCAAGGCCCGACGCGCTGGTGACCATCGACAGTCCCGACTTCTGTCTGCGGGTAGCACGGCGGGCCCGCAAGGTCTTGCCCGATCTGAAGGTCATTCACTATGTCGCGCCGTCCGTCTGGGCATGGCGGCCCAAGCGGGCTGACAAGATGGCCAAGGCGGTGGACCACGTGCTGGCTCTCCTGCCGTTCGAACCGCCCTACATGCGTGCCGCAGGCATGACGTGCGATTTCGTTGGTCATCCGGTCGCTGGAACACCGCGGGTGAGCGCGAATGAAATACAATCGCTGCGCTCGGAACTTGGTATCGATGCGAAGCGCAAGGTTCTCGTGGTGTTGCCGGGCTCCCGCGGCAGCGAGGTGCGTCGGCTCGGTCCGGTCTTTCGGGAGGTGGTCGATCGCTTGCGGGCCTCCGAGCCCGATCTGGCCGTTGTGGTTCCGACTGTGGAACCCATGTTCGACGAGGTCAGCGCCCTTCTCGGCACTTCCGGAGAAGGCCGTGCGATTTTTCTGCGCACGGAGAAGGGGGCCGCGGCCTCTGCTTCCGATCGGCGCAAGCATGTGGCCTTTGCCATGGCTGATGCCGCGCTGGCTGCATCCGGAACCGTGAGCCTCGAACTTGCGGCGCATGGCACACCCATGGTGATCGCCTACGGTGCAAATCCTATAACTGCGGCAATCCTGCGTCGGATGGTGCGGCTTGACACGGTGACGCTCGTCAATCTCGTGACGAATACCAGAAGCGTGCCGGAGTTCTTGCTTGAGGATTGCACGCCCGAGAAGATCGCGCCCGCGGTTGCGCTGCTTCTTGCGGATACGGATGCGGCCAATGCCCAGCGGGATGCGGCTGACAGGGCCATGGAGCTCCTTGGCCGCGGCGGCGAGGCGCCGGGGCTGCGCGCGGCAAGGTCAGTGCTTGGTGCCGTTGCGACCGTCAGGGTCGAGGGAAGTCTGCCGCATCTGCGCGGTTGAGTTCACGTTGATTTCAGCCCTGTCCACCGCACCAAGGATCAAGACTTGCCGCCGCGGCCGGGGAAAGATAGGACGCAGGCCAAAGCAGAGCGGGATCCAGGACCAATGTTCACCGGCATCATCACCGATATCGGCCGAATCGAGAGCATCGAGGAGCGCGGCGACCTGCGCGTCCGTATCGTCACCAGGTACCCGGCCGAGACGATCGCGCTTGGCGCTTCCATTGCCTGCGACGGTATCTGTCTTACGGTGGTCGATATGGGCCCTTATGGCGAGGGCGCGTGGTTCGACGTCGATCTTTCGGCGGAGACGGTCTCCAAGACAAATGTCGGGAGTGGCCCGAACGCGTGGAAACCGGGTGCTCCGGTAAACCTTGAACGTGCGCTGCGGCTCGGCGACGAACTTGGTGGGCACGTGGTCTCCGGCCATGTCGACGGCGTGGCGGAAGTGGTGTCGGTGACACCGGAAGGCGACAGCACCCGCGTCCTCTTTCGCGCGCCCGATCGGCTCGCGCGCTACATCGCGCCGAAGGGCTCGGTTGCGCTGAACGGCACATCACTCACTGTCAATGAGGTGGATGGTGCGGATTTCGGCGTGAATTTCATCCCGCATACCAAGATCGAGACGACCTGGGGTATGGTGCAGCCCGGTGACCTGATCAATCTCGAGATTGACACGCTTGCGCGCTACGTGGCCCGGCTTGGGGAATTCGCGGCCGAAGCGGGGTAAGGCAGATGGACACAATACCGATGGGCAGCAACGAAGAGCATTTTCGCGATGCGATCTCCTCGACGGAGGAGATCATAGAAGACGCACGCAATGGGCGGATGTTCATTCTCGTGGACCACGAGGACCGGGAGAACGAGGGTGACCTCGTAATCCCAGCGCAAATGTGCACACCCGATGCGATCAACTTCATGGCGACGCACGGGCGGGGGTTGATCTGCCTTTCGCTGCCTGCATCGCGTCTCGATGCGCTCGGATTGCCGATGATGTCGGCGTCGAATTCGTCGCGTCACGAGACCGCTTTCACCGTTTCCATCGAGGCGCGCGAGGGGGTAACCACCGGTATTTCCGCCGCCGATCGCGCCCGAACCGTGGCTGTTGCCATCGATCCGACGTCCGGCCCGCAGGACATTGCAACGCCCGGACACATCTTCCCGCTGCGTGCCCGCGAGGGCGGTGTGCTTGTTCGCGCAGGTCATACCGAAGCGGCTGTCGATATCTCGCGGCTGGCCGGTCTGAACAATTCCGGTGTGATCTGCGAGGTGATGAACGACGACGGTACGATGGCGCGTCTGCCGGATCTCGTCGCCTTCGCGCAGCGCCACGGTCTCAAGATCGGCACGATTTCAGATCTCATCGCCTATCGTCGCCGTCACGACAACCTCGTGCGCCAGACAGCCTCCGATACGGTTTCGTCGGAATATGGTGGTCAGTGGCAGCTTCGCGTCTTTACCGATGTGATCGAGGGCGCGGAACATATCGCGCTGACCAAAGGCGATCTGACCTCCCCCGAGCCTGTTCTGGTTCGAATGCATGCCATGAACCCAATGGAGGACCTCCTCGGGCTTCATGCCGGGCGGACCCACCAGATCCGTGATGCGATGCTTGAAATTGCGAAGAACGGCCGCGGCGTGGTCGTGTTGCTGCGCGATATGTCGATGAAGCTCGAGATCGGCGATCACGTGACCCATGACAAGTTGCGGCAATACGGGCTCGGCGCGCAGGTTCTGAGCGCGCTCGGCTTGCGTGAACTGGTTCTGCTGACCAACTCTCCGATCCCGAAGGTGGTCGGGCTCGACGGATATGGACTGAAGATCATGGGCACCCGGCCTATCCCGCAGGCGGAGAACTGACATGGCCAGACATGACGCCGAGGACGCCCTTGAGCGGCCCAAATTCGACAAGCCCACACGGGTACTGCTCGTAGTCGCGCCCTTCTATCGCGACATCGCCGATCACCTCATCAATGGCGCGCAAGCCGCCGTGGTGGCATCGGGGGCCGATTGCGACGTGATCGAGGTTCCCGGTGCGCTGGAGATTCCCCCAGCCATCGTGCTGGCGGCGCGATCCGGCCACTACGACGGTTTTGTCGGCCTGGGGTGTGTGATCCGCGGGGAAACGACCCATTACGACACTGTCTGCAATGACAGCTCTCGTGGGCTCACGCTGCTGGGGCTCCAGGGGTATTGCATTGGCAACGGCATCCTGACAGTCGAGAACACGGCGCAAGCATTGGCGCGCGCAAACCCCGAGGAGATGAACAAGGGCGGTGGCGCTGCCGATGCCTGCCTTCATCTCATTGCACTCGCGCGGCGTTTCGCGCCCCAGCCGAAATCACTGCCCGAAGGCAGCATCCATCTTGCAGGCGGACAGAATGGCACTTTCACCTGAGCCCACCGGCAAACCGAAACCTCCTTCCAAGGGACGGCGGCAGCGTTCGGCGTCCCGGTTCTATGCCGTTCAGGCGCTTTTTCAGATGGAAGCGTCAGAAACGCCCTTGAATGAAGTCGAGGCAGAGTTCGAGACCCATCGTATCGGGGCCGAAGCCGATGGCATTGCCTGGGTCGAGGCGGACCGCGCGCATTTCCGCAAGCTGCTCCGCGCGAGCATCGAGAACCAGGCGCGGATCGATCAGATTGCCGATCGGGCTTTGGTGGCGAAGTGGCCGTTGGGGCGTATCGATCCGACCCTGCGCGCGGTTTTCCGGGCGGCGGGTGCGGAGTTCATCGCCTTTGACACGCCGCCAAAAGTGGCGATCACGGAGTTCGTCGAGGTGGCGAAGGCGTTCTTTCCCGATGGCAAGGAACCCAAATTCGTCAACGCCGTGCTTGATCACATGGCTCGCGAGGCCCGACCGGAAAGCTTTAAGGGATGATCAAGGTGCCGGGCGGAAACGAAGGCGGAATGCAGGCGCAGCGCGTGCTCGGCGAAAGCCTCCGGCTGCTCTTTCGCAATTTCGGCACGCTTTTCGTCTTGGCCCTGGCCCCGGCTCTGCTGATCGAAGCTGTTTTCGTGGCCGTCGCACCGGGTTCGTCGGACGCGGTCCCCCCGGAATTCGGCGGCGGCTTCCTCGTTGCCACCATCGTGAGCGCAGTCGCAGGCCAGCTTGTCGTGGCGTTGATCACACTCGCGAGTGTCGACGCACTTTCCGGGCGGGAACGGCGGCTCGATGCCTATTTCAGCATTGCTCTGGGGCATCTGGTACCGATCGTTCTCGTGGGGGTCATGCTCTCGGTCCTCGCCGGCCTTGCGGCGATGGTGTTTGTTCTGCCCGGGATCTACGTCTATGCGATGTTCTTCGTCTGGCTGCCCTGCATTCTCTATGAGGGGCGAGGAATTGGCGCGTTGGCCCGCGCGCAGGAACTCACCCGCGGGCATCGCTGGCCGCTTATCGGTGCGATCGCCTCGCTGATCCTGATCTTCGTCGGCATGATCATTCTGCTCGGACCGATATGGGCCGCGATGAGCGAGAGCGGGGCCGCTGTCATTGCTTCGGCTCTGAGCGGTGTTCTTTCGGCGTTCAGCTATGCCATTGTCGGCACCTTTGGCGCCCTAGTCTACCTGCGGCTGCGCTTTCTGGAAGATGGCACAAGTCCGGAACAGGTCGCGGACGCGATCTGAAATCGCGCGAAACAGCATACAGAAACGGTATGGTTCCGGTATGGAATCAATATGGCAATTTGCCTTACCAGCGACATGGCGCATGGGCCCCATCCGGAGATCTGCTCCCGGCTCGTCGGGAAACAGGCGGCTGGGCTGGCAAGGTCGCGTTCAGAAAACCCTGCCGAACTGATTTGAATTCCCGCTGACCTACTCCCATGGGGCGCCTGGTTCGGGCACAAAAGTACCGAAGACGTTTTCCCGATGCCATTTTAGGTTTTCAGGGTGAGGAGCGTCGCGAGGATCTTTCGGCGAGATTAGTTTTCCACCTGGCGAGATCAGGCGATTTACGACATCAGCCGGTACCTTGTTGGCCGATACGAGAATTGTTTCGCGGTCCTCCGCTATCGAGATCAGTCCGCGATCAAACATCCAATGGAGCGTACCTGACAAGGCAAGGCCGTTGCGCACCGAGTCACTTCCCTGACTTTCAACCGGGCGAATATGGGCAGCCTGAACTTCTGGACGACCTCCCCCATTGCGAAGCTGGAGTCCGGAAATGGCGCAGCGGTAATCGTAGGCTTCCCTGACCCTGCGCCGAAATGCGACGTCTCGATATGGCCGCCTTGTAAGTCTCTCCAAGACGGGGCGTTCGAAGGGCGCGGCCGCTTCCTCGAAAGCGGCCCGATCCGAGGTGTAGCGGGCCGCCTCGATTTGTTCCAGATTCTGAGGAAGTCCTATGTTGACGATCTTTTCGAATTCATGGCCGGGAAGTATCCGGACAGCACTTTGCACGACACCGCCGTGCTTTGGTGTCCCATCCGGTTCCATCAACGCGCTCTCCAGCGGACGGCCGCCCCAGAGTCTCGGTATTTCTCGATCAAAGGGAAGAAAACTTCCGGGTTCAATTCTTGCAAGGTACCTGCCCTCAGTTCTGGGCTTTGGTATGATTTCGGAGATTTTTGCGACTGCGAAGTAACCTCGTGGACCCGCTTTCACGGGTTCGTAGTAGACTACCCAGTCCCCGACAGCGCTTTCGACAGCCTTTAGATACGTCCGCGGGAAATCGTAGACGACATCTGGTTCGTCGTCATAGATCGAGTCCGCTTTATGGAGCAGCACCAGTTTGGCCATGATGCTAGGAAACCGTTGAACCGTCAGAATGCAAGTCCCTCTTTGGGGGCTGATGTTCCGAATTGCGATGATGGCGCCGCAAGCAGGCGGCTATCGAGGGTCAGTGGAAATCGCGCGATTTCGGAATGACGCGGACATCGCGGGGGTGGCGTGCGCCCTCGCCGCGGGCAGGTGTGGGGCCATTGGCGGTGTTTTCCTGGCTGGACATCCGGGCGATGGCGTCCGAACGGTCCTCGATCCGTTCCGCGACGAGATGGACGACCTGGCCGTCCGTCTGTACCCGGCCATGGACCGCCATGAGCCGCGCGCCCATGATCTCGGCCCGGAAACGGGCGAAGCGGTCTGGCCAGACCACGGCATTGGTGACACCGGTTTCATCCTCGAGGGTGATGAAGCACACCCCCTTGGCGCTGCCGGGACGCTGGCGGATCAGGACAAGGCCCGCCATCTTGCGGCGCCGGCCATGGGGTGAGCGAGTGATTTCGGCAGCGGTGGCATAGCCCTGGGAGCGGAGACTTTCGCGGAAGAACCGCATCGGATGGGCCTTCAGCGAGAGCCGGAGCGTCTGATAGTCGGCGACGACCTGTTCGCAGAGCGGTGCCGCGGGCAACCGGATTTCGCTTTCGCAACCTTCCACGCTGGTTTCGGCGGAGGTGAAGAGCGGCAGGTCCGGCGCATCGCGGAGCGCCTTGGTTTCCCAGAGAGCGGTGCGCCGGTCGAGCCCCATTGAGCGCAGCGCATCCGCTTCTGCGAGATGGCGCAGCACCGCGGCGCCGAGACGAGTGCGTGCCCGGAGCTCGGGAATGTCCTGAAAAGGGATGTCGCGGGCGGCGGTGATCCGGTCGGCTGCCTCGCGCTGGAGACCGTCGATCTGGCGCAGGCCGAGGCGCAGGGCAAAGCGCCCGGGTTCCGCTGGTTCAAGCGTGCAGTCCCATTCGGAGTGGTTCACGTCCGCTTCGCGGACCTCGATGCCATGGTCACGGGCGTCGCGTACGATCTGGGCCGGTGCGTAGAAGCCGAGCGGCTGGGAATTGAGCAGGCCGCAGGCGAAGACCTCCGGGTAGTGGCATTTGATCCAGGCCGAGACATAGACCAGCTTCGCGAAGCTCGCGGCATGGCTTTCGGGGAAGCCGTATTCGCCGAAGCCCTTGATCTGGTCGAAGCAGCGCTGGGCAAAGGCGGCATCATAGCCGCGCGCGACCATGCGGCCGACCATCTTTTCCTGCAGCTTGCCGATCGTGCCGCGGGAGCGGAAGGTGGCCATGGCCTTGCGCAACTCGTTGGCTTCCGCCGGTGAGAATCTGGCAGCCTCGATGGCAATCTTCATGGCCTGTTCCTGAAAGATCGGCACGCCCTTGGTGCGGCCCAGGATCTGGCGCAGTTCGTCGGGCGGTTGGCCGGGACCGGGCGAGGGGTATTCCTCCGGTTCGAGGCCGGCGCGGCGGCGCAGGTAGGGGTGGACCATGTCACCCTGGATGGGGCCCGGGCGGACGATGGCGACCTCGATCACCAGGTCGTAGAATTCACGCGGGCGGAGCTTGGGCAGCATCGCCATCTGTGCCCGGCTCTCGACCTGGAAGACGCCGACGGAATCGGCCGCACAAAGCATGTCGTAGGTGGCTTCGTCTTCCTGCGGGATGGTGGCCATGTCGTAGCTCCGCCCGTGATGCGCGGCAATGAGGTCGAGGCATTTGGCGATGCAGGTGAGCATGCCGAGCGAGAGCACGTCCATCTTGAAGATGCCGAGCGCGTCGATGTCGTCCTTGTCCCATTCGATGAAGCTGCGGTCGGCCATGGCACCGTTGCCGACGGGGACGGTCTCGATCAGCGGACGGTTTGTGAGGATGAAGCCGCCGACATGCTGGGAGAGGTGGCGAGGCAGGCCGGTGAGTTCGCCCGCGAGGCGCAGCACGCGGCGCAGCAGCGGGTCTTCCGGGTCGAGCCCGGCCTGGGTGACATGGACCTCGTCGACGCTCTTGCCGAAGCTGCCCCAGACGGTGCCGGCGAGGGCAGAGGTCATGTCCTCGGAGAGGCCCATGACCTTGCCGACCTCGCGCACGGCGGAGCGCGGGCGGTAGTGGATCACGGTGGCGCAGAGCCCGGCGCGGTCGCGGCCGTAGAGCGCGTAGATGTGCTGGATCACCTCCTCCCGGCGCTCGTGCTCGAAATCGACGTCGATGTCGGGGGGCTCGTCGCGCTCTTCGGAGATGAAGCGTTCGAAGAGCACGTCGTGCTGGTCGGGGTCGACGGCGGTGATGCCGAGGCAGAAGCAGACCGCGGAGTTCGCGGCCGAGCCCCGGCCCTGGGCGAGAATGGGGGGCTTTGCCTCCTCGCGGGCGAAGCGGACGATGGAGTCGACGGTGAGGAAGTAGCGCGCGATGTCCATCTTCCCGATGAGCGCCAGTTCCTTCTCAAGCGTGGTGCGGACCTCGGCCGGAATGCCTTCGGGGTAGCGTTTCGCCGCGCCTTTCCAGGTGAGGTCGGCGAGGTGGGATTGCGGTGTCCGGCCCTCGGGCACGGTTTCGCGGGGGTATTCATAGGCGAGGTCGTCGAGCGAGAAGGTGCAGGCGCGCGCGATCTCGAGGCTGGCGGCAAGCGCGCCGGGGTGGTCTGCGAAGAGCCGGGCCATTTCGGCGGGGCCTTTCAGGTGGCGTTCGGCATTGGCCTCGAGCCGGTAGCCCGCCTGCGCGACGGTGGTTTTCTCGCGGATACAGGTCATCACGTCCTGCAGCGGGCGTTTTTCTGGCGCGTGGTAGAGCACATCGTTGGTGGCGAGCAGGCCGAGGTCGTGACTGCGGGCGATCTCGGCGAGCCGATTGATGCGGGCGCGGTCGTCGCCGCGGTAGAGGTGGCGGGCGGCGATATGGGTGAGGCTTGGCAGGTGGTCGCGGAGCCGGGGCAGGCGGGCGGTGAAGCGCGCGAGGTCGGGGTCGGGCAGGACGATCAGGCGCAGACCCTCGGCGTGGGTGGCGAGCAGGCCGAGCGTGAGGTCTGTTTCGCCCTTCGCCTGCCAGTTGCCGCGGGCATCGCGCATCTTGGCCCGTGAAAGGGCGGTGGAGAGGCGGCCATAGGCGTCGCGGTCCTTCGGGTAGGCGAGGAGTTCGGCTCCGCAGGTGAGCCGCAGCCGGCAGCCGATCAGCGGTCTGAGACCCGTGGCCTTCGCGGCGGTGTGCATGCGGACGACGCCCGCGAGCGTGTTGAGGTCGGCGATCCCGATCCGGTCGTAGCCGAGCGCATGGGCCGTGGCAGCCAGTTCGCCCGCTTCCGAGGCGCCGCGCAGGAAGGAGAAGCAGGTCGCGAGGCCCAGTTCCACGAAGGGTGCCGGCGGATTGGGCGGGAAGCTGTCGGGGTCCGGTCCGGGGGGGCGGTGCTTTGGTGGCTGCTCGGGCATCAGGGGAAGATCCCGTGCAGGAACCAGAGCGGGGCGGGGCCGCGGCCGTCGTGGTGCAGCCCTTCGCGGTAGATCCAGAAGCGGGGACCCTCGGCGGTCTCGGTCTTGAAGTAGTCGCGGAGCCGGGCCTGTGGGCGGTCGCGCCACCATTCGGGGGCGATGCGCTCGGGGCCCTGCTGGCGGGTGACGCGATAGGGGCGGCGGCGCCAGGTGAAGTGCAGCGGCGGGCCGTCCGGGACGGCGTAGATCACACCGATTTCCTCGGGCGGGTCGATGAGACGGAGCGGGCGTTCGCGGCCAGGGGGCGCGTGCTCGCGCATGGGCTGGCGTGCGCAGAGAGCTTCCGGTGCGAAGGCGTGGCGTGCGGTTTCGGCGCGTTCGGGCAGGTGGCTCTCGCGCAAGGTCGGCCAGTGCAGGCTCTCGGAGCCGAAGCGTGCGGCGAGCCGGTCCACCAGGTCTGGCAGGGGGAGCCTGCGCCTGCCGCCCTCGGTGAGGTGGCTCTGGATGGCCGGGAGCGGTTCGGTGGCAAGGGCCTCGAGGGTGAGGAGGTCGAAGCCGCAGCCGGGGTCGAGTCCGTCGAGACGACCGTCAAAGAGGCGGGTGAGGTGGGCGGCATCGCGGCTCGCGCGGGCGCAGGCAATGGCGACCGAGCGCATCTCGCCATCGACGCGGTAGAGCCTGAGTTGCATCCGCCGCAGGCCGAGCCCCGCTTCGCGGAGCCTGTCGCAGAGCCGGCGCGCAAGCTCGGGCAGGTGCGGTACAGGATCCTGCACCGTTTCGGGCAGGTCGATGCGCGCAACGGGCCTGTCTGGATCCTCCGGGGCGTCGAGGGGGTCCTGCATCCGGCCCAGGGCCTGGTCGAGGCGCAGGGGCAGGTCCGAACCGTCCTGGCCGAAGCGGCGGGCAAGGGCCGCGCGCGGGATATCGATCAGCCGTCCGATGGTGCCGAGGCCCAATCGGCGCAGGAGCAGCGCGGTGGCGCCGGTGATCCGCAGCGCCTCCACCGGCAGCGGGGCAAGCGCGGTTTCGAGACCGCCTTCGGGGCAGACCCGCGCCGCCGGGGAACCGTGGCGCGCAAGGGCCCAGGCGGCTCCGCGGGTGGGGGCGATGGCCGGGCGCAGGCTCAGGCCCGCGGCCCCAAGGCGGGATTCCATCTCGGCGAGCATGGCCGTCTCGCCGCCCCAGAGGTGGTCGGACCCCGTGGTCTCGAGCGCGATCCCGTCCGTCCCCTCCACGCTCGACCAGGGGGCCCAGCGGCGCACCCAATGAGCCAGCTGCGCCAGCGCCTCGGCATCGCCCGCAAGGTCGGCATCGCGCACGAGGAGATCGGGGCAGAGCGCGCGCATGTCCACAACCCGTCCGCCCGTGGTGAGGCCAAGGGTGCGCGCGGCGGGGTTGAGCGCATGGACCACCGGGCCATGGGTGCCTTCACGCGCCAGGGCGAGGGGCAGTTCAGCCGGTGGCTTCTGCCCCTGGCGCGCCGCCTCCCTGAGCCAACGCTCCATGGCGAAATCCGGGAACCAGAGCGAGGTGATCCGCCGCGACGGCACCTCCCGCGCTTTCGGGCCTGACCCGGTCATGGCTGGCGACCCAGCTGCCGGGGCAGCCATCCCGGGTGCGCAACGCCTGGACCTCCCAGCGCGGAGCGCCGGGGGCGGCGGCATCGTGGGGGTGGACCCTCGAGGGCAGGGCTTCGATACGACAGCGGCTGCGCGCGGCACTCAGCCCGGTATTCTCGGAGCGCAGCAGGAAGACGGGCACGCCGGAGGCCTCCGCCCTGAGCTTCAGCCGCTTGGTGGCGACGAAATCGAGCGCTTTCGGCTCCCCGTGAATCTCTCCGATCACGGCGGCAAGATCCTGGCATGATGCGCCTTCCTCCATGACCCGCAGCACATCCACCGGCCGGCTCACGCGCATGTAGAGCACGGGCCGGTTGGTGAGCTGTCGCACCCCGGCCCAGCAGGGCCGCCCGGCCTCGCGCCGGGAGGAATGGTCCTGCGCCCAGAGGATCGGCCCGGGGCGCGTGAGCCGGTGCAGCAGTTCCGCGGTCAGCGCACCGGCACTTCGGGGCGCGGCGGCGGCCTCCTCCAGAAGAACAGGAGCGGAAAGCGGCTCCTGAACGGGGTGTCTGCGGTTTCGGTTCTCCATAAATGTTCTCTAAATGTTCTATTTGATTCGAGCAATCGGATCCTGTCCCCCCTCTCGCATTATGGTTAACGTGCCGCCCCGCCAGACCCTTGGGGATGCCCATTAACCAAACTGGCTGAAATCACTTTCGCCCGAAGTGAGGAAAGTCGTAGGGATTAGAACATTGGAACAAAACGGGAAAATGCGCCAGTTTCTTAAGAAACTCTCAAGCAGGATCGAGGTTTTTCAGGCCATTCTCGCCTGTGTTCTCCTGTGTCTGGGCGCCGGCGCTTCCATCGCCGCGAATGAGGAGGACAGGTTCTGTATCAGGCCTCTCGCGTTCGATGCATCCTTCGCGGCGAAGGCCCTCCCTGACCTTGAGACCGTGATCAAGATGCCGACGCCCGCGCATGACATCTTCCATTTCAACATCCATACGGAAAACGGTCGACGGATGGTCGCGGCGCGGCGGAGCGAGAGCCGGTTCATGCCGGTGCAGGAGACCTTCCCGCGCAACCATCTCAACAGCGAGATCGTCGTGACGCCCCATGGCGATGTGCTGGGCGTGGGCGGCCCGATCGGAGAGCGCCGCCTCTACCGCATGGACCCGGTGACCGGGCGCTTTGCGGAGGCGGAGGTCAATACGGACCACAACCTTGAGCGGCTTCGCGGCATTGCCTGGTCCACGCCGCTCGATGCACCAATCCTGTTGCTTGGCGGAGTGGCTCCCGATCCGGAGCGCGGTGCGGTGCTGATGCTGGACGGCAAGACGCCCCGTCCGGTGGAAGGGATCACTCAATGGGTCCCCCATGTCACCGATTTTCCCGACCTTCGCCTGACGGTTCTGATCAGCCAAACGACAGAGCGTGTCCATGTCATCGACGGAGCGAAGAAACTTCACAGGCTGGTCGATCTCGAACTGGGAGGTGGGCGATACATTCGGCAAACGTATTTTCTGCCTGACCCGCCACGGCTGCTCCTACAGGCCAATTCCTTCGGGCTGTTCCTGATCCGACTAGAACAGTCGGAGGGAATCTGGCGGCCTGCCGAACAGCAGGACTGGTCCGATCTGACAGCGGGGTTTCCGAGGATCACCCCGGGACGGATACCGATCCTCGCCCACACATATGATCCGGTTCACGAACGCTACCTCATCTATGGCGAGCACTATCATACTCTGGCCGAAAAATGGATCGGGAACCTGTCCGAAACGGTTCGCAGAAGCAATGCCGGCCTCTTCGAGGTCGGAGCGGAAGGCCTCGAGACGCTCGACGCAGCCAACCCGGACGTGCAGGCCAGCCTGCCTTTCAAGATCGTATATCAGATGGACCGGGAGAAGGGATTGGAGATGCTTCGCAACCAGGAGACGGCGTGGCCCGCTTCGAAGGCGGTGGTGACGCGCTCCGATGGGCGGCTTCTGGTGGTCGATTCGGATGGCCGCGCCCATGAGCCGGAGCCGGACATCTTCAGATATGGGTATCTCCACAGCTATCGCGATGGCTGGATCGTTCGGGTATGGATCAGTGATCGGCAAGCCTCCCGCGAGAGGCTCATTTTTCTGAGGGACCGCGAGACGGCCGGCCCGGAAGCTTGCGGCTGAAGGCAGGTCCGCGCCCGGACTGAGGCTGTCGGTGCGGGCATCAGCCCTTGCCGTGTTCCTTCGCGAAGGCTTCCTGCGCTCCGGGGCTGGCCTCGGTCTGGTGCTTCGCCTTCCACTCGGCATAAGGCATGCCGTAGAAAAGCTCGCGCGCCTCGTCCTGGCTCATATCGAGCCCACGTTCGTTGGCGGCCTCGGCATACCAGCGTGACAGGCAATTGCGGCAGAAGCCCGCGAGGTTCATCAGGTCGATGTTCTGTACATCCGAACGGTTGCGCAGATGGTCGCGCAGGGTGCGGAAGGCGGCGGCTTCAAGCTCGGTCTGGGTCGGTCTGCTCTGAGCGTCGCTCATGGGGCGGGGTTCCTCGCTGCGGTTTTGACGGTTTCTGCCAAGATGGGTGCGAGACGGGCGGCCCACAACCTCTGATCGGCCTCCGTCTCGATCAGGTCATGGCGCAATTCGATCAGCACATGGGGCAGGCCGCGCCCGGTGCCGTGGCGGCTCATGGTGTCGCCTTCAAGCTGGCCGGAATAGGGTTCGTTGTCGCCGATGCAGAGATCAGGTTCGGCGCGCAGGCGCTCCATCAGCGGAAGCGCGAGGCGACCGTCATGGTGCCAGAGCACGCCCACATGCCAGGGCCGGGGCGCACGACCCTGAAGGCGCGGCGTGTAGGAGTGGATCGAGATCAGCGCGGGGATTCGGCCCCCGGCTTCCATCCTGTCGATTTGCGCGTCGATGGCCTGGTGATAGGGGCGGTGCCAATCTGCGATGCGGCGCGCCTTCTCTTCCTCGGTGATGTGGCGGTTGGCAGGGATGATCGTGCCGTCATAAAGCCGCATGACGAGCGTCGGGTCGTCCTCGCCGCGGTTGGGGTCGATCACCAGCCGGGAGAAGCGGGTGAGGAGCGCGGGCGCATCGAGGAGCCGCGCGAGCTCCAGTGTCACGGCGCGCGCACCGATATCGAAGGCGATGTGCCGCCCCATGTCTTCGGGCGGGAGGCCGAGATCGCCGCCCGCCACGCTGGGCGGCACGATGTTGGTCGCATGGTCGCAGAGCAGCAGAATCGCCGCTTCTCCCTCGCAATGCGCGGCTTCGAAGGCTTTTTCGTCCAAGAGATTCGCCGTAGGCTGGAAATTATCTTGCTGCATTTGGGGCCAACATATGGCTCTGTTTCAGCGAGTGCCAGAAGCACGGGGCAAATTCGCCACACTCCCCATGCGGGCGGCATTAACTGTTTCGCTTTTGCTTCGAATGCTTATAAGCGAAACCCATAACGAACATATTAGAGGGGCTGGAATGGATCACCTCCGCCGACAGCGCAGTGTCAAGATCGTCGCCACATTGGGACCTGCGTCGAACAGCCGCGACATGATCCGCAAGCTGTATCTCGCAGGGGCAGATGTCTTCCGCCTCAACATGAGCCACGGCACGCAGGATGACATCGCCTGGAGGCACAAGCAGATCCGCGCGGTCGAGGCAGAACTGAACCGACCGATTGGAATTCTCGCCGATCTTCAGGGACCGAAGCTGCGCTGCGGCGTCTTCGCGGATGGCCCCTATACGCTGGAGGAGGGCGCGCCCTTCCGCTTCGACCTCGAGGAGGTCGAAGGCGATCAGACCCGTGTCTGCCTGCCGCATCCCGAAATCTTCGAGGCGCTGGAAGAGGGCTCCACCCTTCTGGTCAATGACGGCAAGATCCAGCTCCGGGTGACGGACTGCTCGCCGAATCATGCCAATACCGAGGTCGTGGTCGGGGGCGAGATCTCCAACCGCAAGGGCGTGAACGTGCCCGATGTGGTGCTGCCGCTCGCCGCGCTTTCCAGGAAGGATCGCAAGGATCTCGAGTTCGTCTGCGAACTCGGCGTGGACTGGCTGGCGCTTTCCTTCGTGCAGCGCGCGGCCGATGTGGCCGAGGCACGCGAACTGGCCCGGGGCCGGGCCGCTATCCTCTCGAAGATCGAGAAACCCGCGGCGGTCGACGCCTATGACGAGATCCTCGCAGCTTCCGACGGAATCATGGTCGCGCGCGGCGATCTGGGCGTGGAGCTTCCCGTGCAGGCGCTGCCGCCGATCCAGAAGAAGCTGGTGCGCCAGGCACGCGCCGTGGGCAAGCCGGTGATCGTCGCGACCCAGATGCTTGAAAGCATGATCACGGCCCCGGTGCCGACCCGCGCGGAAGTTTCCGACGTGGCGACCGCGATCTACGAAGGTGCCGATGCGGTCATGCTTTCGGCGGAATCGGCGGCTGGCGACTACCCGATCCAAGCTGTCCGCACGATGGATAACGTGGCCCGATCGGTCGAGTCGGATGACATCTATACACAGGTGATCACGGCCTCGCGCACCCCCCACCGCGAAAGTGTGGCGGATGCAATCAGCGCGGCGGCCCGCGAAATCGCCGAAACCGCGAACATCAAGGCGATCGCCTGCTTCAGCCACACCGGCACGACGGCGCTTCTGGCATCCCGCGAACGCCCGGTGGTGCCGATCCTGGCGCTGACCCCGTTCCACGAGACCGCCCGACGGCTCGCGCTTTCCTGGGGTCTGCACTGCACCGTGGTCGAACAGCCGGTGGGCCGATTCAAGGAAGCCGTCGTGAGCGCGGCGCGCGTGGCGCGCGATCACACCTTTGCGTTGGAAAACGAGATGATCGTCGTCATGGCGGGCGTTCCGTTCAACACGCCGGGTTCGACGAACATCCTTCGTGTTGCGGTCTGCAACGAGAAGGCGATCTACGAAGGCTGGGGCGAGGACTGATCCTCGCGCGCCTTATCAGGGCCAGTTCGAGAGGCCGTCCCGCACTGTGCAGGGCGGCCTCTCCGCTTGAATGTTCCATTGCCCGTTTTCAGATGGGCAGAGGTTCCGTCGGGCCGGAGTCCTCGAGATCCCAGATCGCCGTCCACTCTTCGCCATTGCGTTCGAGGATCAGGTAGTTTCGTTCGGCGGTATAGATTGCGCGGTGCCCCGGCAGGCGGTGGAGCTTGATCGGGTGCTGGCGAAGCGGTGCCTCGCCGAGGCGCGCCAGCAGGCTGAGGAACCCGGCCCAGGCGGTGGGCGGGGCAGGGTGCGAGATGCCCGAAGCGACGAGTTGGTGCAGGTCGCCCGCATCGGTGCGCATGGTGCCGCGGGTTGCGAGGTGGATCTCGCCGGAAATGAGACTGACCTTGTGGCCCGGGCGTTCGTGGGTCTCGATCACGGCGCGCAGGAAATCCTGCCACTCGCCACGGTGGGCGTAGCTCTGCCATTGATCGCGCAGGTCGTCCTCGTATTTGTCCATCCATGGGGTGGCCTTCATGATCCGCTCGAGGATCGAGAGGCGCGGGCCCAGAGCCGGCACGGTGGAGAGCACGAGCACACGGCCCTCCGGAGCGGATTCGAGTGCGAAGCGGAAGGCCTCCCAGCCTGACTGGCCCATCACCCGATCGGGGCGGCGCTGGGAGCGCAGGTCGGGCGCGATCACGGTGAGGCCCGGTAGGTTGACGCCCCAGGAGAGCCCGTCGCCGGTGGGGTCGATGCAGGTTTCCGGGATTTCGTCTGCCCCGGCGCCGCACTGGAACAGCAGGAAAAATTCGCGAGCGGCGGCGAAGAGAATGCGGCCCACGGCGCTGTCGAGTTTCCAGGCCTTGAGCGAGCCCCAGCCATCGCAGATGTCATGGTCGTCCCACATGGCAAGCGAGGGCACGCGAGCGGTAAGCCAGGCGAGGCCCGGCTGCGACCATTGTTCGAGGTATCGCTGGAAGAACGCTTCGCGGAGGGCCTGGCTGAGTTCCTCCTCCTCCTCCGGGGTCAGCTTTTCGGCATGACCGCTGGGCCAGGCGGAGGAGAGGTGGTGGCTCTCGGTGACCTCGTCGGCATAGAGCTGGTCGCCGCCATGGATCAGCAGGTTGAAGGGGCGCTCCCGGTGCCGGTCGCAGAGCCGGTGCCACATCTCATTGCGCTCGTCGCCCGGGCGGTTGAGATCGCCGTGTTCCTGCCCGTTGCAGGAGACGAAACCGATGCGCGCATCGCCAGAGATATCGGTGGCGACCTCGTAGCGGATATCGTCGAGCTCATACCAGGCATTCACGGCGCAAGGCAGGGCGAAATCGTAGCGCAGCATGCGGTAACCCGACATCTGCGCGATCTGATCCGGCCAGACGTCGCCGGTATCGCAGCGCAACAATGGTGCGGTGGAACCGCGGATGATCACAAGGGCCGAGAGCCGCAGTGTTTCCTGTCTCTGGCCCCGGAGGAAGAGAAACGGACCGACCTTGTCGATCTGCTGGCTGGATTCGTCTTTCATGCTTTCCCCTCTCACGCGGTTCTTCTTAGACATGGGGCGGAGCGGCGCGCAATCACGCCGATGGTGCATTCGCGAAATGGCGCCGGTGAATGTAGGACAAGATGGCTAGGTGATATCTACAGGGCAGGCGATGCCGATCTCGGTCGTGCCGATTTCGACATCGCCAGGCACAAGACGGTAGTGCTTGGCGAAATGGAGCGCCGCGCGGCGGGCATCCTGCCGGAAATCGTGGTGGATGACGAAGCTGAGGGCGCCCTTGCGCAGGAGATCGCGGTTGGTGCGGTCGAGATCATGGGCGGCGAAGACGTCAATCCGGCGGCCTGCCTTGGCGAAAGCATCGAGGATGGCGGCATTTCCGCCGCCGCTCGAGTAGACGCAGGCGATGTCGCGGTGGGTGTCGAGCGCCTTCAGGGTGAGTGCGCCGGTGGTGCGATTGACACCGAAGCCCTCGGAGATGGTGGTGGTCGACAGATGCGGCGCGTGGCGGGTGAGATATTCGATGAAGCCCTGCCGCCGCTGGTCCTCGCCCAGGAACATGTGGCTTGAAAGCGTGATGAGAATGCGGGGTGCGCGCCCGGCACACATGCGGTGGGTCAGGTAGGCGGCCGTGGCACCCGCGCGCCGATTCTCCATGCCGACATAGGCAAGGCGAAGGGGAGCCGCGACATCTGTCACGTAGGTGACAACCGGGATCCTGCGCGAGGCAAGCTCGACAAGGCAGTCCTCGATGGCCGGGGTGGCGGGGGCCTTGAGCAGGATGCCGTCGCTGCCGCGCCGGGCGATGGCGCGCAGCCGGGCAACCATCTCGCGTTCCTCCATTATCTCGGCCATGTGGAAGCGGGCGCGAAAGGCGGCGGGACGCATGAGCGGCAGCTCGGCCTCGAAGGCTGCACGGATGGCAAAGGTGAAGCGCGAGGGCGCCTGAGCGAAGATGTCGATGGTGAGCCGGGTGCCGCCGAGCGTGCTGGCGGCGTATTGCGCCTCAAGCTCGGCCAGGGCGGCAGCGACCCGGTCCCGGGTGAGCTGTCGGACATTCTCCCGGCCATGAAGCGCGCGATCCACCGTTGCCGAGCTCAGGCCCGCCTGAAGGGCGATTTCCTTGATGGTGAATTTTCGCGACATGGCTAATCCTGAGGTGATTTTGAGGTGAAAGGCAACTATCGCGAGCGCTCGGCTTCGGTCAGATTTCCTGTCAGAACACAGGGAGGAGACCCAAAATGAACATGCAGAACGCTGCAGCCAAACGTGTCGCGCCGGTCTGGATCGATGCGGACAGCGGTGATTTCGAGAGTTTCCGTGCACAGGTGAGCCAGACGAAGGATCCTGCCGATGTGCCGCAGGCCGCCGAGATCCTGTGCAACGTGCCGATCTACGACGGTGCCATGGCCGAGCGGGCGGCGGCGGACCCGGCACGACGCCGAGCGCTTATGGAGGAATGGTGCAACGTGCTGGGCAATGGGGCCGGGATCATCGTGATCCGGCAGGCGCTGACCGATCACGGGATCATCGACCGGGCAAGTGCGGTTTTCGAGGAGATCATCACGCTGGAGAAGCAGGCCGCGGTTGGCGGAGGCGACCATTTCGCCAAGCCCGGCGCGAATGACCGGATATGGAACTCGCTGGAAAAGCATTGTCTCGCCGATCCGGCCAATTTCGCGGCCTACTACAGCGCTTCGGGCGTGGCGCTGGCGGCAGAAGCCTGGCTTGGGCCCGCCTATCAGATGACGGCGCAGGTCAACCGGGTCAATCCGGGCGGTGCGGCGCAGCAGGCCCATCGCGACTACCATCTGGGTTTCATGGCGGCCGAGCGCATGGCGCAGTATCCTGCGCATATCCATAGCGTTTCGCCGGCGCTCACGCTTCAGGGCGCCATTGCGCATTGCGACATGCCGCTCGAAACGGGACCGACGCTGTTCCTGCCATTCTCACAGCTCTTCTTCGAGGGCTATCTCGCGTTCACCCGGCCCGAGTATCAGGAGTATTTTGCGGAGCATCACGTGCAGCTACCGCTCGAGAAGGGCGATGCCGTCTTCTTCAACCCGGCGGTCATGCACGGGGCCGGTGCGAACGTGACAGAAGACAGGTTCAGGCTGGCAACCCTGCTGCAGGTCTCTTCGGCCTTCGGGCGGGCAATGGAGACGGTGGATCGCGACCGGATGGTGCGTGCGCTCTATCCGGCGCTGCGCGATGCCGGAGATCTCGTGAACGTCGAGAATGTCATCGCGGCTTCGGCGGAGGGCTATCCCTTCCCGACCAATCTCGACCGGAACCCGCCCGTGGGTGGGCTCGCGCCGAAGACCCAGGCCGAGATGATGCGCAGTGCGCTTGCGGAAGGCATGGACGAGGTGCAATTCTTCGCTGAGCTTGATGCGCTCCAGTGGAAGAATGCGACCTGACCTTCCCGAAGCGGAAGGGCGGAAGGCGCGCTTTCGGGTGCGTCTTTTTCCGGGGCTTGCAAAGCCCGCGCGGCCCCGTTATAGGGCCAGCTTCGCGGATGCTCCGGCTGATATGGGCTGCCGAGTTTGCGTCCAACGACCAATCCCAAAGAGGAGATGGAAATGCCCAAGATGAAGACGAAGTCGAGCGCGAAGAAGCGCTTCAAGGTGACCGGTGGCGGCAAGGTGCTCGCAGCACAGGCCGGCAAGCGTCACGGCATGATCAAGCGGTCGAACAAGTTCATCCGTCAGGCACGCGGCACCAGCACGCTGTCCGAGCCGGATGCGAAGATCGTGAAGTCCTACATGCCCTACGCCCGCTGAACCGGAGGTCTTTGAAAAATGGCACGTGTAAAGGGAGGCGTGAAGACTCACGCCCGTCACCGCAAGGTCGTCAAGCAGGCATCCGGCTACTATGGCGCCCGCTCCACCAATTTCCGTACCGCCAAGCAGGCGGTCGACAAGGCGCTCCAGTATGCGACGCGCGACCGCAAGGTTCGCAAGCGGAACTTCCGCGCACTCTGGATCCAGCGCATCAACGCCGCCGTGCGCGAGCATGACAGCGCGCTGACCTACTCGACCTTCATCAACGGTCTTTCGAAGGCCGGCATCGAGGTCGACCGTAAGGTTCTCGCCGATCTGGCCGTGCGCGAGCCGGAAGCATTCGGTGCGATTGTTGCACAGGCGAAGTCGGCCCTGGCCTGAGCCGGAGGCGCATCGGACTTCAAGGTTCGACAGCGGAATTCGAGGGGGCTGGCCTTTGGGCCGGCCCTTCTTCGTTTTCATGGAAGTTCGGTTTGCGCACCATGCTTTTGGGGCGTGCCGAGGCTCCGCTTGCGCTCAGGCGTGATCCGACGCTGGACCTGAAACCGGGCGGTCGGTCGCATGCCGGTCACGAAGGGCGGCTGCGGTAGCTGCGGGCAGAATGGCGGTGCCGAGCAGCATGGCCTGCGAACCGAGGCTGTCTGCGACCAGACCGGCCAGAGCGGGACCCACGACGCTGCCCACGGCCACGGCCAGCAGCGCGGCGGTGAAGCCGAGCGAGGGAAGGGCGGGGAACAGCCGGTCCGACCAGAAGGCGAGCACGGCGCTCGTCATCATGACATGCACACCTTGGAGCCCGGCCGAGGCGATCAGGCCCGACCAGCTGCTTGGTGCGAGTGCCACCGGAGCGATCGATATGGCGCCTGCGAGCAGGAGAAGGCGCAGCAGCATCGGCAGACCCAAAACCGCACGGGCCTGGCCGCTGAAGGCGCCGACCAGGCCGATCAGGCCGTAGCAGATGAATATGAGAGCCGGGGTCGCGGTTTGGGGAAGTCCCGGAACTCCACCGGCTTCTGTCATGTGATCGGCCGCGAAAGAGATGTAGACCGCTGATGTCACGCCATAGCAGACGCCGATGGCATAAAGCGGCAGGGTGTCACGTTGGAGCAGGGCTTTCCATTCCCGTCCGGTCCTGCCCGCCGGGGGACTGCCGACACGGTGCATTGCTGCACGGTTGCCCAGGAACGCGAGAGCGCTCGCGCCGGCAAAGAGCGCCCAGCCAGCGCGCCAGGAAAACCCGGTGAACACCACAGCGAGGGCGGCAAGGCCAGCCCCTGCAATGCCGATCCCCGTGCCGGTGCTGATGGCGGAAAGGGCAGCGGGGCGATCCCTGTCCGTCAGTGTGCGGTGGGCCGCACTGTTGAACGGTGTCCATGCAAAGCCGGCGCTCGAGGCCGCCAGAAACACGCCCGCCGCCAGAACGGGGAGGTTCGGCGCCGATGCGACGATGGCCATGCCGAGTGTCGCGGCAAGAAGACCGCAGAGAACCGGCGCTTCCGGCCCCTTGCGCGCCAGCAGTGGCGGAGCGATCAGCAGGCCGATGAAGAACCCGAGAAACCCAAGGCTAGACACGACACCGATGGCCGATGTCGACATGGAGAATTCCGAGCGGAACTCGGATGCGAAAAGCCCGAACCCCATGCGGGCCGGTCCGAAGCTGATGGCGGTGGCGGCGAAACCTGCCGCGGAAAGTGTCCAGAAATGGGTGATGGCATGGCCCTCCTTGTTCCGACCAATGCCGGGGCCCGGGCCATGTTCCATTCGGAAAGGGCCGGGCGGGCATCATGGGCGAGGAGGCGCGCAGATTGTCCTTGCTGCCCGCTGGGAAGGTTTCGTGGACCTAGATGCATAGCCAGGCGGCTATCTGGAATTGTAGCCGTTGACCGATGGATTAATGCGCGGTGCCCGGGGCATTCCCGGAACTGCCGTCCTGACGTTTGAGCACTTCCGCGGCGAGGCGGGGGGTGATCTGACGCTTGCGCGAGAGGGCTGCGCGGTCGAGTTCGCCTACAAGTGCCTTTGCGCCGGAGAACGAGCGCTCCATTCGCGGCAAGAGGTAGTCGACGAGATCGGGGCTGACCTCGACCTGCCGGTCGGCAAAGAGCTTGAGCAGCACGGCGGAGAGCAGTTCGTCATCTGGCGGCTCCAGCCGCGCAACACCTGCAACGCCGAGCCGGCTTGCGAGATCGGGAAGCCGCAAGCCCCAGCGGGCCGGCGCATTGCGCCCGGTAACGAGCAGCGTGCCACCGCCGGTACGCAGCCGGTTGCAGAGGTGGAAGAGGACCTCCTCCGCGCCTCGGCCATCGCGTGCGCGGGGCAATGTGTCTGCATCCTCCACGGCGAGGGCGGCATCCGCGGGAATGTCGAGCGGATCGGTGCGCGCAAGATCGCGGGCCTGCAGAATCCGGGCGCGGGCCCGGGCCGCCCAGACGTGGGTGAGGTGCGTCTTGCCCGATCCTGTCGGGCCGGTGACCGCCATCCTGCCTTCCGGCCAATCTGGCCAGGCGTCGATCTGGGCGAGCGCAAGCGCGTTCGACGGCGTGATATAGAACGCCTCCCGCCCGAGCGCGGGACGCGCGGGCAGGTCGAGCACGAGTTGGCGGGGCCGCGGAGACATCACGGAGCGCCGGGCGGCTCTTCGCCCGTCCGTTCGATCCGTTCGTTTGGCGGCAGTATCAATTCGGTTGTGTGCGCATGTTCGGCGCGTACGCCACTGTAGAGCGGGCTTTCGAGGTAGCGGTCGATCAGGAAGCGCCCGACGACCCCCAGGGAAGCCGCGGTCGGTACGGCGATGAGCATTCCCGCGAAGCCGAAAAGCTTGCCGAAGACCGCGAGGGCCAAGATCAGGATTACCGGATGCAGACCCACTGATTTGCCCACCAGTTTGGGGGAGAGGATATTGCCTTCGACAAACTGGCCGAAGCCGAAGATCGCGGCCGTGGCGATGATCCAGATCGGATCGCCCCAGAAGGTCACCAGAGCAATGCCGATGGAGAGTACGCCACCGGTCATCGAGCCGACGTAGGGGATGAAGGAGAGAAAGCCTGCGACCATGCCCACGAGGAAGCCGAAAGGCAGCCCGATGAGCGAGAGGCCGATGGCATAGAAGGTGCCGAGGATCACGCAGACACTGAACTGGCCGCGAACAAAACCGGCAAGCACCTTGTCGATGTCGCTGAAGATCTTGCGGATCGTCGCGGCATGGTGCCGGGGCAGCCAGGAATCTGCCTTTGCGATCATCCGGTCCCAGTCGAGCAGAAGGTAGAAGGCGACCACCGGGGCCACCACCATCAGCACCACGAAATCCATCACCGCAAGCGAGGAGGAGAGGACGGAATTGGCGATGTTCGGGCCCACATCCGCGAGGCTGCCTTCGACGCTGGCGAGCGCGCGGCGCAGGAGCTGATCCTCGCCGCTGAAGCGTGGGAAGATCGTGGTGATCCAGGATTGCAACCGGCTGAGCAGCCCCGGGAAGGCAGTGATGGCCTGGCGGATCTGTTCGACGAGAGCGGGGACGATGAGAAGGATCGTCAGCACGAAGCAGAGGATCACGCCCGCACTGATGATGGCGGTTGCGAGAACCCGGCTCATGCCGATCCGCTCGAGCCGGTCGGCCACCGGATCAAGGAAATAGGCGATCGCGGCGCCTAGCACGAAGGGGAGAAGCGTGTCACCGAGGAGCCAGAGCGCTCCGATGAAGAGCGCAAGCGCCACCGCCCAGAACACGGCCTGTCTGCGTCGTGAATCCATGCGAACGTTCCCTTGCTGGCATGCCAGACGCCATTGGCCCATTCCCTGGCCAGCGCCGGATTTTCTGTTCGGAGCCATGCCGCAGCGGAGCATGGCTGGCAAGCGCGAAACCCAGTTCGGGCTGCCGCGCGTCGCGATTCAGCCCATGAGTTGTGCGGCCCGCGGCGGGGTCAGACGAACTGCTCCCGGATCAGGCGCTCTTCGAGACCGTGTCCGTGATCGAAGAGGATGCAGTGTTCCACATCAAGGGCGCTTTCCACGTCGATCCGTGTGCAGTTGCGGACCTCGAACGCATCGGCCGAGGCCGAGACAGGGCGCTTCTCCACCTCGAGGATCTCGAAGGTCACATGCGCCTCATGGGGCAGGATCGCGCCGCGCCAGCGCCGTGGGCGGAAGGCCGCCATGGGGGTCAGAGCCATCACTTCGGCCTTAATCGGCAGGATCGGCCCGTGGGCGGAATAGTTGTAGGCGGTCGAGCCGGCCGGCGTCGAGACGAGCGCGCCGTCGCAGACGAGCTCGGACATGCGTTCGCGTCCGTCGATCAGGATGCGGAGCTTGGCCGCCTGGGGGCCCGCGCGAATGATTGAAACCTCGTTGATCGCCAGCGCTTCGACCTTGCTGCCGTCCTCGCGGCAGGCGCGCATCCGAAGCGGGTGGATCATGGCGGCTTCGGCCGAGTTCAGCCTGCCGAAGAGATCCTCCTCGGAGTAGTTGTTCATCAGAAAGCCGACCGTGCCGCGGTTCATGCCGTAGATCGGCAGCTTCCGGTCCATGGTGTTCTGAAGCGCCGACAGCATGAGGCCGTCGCCACCGAGTGCGACGATGACTTCGGCGTCATCGATGGCGGATTGGCCATAGCGTTCGGAAAGCCGCGCAAGTGCCTCTCGCGCGAGCGCTCCGGTGCTGGCGACGAAGTGAATGTTGCGAAAGGTCAAAGGGAATGTCCGGGTAATGGAGCTATGGCGGCACTGTCGCGCGGGACGCGCGCGAAGTCCAGTCGTTGCGGGACGGGCGCGAAATCCAGTCGCTGCGGGACGCGCGCGAAGTCCAGTCGTTGCGGGGAATGCGTGAAATCGGCTCGTTCAGGTGTCAGGTTATGTGGTTTTTCTGAAGCCCGAAGGGATGGCAGTAGACGCCACTTGCCGTGAACTCTCAAATGCTCGTGACTTGACGAAGGCGGGACCCGGCCCGCAGGCTTTGCCGTGCCGGAATTTTGCCGGCCATGCCGCGGGACAGACGAGAGGATTAGATGCGCAAACTTGTGACCGTTTTCCTCGCCGTGTTCGCTATGGCTGTCTCGGCGGTGGCTGAACTGGCCCGGGCACAGGAAGATCAGGCTTCCGTCGATCTGGAGCTGGTTTTGCTGGCGGATGCGTCCGGTTCGATCGACACGGGCGAGATCCGGCTTCAGAGGGCCGGTTATGCCGAGGCGTTGCGCCATGAGGAGGTGCTCTGGGCTATCGCCAATGGCGGGCGCCACGGACGGATCGCCGTGATTTTCATGGAGTGGGCGAGCCATCGGAGCCAGGATGTGGTTGTGCCCTGGACGGTGATCGAGACCGCCGAGGACGCGGTCGCGTTCGGCGAGGCAATCCTCGCGGCACCGCGGCGGACGGTGGGTTCGAACGCCATTGGCGCGGCTCTTCTGGCGGGGCTCGCGTTGATCGACGGAAACGAGTTCGACGCCTTTCGCAGAGTGATCGATCTCTCGGCGGACAGTCTGTGGAATTCGTCCGGCCCCTCCATCGCCGAGGCACGCGACATCGTGCTCGGGGCCGATGTGGTGATCAACGGGCTGGCGGTGGAATGCCGGAGTTGCAACGGGCGGCCGCGGCCGGGCGATCTCGAACAGGAGTTCACGGACAAGGTGATCGGCGGGCCGGGGTCCTTCGTGGTCACGGCGGACAGCGATGTCTCCTTCTCGCGCGCGGTGCGCCGGAAGCTCATCATGGAGATTGCCGATCTGGCCGGAGCGGGCGGGAGCGAGGCCCCGGTTTTCGCTCGCTAGACGCCCTGCTCCTGCAGCGCCGGAGCAATACAGCCGCGTACCGAGGCCGCACATCAGGCGGTGTCGTCGGCATAGATGCGGATGAAGCGCCCGCCGACCTCCAGCCCCATAAAGCGCTGGTCGAATTCGATGCAGAGCCGCTGGGCCAGTGCAACCACGCCGTCGGTGCTGTCGGTTCGGATGCGGGCGAGCAGGATCGGCCGCCGCATCCCGTCGAAGATCGCGTCCGCGGTCTGGATCGTGGCGGAGGGAAAGCTGCGCGCGATGGTGTTGCAGAGATGGTCGATATCGGCGTCGGTGATCTCGCGGCCCGACGTATTGGGCAGGTAGATGAGATGGACCGGCTGGCCGATGACCCCGTCGAGATTGCGTGGCGCTACGGCGTGCCTTCCTGGTTCAAGAGCGCCGTCGGCGCGGATCGTGCATTCCGCTTCGGCGGCTGTCTGGTCAAAGATCGCTTCGAGCGCGGCGTTGGCACCTCGGCCCGCGTCGATCAGGTGGCGACATCCGTCGAGATAACCGAGCTTGCGGTCGGTTCCCCAGCCCGCAGGCGGAGAGACCGCGATGGCGCGCAGGTTCGAGATCACGTCCGCCGTCTTCACGATGCGTGCATCCAGAGATTTGTGCGGCATTGCCGCGATGCGCCGGCGCCGGCGTTCATCCTTGGGCAGCGACATGTCATCAGAGTTTTCGGTGACGATACGCGCAACCCGGTCGCCGAATTCCGCTGCAAGCTGTTCGGCGGTGATCGGCGTGTCCTCGACGACATCGTGCAGCAAGGCGGCGATGAGCAGTTCCTCGTCTTCCCCGCCGGTTGTCCGGGCAACAAGTTCAAGCACTTCGAGAAGGTGGTTGATGTAGGGTTCTTGGGCGGCACCCTTGCGGCGCTGGTTCGCGTGCGCCTCCGCGGCATAGACAAGTGCGCGGGTCAGCCCCACCATTGCCGTATTCATGTCCGGCGACCTCCAGCCCGAGATCCTCAACTGCGCAAGCCTTCCTAGCACGGCTCTTCGCGGGTGCAAACGGTCTTGAACCTCGGGGCAGGTAGCGCGCAAAGCTGGCAGGTGCCGGGACGAGAAACAGAGGAAGGCCCATGATACGCGAGACGATTGCACCACAGGAGCATGACCTCGAGCGGTCCGTGCAGTTGCGCCGTGCCCTGCATCGCGCTCCGGAGCTTTCGGAGAAGGAACTGCGCACCGCTGCGACGATTGCAGAGGCAATGCGATCGGCCGGGGCGAGCGAGGTTCTGACCGGCGTCGGTGGGCACGGTGTGGTCGCGATCTTCGATGGGCCAAAGCCGGGACCGGCGGTGATGCTGCGGGCCGAACTCGATGCGCTGCCGATCCGGGAAGAAACCGGGGTTGCCCATTGCTCCGAAGTGCCGGGGCGCGCCCATCTTTGTGGGCATGACGGGCATATGGCGATTCTTCATGCGGTCGCGATGATGCTTGGGCGGAACCGCCCGCAGTCCGGGCGAGCCATTCTGCTGTTTCAGCCTGCCGAGGAGAATGGGGAGGGGGCACGGGCGATGCTGGCCGATCCGCGGGTGCCGGCGCTCGCGCCCGACTGGATCTTTGCGCTTCACAATCTTCCGGGCCTATCATTCGGGCATGTGTCGCTTGCCGAGGGGCAGTTCGCCTGTGCATCGGGGGGAATGCGGGTCGCATTTCAGGGTCGTGCCGCCCATGCCTCGAGCCCGGAGACAGGCATCTCCCCTCGCGCCGCGCTTGCCCGGCTGATGGAAGCACTGCCCGCGCTGGGTTCCGAGGCCCGGTTCCCGGATCCGGACTTTGCGCTGGTGACGATCGCACGCGTGGCGATGGGTGCCCAGGCCTTCGGTGTTTCACCTGGCGAAGGCGAAATTTGGGCAACGCTCCGCACGCTCAGCGACGAGACCATGGCGAGGCTCGTCTCCCGCGCCGAGACGCTGGCCCGTCTCGAGGCCGAGGCCGGGGGACTTGGCTGCACGATCAGCTATCACGAGGTGTTTCAATCCTGCCGCAACGACCCGGAGGCGGTTGTGCGCCTGCGGGCGGCCTTCGACGATCTCGGGGTGCCTCATGGGCCCGAGGGGCAGCCCTGGCGGCCATCGGAGGATTTCGGGCTGTTCGGTGCCCTTGCGCCGTCCGCGATGTTCTTCCTCGGATCGGGAATCGAACAGCCGCCGCTGCACGATCCGGCCTTCGACTTTCCCGACGACCTTATAGCCGTCGGTGCGAGGATCTTCCTGCGAGTTCTCGAGCGCGAACTTGGGCTCGACTGAAACCGCCCCTCCCGGTCAGGCTGCGCCGGTTTCGGTCAGTTCTTCCGGGGGTGGCGGAATGAGCACTTCGGTTGGTTCGTGCCAGGTGAGGGTGCGGTGATCGAATCCGTCCGCGAGCGTCGGCTTCACGATCTCGAAATAGGGTGAGAGGTCGAAGTCGCGTGGCGCGAAAAGCGAGTGGTGCCGAATGTGGAGGATCTCCCTGCGCTGCCGGCGGGCGAGCTTGTCGGCTCGGAAGTCCTTGGTGATCTTCGGCAGGATCGGGTAGTGCACCTTCTGGAACGCCTCGGCGATCAGCGAGGAGCAGATCGCGCGCGTGGGGTCGCCGGACCCGAAGGAAAGCATGCGCCTGCGCCAGCGTACCGGGACCGGTGGTGTTGGGAGGAAGAAGCGCATGAGGTCCAGGATGTTCTTCGTATCGTAGCGCAGGCCGATGCTCGATATCATGAAGTGCACGATCGTCGCCCGATCCTGGTCCGACAGGCTCGCGGCGCGGCAGATGCGCGTATTGTAGTGCTCGTATTTCGAGAGCGGGGCCGCCACGCAGCCTTCGCCGACGTTGACCTCCACGAGGCTCAGCGGTTCGCCCGAGGCGGACACCCGACCGAGTGCATTCCCGACGTAAAGCGCCGAGTGCGACCACGTCGATTGGGTGAGATACTTGATGGCAGTGGAAATGCGCGCGTGACCTTCCACGAGCAAGACGTCGCCCGGCTGCAGAACCCGGCGCAATGCGGCGATGTTGGCGTGGGTATAGGGGCGGAACCCGGGGCGGGGCCGGTCCAGCCGCGTGGCGAGGTAGCGTCCCGCCCTGTCCATCAAGGTCTCGCCGTATTCACTCATGATCCTGCCCCGCACTGCCCCAGCGCCATGCAGGGGCGTCTCCTTCCTCTTCGCAGGATGCACCGAAATCCTTTCGCAGTCCTCACTTTCCGTAAACTGACTGTGAAACGCATCGTCATCCTGTCGCGTTCGGGAACGATGCCGAGGCAGGGCTTCCGGCCTTGCGCAACTGCGCGGGGCAGGGGCTTGGGAGCCCGCACTTAGGGGCATTTTTGTCAGCGCTCCCAATGAAAACAGGGCGTGGGGCAAGGCCAAATGGCCCGCGATTCCTGTATTCCAGCCGCCTGCAGGGCGTTAACCGAATTCGCACTTCTGTCGCGGCAATCTCGGCTGAAACGGCACAGCGCAACTCAAGTGTGATCTCGGATTGTCTTTCAAACTGAATTGCTTTCGGGCTAGCTTCCCGCAACCGCGCCGAGGCGCATACGATGTAACAAATCCTCCAGACCCGACGAAGGATGAGTGAATGGACCCGGCGAACGCACCACAGCTCGAAGATCTGCTGAGGGCGGCAAATCGGGGGGACCGGCGGGCCTATGCCTCCTTCCTCAAGTCGATCACGCCGCTTGTGCGGGGCGTCGCCAGGTCACGAAGTTCGGGTCTTGGAATGGATATCTGCGAGGACATCGTGCAGGAAACCCTGCTCGCGATACATCAGAAGCGCCATACGTGGCGGGAGGACATGCCTGTGCGCCCCTGGCTCTATGCCATCGTGCGCTACAAGGTGATCGATGCCTTCCGCGCGCGGGGTCGGCGGGTACACGTGCCCATCGACGAGTTCGCAGAAGTCATTCCGGCCGAGCCCGGAGAAGATCCGACCCAGCGCGGAGACGTCGAGCGTGTGATCTCGAAGCTCGATGTGCGTTCGTCGCGGATCGTCCGGGCCATTGGTCTTGAAGGCGCAAGCATTGCCGATGTTGCTGCGGAACACGACATGTCCGAGACGGCGGTGCGCGTAGCGCTTCATCGCGGGCTCAAGCGGCTCGCGAAACTGCGGGAAAGCATGATCGAATGAAGACGGAAACGCTGATCGACACACTTTCTGCCGATGTCATGCCAAGATCGAGGGTGGAGGCCGTTCTGCCCTGGATCCTGTTGGCGACGACCTTGGTATTCGGCGGCGCCTATCTGGTGATTGCGGGCGTACGGCCCGACCTTGTGGTGGCCTTGGGCCATGCGAACGTGCTCATCAAGCAGGTCTTCCCGGCGCTGCTGGCGGTAGGCGGGCTCGGGCTTGTCATGCGGCTGGGCTGTCCCGGCTCGGGAACGGGGCGCTGGCCGCTGCTTCTGATGGCGGGGGCGGTCTCGGTTCTCGTGGCGATGGTCGTGCAGCTCGTCGTCCTGCCGGCCTCGGTCTGGCCCATGGCCTTCCGCGGCAAGAGCCTAGCTGTCTGCCTTACGGTCATTCCGCTTATGTCGCTGCCGATCCTGGCCGGTTCGCTGCTTGTGTTGCGCCAGTCCGCGCCGATCCATCCGGGCCTTTGCGGGGCGGTGGCCGGGTTGATGAGCGCGGGTGCGGCCGCGACGGCCTATGCCTTCTTCTGCACTGACGACAATCCGCTTTTCTACGGCACCTGGTACGGCGCGGGCATCCTTGGCATTGCATTCCTCGGGTATCTCCTCGGCCGGCGATTCCTGCGCTGGTAACTCCGGGCCCGGCTCGCAGGCGGCGCTTGGCTCAATCGGGCTTGGCAGGCTGCTGGCGGGCCGGTATACCGCCCCCCTGACGTTGTGGAGGTCCGGTTTGAGCGAGAGCGATTCCTTTATTTCGGAGGTGAGCGAAGAAGTTCGCCGCGACAAGCTCTATGCGTTTCTGCGCCGCTGGGGCTGGCTCCTCGGCCTGGTGATCCTGCTGATTGTCGGTGGCACCGCGACGATGGAATGGCGCAAGCACCAGAGCGAGCAGGCCGCCCGCGCCAGCGGCGACGAGATCCGCGCGGCGCTGGCCGAGACCGATCCGGCGGCCCGTGCCGAAGCGTTGGCACCGATTTCCGAGGGCGCTTCCGGTGCCGCGGTGGTTGCACGCTTCGCGCGAGCGAGCAGTCTTGCGGAAGCGGGCGATCTCGAAACTGCTGGTGCCACGCTCGCAGGCATCGCCGCCGACCCGGAAACCTCCGATCTCTACCGCAATCTCGCCCGCCTTCAGCGGGTCATGATCATGGGCGATGCGCTGCCGGCCTCGGAACGGCTGGCTGCACTCGAGACGCTGACACTGGCGGGCTCGCCCTTCCGGGCCATCGGCCTCGAGCAGCGCGCGATGGTGCGCATCGAAACCGGTGAGACCGAGGCAGCGATCGATGATCTGCGGGCCGTGCTCGACGCCCCCGGTGCGTCCGAGGAGCAGCGCAACCGGGTGCAGCAATTCATCATCGCGCTGGGCGAAGAGGTAATCCCCGAAGCACCGGAGGTGCCCGAGACGCCGGCGCCCGACGACGGCGAGGGCGAGACGGATGCGTCCGGCGCCGGCCCGGCGGACGGCTAGGGGCGGAGGGCGACCGATGGGCGAGACCGTTACTACGCGCAATTCCGCTGCGTTCGGCCTGCCCCGGTTCGGGGTTCTGGCGCTCGCCGCTGTTCTCGCGATTGCCGGTTGCGATCGCGGCGACAAGCCGCTGCCCGGCGAACGGGAGCCCGTCCGCCCGCAAACCGGCATTCTGGATGATGCAGCGGCGCCGACGCGTGCCAGGCCCATCAGCCTGCCTGCCGCAATAACCAATGCGGACTGGGCGCAGCGAAATGGAACAGCCGCCGGCCGTCTTTCGCACCCAGCTCTCGCCCCGCTCCCTCAGATCCGCTGGACGCGCGATATCGGGGAAGGCTCGGGCCGTCGGTCGAAGCTCGTCATTTCGCCGGTCGCGGCAGGCGGGCTGGTCTTTGCGGTGGATGCCGCCGCGCAACTCAGCGCGTTGACTCCCCAGGGCGAGACGGTCTGGTCGCTCAGCCTGGTGCCCGAAGGCCAGCGCCCCGATGCGGGGCCGGGCGGCGGGCTCGGAGTGTCGGGGGGCGTGCTCTACGCCTCAACAGGGTTCGGTGAGGTCTTTGCCATTTCGGCCGGCACGGGCCAGATCCTCTGGCGCGAAACCGTGGAAGCGCCGATCCGCTCCGCGCCGGTCATCGAGGGTGGCCGGGTGACGGTCGTGCTCGGTGACGACCGCGCCATGGCATTCTCGGCCTCGGACGGCAGCCTGGTCTGGGAGGTCAGCAGCACCGGAGGCACCGGTCTGATGGGCGGCGCGACGCCTGCGGTTTCGGGCGGGCTGACGGTCATTCCGTTCGCATCCGGCGAGATCCGGGGCGTCTCGGCCTCAGGCGGGCTCTGGCAGTGGGCCACGGTGATCACAATGGGCCGTCTCGATCTGGCCCGCAGTGCCATCGGGGACATTTCGGGCGATCCGGTCTTCTCGGGCTCCAGCGTTTTCGCCTCAAGCCAGAATGGCCGGACGATCCGCATCGACCGCAACACCGGCGAGCGGCTCTGGACCATGCCGGAGGGGGCCTATGGCCCGGTCTGGCCGGCGGGCGGCTCGATCTTCCTCGTCTCGGACGAATCGCGGCTCGTGCGGGCCGATGCGAGCCAGGGAACCGAGATCTGGGCCGTGGACCTGCCGGACCTGTTTCCGAACCGCAACTGGCTTGGCGACCGCCAGCCTTTCCGCGCGATCACCCATTTCGGGCCGATCCTGGCAGGCGGCAGGCTCTGGGTTGCGAGTGGCGACGCGATGTTGCGGGCCTATTCCCCGACCGATGGCGCACTTCTGGCCGAGATCCCGCTGCCTGCGGGCGCGGCGGCCCCACCGATCGTCGCGGGCGGCATCATGTATGTGGTGACGGAAGACGCAGAACTGATCGCACTGCAATAGGCGGTGCGGTCACAGGCGTCGCAATCAATCCCGGATCGAATTGCAATCCGGACCGGTTTCGGGCAAGGAAGCGCGCTCTGATACCGCGCGCCGCTTCCCCGGAGTAGACCGCACATGCCTTTCACCCTCGCGATCATCGGTCGCCCCAATGTCGGCAAGTCCACGCTGTTCAACCGGCTCGTGGGCCGCAAGCTTGCGCTGGTGGACGACCAGCCCGGCGTGACCCGCGATCTGCGCGAGGGCGATGCGCGGCTCGGGCCGCTCCGGTTCCAGGTGGTCGATACCGCGGGGCTGGAGGAGGCCACCGACGAAAGCCTTCAAGGGCGAATGCGTCAGCTGACGGAGCGGGCCATTGCCATGGCCGATGCCTGCCTCTTCATCGTCGATGCGCGCACCGGGCTGACGCCGCTGGACCGGGATCTCGCCCAGCTTCTGCGCCGCAGGGGGGTGAACGTCATTCTGGCCGCCAACAAGTCCGAAGGCCGCGCCGCGGAAGGCGGTCTCATCGAGGCTTACGAACTGGGTCTGGGCGAGCCGATCGCCATGTCAGCCGAGCACGGGCAGGGCATGGGCGAGTTGCAGGAAGTGCTCGACCGGCTGATCGCGGAGGCGCAGGAACTCGATGATCGCGCCGAGGCGATCGTGGAAATCGATGACAGCGTGGACGAGGATGGAGAGGGCGCCGAAATTCCCGAGGGTCGCCCGATCCAGATCGCCATCGTGGGCAGGCCCAATGCGGGCAAGTCGACGCTGGTAAACAAGATCATCGGCGAGGATCGTCTCCTGACGGGGCCGGAGGCGGGCATCACCCGCGATGCCATCGCGGTGCGTACCGAATGGATGGGCACGCCCTTCCGGATCTTCGATACGGCCGGCATTCGCAAGAAGGCACGCGTGCAGGAGAAGCTCGAGAAGCTCTCCGTTGCGGACGGGTTGCGCGCGGTCCGGTTCGCCGAGGTCGTCGTGGTATTGCTCGATGTGCAGATCCCCTTCGAGAGCCAGGATCTGCGGATTGCCGACCTTGCCGAGCGGGAGGGCCGGGCGGTCGTCGTCGCGGTCAACAAATGGGATCTCGAGACGGAAAAACCGCAGAAGCTCAACGAGCTGCGCGAAGCTTTCGAGCGCCTGTTGCCGCAGCTGCGCGGCGCGCCCATGGTGATGGTTTCGGCGCGAACCGGAAAGGGGCTTGACCGGCTCCACGATGCAATCAGCAAGGCCTATGCGGTCTGGAATACCCGCATCTCGACGGCGAAGCTCAACCGCTGGCTGGCGGATCAGATCGCCGACCACCCGCCGCCCGCACCGGGTGGTCGCCGGATCCGGCTGCGCTACATGACGCAGGTAAAGACCCGACCGCCGACATTCGTGACCTTTGCCTCGATCCCGGACCAAGTGCCGGAAGATTACAAGCGCTTCCTCGTGAACGGGCTCCGGCGCGATTTCGCCATGCCGGGCACGCCGATCCGTCTGTTCCTGCGTTCGGGCGACAACCCCTACAAGGACCGCAAGAAGTTCAACGTGACCTCGCTGACCAAGCACAAGAAACCGCGCCGCAGAAACCCCTGAGGGGTTCCCGCGGGCGGTTGGGCCGGGCGGTGGCCGGTCAGGCCGACGTCACGCGCCAGACGATGTCGCCTACATCGTCGACCACCAGCAGCGAGGCCTTGTCCGCGCCGACGGCAACACCCACAGGGCGTCCATAGGAGACCTTCTCGTCATCCGAGAGGAACCCCCAAAGGATGTCACGGGGCGGGCCTGCCGGCTTTCCGTTCTCGAACGGCACGAAAATCACCCGGTAGCCGCTCAGGATCGAGCGGTTCCAGGACCCGTGCTGGCCGATGACCATGCCATCGGGAAACCCCGGAAGCGTGCCTGCGGGCATCCAGCAAAGACCGAGTGATGCGGTGTGCCCTCCGAGTGCATAGTCGGGCTGGATGGCGGAGGCGACCATGGCTGCATCCTGTGGGACTCGGTCATCGACCGTCCGGCCCCAGTAGCAGTAGGGCCAGCCGTAGAAGCCGCCCTCCTGAACGCTCGTGAGGTAGTCGGGCGGAGTTTCGTCACCCAGGCCATCACGCTCGTTCACCACCGTCCAGAGCGCACCGGTGTTGGGCTCCCAGGCCATGCCCACGGCATTGCGGAGCCCGGAGGCGAAGATGCGCGCCTGTTCGGTCGCTACATCCAGTTCCCAGATGGCCGCCCGGCCTTCTTCGGCTTCCATGCCATGGTCGCCGATGTTGGAAAGCGAACCGACGCCGGCGTAGATCTTGGTCTGGTCCGGCGAGACGAGCAGGCTGCGGGTCCAATGGCCACCGGGCTTGAAATCGACGAGCTTGCGTCCCGGACCGGCTAGGCGGGTCGCGCCCTCCTCGTAGTCGAAGGCGACGATCCCGTCCGTATTGCCGATGTAGAATGTGTCGCCAATGAGGGCCATGCCGAAGGGCTGGTTCTGGTTCTCGACGAAGACATGCCGGGTTTCGGCGACACCATCTCCGTCCTCGTCACGCCAGAGCGTGATGCGATTGGCGCTTTCGCCGATGGCCTTTGCCCGTTTCATTGTCGCCTTGGCTGCGCGGTCCATGATTCCGGTGGGTTTGCCAGCCTTCTCTTTCGACTCCGCGACCAGGAGATCTCCATTTGGCAGAACCTCCACCCAGCGGGGGTGGTCGAGATCCGACACGAAGGCGTTCACCTTGAGCCCCGGCGCACATTCGGGAACCGATCCCTCGGGCCAACCCTGCGCCGTGGGCATCTTGAGTGTCATGATGCCCTGCTTCTTCGCCGCGGGAATGGCGGGTTGCATCCCGACTGCCTGCGTGTTTGGCGACTCGGCGCGCCGAAGCCTCACCATCACGCCACCGACCACGGTAGCGGCCTTCTCGAAGATATCCATTTGACCCGTTCCAACCCTGAAGTCTGTTTGAGCGGGACAGTATCCATGGCCGGAGACGGGTCAATGACGGATTGCGCTTGCGGACCTCTCAGGCGTCCTGAAGGTCGGCAGCCCGCGCATTGGCAGCGTTATCGCGACTGTGTGGCGCATCCCAGTCGATCTCCGGGCCGATCGGCACGATGCCGGAGGGGTTCACGGTGGTCTGGCTCTGGTAATAGTGTCGCGTGATGTGGCTGAAATTCACCGTCCCCCGAATGGCGGGGTTCTGGTAAAGTTCACGCGTGTAAGGCCAGAGGTTCGGATAGTCCTGAAGCCGGTGCAGGTTGCACTTGAAATGGCCGTGATACACCGGGTCGAAGCGGAACAGCGTGGTGACGAGGCGCACGTCGGCCTCCGTGAGCGCGTCGCCCATCAGGTAGCGGCTGCGGGAGAGGCGGTCATCAAGCCAGTCAAGCGTTTCGAACAGCGGCTGCACCGCGTTGTCATACGCTTCCTGCGACGTCGCGAATCCGGCCTTGTAGACTCCGTTGTTCACCGTGTCATAGACCCGGTCATTCACTGAATCGATCTCCGAACGCAGTTCTTCGGGGTAGAAGTCCTCGTGGTTGCCGGAAATTTCATCAAATGCGGAATTGAGCATCCGGATAATCTCGGCCGATTCATTGGAGACGATTGTCTGGCGTTTCTTGTCCCAAAGCACGGGCACCGTCACCCGTGTTGACGCCTTGGGATCGGCCGCAACGTAGATCTCGCGCAGGAAGGACTTGTCCAGAAGCCGGTCACCGGTCGCGCCTTCGGAGTCGGTCTCGAAGGTCCAGCCATCCTTGCCCATGTAAGGATGCACGACATCGACACTGATATGATCCTCGAGACCCTTCAAGGCGCGCATGATGAGCGTGCGATGCGCCCAGGGACAGGCGTAGGAGACATAAAGGTGGTAGCGGCCGCTCTCGGCCTCGAACCCGCCTTCGCCGCTTGGTCCGGGTGCTCCGTCGGCCGTCACCCAGTTCCGGAAGCTCGATTGTGGGCGTTCGAACTTTCCGCCTGTTGATTTCGTGTCATACCAGCCAGTATGCCATTCGCCGTCCTTGAGATAGCCCATGTCCGTGTCCTCATTTTATGTCTATGAGGCATATAGAGCGCCGATCAGGTTTTAAACGGCAGATCCGGAACTCAATTGTTGCTGTATCGGAAACTGAGCGCGGGCGAGAATGTGCCCCGCGGCAGGACCGGAAGCGGGGGAGCGCACCTTTGCGTGAACCGGAATGCCACGCTTTCGAGAAAGATTTGTCACGTTAACCCCACCGTGCTTCCATCTAAGATACTGAGTCGTGGTATCGCGCTTTTGGCGGTATTCACTGTTTGGACAGGAGGCGGACATGGATGATTATGCGGGCGATGTGCCGGCGCCGGAGTCCCCGATCCTCGAGCATCGCGCAAAACCCGGAATGGAACTGCGGACCGACAAGGGTGCGTTTCCCATTCTCGATCTCGCCCATGACGACTGTCTGATCGAGATGAACGGGCCAGGCCATCTCAGAGGCTATGCTGACATCTTCGAAGGCGACAAGCTGAAAGCGCGCTGCCTGATCGTGATGACGGAGCCCGAGGGTTCCTATGTGCGCTGCGGTTTCAAGCGCCGCACCGACGTGCGTGATACGCCGCCGGTAGATTTCCCTCTCTGATCTCGGGCCGGCGGAAGTCGCTTCCGACCATGGACCGCCGGCCATTCGTTGACTATCACGGAGTCTGGGTTCCCTGACCGCATCCTTGGCCGAGGGGTCTTTCGCGGATGCGGGCGGGGCTGTTTTGCCGTGCGTTTGCAACGATCGAGAGAGGCGTCGACATGATCTCTACCCCCTATCTGCTGTTTCTGGGCGATGCTCCGGACCCGCTGGCTGCAAAGGTCGCCCAGGGCATTCGGGACTGGCGCCCGGATGTCTCCATCGGGCAATACCGCATGGATGGCTGCAAGGCGGATATGGGGCTGCCGGACATGACCATCCCGGAGGCGGTCGCTGCGGGAGCGAAGACGCTGGTGGTGGGCGTCGCGAACCGTGGCGGCGTGATCTCGCCCGCCTGGCTGAGCATTCTGGAAGAGGCGCTGCTGCACGGGATGGACATCGCCTCGGGCCTGCACAACCTCCTGCACGACGAGCCGCAGCTTGTGGCCACGGCGCGGGCCAAGGGCCGCACCCTCTACGACGTGCGCGTGCCGGGGGTGAAGTATCCCATTGCGAACGGCAAGCGGCGGAGCGGCAAGCGCTGCCTCGCGGTCGGCACCGACTGCTCGGTTGGCAAGATGTATACGGCGCTCGCCATGGAGAAGGATATGCGCGCGCGGGGCATGAAGGCCAGTTTCCGCGCCACCGGTCAGACCGGCATCCTGATCACTGGCGACGGAGTGCCGCTCGATGCCGTCGTTGCTGATTTCATGGCCGGGTCCATCGAATACCTGACCCCGGACAACGATCCCGATCACTGGGATCTGATCGAGGGGCAGGGGAGCCTGTTTCACGCTTCCTACTCCGGCGTGACGCTGGCGCTCATTCACGGCGGTCAGCCCGACACGCTGATCCTCTGCCACGAACCGACGCGGGCGCACATGCGCGGGCTGCCGGACTACAAGCTGCCGAGCCTCGAGGCGCTGCAGGATCTGGCTCTGACGATGGCACGTGTGGTGAACCCGGACGTGACCGTGACAGGCATTTCGGTGAACACCGCGGCCATGAGCGAGGCCGAGGCGGAAGACTATCTTGCCGGTGTCGAGGCGAAGATGGGGCTGCCGGCCGTGGATCCCTATCGTCAGGGCGCGGGCCGGCTGGTGGATGCGCTTGAATGAGCGATGCTCAACTCGCGGAACTCGCGCTCACGACGCAAGACGTCTACGAGCGCAATGCGGCGCGCTTCGATGCCGAGCGTCCCAAGGGTCTCCATGAGCGTGTCTGGCTCGACCGGTTTGCCGCCTGCCTCGCGCCCGGTGCGGCGATCCTCGATCTGGGCTGTGGCGCCGGCGATCCGATTGCCGCATATTTCGCGAGCCGCGGCTTCCGCGTGACAGGGCTCGATGCCTCGGCGGCGATGTTGCGGCTGGCGCGCGCCAAGATGCCCAAGGGAGATTGGCGTCACGTCGACATGCGCGGGCTCGATCTGGGCGAAGTCTTTGACGGGATCATCGGCTGGAACAGTTTCTTTCATCTTAACCCGGAGGAGCAGCGTGCGCTGCTTCCACGGATCGCGGCGCATCTTGCACCGGGGGGAGTGCTGATGCTGACCGTCGGGCCCGAAGCGGGCGAGGTCGGCGGTCACGTGGGCGATGATCCCGTCTATCATTCGAGCCTCGACCCCAAGGATTACCGTGAGATCCTCGCGTCTTATGGTGTTGATGTCACTGCATTCGTGGCCGAGGATCCGGACTGCGAGCGCCAGACCGTTCTGCTGGCTCGCAAGCAAGGAGCGAAGGAATGAAGGTTACCTCACTGGTGCGCAGTTTCCGGCTCGCCGAGACATTCACCATCAGCCGCGGATCGCGGACCGAGGCGGAGGTGGTCGAGGTGACGATCGAGGATGGCATTGCGGTCGGGCGTGGCGAATGCGTGCCCTATGCCCGCTACGGCGAAACGCTCGAGAGCGTGCAGGCGCAGATCGCGGGGCTGCCGGAGAGCTTCGATCGCACAGAGCTTCAAGGCCTTCTGCCTGCCGGTGCTGCGCGGAACGCGGTCGATTGCGCGCTATGGGATCTCGAGGCGAAACGGGCCGACGAGCCGGTCTGGCAGCTCGCGGGCCTTTCGACACCGGGACCGGAGATCACCGCCTACACGCTTTCGCTGGCGGAGCCGGCGGCAATGGAGGCCAAGGCGCGCCAGCATGCGCATCGGCCGCTCCTGAAGATCAAGCTTGGCGGCGAGGGCGACATGGCCCGGCTCGAGGCCGTGCGGCGCGGGGCGCCGGATGCGCGGATCATCGTCGATGCCAACGAAGGTTGGACCGCGGAGGCCTATGCCGAGCTTGCGCCGGCTCTTGTCCGGCTCGGGGTGGAAATGGTCGAACAGCCGTTTCCGGCGGGCGATGACGGGGCGCTTGCGGAGATCGAGCGGGTGCTGCCGGTCTGTGCCGACGAGAGCTGCCATGATCGCCAAAGCCTTGCGGGACTGCGCGGCAAATACGACATGGTGAACATCAAGCTCGACAAGACCGGCGGGTTGACCGAGGCGCTGGAACTGCGCCATGCGGCGCGGGCCGAAGGCTATTCGGTGATGGTGGGCTGCATGGTCGGATCGAGTCTCGCCATGGCGCCGGCGGTGCTCGTAGCGCAGGGGGCGGCGGTGACGGATCTCGACGGGCCGCTGCTGCTAGCCGAGGATCGCGACCCGCCACTGGCCTTCGACGAGGCGGGCGTGCATCCGGCCCCCCGCGCGCTCTGGGGCTAGGTGCCGGCGAATTGTGTAACGATTGGAGAGGGGTAAGGTAAACGACATGTCCCGCATTGTCTATGTGAACGGAGAGTATCTGCCCGAGGACGCCGCGAAGATCTCCGTGTTCGATCGCGGTTTCCTGTTCGCCGATGCGATCTACGAGGTGACGAGCGTGCTCGACGGCAAGCTTCTCGATTTCGAGGGGCATATGCGGCGGCTCCATCGCTCACTGGGCGAACTGGAGATGGAAGCCCCATGCGAGGATGCAGCACTTGAGGCGATCCACCGCGAGCTGATGGTGCGCAATGCGTTGTCCGAAGGGCTGATCTACCTCCAGGTGACGCGGGGCGCAGCGGACCGGGATTTCCTTTATCCTGAAGGGGTTGCGCCAAGCCTCGTCATGTTTACCCAGGCGAAGGGGCTGCGTGTCTCCCCGGCGGCGGAGCGGGGGACGAAGGTCGTCTCGATCCCCGATCAGCGCTGGGCGCGACGCGACATCAAGACGGTGCAGCTTCTGCCCTCGGCCATGGGCAAGATGGCGGCGAAGAAGGCCGGCGCGGACGATGCCTGGATGATCGAGGACGGCTTCGTCACCGAAGGCACGTCGAACAACGCCTATATCGTGACGAAGGACGGGACGATCGTGACCCGCGATCTGTCGAACGCGATTCTGCACGGGATTACAAGGGCTTCGGTTCTCACATTTGCCCGTGAAGCACAGATGAAGGTCGAGGAACGGGCCTTCACGCTTGAGGAGGCGAAGGGGGCGGCGGAGGCCTTTTTCACCTCGGCCTCGTCCTTCGTGATGCCGGTGGTCGAGATCGACGGGCAGCCGATCGGGGCGGGCGTTCCGGGGCCGGTGGCGACGCGGTTGCGGGAGATCTACATTGCGGAGGCCCTGGCGCGCGCGAGCTAGGGTTTTCCGGTTCAACCCGCTGAAAGGGCGGGAAAATTTCCATGCAGCTTGTATGCATATTCCATGCATATTTCATGCATACGATTGCCTGCGAAACCGGCGGTTAACCGGTTTGTGGCAGGGTCGGCTCGTTTTCATCACATGAGGATGGGCCATGACCCTACGAAAGCGCACCAAGCGCGAGGAGCGGAGCTATGCCCAGTTGCTCGTCGATCTCCAGGAACTGGAGGTCTGGGCGCGCAACGACCGGCTGAAGCGCGACCATATTCCCGAGGACTGGCACCGTATGGCCACGCAGGCGCCGGTGAAGCCGCACAAGACCCGGCTGACGGCGGCCTTCGATACGGACGTGGTGCGGTGGTATCGCGGGCTTGGGCGAGGCTATCAGGCCCGGATGAACACGGTTTTGCGCGCCTACATGCTCGCGGTGATCTCGAAGGAGATCGAGGGTATCGGTGACCGGGACTGGAAGGGCGATCCGATCTGAGGGGGGGCATGCGGCGGCCCGTGGGGTGGCGCAATACCGCCTGTTCGACGCGGTTCATGGCGACGATATTGCCTAGGTTTGCACGAAGGCCCCGCATCGACCATGCGCCAGCCCGGCGGGACGGGCCGTCGCAGGCACGGCGCCTTCGGCTCGTTCCGTGCCCGGCCAAGCTCATCCGTCGAAATGAGGTCGGCCCAACCAGAGCAACGGCTCGGCGTCGCCGCATTTTGCGGCGACCGCGCGTCGATGTGGGCGTTTGCTGCGTTACCCCCCGGCCCGCCGCCGGTCCGGCGCTTTCGGCGTGTTCCCGGCCAGAGGCCCCATCAACGTCCGCTAGAGCGAAATCTCCTGCCGTATTCGCTTCCGTCGGAACGGTTTCGCTCTACCTCTCCAGACATGCAGAGTGATCGGCGTGTCTGCACGCCACATATCTGGTGTGTTTGTCCCTGGGGGTAATGTTGAAGATCCTGCTCGTTCTACTGATCTGTCTGGCGCTCGCCGTTGCGTTCGTGGTCTGGCGTCTCTCGGAGCGTTCCGCTTCGGCGAGAGCCAATTTCCCGCCCAATGGCCAGATGATCGATGTCGGGGGCGTCGAGGTTCATGCCTATGTGGCGGGCGAGGGGCCTGATCTGGTGCTGATCCATGGCGCGGGCGGCAATCTCAGGGATTTCACCTTCGATCTGACCGACAGGCTGACCGACCGCTACAGGGTGATCGCCTTCGACCGGCCCGGTTTCGGCTACACAGGCCATCCGCCGGATGCGGACGTGGAGCGCGGCGAAAGCCCGCGCGAGCAGGCCAGACTGCTACAGGCGGCAGCGGACGCGCTTGGCGTGACGGACCCGGTGGTTCTGGGTCACAGTTTCGGCGGCGCGGTGGCGATGGCCTGGGCGCTGGAACGACCCGATGCGACGGGCGCGCTCGTGGTGCTTGGCGGGGCGACCATGCCGTGGCCCGGCGATCTCGACCCGCTCTACGGGATCAATGCCTCCGCGGTGGGCGGTGCGATCGTCGTGCCGCTGATCTCCGCCTTTGCAACGCATGACATGGCGGTGAAGGTGCTGGAGCGGGTCTTCGCGCCGGATCCGGTGCCTGCGGGATACAGCGACGCCTTCGGAATTCCGCTGACGCTTCGCCGCGAGACGCAGCTCTCGAATGCGCGGCAGGTGAACGGTCTGCGCCCGCATGTTGTCAGCATGTCGGAGTCGTATGCCGGGCTGACGGTGCCGGTCGAACTGGTTCACGGCACGGCGGATGAAATCGTTCCGGCGGAGGTTCATGCGATCCCGCTGTCGGGGATCTTGCCGGATGCGGAATTGACCCTGCTGCCCGGTGTCGGACACATGCCGCATCATGCGGCCACCGGTGAAGTGATTGCGGCCATAGACCGGGCGGCCGGACGGCGGCGTGCCGACGCTCGGGCCGAAGCGGCCTCGAAGTGAGCAAGGCGCTGAAGGCCGTGCTTGCCTTGGGCTCATTCCGCGCGTGAAATAGTTTCCAAGTATATTTGTCAAAAAGGTGAAAATTCACGGCAACGTTGATGGCGCCGCATTTCGCGGCGACCGCGCGTCGATATGGACGTTTGCTGTCGTCCGCAGGTGGGTAGCGAGGCGCGGTTACGCCTCGCTCTCCGGGTTGTCGGGCGCCTCGGGGGCGGCCTGATCCTCATCTTCCGCGCCGTTCTCCGCGATCAGTGCCACGGAGACCACGCGCTCGCCATTGGAGGTGTGGAAGACGCGCACGCCGCCCGCGCTGCGGGAGCGGAAGGAGATGCCGCCCACGGGACAGCGGATCGACTGGCCCGCATTGGTGGCGAGCATGATCTGGTCGTCGGTCTCCACCGGGAAGAGCGTGACGAGCGGCCCGCCGCGCATGGCCTTGTCCATCGCCATGACGCCCTGGCCGCCGCGTCCGCGCAGGGGATAGTCGTGCGACGAGGAAAGCTTTCCGGCCCCGTTTTCGGTGATGGTGAGCAGGAGGTCCTCGGCCTCGGACATGGCGACATAGCGCTCCTGGCCCAGCATGACGGCCTCGACGGCATCCTCCTCGTCGGTCTCGGGGGCGGCATCCTCGTCCTCGAGCGTGCCGGCGACCGCGCGGCGCATCTTGAGATAGGCGGCGCGCTCCTCGGAGGTGGCCTCGAAATGGCGGATGATCGCCATCGAGACGACCTCGTCGCCCTCGGCCAGCCGGATGCCGCGCACGCCGGTAGAGCCGCGGCCCTTGAAGACGCGCACATCGGCCACGGGGAAGCGGATTGCCTTGCCCGCCCGCGTGGTGAGCATCACGTCGTAATCCTCGTTGCAGATCCGCGCATTCATGAGCCGGGTGCCCTCGGGCAGCTTCATGGCGATCTTGCCGTTGGCCTTGACGTTGGTGAAGTCGTCGAGCGCGTTGCGGCGCACATCGCCCTGCGAGGTGGCGAACATGATCTGCAGGCTCGCCCAGTCCTCCTCGGGCTTGTCCACCGGCATGATGGCGGCGATCGAGACCCCGGACGCGATGGGCAGGATGTTGACGATCGCCTTGCCGCGGCCGTTGCGCCCGGCCTGGGGCAGACGCCAGGTCTTGAGCTTGTAGGCCATGCCGTCGGTGGTGAAGAACAGCAGCTGGGTATGGGTGTTGGCGACGAAGAGCGTGGTGACGAAATCCTCGTCCTTCGTGCTCATGCCCTGCGTGCCCTTGCCGCCGCGGCGCTGGGCGCGATACTCGGCGAGCGGCGTGCGTTTGATGTAGCCGCCCTGGGTCACGGTGACGACCATGTCCTCGCGTTCGATCAGGTCCTCGTCGTCGAGGTCGGCGTCCCATTCGACGATCTCGGTGCGGCGGGGCACGGCGAAGAGTTCGCGGACCTCGCGCAGTTCGTTGGAGATGATCTCCATGATCCGGGAGCGCGAGCGCAGGATATCGAGATAGTCGGTGATCTTGCCCGCGAGCTCCTGCAGCTCGTCGGTAACCTCCTTCACGCCCATCGCGGTGAGACGCTGGAGGCGCAGGTCGAGAATGGCGCGCGCCTGGGTCTCGGAGAGGAAGTAGGTGCCGTCGGGCTGGACCTTGTGGGAGGGATCGTCAATGAGCGCGATATAGGGCGCGATCTCCTCGGCGGGCCAGGCGCGTTTCATCAGCCGCTCGCGGGCCTCGGCCGGATCGGCGGAGGAGCGGATCGTGGCCACGACCTCGTCGATGTTGGAGACCGCGACCGCGTAGCCGCAGAGCACATGGGCGCGTTCGCGGGCCTTGCGCAACTCGAATGCCGTGCGCCGGGCCACAACCTCCTCGCGGAAGGAGATGAAGGCGGTGAGGAACTTGCGCAGGTCGAGCTGTTCCGGGCGGCCACCGTTGAGTGCGAGCATGTTGCAGCCGAAGGAGGTCTGCAGCGGGGTGAAGCGGAAGAGCTGGTTCAGGACGACATCGGGTGTCGCGTCGCGCTTCAGCTCGACCACCACGCGGACGCCGAAGCGGTCGCTTTCGTCCTGCACGTGGGCGATGCCCTCGACCCGCTTCTCGCGGGCGAGATCGGCGATGCGTTCGACCAGTGTCGCCTTGTTGACCTGGTAGGGGATCTCGTCGACCACGATGGCGTAGCGGTCCTTGCGGGTCTCCTCGATCCGGGTCTTGGCGCGGATGATCACCGAGCCGCGGCCCTCGTTGTAGGCCTTGCGGGCGCCGGAGCGGCCCAGGATGATCCCGCCAGTGGGGAAATCGGGGGCGGGGATGTATTCCATCAGGTCCGCGACGCCGAGATCTGGGGTCTCGATCAGCGCGAGCGTCGCGTCCACCACCTCGCCGAGGTTATGCGGCGGGATGTTGGTGGCCATGCCGACGGCGATGCCGCCCGCGCCGTTGACCAGCATGTTCGGGAAGCGCGCCGGCAGGACGGAAGGCTCGAGGTCCTTGCCGTCGTAGTTCGGCTGGAAGTCGACGGTTTCCTTGTCGATATCCGCGAGCAGGTAGGCCGCGGGCTTGTCCATGCGCACTTCGGTGTAGCGCATCGCCGCGGGGGCGTCGCCGTCCATGGAGCCGAAGTTGCCCTGGCCATCGAGGAGCGGCAGGGACATGGAGAAGTCCTGCGCCATGCGCACGAGGGCGTCGTAGATCGCGCTGTCGCCATGGGGGTGATACTTACCCATGACATCGCCCACAGGCCGCGCCGACTTGCGGTAGGGCTTCTCGTGTGTGTTGCCGGTTTCGTTCATCGCGTAAAGGATGCGGCGGTGAACCGGCTTCAGCCCGTCGCGCAGGTCGGGAATTGCGCGGCTCACGATCACGCTCATGGCGTAATCGAGATAGGATGCGCGCATTTCCGCCTCGATCGCGATCGCCGGCCCGGAATGGATCGGTCGCTCGGGGCCGCTGCCCCCTGCGTCTTCGGGGCCGTTCTCGGGTTCGTCTTCGGGAGTGTCGTTCAAGGTCTGGCCCTTGCGGCAGTCTGGAATAGCTAGATTGTGTATAGTCCGACCCTGCGCGCGATGCAATGACGCAGCCGAAGTCCTTGCGGAATGTCCCAAAAATCGGTCTCGGCGCCAAGGGGCGTTCACCCGCCCGCCGGTGATCCCGCCCGGCGCTCGGCGCCCCGGCATGGCCTTTCCATCGCAAACGGTTTTGGTCTAGGTTGGACGTTTCCGTTGATCGCGCCCGTCTTCCGGAGTTTGCCGGCCTGGTGCGCGTATATATTTCGAGAGGGAGATCATGAACATGCAAGGGGCCTCCGTCCCGGCCGAGAGCGCCGAGCCGATGCAGGCAGATCACGTCAACGCGGATTTCCTGAATGCGAGTGCCGGACCCGGCCGCGCGGTTCCGGGGCTCGATCTCGGGAGCGAGGCGCGGTTCGTCAATCGCGAGTTGAGCTGGCTCGGGTTCAACTGGCGTGTGATGGCCGAGGCGGAAAACCCGGACGTGCCGCTTCTGGAACGGGTGCGCTTCCTTGCGATCTCGGGTGCCAATCTCGACGAATTCTACACGGTGCGCGTGGCGGGTCTGCGGGCCATGGTGCGGCAGGGCGTGGGCCGGGCCTCGGCGGACGGGCTGACCCCGGCCGAACAGCTCGAACGGATCGAGCGGGACGCCCGTGCCCTGATGGACCGGCAGCAGGTGGCGTGGAAGACGCTGCAGGACGAGATGCGCTCGGCGAAGGTGCGGGTGCTTGGCCCCTCGGAGCTGCGCGCGGCCGATCTCAAGGTGCTGGAGGGCTACTTCTTCGAGCAGGTCTTCCCGATCCTCACCCCGCTTGCCATCGACCCGGCGCACCCGTTCCCCTTCATTGCCTCGGGCGGCTTCGCCATGGGGCTGAAGCTGCGGCGCAATGCCACGGGGCGCGAGCTCGATGCACTCCTGCCGGTTCCGGCACAGGTCGCACGCTTCGTGCGCCTGCCCGAGGGTGCGGGCGGCGAGATCCGGCTCCTGCCGCTGGAAGGGCTGCTCGAGGTGTTCGTGGACCGGCTCTTTCCGGGCTACACCATGCTCGGCACATGCGCCTTCCGGGTTCTGCGCGACAGCGATCTGGAAGTGGAGGAAGAGGCCGAGGATCTCGTGCGCGAATTCGAGACCGCGCTCAAGCGCCGTCGTCGCGGGGAGGTGATGCGGCTCGAGATGACGGCGGATGCGCCCGAGGATCTGCGCGAAACGCTGGTGAACGAACTGGGCGTGGCGCAGGAGGAGATCGTCGAGATCCGCGGGATCGTCGGCATCGCCAACCTCTCCGAGCTCTGTTCGGTCGGGCGCAAGGATCTGCTCTGGACGCCGTTCACCCCGCGCGTGCCCGAGCGGGTGCAGGATTTCGACGGCGATGTCTTCGCGGCGATCCGGCAGAAGGACATGCTGCTGCACCACCCCTACGAGACCTTCGACATCGTGGTGCGGTTCCTGCAGCAGGCGGCGCGCGATCCGGATGTGCTCGCGATCAAGCAGACGCTCTACCGCACCAGCCGCAACTCGCCCATCGTCTCGGCGCTTTGCGAGGCGGCGGAGGACGGCAAGTCGGTCACGGCACTGGTGGAGCTGAAGGCACGCTTCGACGAAGCGGCCAACATCCGGCTTTCGCGCCAGCTCGAGCGCGCGGGCGCGCAGGTGGTCTACGGGTTCGTGGACTGGAAGACCCACGCGAAACTTTCGAGCGTGGTTCGCCGGGAGGGCAGCGAACTTGTCACCTACAGCCATTTCGGCACCGGGAACTACCACCCCGGCACCGCGAACATTTATACCGACCTCTCGCTCTTCACCTGTGACCGGGCGCTGGGCCGCGACGCGGTGAAGGTGTTCAACTACGTCACCGGCTACGTTAAGCCCGAGACGCTCGACAACCTCGCGATCTCGCCGCACATGATCAAGCCGCGGATCATCGAGAGCCTCGAGGCCGAGATCGAGCATGTGAAGGCCGGTCGGCCGGGGCATGTCTGGGTGAAGGTCAACTCCATCACCGATGCGGAAGTGATCGATGCGCTCTATGCCGCGAGCCAGGCGGGCGTGCGCATCGACATGGTGGTGCGCGGGATCTGCTCGCTGCGGCCCGGTGTGAAGGGGCTCTCGGAGAACATCCGGGTCAAGTCGATCATCGGCCGGTTCCTCGAACACAGCCGGATCGTCTGTTTCGGCAACGGGAAGGGTCTGCCCTCCGAGGAGGCGCGGGTCTACATCAGTTCGGCGGACTGGATGGACCGCAACCTGAACCGGCGCATCGAATCGCTCGTGGAGATCACCAACCCCACGGTGCATGCCCAGATCATGGATCAGATCATGGCGGCCAACATGCGTGACACGGTGCAGAGCTGGGTGGCGCAGCCCGACGGCATGTTCCTGCGCCATGAAGGCGGGGGCGAGGAACGCCCGTTCAGTTGCCACCGCTACTTCATGGAGAAACCCTCGCTCTCGGGGCGCGGGCGGGCCGGGTCACGTGACGTGTTGCCGCTGGTAGACGAGTTCGGTTAGGCCTTTGCCCGAGAGCCGGGCAAATGCAGGGGAAGATTCCGTGACATTCCAGGAAAACGCGGCGCGGGCCGAGGATCACGTGCCTCTCTTCGAGATCGACGAGGCGGTGAAGGCCCGGCTGCGGCGGATCGGTGTGATCGACGTGGGGTCCAACTCGATCCGGCTCGTCGTTTTCGACGGCATGGCCCGGAGCCCGGCCTATTTCTTCAACGAGAAGGTGCTCTGCGGGCTGGGCGCGGGGCTTGGCGAGACCGGGCGGCTCAACCCGGAGGGGCGCAGGAAGGCGCTGGGCGCGCTGCACCGCTTCGTGGCCCTGGCTTCGCGGCTTCATCTCTCCGGCATGATCGCGGTGGCGACCGCGGCGGTTCGCGATGCGGAGGACGGCCCGGATTTCTGCGCCCAGGTGGAAGCGGAGACAGGCCTTCAGATCCATGTGGCCAGCGGTGCGGAGGAGGCGCGGCTCTCGGCCAAGGGGGTGCTTCTCGGCTGGCCGGATGCGGAAGGCATCGTCTGCGACATGGGTGGCTCCTCGATGGAGCTTGCCATTCTGCGCGAGAGCCGCATCCACGGTTGCGAGACCTCTCCGCTCGGGCCGCTCAAGCTCGCGGATTTCACCGACATGGAGAAGCGCGACAAGTATATCCGCAAGCAGGTGAAGGCACTGGCGAAGGCGGTCGCGGCCGGGGAGGGCGAAGTGCTCTTTCTCGTGGGCGGGTCCTGGCGGGCGGTGGCACGGCTCGACATGCTGCGCCGGGGCTACCGGCTGACTGTGCTGCACGGCTACGAGCCGCCGGTGGAGGAACTGCTGGAGACGCTGGCCTGGATCCCGAACCAGGACATTGCCGCGCTTTCGGATGCCACCGGCACCTCGACCGCACGGCTGTCGCTGATCCCGGACGTGGCGCCGGTTCTGGCCGAGGTCATCCGGCGGCTGGCGCCCCGGAAGGTGGTGATTTCGGCCTACGGTCTGCGCGAGGGGCTGCTTTACCGGCAGATGCCGGAAACCATGCGCGAGCGCGACCCGCTGATCGAGGCGGCGCGGCACATGGAAAAGCACAAGTCGCGCATTCCCGGTTTCGGGCGGGTGCTCTTCAACTGGCTCAAGCCGCTCTACGCGGAAGCCGATGCGCAGGAATTGCGGCTCATCGAGGCGGCCTGCCTGATGCATGACGTCCATTGGCGGGCGCATCCCGAATATCGCGCCGAGCACTGTTTTGCCTCGGTGACGCGGGCGAACATCGGCGGGGTGAATCACGTCGACCGGGTCTTCATCGGCTTTGCGCTGCTCAACCGCTACAAGGCAAGCCCGCCGGCGAACATCATGGAGAGCTTCGGCCCGATGCTGGGCAAGGAGCGCCTGGCCGAGGCGGCGCAGCTTGGCCGCGCGATGCGGCTGGGTTCCATGCTGTCGGGCTCGGCGCATGAGGTTTTGGAGAGCGCCGATCTCAGGGTGCGCGACGGGGTCCTGAGCCTCACGTTGCGCGGGGTGGCCTGCGAGTGCGCGGGCGAGGCGGTGGAGCGGCGGTTGCAGGGGCTTGCGAGCCGCATGGGACTTCCCGCGGAACTCAAGCTCGAGCCCTGATCCCAAACCTTTCGATCTTTGCGATCTGGTGCCGCGGGCGCTGTCTTTCGGGGTGGCGGGCCGGGCTGCCGGGCGGGTTTGTCGCGCGGTGCTGCGAGACGAATTGCGCGAAACGCAAGTCACGGGATCACGTGAGGGCAGGAATTCGGTGGTCCAGAATCTTAAAAGCGGCCTGCGATGCAGGCCGCTTTGACTTCCCCCCTCAGACTTGAGCCATTCCCAACCATTGTTGGCATCGCCGGTCCGTGCTGCCGCTGCCAGGATGTGCCTCGTTGTCGGGCCTAGGCTTGTTCGGCCCCGTCTTTAAATCAAGTTTGTGCATGAAATGCAATGCAGAATTCATCAAGGTGCATAGCTGGGAAAGATTCAATTGCAGGTAATAGAACTGTCGCAGTTCAAACGCTTCACGGGTGTGTGAGCACAGAAGCGGCAAGATTCGACCTTTCTCCCGAACATATCTTGCTCTAGACGGACAGCAAGTCGAGAAAGCCCGGAGCCGATCGGAACATGCGCCTGACCCGTTATTTCCTGCCCGTCCTGAGGGAAAACCCTGCCGAAGCCCAGATCGCGAGCCATCGGCTCATGCTGCGTGCGGGGATGATTCGCCAGGCGAGCGCGGGGATCTATTCCTGGCTGCCGCTCGGTTACCGGGTTCTGCAGCGGATCCAGCAGATCGTTCACGAGGAGCAGCAGCGCGCGGGCCACATTCCGCTGCTCATGCCCACGCTCCAGCCGGCGGATCTCTGGCAGGAGAGCGGGCGCTACAACGCCTACGGACCGGAGATGCTGCGCATCCGCGACCGTCACGAGCGCGACATGCTCTACGGGCCGACCAACGAGGAGATGATCACCGACATCTTCCGCTCGGCCGTGGGCAGCTACAAGGATCTGCCGCTCACGCTCTATCACATCCAGTGGAAGTTCCGCGACGAGGTGCGCCCGCGCTTCGGGGTGATGCGGGGCCGCGAGTTCCTGATGAAGGACGGCTACAACTTCGACCTGACCAAGGAAGATGCGCTGCACGCCTACAACCGCCACCTGGTAAGCTACCTGCGGACCTATGAGCGGATGGGGCTCAAGGCGATCCCGATGCGCGCCGATGGCGGGCCGATCGGGGGCGACTACACGCATGAGTTCCTGGTGCTGGCGGAGACGGGCGAGTCGGAAGTCTTCTACGACAGCGAGATCACCGATCTGACCTTCGGCGACCGGACGATCGACTATGACGACGTCGCCCAGTGCCAGGCGGTGCTGGAGGAGTTCACATCGCGCTATGCTCGCACCGACGAGACCCATGACGAGGCGGTCTTCGCGGAGGTGCCCGAGGCGCGGCGGCGGAGTGCGCGCGGCATCGAGGTCGGCCAGATCTTCTATTTCGGCACCAAATATTCCGACGCGATGAACGCGGTGGTGGTGAACGAGCAGGGCGAGCGTGTGCCGGTGCACATGGGCTCGCACGGGATCGGGGTCAGCCGCCTCGTCGGCGCGCTGATCGAGGCGAACCACGACGAGAAGGGCATCATCTGGCCCGAGGGCGTGACGCCCTTCCACTGCGGCATCGTCAATCTCAAGCAGGGCGACGAAGCCGCCGACGGGGCCTGCGACGCGCTCTATGCCGGGCTGAAGGCCAAGGGCCTCGACCCGCTCTACGACGATCGGAACGAGCGCGCGGGCGCGAAGTTCGCCACCATGGACCTGATCGGTCTGCCCTGGCGGATCACCGTCGGGCCGCGCGGGTTGAAGAACGGCGTGGTGGAATTGACCTCGCGGCGCACGGGCGAGAGCGAGGAGATGCCGCCCGAAGCGGCGATCGAACGCGTGGCGCAGATCTACGCCGGGATCTGAGGGCCAGCGCCGAACGGAGGGTGGACGGAATGATTTCCAGTCGGATCGCGGGTGCTTTTGCCCTTTCTTTCACTCTCGCGGCGGGCGCGATGGCCGAAGAGGTCGAGATTACCCTAATCGATCCGCTCGACGGCGATCTCAACAGCTATTGCCTCGATATTTCGGGCGGGCTGGGCGAGGGGGCCGATCCGGCCGCCGGGCTTCAGGCGCATACCTGCTACAGCTATCGCGGGTCGCTAGAGGTCGATCAGATCTTCGAGGCCGATCGGTTCGCTGATGGCGTTCTCTACATGCCGCGGTTCGATGTCTGTGCAACGCTGGTGGGGCGCGAGGCCGGTGCCATGATAGGGCTTGCCGCCTGCGATGGCGGCGACATGCAGATGATCGCGCTGCAGGAGGATGGCACCCTGCGGCCTGCAGTGGCGCAGGAAATGTGCCTGACGGTGGGGGAAGAGACCCGCATGGGCCGGGGTGGCACCTCGCCGCACCAGATCAAGTCGCTGACGCTGGAGGCCTGTGATGCGGAGCTTGCCACCTACCAGGCCTGGCGCCCCCGCACCGAGAACGACTGAGCGGGATCAGCCGCAGCAGCCGCTTTTGCAGGTTGAGGCGGTGACGGGCACGAGATCGTCGTCCGTGAGGGGCAGGGCGCCGGTAATCACGCCCGGCGGTACGTGCAGGGCGGCGGCGATGCGTTCGACGGTCTCGTCGGAAATCGCACCGTGGGTTGCGCCGGTGACCTCGAGACGTGCGATCTGGCGTTCCGTCAGGCCGGTGAGCTTGCCCAGTTTGGGGCGGCCGATCTTGCGGGCCTTGCGGACGGTCTTGAGCTTCTCTGCGTCGATTTGCAGGGCTTCCATATGATCTTCCTTCTGGTGGGCGCATCCATCGGGACGGATCGCTCAACGGTTTCGAGACGCGTTCGGCATCGGTGTGGAGAATTGCCGGGCAGATTTACGCGTGGGGGCGATTTTTGCAAGCCCGCCGGTTTGCCTGTCACCTGCGCGGAATGCCCGGATCGGGGCAGCCGGATTGCACGAAATCGTGCTGAATCCCCATGATGTGCGAAACATCTGGAAATCCCGCCATGCGGGTCTAAACTGATTTTCGAATGAGAACATCGTCCGGTGCGCCGGGCCACAACATGCGAGGAAGGAAAGCCATGTCTTTTGTTGAATCCTACCGCGGCCATCTCAAGGCCGACGACGAAGGTCAGAAATCGCACTCCCAGTCAGCGGATTCGAACCTCATGCCAGGCAAGGGTGCGGCAACGGTCTCGACCATCCTCGAGGACAAGGGCCACGTGATCTATTCGGTGAAGCCCGAATCGAGCGTTTCGGATGCGGTTTCTCTGCTGAAGGCCCATCGCATCGGTGCCGTGCTGGTGCTGGGGGCCGACGGCGGCCTGGTCGGGATCCTGTCCGAGCGCGACGTGGTGCGCAAGATGGCCGATGCCGGCGGGCATGTGCTGACCCTGCCGGTCAGCGATCTGATGACGTCCAATCCCGTGACCTGCCAGTCGAACGAGCGGCTGATCGAGATGATGCATCGGATGACCGAAGGCCGGTTCCGCCACCTGCCGGTGGTCGACGACGGCAAGCTTGTCGGGCTGATCACCATCGGCGATGTGGTCAAGCATCGGCTTCTGGAGCTGGAATACGAAGCGCTCAAGATGAAGCAGATGATCGTCGGCTGAAGGTTTCGGCGAGGATCGTCCCGGTGCGGGACCGGAAAGACACGCGTCGGACCATGCGCGTATCCGGGGCGTGACAGGCGGTGCCCGGCACCCTAAACATCGGGCAAGTGTGCAGATGCGAAGGGCACCGGAGAAACAATGACGATCCGTAACCTGGACAAGGTCCTGGATCCGGGGCCGATTGCCTTGGTCTGCCAGGGCCGGGTGGGCGATATCCAGGGCGTCGCCGCGCTTGCCAACATCACCTCCGGCGGGTTCGAGAGCCGGATGTGGATCGTTCATCCGGACAATCCGGCCTTTGGCGGGCAAAACGCCCTTGCCTCCATTCATGACCTGCCGACGGCGCCGGGCATGGCGGTGCTGGCCGTGCCACGCGAGACGCTACCCGAGCGGATTACCGAGCTGGGCGAGAAGGGCTGCCGTCTGGCGGTGGTGCTCACGCCGGGCGTGAAGGATGTCGAGGGGCTGACCCAGCGGATGCTCGATGCGGCGCGGCCCTTTACCCTGCGCATCGTCGGGCCGGACACGGTCGGGATCATTGCTCCGAAGGCGAAACTCAATGCGGGTGTCGCGCAGCGGATGCCGCGGCCGGGCAAGCTGGCGCTCCTGTCGCAATCGGCGGCCGTGGCGACGACGCTGATCGACTGGGCGGACGAACACGAGATCGGGTTTTCCCTGATCGCCTCGATGGGCGAGCTGGCCGATGTGGACATGTCGGATTTCCTCGACCTGCTCTCTTCGGATTTCGATACGCGCGCCGTGCTGATGTATCTGGCGCATGTGAAGGATGCGCGGAAGTTCCTCTCGGCGGCACGGGCGGCCGCGCGGATGAAGCCGGTGATCGCGATCAAGGCCGGGCGCACCGCGCGGGCGGCCCATGCCTCCGCCACCCATACCGGGGCGCTTGCCGCGGAGGACGCGGTGATGGATGCGGCCCTGCGCCGTGCGGGTGTTCTGCGCGTCAAGGGCATGTCGGAGATGTTTGCGGCCGCGGAGACGGTGGCCCGCTTCCGTCCGCTCGACCGGGCGCGGCTCGGGATCGTCACCAATGGCGGCGGGGCCGGGGTCATGGCGGTGGATCGGCTGATGGATGGCTCGGGGCAGTTGGCGGAACTTGCGCCCGGCACCATCGCGAAGCTCGACGAGATCCTGCCTCCGTCCTGGAGCGGATCGAACCCGGTGGACATCCTCGGCGATGCGGGGCCGGAGCGCTATGGCGCGGCGCTGGAGGCGCTGGCGGCGGATCGCAATGTCGATGTGGTCATGGCGATCAACTGTCCGAGCGCCCTGGGAGATTCGGCGGCCATTGCCGATGCGGTCGCGGCGAAGACCCGGCGCAGCATGATCGGCCGCAAGCCCGTTCTGGCCTGCTGGATGGGGGGCGCGGACGCGCGGGAAGCGCGCCGTGTCCTGCGGCGCAAGGAGGTGGCGACCTTCTCGACCCCGGCGAGTGCGGCCGCGGCGGTCGGGCACCTCACGGACTGGGGCCGGGCGCAGGCCGCGCTTCTGCGGGTTCCGGACCGCTCGGTGGAGGAAGCGCTGCGCTCTTCGCCGGCGCGTGCCTCGGAGGCGGTGCGCGGGATCTTCCGCAAGCTGGCCGCCGAGGGGCGCAGCATGCTCACCGAGCCCGAGGCGAAGTCGGTTGTGGCCGCTTACGGCATCCCGATCCCGGAGCTTCGCGAGGCTGCCGATGTCGAGGCGGTGGGGGTGGCGGCGGCGGATCTGCTCTCGCGACACGCGCGGGTGGTGGTGAAGTTCGTCTCGCGCGAGATCCTGCACAAGAGCGACGTGGGCGGCGTGGTGCTCAACATCGAGACGGCACGGCAGGCGATGGAAGCTGCGCGCGCGATCGAGGAGCGGGTGGCCGCGGCGGGCGAGGCGGACCGCGTTGGCGGGTATTCCGTCGAGCCGATGATCCAGCGGCCGGGCTCGCACGAGCTGATCCTCGGACTGACGCTCGACCGGTATTTCGGGCCGACGATCATGTTCGGCTCCGGTGGCATCGACGTGGAGATCCTGCGCGATACCGCCGTGGCGCTGCCGCCGCTCGACGCGAGCCTTGCCTCCGATCTGATCGGGCGGACGCGGGTGGGCCGGGTGCTCTCGGGCTATCGGGGCCGCAAGCCGGTGGATGCGGCCGCGTTGCAGGGGGCGCTGGTGGCGCTCTCGCATATGGCGGAAGATTTCCCCTGCCTCAAGGCGCTCGAGATCAACCCTCTGGTGACGGACGAGACCGGTGTGATCGCGCTCGATGCCGCGATCGAGATCGACCCCGCGCGGGTGGAGGAGACGGGCCCCAATCCGCGTCTCGCGATCCGGCCCTATCCGAGCGAATGGAGGCGCGAATACGTGCTGAAGGGCGAGACCTACACCTTTCGGCCCGTGCGGCCCGCCGATGCGCTGCTCTATCCCGATTTCCTCGCCAATGTCTCGCCCGAGGACATCCGCATGCGCTTCATGTCGCCGCGGACGAGTTTCCCCGAGGAAATGGCGCTGAAGATGACCCAGCTCGATTACGACCGGGACATGGCCTTCGTGGCGATCGCGCCGGACGGACGGATGGCCGGGGTTTCGCGCATGGCCTCCGATCCCTCCCGCAAGGCCGCCGAATACGCGCTTCTGGTGCGCAGCGATCTGGCGGGGCGCGGGCTCGGGCGGACGCTGATGACCCATCTCATCGAGTATGCCCGAGCGCAGGGCTACGAGAAGCTCGACGGCATCATCCTGTCGGAGAACCACGGGATGCTGCGGCTGGTGGAGAAGCTCGGCTTCCGCAACCGGCATGACCCCGAGGAAGCGGGGGTGATGGTCTCGAAGCTGGAGCTTTGAAGGGCGGGGGCTGCTTTGGGGGGTGAGGCACGGACCGGCGCAGTCATTCAGGTCGCCCCTTGCCCCGCGCCCTACCGCCCCTTGAAGAGCGAGCCGAGAATGCCGCGCACGAGGCGTTGGCCCTCGCGGGTGGAGAGTTGCTTCACCACCATTTTCGCCAGCCCGGACCCTGCGGAAGCGGAGGAGGAAGACCGACGCGAAGGGCTGTTCGGTGCCTCGTAGCGGCGGGCGCGGCTCGAGGCCGGGGGCGCCTGCTGCGTGGATTTCTTCGCTTCCAGTTCGGCCAGCATCTTCTCGGCCAGTTCGACATCCTTGCTAGAGGCCTCCGCGCGTTCGGCCAGCATTTCGGCGGCGGACTCGCGGTCGATGGCGGTGTCGTAGCGCCCGGCGAGTGGAGAGGCCGCAAGCGCATCAAGCCGTTCGCCCTCCGTGAGCGGGCCCATGCGCGACATGGGCGGGCGGATCAGAACGCGGCTGACCATCGCCGGCACGCCCTTGTCCTCAAGCAGGGAAACCACGGCTTCGCCGGTGCCGACCTCGCGGATCGCGGTTTCCGTGTCGAAGGCCGGGTTGGGGCGGAAGGTTTCGGCCGCCATCCTGAGCGCCTTCTTGTCACGCGGCGTGAAGGCGCGCAGCGCGTGCTGGATGCGGTTGCCGAGCTGGCCCAGCACCTCGGGGGGCACATCGTCGGGGTTCTGGGTGACGAAATAGACGCCGACACCCTTGGAACGGATGAGGCGGACGACCTGGGAGACCTTGTCCACCAGCGCCTTCGGGGCGTCGCGGAACAGGAGATGCGCCTCATCGAAGAAGAAGACCAGCACGGGCTTGTCGGGGTTGCCGACCTCGGGAAGCTCCTCGAAGAGCTCGGAGAGCAGCCAGAGCAGGAACATCGCGTAGAGGCGCGGTGCCTGCATCAGCCGGTCGGACATGAGCACGTTGATCCGGCCCATGTCGCCGTCTTTCGCCATGAGGTCGGAGAGGGAGAGGTGCGGCTCGCCGAAGAAACCGCCCGCGCCCTCGTTCTCGAGCACCAGCAGCTTGCGCTGAATCGCGCCGATGGTGGCCGTGGTGACATTGCCGTAGGTGCGGCTGACCGTCTCGCGGTTCTCGCCGAGCCAGACCAGCATGGCGCGGAGATCCTCGAGATCGAGCAGCAGCAGCCCTTCCTCGTCGGCCATGCGGAAGGCGATGTTGAGCGCGCCTTCCTGGGCGTCGGTGAGATCCATCATGCGCGAGAGGAGGAGCGGGCCCATCTCGCTGATCGTGGTCCGCACAGGGTGGCCCTTCTCGCCGTAGAGATCCCAGAAGACGGTGGGGTAGTCGCGGTAGCCGAAGCCCTCCATGCCGATCTTCGCGGCGCGGGAGGTGAGCGCCTCATGGGCCTTGCCGGCGGGATCGCCGGGCCGGGCGAGGCCGGAGACATCGCCCTTCACGTCCTGCACCACCACCGGCACGCCGGCGGCGGAAAAGCTTTCTGCGAGGATCTGGAGCGTGACGGTCTTGCCGGTGCCGGTGGCGCCGGTGATGAGCCCGTGCCGGTTGGCATATTCAAGCAGCAGTTCGCGTGGTTCGGCATATTCTGCGCCGCCTCCGCCCACAAAGATTCCGCCTGCGCTCATGCGATCCTCATTCCTCGTTCGAATTCATCGCGGGCGATGTTAAGCATCGGGCGGGCTTGAGAGAAAGCTTTTTCGGGGAAGGACCGAGGGGGAGGCCATGCGCAGGATCATCGGGATCTGGATCAATTGCAGTTCGGTGGAAGAGGCTGAGAAAGTCGGTCGCGCCCTGATGGCGTCGAAACTCGCGCCCGGCTTCAATCGCCATCCGCCCATCGCCAGCGCCTATGTCTGGCAGGGAGAAGTCCACGAGAGGGAAGAGGTGCCGCTTCTGGTCAAGACACGCGAAGAGCTCTTCGACCGGATCGTTGCGGAAGTGAAGGCGCATCACGGCTACAAGGTGCCCGCGATCACCTCCGTCGCGATCCCGCAGGCCAGCGCGGACTATGTCGGCTGGATCTACGAGAACACGTCGGGGGCCGATCAGGAGGAACGGTCGACCAGGGTTCCAGTGAAATAGGCGCTGCCTTCGGAGAAAAGGCGCTCCGCTGCGATGACGCGCGCGGGCTGCGGCACGGGCGTGCCATCCCAGACCAGTTCCTCGAGCCCGTGCTCCAGCCGGCGGCGAACCTTGTCCTCGGTCCGGCGGTCCTGGCGCCGGCGGCGGTCCTTGCCGGAGCGGACTATCTCGGCCTCGATGGCCTCCGAGCTCTCGTAGGACGGGCCGTGGCCGGCCTCCAGCGGAACGAGGGCTGTGTCGGTCGAGCGGCGCGCAGGCTTGGTCATCGGTTGGCTCCCGGAAGAGTTGTCTCTCTATCCGGCATGATACGCGGGATGCGCGCAAATTCGAGCAGATATTGGGAGCAGGGTTAAAGCGGGCGCGCGTGGTCGGGCACGGGCCGGAGCCCGCGCCCGATGCCGATCAGAACACCACGCGGGCGGCGATCGCGATTTCCCGGCCGGGTTCCGCGAGCGGCTCGACGGTGCCGAATTCCTGACCGTATGTGGCGCGGTCGGAATACATCTCGTCGAAAATGTTGTTCGCTTCGAGCCGCAGGGTGAGGTTCTCGTATTGCGCCGGCTGATACTCGGCCCAGAGGTTGACGACCGTGTAGCTCTCCAGTGCCTCGTAGCCCAGATCTTCGGTGTCGTCGTTCTCGAGCGCCGCGTCGATCGTGCCGCCCAGGGTCAGCCCGTAGCGGTCGATGCGCTGCACGGCCTCGAGCGCGATGGTCTGGCCCGAGGGCACGCCGAAATAGGTGAGCGTGTCGGAATCGACCGGATCGCCATCCGACGTCACTTCGGCGTCGACGAAGCTCGCGCGGACGAAGCCGGTGCTCCAGCTGTAGCCGGCCGAGAGACGGTAGCCTTCGGAGCGGAAGTCGAAGGGGATGAAGGGGCTGACCGAGTAGACCGCATCGCGTGCGTTGTCGATGTCGGTGCGGAAGACGGAGGCGCCCAGCTCGAAGCCCATGTGGTGGAACTCGAGGCCTGCATTCATGTTCTCCGACCGGACCGGCTCGAGTTCGTCATAGACCCAGGCCGGATTGTAGATATAGGGCTCGCCAAGAGCGATGCCGCCGAACACGTTGGAATAGCCGGCCTGGGCGGTGAACATCTCGTTGATGTCGTAGGCGACGGAGGCATTGCCCGAAAGGCCGGAATTGGTCTCCTTGCTGCCATCGACGCCCTCGAACCGCTGCTGGTCGGTGCGCAGACCCAGCGAGACGCGGAGCGGCTGGATCGGGGTCAGACGTGCCTGGCCGTAGAGGCCCCAGTTTGTGGCCTTCTCGGTCAGTTCGTCGGTGAAGGGATCCTCGTAGCTCGTTTCCTCGGAGTAGAAGTCGACGCCCGCGTTGATCGAGCCGAGATCGCCCAGTCCGAAGCGGTTCTCGACCTTGCCGTTCCAACCCTCGCCGGTGCCTTCGCTGCCCCATGGGTCGGGCACGTCGGTGGTCGACTCGCTCCAGGCGATCTGCGCCGTGGGCTGCCAGATCCCGGTCGCGCGGGTGGCCTCGTAGGTCAGCACCACGTTGCGGGTGGTGAGATCGTATTCGCGCACTTCCGGCTCGTCGCGGCCGATGAGGCTGCCGATATTGGCGCGGTAGGGGCGGTCGGCATCGTCCTGGGTCTGCATGGCCGAGATCTCGAACCGATGTCCGGTTTCGCTCTCGTAGGCGCCTTTTGCCAGGAAGCTCGTAAGGTCGGTTCCGGTGCCGGGCACTTCATCGCCGTCGCCGTCATCGTAGTTGCCGCCATCGCCATAGCGGACGTAGGCCAGTCCTTCGAAGCCGTCGCGGCGGCCATAGCCGGCAAGCCCACCGACGAAAGTGTCGCCGTTGAAACTGTATCGTGCAGTGGCAAAGCCGCCGGCTGTCTCGTCGGGGGCGAGCAGGTCGTCCACATCGACGGTTTCGTAGGCGATGGCACCGGCTATCGCGCCGGGCCCCGAATCCGCGGCCGTGACACCGGGATCGACGCGTACGGCCTTCAAAAGGCCCGGATCGATCTGGTTGGTCGACGAATGGTGGAAGATCTTCTGGTTCTGGCGCGCGCCATCGACCGTCACCGCGAGGTTCGTTTCCTCGATGCCGTTCACATAGACCTTCTGCGATGCCGGAACCGCGCCGCCGACCTGCACCGTGGCGTCGGAGGCGAAGACCTCCTTCAGCGTCTGCGGATCCTGACGTTCCAGCTCCTCGGGGCCGATATAGACCGATTCCGCGCGGTCCGCGGCCCCGTCATATGCGTCCCAGTCATGGGTCGAAAACACGGGCAGAGTGCCGAGAAAGAGAGGGGTTTCGGTGTCCTGTGCCAGGGCCGTGGCACCGTGCGCCGTCAGGCCCGATGCGCAGGCCAGAATATAGCTGTATCGTCTCAAGGATTGCGTCTCCCACCATGAGCAGTCCGGATCTGTTGGCGGGCTCGGCTGGAAACGCAGCGTGGCGGGCTGTTCGCGTGGTTTTAAACCGCTCACGCCTACGAACGAAAGCGGATTCTTACGGGCAGGTAGGATGATCGGGGCGAGAATTGCCCGTTGCGCGGGCAGTCCGGGCATCTTGTGCTTTTCCCGGGCGCCTCTAGGATGATCCCCGGTTCAGAGTGTGCGTGGAGGGTCGAAGATGCCAGCATCCGGTGAGAATTTCAGGGTCGACGGGGCGCGTCTCTGGGACAGCATCATGGAGATGGCGCAGATCGGGCCGGGTGTCGCCGGAGGCAACAACCGCCAAACACTGACGGATGCCGATGCCGAAGGGCGCGCTCTCTTCAAGTCCTGGTGCGATGCCGCAGGCATGAGCATGGGCGTGGACAGGATGGGCACGATGTTCGCCCGGCGCGAGGGCACGGAGCCGGATCTGGCCCCGGTCTACATGGGCAGCCATCTCGACACCCAGCCCACGGGCGGGAAATACGACGGCGTGCTTGGCGTGCTGGGAGCGCTGGAGGCGGTGCGCACGCTCAATGATCTCAACATCAAGACCCGCCGGCCCATCGTGGTGGTGAACTGGACCAACGAGGAGGGCACGCGGTTTGCGCCCGCCATGCTGGCCTCGGGCGTGTTCGCGGGGGTGCATACGCTCGACTGGGCCTATGCGCGCGAGGATGCCAAGGGGCTCACGTTCGGCGACGAACTGGCGCGGGTCGGCTGGACCGGCGAAGAAGAGGTCGGCGCGCGCGATATCCACGCGCTGTTCGAACTGCATATCGAGCAGGGGCCGATACTCGAGGCGGAGGGCAAGGATATCGGTGTCGTCACCCACGGGCAGGGGCTCTGGTGGTTGCAGGTCACGCTGACCGGCAAGGAGGCGCATACCGGCTCCACGCCCATGCCCATGCGGGTGAATGCGGGTCTTGGCATGGCGCGGATCACCGAACTGGTGCACGAGATCGCCATGGGCCACCAGCCCGATGCGGTCGGTGCCATCGGGCATGTGGATGTCTATCCCAACAGCCGCAACGTCATTCCGGGCAAGACGGTGTTCACCGCCGATTTCCGCTCGCCGCACCAGCACATTCTCGATGCGATGAAAGCGGAATTCCAGGAGCGCGCGCCGAAGGTGGCGGAAGAGCTCGGGCTTGGCATCGAGATCGAGCCGGTGGGCCATTTCGATTGCGTCACCTTCGACGAGGGATGCGTCTCCAAGGTGCGGGGCGCGACCGAGCGGCTGGGCTATTCGCACCGGGACATCGTCAGCGGGGCGGGTCATGATGCCTGCTGGATCAACCGGGTGGCGCCCACCTCGATGATCATGTGCCCCTGCGTGGACGGGCTGAGCCACAACGAAGCGGAGGAGATCACGCCCGACTGGGCGGAGAAGGGCACGAACGTGCTGTTTCATGCGGTGCTCGAAGCGGCGGAGCCGGTCGACGGATTGTGACTTGGCGGCGTTGAGTTTGCGCGCCATTCCCGCAGAATCACGGGAAGCCCGCAATCGCGCGGGCGAACGATTCGAAAGGGTGTGGGGATTGAGTATGATCCGGAGGCTGCTTTGCATCGGACTGCTGGTTGGGGGCGCGGCCGCGCTTTCGGCCTGTGCCGAGAGGGAGGATTACGCGGCTGAACTCGGCTTCTATCAGGATGACAGGCTGCGCTGGGACATTTCCGGCAGCTATCCGTCCTTTCAGGAGTGCAAGGAGGTCGCCCAGGCGCGGCACGAGGTTTACACACGGCAGGAGCGGGAGTTTTCCTGGGCCTGTCTGAAGCGGGACCCGGAGACGGGGGAATTTACCAACAGGTATCGGTAGGGAGAGGGCAGGCGGATGGGCCGGGCCGTGAATGGAGTGCATATTGATCGGCCATCCGGGGAAGGCCGCACCGCCTGCATCAGTTTACACGACCCAACGATCGATCTGGGCAAAGCGGAGGGCCAGCGTTCGTCCGCGGGGGAGCGCACTTACGTTACCGGTCGTCGCTTTATGTTTAATTCACCCGCTCGGCAAAGCCCTGAAGACAAGGCAGAAGAAGCGCTCGCCCTCCGGGGCGGACGCGCGCTGGCCCGGGGCGCTGACGCGCCGTTGTTCCGGGCCGGGCCTACGGCCCAATTGCGGCTATGCCGTGTAGTTTTGGCCAGCTCGCACTCACCGGATCTCGCGTGTTGATCAGGGGCTTGCAAACATTCAGACTGACGCAAATCTCGCCGGGTGATCTTTTGGCCCTAGCGAACGGTAAGGCGATCCAAGAACGAAGCGCGGAGCGAGGAACATGAGCAAGGTCATCAAGAACGGCACGATCGTCACGGCGGATCGGAGCTACAAGGCCGATGTGCTGATCGAGGGCGAGACGATCGCGGCGATCGGCGAGGGGCTCACGGGCGACGAGACGGTTGACGCGACCGATGCCTATGTCATGCCCGGCGGTATCGACCCGCACACCCATCTCGAGATGCCCTTCATGGGCACGACCGCGGCCGAGACCTTCGAGAGCGGCACCTTCGCGGCGGCGGCTGGCGGCACCACGATGCTGGTCGATTTCGTGCTTCCGGGTGCGGACGGGAGCCTTCTGAACGCCATCGCCGACTGGGACCGGAAATCCTCGCGCCAGATCTGTGTCGATCTCGGCTATCACATGGCGATCACCGGCTGGAACGAGCAGATCTTCTCCGAAATGGAGCAGGTGGTGAAGCGGGGGGTGAACACCTTCAAGCACTTCATGGCCTACAAGGGCGCGCTGATGGTGGAGGACGACGAGATGTTCGCCTCCTTCAAACGCTGCGCCGCGCTGGGCGCGCTGCCGCTGGTCCATGCCGAGAACGGCGATATCGTTGCCGAGTTGCAGAAGAAATACATGGACGAAGGGCTGACCGGACCCGAGGGCCACGCCTATTCCCGGCCGCCGGAGGTCGAGGGTGAGGCGGCGAACCGCGCGATCATGATCGCGGATGCCGCGGGTGTGCCGCTCTATATCGTGCATGTTTCCTGCGAGCAGGCGCATGAGGCGATCCGGCGGGCGCGGCAGAAGGGGATGCGGGTCTATGGCGAGCCGCTCATCCAGCATCTGACCCTCGATGAGACCGAGTATTTCAACAAGGACTGGGATTACGCCGCGCGCCGGGTGATGTCGCCGCCCTTCCGCGACAAGTCCCACCAGGACAGTCTCTGGGCCGGTTTGCAGGCGGGCTCGCTCCAGGTGGTCGCGACCGATCATGCCGCCTTCACCACCGATCAGAAGCGCATGGGACTCTCGGGGTTCCCCTCTATCCCGAACGGCACGGGCGGGCTCGAGGAGCGGATGCCGGTCCTGTGGTCGAAGGGCGTCGAGACCGGGCGGCTGACGCCGAACGAATTCGTCGCCGCGACCTCGACCAACATCGCAAAGATCCTCAATGTCTATCCCAAGAAGGGCGCCATCGTTCCCGGCTCGGATGCCGATATCGTGGTCTGGGATCCATCGCTTTCCAAGACGATCACCACGGCGACGCAGAAGTCGGTGCTGGATTACTGCGTGTTCGAGGGCTTCGAGGTGAAGGGCCTGCCGCGCTACACATTGTCGCGCGGGGACGTGGTCTGGGCCGACGGGCAGAACAGCCAGCCGCAGCCCGGACGGGGCAAGTTCGTGCCGCGTCCGGCCTTCCCGGCGCCGCATGCCGCGCTCTCGAAGTGGAAGGATCTCAATTCGCCGCGCAAGATCGAGCGCGATCCGACCAACATTCCTTCGGGGGTCTGAATGGGGATCGAGGCCGAGGTCATCAGCCTGGAGGACGGCGCGAGCAAGGGGCGGTATGTCTATCGCGCCGAAGGCGAAGAGGCCGAACTGACCTACTCCAAGGCCGGCGCGGGACTTCTGATCATCGATCACACCGAGGTCCCGGATGTGTTCCGCGGCAAGGGCGTGGGGGCGGCGCTGGTGGCGCGGGCGGTGGAGGACGCGCGGGCGGCGGGCAAGAAGATCCTGCCGCTCTGCCCCTTCGCGGCCGGGCAGTTCCGCAAGCATCCCGAGTGGGCCGAGGTGCTGAGCGGGAGATGAAGGCTTTGGTTGGGCTGGTCTGCATTCTGGCAGCGAATGGATGCACGATGCGTCATGGTGTGCAACTCGGAGCGGTGGATGGATCGGAAGAACTGGGTGGATACTTTCTTCAGTCCACCAATAGCCGGCTCCAACTCGGTTCATCCAATGGGCGATCCTGTCATGGGGGAAGTTGGTGGCTATCGGCCTTCCGCCAGGGCGGTGAAAACTGGAGCGAGGGCTGGATCCTCTGTGATGGCGGCGAAACAGGGCGTTGGGCTTTGCGCAAACCACAGGCTGGCGACCCTTTCCAATCTGGTGTCCATGTTGCCGAAGCCAGCATTGGCAAAAAGATGTTCTCTGGTGAATGGGGCATTGGCGTGAGCACGGCGGCTCCGGCGGAGGCGCGGAAGTGAGAGATTTCATCATTCGCGAATTCCGGCATGTTTTGCCGCCGACGATCTTCTTCGTCGTAAGCTTCAACATCCTGGTTCTCTCTGTCGCACTGATCGCGCGCGGGGAGGGCGGGGATCTGCCCACCTATGCTGCGGCCACGGTTGCGGCGCTCATCTGCGGCAAGGCGGTGCTGGTGGCGGACAAGCTGCCGTTCTTCAACCGCTATCCCGAGAAGCCGCTGATCTGGAACGCCGCCTGGAAGGCGGGGCTCTACGTGCTCGTCACCATCCTTTTCCGGCTGGCCGAGGCGATGCTTTCGGCCGCGACCGGGGAATACGGCTTTGCGGCCGGAATGCAGCACGAGGTCGCGGAGTTCTCCTGGGCGCGGTTCTGGGCGGTCCAGCTCTGGCTCGTGCTGCTCTTCTTCGGTTATTCGGCCTTCCGGGAGCTTGTCGACGAACTGGGGCGGGAGCGGATCATCGGGATGTATTTCGGGCCGGTGAACCGGGAGAAGACCGGAGGCATGCACGCCCATGACTGATCTTCGCCGCCGCGCCCGGCGAAAGCCCGACCGCGCATCTCATCGCCTGGATGGGTGGTCAGGCGGTTACCGGAACGCCGGCATCCAGTTCGGCCCAGGCTCTGGCCGCTTCAGGTTCGGTGCGGCGCGTCCGAACGAGCTGCGTCTCACCCATTGCCAGCACACGGATCGCAAGGACCGCGACCACCGCCATGACCAGGATCTCGCCGCCATCCTCGATATTGGCGAAAAGGAAATCCAGCGTTCCGGATCCGGACGCAAGCACGTGAATCATGTCCACGACGATGCCGAAGAAGGCGAGGGCGGCCATGCAGAGCCCCAGGATGACGAGAAGCGCGGCTTCGCCGGTCTGACGCTTGAACCAGGCCCGGAGAAAGACCGGAAAGAGCATCATCGCCGCGACGAGCCAGGCCAGAAGCTCACCCAGATCCTGCGGTCGCAAGCCGGAAACGGCGGGAAGATCGAGACCCGAGGCAAGCAGTTTTCCGACGCGCTCGTGATAGAGCATGGTATCGTCGAACCAGATGAAGCCGAAGAGCAGGGCCAATGCGAAAAGCACCGCCGAGCGCCTGAGCGTCGCGGAAATCACGAAACAGAGTGCAATCGCGAAACTGAGAGCCTGGCAGTATTTTTCACCGAGACTGTTCTCCTGCCCCAGGAACAGAAGCTCGCGGATCTGCATTTCGTGCGCCGTTCCCATCGCAAGCCACGGGATCGAGAATGCCAGTGCCAGGATGACAGCGGTAAGCAACCCCAGAATGGCGGCGCAGACGCGTGTCTGACGCGAACGCATGGCCGCGCCCGATATTTCGACTACGTCTTGCAGGATCATGACCATGGTTCCGTCCCCCCAGATGAACCGATTGTCGCGATGTCCTCACGAGATGACTCGTTAGTGTCGCATTACTGTCATGCTAACGTCATAATCAGATCCGTCGCCCCGCGTTTCGGTAACGTTTGCGTGAGGAGTCCAGGAAGGGAGTTCGATAGTAGTGAGTAAGCCGTTCAATGTGATCCATGCCGAAGGGCTTGGGCTCACCTTCGAGACCAATGACGGGCCGGTCCATGCGCTCAAGGACGTGGATCTGTCGATTCACAAGGGCGACTTCGTCTCCTTCATCGGGCCGTCGGGCTGTGGCAAGACAACCTTTCTGCGGGTTGCGGCCGATCTGGAGAAGCCCACGGCCGGGACGATCACGGTCAACGGCATGAGCCCGGATGAGGCGCGCAAGAGCCGGTCCTACGGCTATGTCTTCCAGGCGGCGGGGCTGTTTCCCTGGCGGACCATCGGGGCCAACATCCGTCTGCCGCTCGAGATCATGGGTTATGAGCGGGCCGAGCAGCAGAAGCGGATGGAGCGCGTGCTGAAGCTGGTGGAGCTTTCCGGGTTCGAGAAGAAATACCCCTGGCAGCTTTCGGGCGGGATGCAGCAGCGCGCCTCGATCGCCCGCGCGCTCGCTTTCGATGCCGACATCCTGCTGATGGACGAGCCTTTCGGGGCGCTCGACGAGATCGTGCGCGACAAGCTCAACGAGCAGTTGCTGGCGCTTTGGGCGCGCACCGGCAAGACCATCGGCTTCGTGACCCATTCGATCCCGGAAGCCGTATTTCTCTCGACGAAGATCGTCGTGATGAGCCCGCGCCCTGGACGGGTGACGGATGTGATCGAAAGCACGCTTCCGCGCGAGCGCGATCTCGACATCCGCGAGACCCCGGAGTTCCTGGCGCTGGCACATCGGGTCCGCGAGGGGCTCAGGGCCGGGCATGCCTATGACGGGTGATTTCATCATTCGAGACGGCCGGGCGGAGGACGCCGCGGCGAGTGCGGCGATCTACAATGCCTGGGTGGATGCGACTCCCTGGATGCCGCGCATCCATCCCGCCGACGGGGTGGAGCGTTTCTTCTGCAACCGTATTTTCGGCGTCTGCACCGTGATCGTCTCCGAAGAGGGGGGCGAGATCCGGGGCATTCTGGCCTTCGACGCCGAGGGCTACATCGCGGTTCTGAGCATCGCGGACGCCGCGCGGGGCAAGGGGATCGGTGCGGCGCTTCTGTCGGAGGCCAAGCGCCGGCGTCCCGAGGGGCTCATGGCCTGGACGTTTCAGGCCAATGAGGGCGCGCAGCGATTCTATCTTCGGCAAGGGTTCCGCGAGGAGACCCGCACGGAGGGCGAGAACGAGGAGGGCCTGCCGGATATCCTCTATGTCTGGGGGCGGGCGCCATGATGCGGAGGTCTTTCCTGCCGGTCCTGACCGTGGTCGCGGCGATCATCCTGCTCTGGTATGCGGGCGCGGTCTGGCTCAATTCGGCCTGGGCCTACGACCAGGCGGGCCGCGACGAGGTGGAGCTTACCTTCCCTGCGCTGGTGGCGGACACTTGGAGCCAGGATCGTCCGCGCCTGCCCGCGCCGCATCAGGTGGTGGCGGAACTCTGGAAATCCACGGTCGAGACACGGATCACGTCCAAGCGCAGCCTCGTCTATCATGCCTGGATCACGCTTTCCTCCACGCTGACCGGCTTCGCGCTGGGCGTGGCGCTCGGGATCCTGCTTGCCGTCGGCATCGTGCACAACCGGACGATGAATGCCTCCGTCATGCCCTGGGTGATCGCGAGCCAGACCATTCCGATCCTCGCCATCGCACCGATGATCATCGTGGTGCTCAGTTCCATCGGCGTCACGGGGCTGCTGCCGAAGGCGCTGATCTCGATGTATCTCAGTTTCTTCCCGGTGGTCGTGGGCATGGTGAAGGGGCTGCGGAGCCCGGAAGTCATGCAGCTCGACCAGATGCGCACCTGGAACGCGAGCGGGGCGCAGACCTTCCGCAAGCTGCGCTGGCCGTCGAGCCTTCCCTATCTCTTCGCCTCGCTGAAGGTGGCGGTGGCGGCGAGCCTCGTGGGGGCGATCATCGGCGAGTTGCCCACGGGCGCGGTGGCGGGGCTTGGCGCGCGGATGCTCTCGGGCAGCTACTACGGCCAGACGGTTCAGATCTGGTCGGCGCTGGTGATGGCGGCCATTCTTGCCGCCTGTCTCGTGGCGCTGATCGGCCTTGCGGAGCGCGTGGCGGGCCGGATGATGGGGGCACGGGCGTGAGGAGGGGTGTGCGCTCAATCCCTGAACTGGAAGGCTTCGAAGGGCGAAAGCGCGGCTTCGATCCTTGCCTTGTCGCCGTCGCGGGGGCCGTGGATCCAGCCCCACTGGCGGATTTCGAGGCGCTTCGCGCGGCGATCGGCCTTGAGGTCGATTACGGCGGCAATCCGGTCCCCGATCAGGACGGGCAGACCGAAATAGCCGTATTTGCGTTTCGGCGCCGGCACATAGGCCTCGAAGCGGTGGTCGTGGTCGAAGAGCCGATTGAGACGCGGGCGCTGGATTGCCAGCGGGTCGAAGGGCGAAAGGATGTGGACGCGGTTGCCGGGTGCAGGCAGGCCGAGGGCCGCCGTTTCGGGCGTGGTCCAGTGCGTGGGGTCCGGCTCGTCCCCCAGACGGACGGGAACGAGCTTGCGCTGGCGGATGCGGCGCTCGATCAGGGCGGCCATGCCGGGCTTGCGGGGCGCGTCGAGGTAGCAGATGCTCTCGAGGCTGACGATGGCTTGCGCGCGCAGGGCGCGGTCGAGCAGGTAAGCGAGGATCTGTGCCTCGCTCGCGGCGCGCGGACGGCGCGCCCATCCGAAGTGGCGGTTGGTCAGGTCATAGGTGCGCAACATGCCATCACGGCGGCTGATCGCCAGTTCTCCGGCGAAGAAGGCGTATTGCATGGCGGCCTTGGCGGGTTTGCGGCTCGCCCAGGCGTGATGCTTCTCGACGAGCTCCTCATCGGCGAAGTCGCGGATGCTGAGCGGCCCTTCGCGGCGAATGCGGGAGAGCACGCGGGCAACATCGCTCTGCGAGATGCGGCCGAACCAGCGCTCGGTGTCCGCGGCCTCGGCCTTCATCGCTGGCATGAAGTGGCGGTAGGCATCTGTGGGAAGATAGGCCAGGGCATGGGCCCAGTATTCGAACACGGATTTCTCGATGTTCTGTGCGGTGTGGAGATCCTTCCGGCGGTAACCGGGGATGCGAGACCAGAGGATATGGTGATGGGCGCGCTCGATGACGTGGATGGTGTCGATCTGCACGTAGCCGAGATGGGCGATTGCAGCGCGCGTGGCATCGGGGCCTTCGCCGAACGGCGCGTCTGCGTCGAGGCGCTGGGCGTGCAGCCAGAGCCTGCGGGCGCGGGGCAGGTCGATCTCGAGCGGAGCATTGCGGCGAGCCATGCGGGGGTTTGTGGCCGGGGCCGGGGGGGCTTGTCCAGAGGGCTTGATCCGGCTGGCACCTGCGGCAGACGGCAAGAAATGGAGGTCCGGCAATGAGCGCGGCGCTTGTCCTGATACTCGCGGTCTGGCTGGGGGCCTGGTGGATCAACACCCGCGCGGTGCGCGCAGGCGGCTGGATGGGGCGGATCTTTCCGCCGGTCTTCTTCGGCGTGACGCTGATCGGGCTTTGGGAACTGGCGGTGCGCCTTTTCGAGATCAGCCCGGTGCTGCTGCCCGCACCCTCGGCCATCGCGGTGCGTCTGGTAGAGGCGCGTGCGATCCTCTGGGAGGATGTGACGCAGACCTTCTTCAAGGGCGCGCTTTCTGGCTATGCCATCGGCTGCGGCGCGGCGATCCTCACGGGTATTCTCGTGGACCGGATGCCCTTTCTCCGCCGCGGTCTGCTGCCGGTGGGCAATTTCGTCTCCGCGCTGCCGATCATCGGCATGGCGCCGATCATGGTGATGTGGTTCGGCTTCGACTGGGAATCGAAGGCGGCCATCGTGGTGCTGATGGTGTTCTTCCCGATGCTTGTGAACACTGTTCAAGGTCTCGCTGCGACCGATCCGATGCAAAGAGACCTGATGAACACCTATGCGGCGAGTTACTTGCAGGGACTGGTCAAGATGCGGCTGCCGGCTGCTTCACCTTTCCTGTTTAATGGCTTGAAAATCTGCACGACTTTGGCTCTGATCGGCGCCATTGTCGCGGAATTCTTCGGCTCGCCGACGCGGGGCATGGGGTTTCGGATCTCGACCGAGGTCGGGCGTCTTGCGCTCGACATGGTCTGGGCCGAAATCGCGATTGCCGCGCTTGTGGGCTCTGCGTTCTACGGAACCCTCGCACTGGCCGAACGGGCCGCGACCTTCTGGCATCCGGCGCAGCGCAGCTGACGTCCGGGAGCCGCAACAGGACGTGTGTGTCGCAAGGAGACGAGTGCATGAAGAAGACGTTGGCCGGTATTCCGTTGGCAGCTCTGATGTTCGGGGCCGCAGCCCAGGCGCAGGAGGTGACCATCCAGCTCAAGTGGGTCACCCAGGCGCAGTTCGCAGGCTACTATGTGGCGCTCGATCAGGGCTTCTACGAGGAAGAAGGGCTCGACGTCACCGTGAAGCCGGGCGGCCCGGACATCGCGCCGCCCCAGGTGATCGCGGGTGGAAGCGCGGATGTGATCGTGGAGTGGATGCCCGCGGCGCTGGCAGCACGCGAGGCGGGCCTTCCGCTGGTGAACATCGCCCAGCCTTTCAAGTCCTCGGGCATGATGCTGACCTGCCGCAACGATTCCGGCGTGACCTCGACGGAGGATTTCCCCGGTCAGACGCTGGGTGTCTGGTTCTTCGGCAATGAATACCCGTTCCTGTCCTGGATGAGCACGCTGGGCATCCCGACCGATGGCGGCGAGGAGGGTGTGACCGTTCTCAAGCAGGGCTTCAATGTCGATCCGCTGTTGCAGAACCAGGCGGCCTGCATCTCGACCATGACCTACAACGAATACTGGCAGGTGATCGATGCGGGGCTGAGCGAGGATGACCTTACGGTCTTCAAGTATCAAGATCAGGGCGTCGCGACGCTGGAAGATGGTCTCTACGTGCTCGAGGAGCGGCTCGAGGACCCCGAATTCGTCGATACCATGGCGAAATTCGTCCGGGCTTCGATGAAAGGCTGGAAGTGGGCCGAGGAGAACCCCGAGGATGCGGCGATGATCGTGCTCGACTATGACGAGACCGGCGCGCAGCAGGAGCATCACCAGATCCGCATGATGGGCGAGGTGGCCAAGCTCACCGCGGGTTCGGACGGCACGCTCGACGAAGCCGACTACCAGCGGACGGTCGACACGCTGCTTTCGGCAGGTTCCGATCCGGTCATCACCAAGGCGCCAGAGGGTGCCTGGACCCATGTGGTGACGGACGCGGCCTTCGACTGACACGCGCAGGGCACGGGAGATAGATCCTTCGCCCTGGAGGGGCGGAGGATCAGGGAAAACGGCGTTGTTATGATCGCCAGGCACCCGACGACGAGCGCCACGCCGATCCAGCCAGGAACGGGCAGGCGCTCGCCAACGATGATGACGGCCAGCACCGCCGCGACAACGGGCTCGAGCAGCGTGATCGTCGTCGCCATGCTCGCCTGCACCCGCGCGAGGCCGTAGCCGAAGCAGAGGTAGCCGAGAAACATCGGCACAGCGGCCATGTAGATCCCGACCGCGGCATTGCTCCATGACGCCAGGAACGGCCCGCCGGTGACGATCAGAACCGGGAGGAGGAGCAGGCCGCCCAGGCCGAAGGTCGCGCCCATGGCCGCAGAGGAGGGAATGCCCCGGAGCATCATTCGGCGCGCGGTCCAGGAATAGAGCGCATAGGTGAGGCCTCCGATGAGGCCGAGAAGCACACCGAGTGGCACGGAAGCACCGCTTTGGATTTCCCCGTGGGAGGCGTTTTCCGCCACACAGATCAGACCCATCCCGATGAGGCCCACCAGTGCGCCCAGGCTCCAGCGGAAGGTCAGACGCGACCGGTCGAGCGCATATTCGATGAGAGCCGAAAGCAGCGGTGCGGAGCCGATGGTGATGACTGTCCCGATCGTGACGCCTGCAAGGCGCATCGAGCCGTAGAAGGCCAGCGGATAGATCGCGACGGCCAGCGCGCCTGTGACCAGAAGGCGCCACCGCGCCCGAAGTTCGGCGCGGGACCGGGTAATGCCGCGCAGGGCCGCAAGCGCCTGGGCGATACCGCCCACGCCCATTGCGGCCGCACCGATCGCAGCAGCGCTGACATCGGGAGCGAAGGTTGCCGCGGTGCCGGTCGTGCCCCAGACCACCGCGGAGAAGAGGATCGCGGCAACGCCCCAGGCGTAGTCTCGTTTCATGTCAGAGTGCCTTCAGCATGTTTTCGACCATTCCACGCGCGGCGATCACCCGCGCACTGCTGCCTTCAAGACCGGCGCGCGACATGGCGCCCTCGAGGATGAAGGCGATATGCGCGGCCAACGTGGCCACGCGGTCCGGCGCATCAGGCAGCAGTTCCGAAAGGTGTCGGGCGAGGATGCTCTCGACCTGTTCCTTGTGGCGCCGGACTGCGTCGCGACCGGCGTTGCCCGCTTCAAGCTCGGCGGCGGCATTGAGCAGCCCGCAACCGCGAAACCCGCGCTCGTAGGCGAACTCGGCGTGGTCCTGATAGGCATCGAAAACCGCGAGGACGCGCTGCGACGGGGAGGAGGCCGTTGCCACGCGCGCATCGTAGAGCGCAAGCCATTCCGCGTGTCGCGCCTCGATATACTGGTTCACCAGATCCGCCTTCGAGGCGAAGTTGTTGTAAAGACTTTTCTTCGCCACACCGGCCCGTTCGACGATGGCGTCGATCCCGGTTCCGCCGATGCCGTGGTCATAGAAAAGAGCCATCGCCGCCCGCATCAGGCGGTCGCGCGCAGATTCTCGCGTTGCGGTTTCAGGCTTGGGCATGAAGGCCTCCTAAACGAGTAGGTAGACCGGTATACATATATAGAGGTGAAATCAAGCAGCATTCGATCCGGATGGGGCCGTCTTCGCCCCCACCATGCCTCATTCGAAAGCAGGATTTGCAACTTCTCACCCTCCGGTATTAAGCATGTAGCAAAAGAGACTTGCTCGGGGGGAGCGCCATGATCGCGATTGTACGCACGGGGGGGGCTGCCGCATGAACACGGCTTTCATCACCCATACGGAATGCCTCGACCATGTGACCCCCGAAGGGCATCCCGAATGCGCCGACCGGCTGCGCGCGGTTCAAGCCGCCTTCGATGCCGAAGATTTCGCCTATCTCATCCGGATCGAAGCCCCGCTCGCGGAGGATGCCCATATCCTGCGCGTGCATCCGGAAGCCTATCTGGAAGCAATTGTCGAGCGTGCGCCGAGCGAAGGGTTCGTCTCGATCGATTCCGACACATTCATGAGCCCAGGCACGCTGAACGCGGCCCGGCGTGGGGCAGGGGCAATCGTCGAGGCGGTGGACATGGTGATGAGGGGCGAGGTGAAGAACGCCTTCTGCGCCATTCGCCCACCAGGCCACCATGCCGAGACGCAGACCGCCATGGGGTTCTGTTTCTTCGGCAATGTTGTGATCGGTGCAAAGCACGCGCTGGAGGCACATGGCCTCAGCCGTGTCGCCATCATGGATTTCGATGTTCATCACGGCAATGGCACCCAGGATCTGGTGTGGCATGACGAGCGCATCCTTTTTGCCTCGACCCAGCAGATGCCGCTCTATCCCGGCACCGGCGCGCGCACGGAGCGCGGCGCGCACCGCCAGATCGTCAACGCGCCGTTGCCGCCCGGCGCGGATGGTGCGGCTTTTCGCAAGGTGATGGAGGAGCGCGTCCTGCCTTCCATCGAGGCGCACGAGCCGGAGATGGTGTTCATTTCGGCGGGTTTCGATGCCCATGCCCGCGACCCGATGGCGAACCTCAACCTCGGGGACAGCGATTTCGCCTGGGCGACGCGCGAGCTGTGCAAGATCGCGGATCGACATGCGCAAGGCCGGGTCGTATCGACTCTCGAAGGCGGATATGATTTGCAGGCGCTTGCGTCGGCTTCGGCGGCGCATGTCCGAGTCCTGATGGAGCGTTGAAATGTCCGATACCAAGGCCCCTGTCGCCGATCTCAGCTTCGAGCAGGCTCTGGGCGAGCTCGAGACCGTGGTGGGTGCGCTGGAAAAGGGCACGGTGCCGCTGGAGGAGTCGATTGCGCTCTACGAACGGGGTGCCGCCCTGCGCGCGCATTGCGAGACGAAGCTGAAGGACGCGGAGGCCAAGGTGACCCAGATCACCGAGGCGCCGGATGGAACCGTAACCGGTCGGGATGTCGATATCGCCTAGATGGACTCGAAACTGCTGCAATTTCACGCGGCCCTGAGCCAGGCCGCCACCCAGGTCGAGGAAGCGCTCGATGCCTTCCTGCCTGCGCAAGACACGTTTCTTGGCCCGCCGATCCGCCACGCGGTGCTTTCGGGAGGCAAGCGGCTGCGCGCCTTTCTCGCCATGGAGAGCGCGGCGCTCTTCCGGGTGCCGCCGGGCCAGGCCCTGCGGACCGCTGCGGCGGTGGAGTGCATCCACGCCTACAGCCTCGTGCATGACGATCTGCCGGCGATGGACGACGACGACATGCGCCGCGGAAAGCCAACGGTTCATGTGAAGTGGGACGAAGCGACCGCGATCCTCGCCGGGGACGCCCTGCAGACGCTGGCCTTCGACATCCTGTCGGCCCCGCAGAGCGGGATAGACCCTCGGGTGCAGATCCGGCTCATTGCGCGGCTCTCGAAATGCGCGGGCGCGGCCGGCATGGTCGGCGGTCAGGCCTTCGACATCGCGGCCGAACGCAGCGCCGCCAACCTCGGCTTCGACGAGATCGCCATGCTCCAGTCGCTCAAGACCGGGGCGCTCATCGGCTGGGCAGCGGAATCGGGCGCCATCCTCGGGCGGCAGGATACCGCGCCCCTGCAGCGATACGCCGCGGCGCTCGGGCTTGCCTTTCAGATCCAGGATGACATCCTCGACGTGGAGGGGGATCCGGACGCGGTGGGCAAGCAGTTGCGCAAGGATGAGGCAAAGGGTAAGGCGACCTTCGTTTCGCTGCTCGGTCTCGAGGGCGCGCGGGAACGGGCGCTGGAACTGGCCGAATCCGCACGCGGGCATCTGTCGCCCTACGGATCGGCAGCGCAGAACCTGAAGCTTGCGGCGACCTTCGCCGTCGAGCGGACCGGCTGAGCGCATCTAGAGAAGGACACCAAGCCAGAATGAGCCAAGACCGTCCCGAGACGCCATTGCTCGACCGGGTGCACGGGCCGGCCGATTTGCGCGCCATGTCCAACGCCGAACTTCGCCAGGTCGCCGACGAGCTTCGCACCGAAACGATTTCCGCCGTTTCCGAAACCGGCGGCCATCTGGGCGCGGGGCTCGGCGTGGTCGAACTCACGGTCGCGATCCATGCGGTGTTCAACACGCCCAAGGACAAGCTCATCTGGGATGTGGGACACCAGTGTTATCCGCACAAGATCCTCACCGGGCGGCGCGACCGCATCCGGACCCTGCGCAAGGGCGGCGGTCTTTCGGGCTTTACCAAGCGGTCCGAGAGCCCCTTCGACCCGTTCGGTGCTGCACACAGTTCCACCTCGATTTCCGCGGGCCTCGGGTTCGCGACGGCGCGTGATCTCGGCTGCGAGGATGTGGGCGACTGCATCGCGGTGATCGGCGACGGCGCCATGTCGGCCGGCATGGCCTATGAGGCGCTAAACAATGCCGGCCAGATGGGCCGCAGGCTGATCGTCATCCTCAACGACAACAAGATGTCCATTGCCCCGCCGGTGGGCGGCATGTCGAAATACCTCGCGCGGCTGCACGCGGGCGAGCCGTTCCATGAGTTAATCCATGCCGCGAAGGATGCGGTCAGCCACCTGCCGCGGCCCTTCCAGGAGGGGGCGAAACGCGCCCGCGACGTGGTCCGGGCGGCGACCTCGGGCGCGACGATGTTCGAGGAACTGGGCTTTTCCTACATCCCGCCCATCGACGGGCATGACATGGAACAGCTTCTCTCGATCCTGCGTGCGGTGAAATCCCGCGCCCACGGACCGGTGCTGATCCACGCGCTGACCACCAAGGGCAAGGGATATGCGCCCGCCGAGAAGGCGGACGACCGCTACCACGGGGTCGGCAAGTTCGATGTCGTGACGGGTGCGCAGCAGAAAAAGCCATCCAATGCGCCAAGTTACACCAAGATCTTCGCGCAGTCGCTCGTGCGGGAAGCCGAGGCCGACGACAAGATCGTGGCCGTGACCGCGGCAATGCCGGATGGAACCGGGCTTAACCTCTTCGGCGAGCGGTTTCCGGGGCGATGCTTCGATGTCGGGATTGCCGAGCAGCACGCGGTGACCTTCGCGGCCGGGATGGCTGCGGCGGGCATGAAGCCCTTCTGCGCGATCTATTCCACGTTCCTGCAGCGCGGCTACGATCAGGTCGTGCATGACGTCGCGATCCAGCGCCTGCCGGTGCGTTTCGCCATCGACCGGGCCGGGCTCGTTGGGGCGGACGGCGCGACCCATGCAGGCAGCTTCGATGTGGCCTATCTTGCGAACCTGCCCGATTTCGTCGTCATGGCCGCAGCGGACGAGGCGGAACTGCGGCACATGGTGGCGACGGCGGTTTCCATCGACGATCGCCCCTCGGCTTTCCGCTACCCGCGCGGCGAGGGAACCGGCGTCGAACTTCCCGAGAAGGGCACGCCGCTCGAGATCGGTCGGGGCCGGATCGTCCGCGAGGGCAACGGCTCCGTGGCGCTGCTCTCCTTCGGGGCGAGGCTCTCGGAATGCCTGCTGGCCGCGGAGGCCCTTGCCGCCCGCGGGATCTCGGCAACCGTGGCGGATGCCCGCTTCGCCAAGCCGCTCGACCGAGATCTGATTCTCGACCTGGCGGCCCGTCATGAAGCGCTCATCACCATCGAGGAGGGCGCGATCGGCGGCTTCGGCAGCCATGTGTCACAGCTGCTCTCCGAAGAGGGCGTTTTCGATGGCGGCTTCCGGTTCCGTTCGATGGTGTTCCCGGACACGTTCCTTGACCAGGACACGCCGGACGCCATGTATCGTTCGGCAGCAATGAGTGCGGCGGATATCGAGGCAAGGGTGCTCAAGGTCATGAACCTTGGACTTTTGTCGGCTCGCCGGGCCTGAAAAAATCGGGTATCGCTGAAAGCGCGTGCCAAGAGGGACGCGCAGAGGATGGACAGGCCGGCACCAATCGGCTGTGATGCGTCCCTTGTCGAATTGATAAAGGAAGGGGCTCGTGCCTGAGGGAAAAGACGCAAGCCGTGAGCGGCTGACGAACAACCCCGAGGACCGGACCCGATACTGGGAGAACAACCATGATCCTTCGGACTAGCCTTGTCCTTGCCGGCCTGCTTGCGGGTATCTCCACGTCCGCCCTGGCGCAGGGCGACGCGGAAGCCGGTGAAAAGGTCTTCCGCAAATGCAAGGCGTGCCACATGGTGGGCGAGGGCGCCAAGAACCGCGTCGGGCCGACCCTGAACGGCGTTGTCGGTCGTGAAATCGCATCGGTCGAGGACTTCAATTATTCCGACGCCTTCATGGAAAAGGCCAGCGAAGGCATGGTCTGGGATCACGAGAACCTCGCGGGCTATCTTACCGACCCCAAGGGCTACATCCCGGGCAACAAGATGGCCTTTGCCGGTCTGCGCAAGGAAGAGGACGTCGCGGACGTCATCGCCTATCTGGAAGGCTTCCAGTAAGATCGGCGCGCCGAACAGGCTCGGATCATCTGCGGTCCGAGCCGATCCGGTCACATCACCGGGTCTGAGCGACGCCCTAGACCAAGACGGCTTCGCTCTGACCCGCTAGCGCTTCACCCCTGCATCATCGCGGCCAATTCGTCCGGCAGTGCAAATTCCCGGATTGCCCGTTCGCGGGCCTCGGGCGACATCTTCTTCGCGGTCTTGGTGACGATCCGCGCAATTTCCTCCGCATCGCGGCCTTCGGCGAACTCGGCCATGTAGTTGCGGATGAAGACGAAGCAGATCACGTCTTCCAGCATCTGCATTTCCGGATTGCGCTTGATGCCTTCCTTCCGCAGCAGGCTCTCGACCCGGCCGCGATCCTCCTCGTCGTAGCCGGCCTCGGCCATCAGGCCGCTGACGCGGGCGGCATGGTTGGCCGCCTGGGTCTGGCGCCACTTGAGATAGCCCGCCCGGCCTTCCGGGAAATCCGTTCGCGGCAGTTTCCAGCGCTCGATATGCTGTCCGCGTGCGGCGATCTGCAGGTGTTCCGACGCATCCGGGCAGAGACGCGCAAGTTCCGCGCTCATGCGTTCGCCATAGACCAACTCCGCAGGCCTTTCCTCCCCGTCCACGACCTCCATGTGCGGGTCGGCCGCATTCGCCGTGTCGATGGCCTTCAAAACGCTGTTGAGTCTGTCCGACATGGCTCGCTTTCCCGGATCAAGTTTCGCTTGCCTGCCGAATGTGTCGCGCCCGGCCGCCCGGTGCAAGCGTCATGCGCGCGCCATGGCGCCGCACGGCTCCAAATCTCCCTGTTGCAGTCGCAAAGGGATTCGCTCTAGATGCGCGCCGGATCGTTCATGTGAAGGGAGAGAGCCGCGTGGGCTTCAAGACTGGAATCGTCGGATTGCCGAACGTCGGAAAATCGACGCTTTTCAACGCGCTGACCCGGACGGCTGCGGCGCAGGCTGCGAATTTTCCCTTCTGCACCATCGAGCCGAATGTCGGTGAGGTCAATGTGCCGGATCCGCGACTGGAAAAGCTTGCGGAAATCGCCAAGTCGAAAGCCGTCATTCCGACGCGGATGACCTTCGTCGACATCGCGGGTCTGGTGAAGGGCGCATCAAAGGGCGAGGGGCTCGGCAACCAGTTTCTGGCCAATATCCGGGAATGCGACGCGATCGCCCATGTGCTGCGCTGCTTCGAGGATGACGACGTGACCCATGTGGATGGCCGCGTCGATCCGGTGGCCGATGCCGAAACCGTCGAGACCGAGCTGATGCTCGCTGATCTCGAAAGCATCGAGCGCCGCCGCGCGGGGCTTGTGCGCAGGCTGAAGGGATCGGACAAGGAAGCGCAGGATCAGGACCGCTTGCTCGCCATGGCCCAAGAGGCGCTGGAAAACGGCAAGCCTGCGCGCGCCGTGGAGGTGAGCGCCGAGGATGCCAAGGCCTGGCGGATGCTCCAGCTTCTGACGGCCAAGCCGGTGCTCTACGTCTGCAATGTGGAAGAGGACGCCTCCGCCGAGGGCAATACCCATTCCGCGGCCGTTGCGAAGATGGCCGCCGAGACCGGTGCGGGCAGCGTTGTGATCTCCGCCGCGATCGAGGAGGAGATCTCCCAGCTCGAGGAAGCGGAGCGCGACGAGTTCCTCGAAAGCCTCGGGCTGGAGGAGCCGGGTCTCGACCGGGTCATCAAGGCGGGCTACGCGCTTCTGGGCCTTCAGACCTATTTCACCGTCGGCCCCAAGGAAGCCCGCGCCTGGACCATCCCCGAGGGTGCGAGCGCGCCCCAGGCGGCCGGTGTCATTCATGGCGATTTCGAGCGTGGCTTCATCCGCGCAGAGACCATCGCCTATGACGATTTCGTCAGTCTTGGCGGTGAGCAGGGGGCGAAGGAAGCCGGCAAGATGCGCGCGGAAGGCAAGACCTACCAGGTGCGCGACGGCGACGTGCTGCACTTCCTTTTCAACGCCTGAGCTGGCCCGCGCCGAGGCGACCCGGCACGACGGCCTGGGCTTGCAAGAGGCCCCAGTGCCCCGCGGCCTCCCCGCATTGTGAGGGGCGTCGCCGGGCTCATACCACCATGGCGACTATCCGCATGCCGTGGTTGTGTGATATCCTGTTTCCCGCTCGCCGGTGGCCTGTGACAATTCCGGCCGGGCGTTTTTTCAGGGAATGGGATTATCATGAAACAGACCTATACGATCCTCAGACAGCCCAAGGCCCCGCGCGACAAGCAGCCGGTGCCGGGCAACTTGATGCGGCCCCGGCGCGAGACCACGGAAGAGGATGCCGACGTGCAGATCGAGCGGGAAGAGCTCGATACGCGCGACCGGGCGGAGGTGGCCCGTGACCCCGAGGTTCGGGCAATTGCCCCCGACATGCCGACAAAGCTGATCGCGCCTCTCGCTCTCGACGGCGTTGCGACCTCTGGCGAGGCTTGGGGCATCGGTGCCGTAGGGGCGCTGGCGACCCACCTCGACGGGAGCGGCAGCAAGGTCGCGGTACTCGACACCGGGATCGACGCCTCTCATGAAGCCTTTCTCGGGGTCAACCTCACACAGAAGGACTTTTCCGGCACTGGCAACGGCGACATGAATGGCCACGGCACGCATTGTGCCGGAACGATCTTCGGCCGCGACGTTGGCGGCACGCGCATCGGTGTCGCGCGCGGCGTGAATGAGGCGCTGATCGGAAAGGTGCTCGGCAACGACGGCAACGGCAGTTCGAAGATGATCTTCGACGCCATCGAGTGGGCGTCGCGCGAAGGAGCGGACGTGATTTCCATGTCGCTCGGTTTCGATTTCCCCGGCCTCGTGGTTTGGCTGACCCAGAATGGCTGGCCGGTGGATATCGCCACGTCGATCGCGCTGGTGAACTACCGTCAGAACCTTCGCATGTTCGATGCGCTGATGGAGGTGGTCCGCGCGCGTGCGATGCTCGGCAACAGCTCCGTCGTGGTTGCGGCTGCGGGCAACGAGAGCCGTCGTGAAATGGACGTGGCCTTCGATGTCTCGGCCGGGCTGCCTGCGGCGGCGGATGACGTGATCGCGGTTGCGGCCGCGGGGCAGGGCGCGCAGGGTTTCACGATCGCGGATTTCTCGAACACGGATGCCACGATCAGCGCGCCGGGTGTCGGTGTTCTGTCGGCTGCGGCTGGCGGCGATCTGGTGGAGTTCAACGGCACGTCCATGGCCTGCCCGCATGTGGCCGGTGTCTGTGCTCTGCTGTGGCAGGAGCTTCGCGACGATCCGCAGGTGCCCGCAACGGCGACAGGCGTGGTGGCGCGGCTGCTCGCCCGTGCCCAGACAGACGTGTTTGCCGCCGGAACCGAGCTCGCGGACCGGGGGGCAGGCATGGCCTTCGTCGGTGAAAGTGTAGGCGGTCCGGCCATTGCCGAAGCGGGTGATGCGACCGTGACGCCTGCCGCAACCACGGCCTGAACCGTCAGGGGCGAATGGCGGGCGGTGCATTTTTGCGCCGTCCTGCCTGCCCGCGTCACCGGGCGGTCAGTTGGCGTTCGCCGCGAAGTAATCGCGCAGGATGCGTCCGTAGATCGCCTGAAGCTGGCCGATCTGTTCGACCTCGACCATCTCGTCGGTCTGATGCATCGTCGCGCCCACAAGCCCCACCTCCACGACGGGGCAGTGGTTGCGCACGAAGCGGGCGTCGGACGTGCCGCCACTGGTGGAGAATTCAGGCGTGGCGCCGGTCTCGGCCTTCACCGCTTCCGCGATCAGATCCGTAAACGGACCCGGTTCGGTGAAGAAGGCCTCGCCCGACACGGTAAAGCGGGTGGCGATCCCGACGCGACATTCCTGTGCGGCCTTGTCGGCTTCCTCCTCAAGCCACTCCTCGAGGCTTTGTGCGGAATGCGCATCGTTGAAGCGGATGTTGATCGTTGCGCGCGCCTCGGCCGGGATGACGTTGTTGGCCGGATTGCCTACGTCCACCGTGGTGATCTGGAGGGTCGATGGGTCGAAATGCTCGGTGCCGTCATCGAGCTTGTGCGTCGCAAGACGGTCGAGAAGTCGCACGAGCCCAGGGATCGGGTTGATGGCCCGGTGCGGGTAGGCGGTGTGGCCCTGAGAGCCGTAGGCGGTGAGATAGGCCGTCATCGAACCACGGCGGCCGATCTTGATCATCTCGCCCATGTAGTCGGGGCAGGTGGGCTCGCCGACGATGCAATGGTCGAGTTTCTCGCCGTTGCGCTCCATCCAGTCGAGAATCGCGCGGGTACCGTCGACGCCGTCCCCTTCCTCGTCGCCGGTTAAGAGGATCGCGACGCTGCCGCTTTCGGGCGGGGTCTGCGTGACGAACTCGATGGCGGCCGAGACGAAGGCCGCAACCCCTGATTTCATGTCCGCCGCGCCCCGACCGAAAAGCACACCATCCTCGATCACCGCCTCGAAGGGATCATGCCGCCATGCCGAGGCCGGACCCGCCGGCACCACGTCCGTGTGGCCGTTGAAGCCGAAAACCGGTCCGCTTTCACCCCAGCGCGCGTAGAGATTGGCGATCCCGTTGCGATCCGCACGTTCGACGCGGAACCCCGCGTCTCGCAGCAGGTCCTGCAGCAGCGTGATTGCCCCGCCTTCCTTCGGAGTGACGGATGGGCAGCGGATGAGATCGGCGGTCAGTGCAACCGGATCGGTCATTGGGGTCTCCTCGCTCGCAGGGCCTTTTGCGCGCGACTATAGAGACGCCGGCTCAGGGCCGTCGAGGGCTTGTTGCACGCAGAACCTTGAAGTCGCGCGACTCGGCGATCTGATCGCGGTGGCGGAAGGCCGCATCGAGCCTCGCCTCGTAGGGCAGGTGGCGGTTGGCGACCATGAGGAACTGACCCGAAGGTTTCAGTATCCGCGCGGCCGCCGCGATGAAGGCAGCCCCCACCTCCGGATCAGCGGCACGGCCCAGGTGGAAAGGCGGGTTCGCGATCACCGTGTCATAGGGCGCAGTCGTCTTGCGTAGCGAGGCGACGTCGGTCCAGTGAAACTCGGCACGTGGATCGGTCACATTGCGGCGTGCGGCGTCGAGCGCCAGCATCTCGGCTTCAAAGAGGTCCAGCTGCGCGATGGCGGGCGATGCCGCCAGACAGGCACGGGAGAGATAGCCCCAACCCGCACCGAGGTCCGCGACGCGTCCGCGCAGGCTCGTCCCGAACTGCTCCGCCAAGAGCTGGCTGCCGGGGTCCGAACCATCGGGGGAGAACATTCCGGGCCGCGTCCAGTCGCCTTCCGGGGTTTGCGACACCTCGATTTCGGCCGCCCAGGTCGCCACCACATCGGGCAGTTCGTCCGGTCGTGGAAAGGAGACCACCTTGCCATGCGCCTTTGAGCAAGAACCGCTCGCGGGGATGGATCGGCCGATCTCGCGTGAGATGCTGTCGATCCCGTCGGTCTTGTTCCCGTTGAGCAGAAGCAGTCCACCGGGGGCGAGCATCCGCAACGCCCGTGCAGCATTGCCGCGGGATTCCGCCTTGCTGCGCGTGAGGTTGACCACGGCCAGCGCCGCACCGCTCACCTCAAGCTGGGGCTCCACGGGCAGCCCGGCCGCATCCAGCCGGTCGAAGAGCCGCCGGTCGCTCTGTTCGCAATGAAGGCGATCGGCCGGCACGGCACGCAGGAAATCCGAAGGTTCGGCCCGCAAAACGGCTACGGGGCCGGATTCGGGCAAGGTGATCTCGCCTGCCTCGAGAGCGAAGGCAAGCCGGTCTGTCTGGGGCATTGGGGCCTGTTTCCGGGCGCGTTATTCGCGCTCCATGGTGCATTGCAAGGGGTGCTGATTGCGGCGCGCATAGTCCATGACCTGCGTTACCTTGGTCTCGGCGATCTCGAAGGAGAACACGCCAACCACGGCGAGACCCTTCTTGTGGACCGTCAGCATGATGTCGATGGCCTGCTGGTGATTGATGCCGAAGAATCGCTCGAGAACATGCACGACGAATTCCATGGGCGTGTAGTCGTCGTTGAGCAGCAGCACCTTGTAGAGCGGCGGGCGCTGGGTCTTCGGGCGCGTCTTGGTCAGCACCCCGGCCTCGCGGTTCGTCTTGTCGTCGTCGGACGCGGTCATTCGTGGTTCCAAGAGCGGATCAATGGGTTTCTGGCTTCAATATATGGGATGATTCACGGGAGAAAAAGCCTTCGCGGCGCTCAGTGTTACCAACGCGCGTCCGGGCAGGCCCCGTGCAAGACAAAACCCCGGAGATCGAAATCTCCGGGGCCATTCGGTACTCTCGTCTCACAAACCGCCAGGGAGGAGCGGCGTCTGCGCGACGTACTAGGTAAGACTTTTCGAACTGCTTAGAGCGAGAAGGACTTCGCGGCGTCCGAAGCGGCGCTCACGCGAGCGCTCAGCGGTGCGGAGATGTCCTTTGCAGCGGCGACGTAGATTTCGTTCATCTTCGTGGCCTGGCTGACGAAGCCTTCGAAGGCCGACTGCGCGAAGGCGGTCTGCTTCTCGAACAGTTCGGTCATGGTCTTCGCGGAGGCGAGATCCTGAGCCGCGGCAACGCCGTCCTCGAAGGATTTCTTGGAATACGCGCTGATTTCGCTGCCGATTCCTTCAGCGGCCTTGGCTGCGATTTCGGAGGACTTCACAACGGCGTCCACGTTTTCCTGACCGAAAGCGGTGAGGCTTTCAAAGCTCTTCGAGAGCTTCTCGAACTGCTCGGTCATGTTCTTCTGCGTGTCGGCAACGAGGGTTTCGACCTTTGCGGTGGCTTCCTGCATCGCGTCGTTGATCATGTCGGTGGTTTCTTTTTTGGCGGTGGCCATGGTGTTTCTCTCCAGAGACTTGAGTTCTAACTCTTCCTGCGGCAGGCTCTAGATAGCAACGATGCTGCGCTGCGTCAACATTTTTTGCTGCACTGCACAAAAATTGTTTCCCGTGCACCGTGTGGTACCAATGCGCATGCCGACCAGTGTTTCTACAAAGCTGTTTGCGCGTAAAATGTGACATGCTACCTTAACCCAAAATAAAGCAATCACCGTTAACGGTTGCGTAAATCAGAGGCGAGGCGCACCCAGCGCCGGAGGCAGTGATGATCCGATCTTTGTACCGCGGGGGTGCCCTCGCGATAATAATCGTATTATGGGCCGGGCTGGCACAGGCCGCACAGTATGCCGCCCTTGTCATGGACGCCCGCACCGGAAAGGTGGTGCATTCGCGAAACGCGGATACCCAGCTTCATCCTGCGTCACTGACCAAGATGATGACACTCTATATAGTGTTCGACCAGGTCAGGCAGGGGCGTCTCTCGCTCGATCAGAAGATCCGGATCTCCTCCAACGCCGCCAGCGAGCCGCCCTCCAAGCTGGGATTGCGCGCCGGACAATCCATCGAACTTCGCTACCTGATTCGCGCCGCAGCGGTAAAATCGGCCAATGATGCCGCCACCGCGATGGGTGAGGCGGTGGCCGGCTCCGAATCGGCCTTCACCGACCTGATGAACAAATACGCCGCTGCCATGGGCATGAAGCGGACCAATTTCGAGAATGCTCACGGCCTGACCGCATCCGGACACCTCTCCACCGCGCGTGACATGACGCTCCTCGGGCGCCGGCTCGTCTATGATTTCCCGCAGTATTACAATCTCTTCAGCCGCCGTTCGACGTCTGCCGGCATCAAGACTGTAAGCAACACCAACCGTCGCGTGCTCGATGCCTATCCCGGCGCGGACGGCATCAAGACCGGCTACACCCGCGCTGCGGGCTTCAACCTGACTTCCTCGGCCAAGCGCGGTGACAAGCGGGTCATCGTCACCGTGATGGGGGGCAAGAGCTCCGCCACGCGCAATGCCGAAGTGATCCGTCTCATGGATCTCGGTTTCGGCCGGATGCCGCGCGTCGCGCGTCTCGACCCGCCCGCACCGCTCAGAATGCGCTCGGTCGCGGTGGCGGAAGCCGAATCGGTCGGTGGATCGACCTCCGGCATCTCGCCCGCGCGCGTCGCTGTCCTCAGCCGCAGCACGCGCCCCGTGCCCCGCTCGGCGGCCAATGCCTCTGTCCCGGTTGCGCGCAGTTCCGCAACTATCGCTCAGGCCATCGAGGACGTGAACACGGATCTGGCCTCCGCGCAGATGCCGCGCTCGACCTTCGACTTCCTGAACCTCAACGGTCGCCCGGCTCCGCGTCCCATCGCGGAAGGAAGTGCGGAAGAGGTCTACACGGCGCAGGCAACGAATCCCGGCTCCGCGTCGACCTTTGCCTCCTCGCCCGCGTCCGCCACGCCGCGGCCTGCACCGCAGCCCGACAGCCTGACCGTTCCTGTCGCACTCACCTCGGCGCCGACAAGCACCGGCGGAAATTCCTGGGGCGTGCAGATCGGCGTGCATCGTGCAAAGACCGACGCCGAACGGCAGTTGCTCACCACGGCACTCAAGGATGTGCCGCAGCTCGCAGGCAGCCTGCGCCGGATCGAGCCCGCGACCGTCAGTGGTCTCCGGGTCTACCGCGCACAGTTCGTGGGCCTCAGCCAGCAGAATGCGGTTTCGGCCTGCCAGACGTTGCAACGGCTCAATTCCGACTGCGCCCCGATCGCGCCGGGAACCTGATCCCCCCCATACGAAGCCGACTGCCTCTCGCAGGCTCCCTGGCCCGGCCCTGAAAAGGTGCCGGGTCTTTTCGTTTCGTGAGAACGGGAGGATCGGGGGGAGGGGAGCCGGCGCGCTCTTCGCGCCGGCCTGTCCCGACCTCAGGCGGCGGCGTAGGCCGCCGGAAGCTGGAGCGCGCGGATGAGGTCACGCACTTCCTGCCTGGCTGCGATATTCGACATGGTCATCGTCTGCGGATCGTCGGCGCGCAGATCGAGAAGTGTCAGCCCCGAAAGGAACAGTTCCCGGAAGATCACCCGTTCCGAGAAGCCCGGCGCGATCCGGAAGCCGATTCGCTGTGACAGTTCGTCGAGGGCCGCGCCAACCCGACGCTTGTTCTTCGCGTCGAACGTGGACATGCGGTTGCGCAGCACGATCCAGTCCATCTGCGGACGCCCTGTTGCCGCGCGGTTCTGCCGCGATTTCCAGACCATCTCGGAATAGAGCGAGGGGCCGAGAATATGGCCATCCACCGGGTCGAGCCGCGCCAGCATGTCGAAATCGACGAGACTGTCGTTCATGGGCGTGATGAGAACATCCGCCGCCGCATGGGCCGCCCGCGACAGCACGGTATGCGAGCCGGGACAGTCGATCACGATGTAGTCGCAATCCCGGCTGAGCGTTCCGATCGCGTTAATGAAGTTTTCCTGGTCCTCGACCTCGGCATCGAGCCGACTGTCCAGTTCGCTGGCCTGGATCTCGAGCCGCCGCGGCATCGGCAATGCGAAGCCGTGGCGCTTCATGTAATCCTCGCGGTTGTCGAGGTAGCGGAACAGGCTCTTCTGCCTCAGGTCGAAATCGAGCGCGCCCACGGCGTTGCCCGATCTCACCAGGGCGGTGATCACATGCATGGCGGTGGTGGACTTGCCCGATCCACCCTTTTCGTTGCCCATGACGATGATCCGGGTCATGCGTCACTCCTGCCTCTGGACCGAAGCCGTTTCAGGCGGGGGCGCCGTCTGAAAAGGACTGCCGGCCAAGTTCATGTTCCTGGGCGGGTTCGGCCGTCAAACCTGGGTGGCTCGCGGCGTTCCCGCTCTCCAAACGAAATGGAGCGCCCTCTTTCGGGGCGCTCCACTAAATCTAGTCGAAAGCTCTGATTCGAGAAAGCTCAGAAGCCCAGGCCTTCGTATTTCTTCTTGAACTTCGAGACGCGTCCGCCGGTGTCCATCAGGCGCTGCGATCCGCCGGTCCAGGCCGGGTGCGCGCTGGGATCGATCTCGAGGGCCAGCGTGTCGCCTTCGGCGCCGTAGGTCGAGCGCGTGCGATAGGTCGAGCCGTCGGTCAGCTTCACTTCGATGAAGTGATAATCGGGGTGAATGTCCTTTTTCATCTCTCCAGACCTCAGCTAGCGGTTTTCGGCTTGTAGTTGGTCTTCTCGGCGATGCGGGCAGATTTGCCGCGACGATCGCGGAGGTAATAGAGCTTCGCACGACGGACCTTGCCGCGGCGGACCACGGTGATCGAATCGATGTTCGGCGAGTGGAGCGGGAAAACACGCTCGACGCCTTCGCCGAAGGAGATCTTGCGCACGGTGAAGCTTGCGCCGATGCCTGCGCCGCCGTTGCGGGCGATGCAGACGCCCTCGTAGGCCTGAACGCGCGAGCGCGTGCCCTCGGTCACCTTGTAGCCGACACGCACGGTGTCACCGGCCGCGAAATCCGGTATTTCCTTGGCCAGAGCAGTGATCTGCTCGGCTTCGATTTGCGCGATGAGGTTCATTCTCTCTCATCCTCTCGATGCTCGCCTTGAGCGGCGATGGTGTGCGCGTCCGAGAGCTCTGCCTCTCCTGCCGGGTCCGCATATGCGCCTGGGCTTTCGCCCGCCGCATAGGCCCGCCAGAGGTCGGGACGACGTTCCTTCGTGATCCGTTCCGCCTGAGCGCGACGCCAATCGGCGATGCGTCCATGATGTCCCGAGAGGAGAACCTCGGGGATCGAAAGACCTTCCCAAACGGCCGGACGGGTATATTGAGGGTGCTCCAAAAGACCGGATGCGAAGGATTCTTCGACCGGCGACTCAGGATTGCCCAGGACGCGGGGTATAAGCCGGACGCAGGCATCGATCAAGCCCATTGCTGCGATTTCTCCGCCGGTGAGGATAAAATCCCCCATGGATATCTCAAGGATTTCGCGGGCTTCGATCACCCGCTGGTCCAGGCCCTCGAACCGGCCGCAAAACAGCGTGACCCCGGCGCCATCCGCGATTCTGCGTGCCATGGCCTGGTCGAAGCGGCGGCCACGCGGCGAAAGATAGATCACCGGCCAGTCCTCGCGGGACCGCCCGCTTTCGCTGGCATCGAGTGCGCGCGCGGCGACATCCGGCTTCAGCACCATTCCCGCACCGCCGCCCGCTGGCGTGTCATCTACGCTGCGATGCCTGTCGAATGCGAAATCGCGGAGTTGCACCGTGTCGAGGTTCCAGAGCCCGTCGGTGAGCGCGCGCCCGGTGATCGACGCGCCGAGCGGTCCGGGGAACATCTCCGGGTAGAGCGTCAGGATACGTGCGGTCCAGGGTGCGGGCATCGGCGGGTCTGACAGGCTGCGGTGGATCGGGAGCGCCTTCTCTCGGTCACGGACGCCACGACCGCAAGGCTAAAATCGCCGAAAAATCGCGGCACTGGACCGAACCGCCGCGCGATGTCAGCATTGAACAGGTAGAGACAGGGGCAGGATAAGGGGGAGAGACGATGACCGTCAGATCAGCAGAGCCGGCGGGCGAGCCCACGCGGCGCATCGAGATCGACACAGCGCGGATCCTCGGACGGGACCAGGCCCACTACGGCGTGATCGATATCGGGTCCAACTCCATTCGCCTCGTCGTCTACGATTCGCTCAGCCGCGCGCCGTTCCCGCGCTTCAACGAGAAGTCGTTTTCCGCCCTTGGCGCAGGGCTCGACGCATCGGGCAATCTCACGGACGAGGCGATACGGCGCGCGATCCATGCCATCCGCCGGCTCGATGCCATCGCCAAGGCCATGGATGTGCCGCGCATCGACGTCATCGCCACCGAAGCCACGCGCCGGGCGAAGAATGGCACCAAACTCGTCGAGGCAATCCGCGAGGCGACGGGCATGGAAACGCGGGTTCTGACCGGGGAGGAGGAGGCGACATACACCTCGATGGGCGTCATCTCCGGCTTCTTCCGGCCGGTGGGGCTCGTGGGTGATATCGGCGGCGGGAGCCTCGAGGTGGCCGAAGTGGTGGATGACAAGGTGGGAGAGCGCATGACCTCCATGCCGCTCGGCGCATTGCCGGTGAAGGCACTGATGGAGGAAGGCTACGGCACGGCGAAGGACGCCATCGACGAGATCCTGCGCGAAAACATCCCGCCGCTTCTGACCAATCCGGTCTTCTACGCGGTGGGCGGCGGCTGGCGGGCGCTCGCGCGGGTGCATATCGCGATGAATGCCGCCCCGATCAGCGTGGTGCATGGCTACGAGGTCGAGGCGGAAGAGTTGCGCAAGCTCGCGCGCAAGATTGCCAAGATGGACAGGGCAGAGGTGGCCGACCTTCCCGATGTGCCGAGCCGCCGGGTCGATACCCTTCCTGCCGCGGCTCTGGTGATGTCGCGGGTGCTGAAGGCACTCAAGCCCGAAAGCGTCGTCTTTTCCTCCTACGGCCTGCGCGAGGGCTGGCTCTATGCGCAGCTGGACGAGGAGGAACAGTATCGCGATCCGCTGCTCGAATGCGCGCAGGCGATCGGTCTGCCCGGCGCGCGGGTGCCGGCCTTCAGCGCTGCACTGGCGAAATGGACGGACGACCTTTTTCCCGGCGAGACCGACAGCGACCGGCGCCTGCGGCTCTCGGTCTGTGCGCTCACGGATCTCTCCTGGCGCGACCACGACAAGGTGCGCGCCGAGGAAAGCTTCCTGCGGCTGCTGCAGTTCCCGTTCATCGGCATCAGCCACGCGGAGCGCGCCTTTCTCGCCGTTGCCATCATGGCGCGCTATGGCGGAAAGGCCGAAACGGTCACCGATCGGCTGGGAGGCCTGTTGAGCCAGAGCCAGTTGCGCCGGGCGGAGATCCTGGGGCGTGCGCTCGTGCTCGGGCACCGCTTCTCGGCCAGCGTGCCGGAAATCCTGCTGCAATCGCGCCTTCGGGTCGAGGCGGGCTCGGTCCGCCTCGAGGTTCTCGATGCCGAAAGCGTCCCGGACAGCGAGGCGGTGCAGACGCGCCTTCGGCAACTGGCGAAAGCGATGGGTGTGTCGGACTCGGAGGTCGTCGAAGCCGCCTGAGCGACGGGTGGGATCGGGTCAGACCAGCCCTTCGGGCAGGTCCACGACCACCCGTCCGGACGAGAGGTCGACCGTGGGCACGACGTCCCGCGTGAAGGGCACCAGAACGACGGGCGCGCCGGGGCGCGCGATCTCGAGGAAATCCCCCGCTCCGTGATCCATCACCGCCTTGATCCGGCCAAGCTCCGCGCCGCCGGCATCGAAGACCGCGAGCCCGATCAGGTCCGCATGGTAGAACTCGTCATCGGGCAGATCGGGCAAACGGTCGCGGGGCGCGTAGAGCCGCGTGCCCTTGAGCGCCTGGGCCTCCTCGCGGGTCTGTACGCCCGAGAGTTTCGCGGCGTAGGCCCCCGAGACCGGCTTCAACAGCCGGATCTCGAAGGTGCGTCCGTCGTCACTGACCAGTGGCGCATAGTCAGCAATCGCGCCGGGGTCGGCGCAGAACGACTTGAGCCGCACGTCGCCCTTCACGCCCCAGGCGCCGGCAATGGCCCCGAGGCAGACGAGATCGGTCTTGCGGTTCATCGCGCGCGCCCCTGCTGCGGATCACTTGTCCTGTGCGGAGCCTTATTCGGCAGCCGCACCTTCTTCAGCCGGTGCCTCGGCGGCAGCTTCGGCAGCTGCAGCGGCCTTCTCGGCGCGTTCCTTCGCGCGGGCCTGTGCGGCCTTGCCCGGCTCGCCGCGCTTGGGGTTGTTGCGGGTCTTCTGGCCGACAACGCCGGCAGCTTCGAGGAAACGGCTCACGCGGTCGGTCGGCTGTGCGCCTTCGCCGAGCCAGTACTGCACGCGCTCCATGTCCATCTGGACGCGGTTTTCGTTGTCCTTCGGCAGGAGCGGGTTGTAGGTGCCGAGCTTCTCGATGAAGCGGCCGTCGCGGGCCATGCGGCTGTCGGCAGCCACGATCGAGTAGTGGGGACGCTTCTTGGACCCGCCGCGGGCGAGCCGGATCTTCATTGCCATGTCACTGGTCTCCTGTTCATGCGCTTGTTTGGGGCTGGGCGTCGGCCGCAGCCCCGGTTTCGAGATGTCTCTCGTGATGCCTGATCACTTCCGAGATGATGAAGTTCAGGAATTTCTTGGCGAACTCGGGATCGAGATCCGCCTCGTTGGCGAGCCGCTCCAGCCGCTCGATCTGCACCGCCTCGCGGCTGGGATCGGAGGGGGGCAGCGCGTGCTCGGCCTTCAGCTTGCCGACGGCCTGAGTGTGCTTGAACCGCTCCGCGAGGGTGAAGACGAGGATCGCATCGAGCCGATCGATGGACTCCCGATGGCCCCGCAGGAGGTCCGCCGCGCGGCGGATTGCGTCGCTCTCGCTCATTGCCTGGCCTCCTCGGCGATAAATCGGTAGACGCGACAGCCCAGACCGGCCTCAGCCTGTGCGTCGCGGCGTGCACCCAGCCGCTCAGCCACCCGGATCGAGCGGGCATTCTCCCCGTCGATATAGCTCACGAGGCTCGTGAACCCGTGGGTGCCGAATGCCCAGTCCAGCGCGACCCTGGCGGCCTCGGTGGCAAAGCCCCGTCCTTCGACCGCCGGCGTCACCAGCCAGCCGATCTCGGGTTCCGGATCGCCATATTCGTGGTCGATGGTCAGCACGCCGACCACCGCGCCGTCTTCGAGGGTTTCGATCGTCCATGCTCCATGACCGCGCAGCGTCCAGCCGGCCACCAGTTCGCAGAAGTCGTGCCAGGAGCGGCGATCCCGCTCGCCCGTCACGAGCCCTGCACCACGATCATCCCGCACGAAACCGGAATAGACCGGGTAGTCCTCGATCCGGGGCGCACGCAGCCTGAGACGCTCGGTTTCCAGAACCGGCAGAAGACCGCAAATCCGGGCCGAAAGCTGCGCGGCAGGTCCCTGCGGTGCGCGCTCCCAGGGTTTGGGAAGAACCTCCGCCATCATTTCTTCTTGCCCAGCCCGCTTAGACCCGGAGGCAGTGCCATGCCGCCCGGCGGGGTCATCCCGCCCGGCAGGCCGCCACCCGGCGGCATCGGGGGCATCCCGCCCGGCATTCCGCCACCGCCCTTGCCGAGGAGGCCGCCGAGACCGCCCCGCATCAGGTTCTTCATGCCGCCCTTGCCGCCCATCTTCTTCATGACGTCGGCCATCTGGCGATGCATCTTCAGCAGGCGGTTGAGTTCCTGAACCTCGAGGCCCGCGCCCGCGGCGATGCGCTTCTTGCGGCTGGCCTGGAGAAGTGCGGGGTTGCGGCGCTCCTGCTTGGTCATGGAATTGATGAGCGCGATCTGGCGCCGCAGGACCTTGTCGTCCATGCCCGCGCCCTCGAGCTGCTTGGCCATCTTGCCCATGCCCGGCAGCATGCCCATGACGCCCTGCATGCCGCCCATCTTCATCATCTGTTCGAGCTGGCCCTTGAGGTCGTTCATGTTGAACTGACCCTTCTGGAACCGCTTCATCATCCGTTCGGCGGCTTCGCGCTCGAAGGTCTCCTGCGCCTTTTCGACGAGGGAGACGATATCGCCCATGCCGAGGATGCGGCCGGCGACACGCTCGGGGTGAAACTCCTCCAGCGCCTCCATCTTCTCGCCGAGACCGACGAACTTGATCGGCTTGCCCGTGACGGCCCGCATCGAGAGCGCCGCACCGCCGCGCCCGTCACCATCCATCCGGGTGAGCACCACACCGGAAATCCCGATGCGCCCGTCGAACTGCTCGGCCACGTTGACCGCGTCCTGACCGGTGAGGCCATCGACAACCAGAAGCGTCTCGTGGGGTTTCGTCGCCTCGCGCACCGCCTCGACTTCGCCCATCAGTTCGTCATCGATGTGCAGACGGCCCGCGGTGTCGAGCATGACGACATCATAACCGCCCAGCGTGGCCTGCTGCTTGGCGCGCTTGGCGATGGAGACCGCGTCTTGGCCCATGATAATGGGCAGCGTGTCGACGCCGATCTGCGTGCCGAGCACCGCAAGCTGCTCCATGGCGGCCGGGCGTCGGGTGTCGAGCGAGGCCATGAGGACGCGCTTGCCATCCTTGTCCTTCAGCCGCTTTGCGAGCTTCGCCGTGGTGGTCGTCTTGCCAGAGCCCTGAAGCCCGACCATCAGGACCGGGGCAGGGGGGCTCGCGACCCGCAGCTCGCCCGCATTCGGATCGTCGCCCGCCAGCATCTCGATCAGCGCGTCATGAACGATCTTCACGACCTGCTGGCCGGGTGTCACCGACTTGGTAACCGCCTGGCCCTTCGCCTTCTCGGAGACACCCTTGATGAAGCTGCGGGCCACGGGCAGGGAGACATCGGCCTCCAGAAGCGCGACGCGCACCTCGCGCAGCGCCGTCGAGATATCCTCTTCGCTCAGCGCACCCTGTTTGGTGAGCTTGCCGAAGACGCCGCCTAGCCGGTCGGACAGATTCTCGAACATCAGGCCAACAGCCCCCTTGCTTTCAGCCGCCCATGCGGCAAACGACGAATACGCCGGTGGGCGCAACGCGCTGACCGGCGGCGATCCTGCAATAGCACAGGACCGGAGAAAACGGATTCTCCGGAAGTTGGCACGGAAATACGAAAGTCAGCGTCGCTCGTCAACTCTCATGTGCGCGACCCGCTGGAATTCTTCAGACGGGCGCGTCAGCGCACAGCCACCCAGACCGGTCCGCGCAGCTCGATTTCGCCAGACGTCAAATCAAGGGCGGGAAATTAAGGCCAGGAAATCAAGGACGGCGTCAACCGTGCGAACAGCGCATTACGCTGACCCCGTTTCAAGCCCCTCCGGCACGGCCCGTTCCCTCAACGCAGCGTCAAACCGCCACATGCCCCAGGCCACCGGAATGAGGGCGAGCCCGCCGATCACATAGGCCAGCGGTTCATCCCCGAAGGTCTCGTAGAGTTGCGTGTAGACGTGGATCACCCCGAACACGATCGACGTGTTGAAGAGACCGCGATTGTTGCGGTGGGCAGACCACATCGCCATACCGACCAGCACAATGGCCCAGGCGATGGTGAAGACGTGCTCGGGGATCACCAGCGCTGTCTCGCGGAAGGCGGCGATGGCTTCGGTCCGGGCGTCCCAATCCGTGACGTTTCCGGGTGGCACGCCTGCAGGCCCCCAGGCGGTTTCGCCCACCACGTCCCCCCAGAGGGAGCCGATGAGCGCGCAGAGATTGGCGACCACGAAGGCCAGAACCGCGAGCACGAGGCCATGGCGCGCGGTCCGCTCCCCGGATCGGTTCGCGACCCAGAGACAGAGCGCGATGAGTGCGACCATCTGCAGGATGGTCAGCGTCGGTTCCGGCGAGGAGAAGGCATAGATCGCATGGAAATAGAATGCGCCGGTATCGAGCACCTGCGCAAAGGGGATGATGGCGAGCGCAGTCACGAGCCGCACATTCGTGAGCCAGCCGATCCCGACCATCAGTGCTGCGGCATAGAGTTGTGCAAGGCTCACCGGCAGGCCCGCCACCGCGTTCCGCTCGATGAAATAGGCAAGGCCGCCCAGATGCATCGCCAGCCCGATCAGGCAGAGCGAGCCAGTGATGAACACCGCCCGTGGCGCCAGCCGCCAGTGCGCAGCTGCGGCCAGAATCAGGATCGCACCGCCCGAAAGCGTAATGACCTCCGCCGCGATCTCGGGCCAGGTGTCGAGAAGCTCCAGCACCGCGCCGCCCGAAAGCGTGCCTGCCCCGATCAGCGCGGCCGCATTGCCGAAGATCCGCAGGCTGTCCGAGTTGCGCGAGAGGATCAGCACGCCGATCGCAAAGGAGATCGCACCGAAGATGGCGACCGAGAGCGGATCACGCAGCCAGTAGATCAGGCCGCCCGTGGCCGAGAGAATGCCGAGAAACAGAACGCAGTTGACCGCAAGCGCGATCATCGTCTGCCGCGACCGGGCCTCGATCTCGCGCGCCTGGCCCGGCGCGATGACACCCGCGGCCACGAGCGCATCGGTGTCTGCAACTACATGCATGGCAACTCTCCGACGGCGCCTGCCGCCGGTCCTCGTTCACGCTTCAGGTCCGCAGCATATGAAACCCGGGCCGAGGCACTTCAAGAGCAGAGGTGCGCGCCCCTCAGAGCAGGGCGTCGAGGTCGATGCCCACGGTGATCGCTCCGATGGCCTCGCCGCTTTCGGGGTCCGCAATGGTGAAGGACACCTGGCTCTGGTAGGTCTGGGTCGAGTCGTCGAATTCGACGTCATCGACGAAAACCGTGCCCGGGCCTTCCGGATAGGTCTTCTGGAACTTGGCCTCGTCGCCCTGCCAGAAATCGGAGGTGGCGTCGCTCGCCGCCACATTCAGCCCGACCGCGTCCATCACGAAGGCCTCGGAGATGATGCCCTCGGATTCGCTCTTCCGGTCGCGAAGGAAGTCCGAAGCCGGTGACTCCAGCACCTCGGTGACAAGCGGGGCGCTGCCTGCGTCCACCTCTTTCCGCCAGGTGGCATCCAGATCGTCGATGTCGTCCTGGGTGATCGCGGCATGCTTCTCGTTCTGTGCCTTGACCGCTTCCACGAGAACCGGGTCGGCGACCCAGGCCGTGACGTGCGCGGCCACGTAGTCCTGAACGAGCGCTTCCAGCTCGCCCGCCGAGGCCGGAGCGGCAAGGAGGGAGAAAGCTGTCACTGCGAGCCAATGTTTCATGCACGAAAGTCCTGTCCGAAGACGCCCATCGCTTCGGGCGCACCCCGATTCAATCGCATTCAATCGCTAAGGTTGGTTTAAACCGGGGTCATTCAGGCCGCCGCAGCCTTTATCCTGCTCGTCGCATCAATGCTCGTCCTTGAAGGCGCTGTAGGCATCGAGCGCCCGCGTGCGGCCCTCCTTCAGGCCGACCATCCGCTCCGGGGCAGGGGTGTCCCGGTCAAGATCCCAGCTTCGCGGCACGGCGTCGAAATAGGAGGCTGCGACTTCGTCTTCCGATCCGTCGAACCCCAGCAGATAGCGCCGGCGGTAGGCGCCGTCGGGGTCGTATTTCTCGCCTTGCGTCTCGGGGTTGAACACCCGGAAGAAGGGCGCAGCATCCGGTCCGCAACCCGCTGTCCATTGCCAGCCGAGTGCATTCGAGGCCGGGTCCCAGTCGATCAGGCAATCGGCAAACCAGTCCATGCCGACGCGCCAGTCCGTCATCAGGTGCTTGGTCAGATAGGACGCCACGATCATCCGGGCGCGGTTGTGCATCCGACCCGTGATGAAGAGTTCCCGCATGGCCGCATCCACGACCGTCTCGCCCGTCATGCCGCGCCGCCAGCGTTCGGCATCCTCGCTGTCTTCGCGCCAGGGGAAATCGGTCCATTCCTCGCGCCAGGGTCGCTCCACGAGGTGGGGCGTGTGGTAGATCAGGTGATAGGCGAACTCGCGCCAGGCAATTTCCTTGCGGAACGTGCCCGGCCCCTTGCTCTGCCCGTTCATGTGCCGGCCTGCCGCATGCCAGGCCTCGCGCACCGAAAGCTCCCCGTAGGTGAAATTCTCGGAAAGGCCGGACGTGCCATCGAGGTCGAGGCGGTCGCGATCCCCCGCGTAATCCAGCACGGCGTCATCGAGGAACCTCTCGAGCCGCCCGCGCGCCGCATCCTCTCCGACACAGACATGAGGCAGAACCACCTCGGCCCCGCGCTGCATGGCAGCCCCGAGAGACCAGTCCTCCATCGCGTCCGACACGGGCCATTTCTCCGGTGCCGGAAGGTCCTCGATCCGCTCCAGACACGGTCCGACATCAATGCCGTCGACCGCCCGCCAGAAGGGGGAATAGACCTTGTAGTAGTCGCCGCCCGATTTCGTCTCGACGGTCCAGGGCTCGAAGAGAACATGCCCCGGCCGGCTCTCGGCCTCGACGCCATCCTCGCGCAGAGCCTCCTTCACGGCCGTATCGCGCTTTATCGCGGCGGGATCGTAAAGCCGCGTCCAGTGAACCGCCCCCGCCCCGGTTTCCTCCACCAGCGCCCTGAGCACGTCCAGCGCCTTGCCCCGTCGAAGAACGAGCCCGCTGTCGATCTCTTCCAGTCGCGTGCGGAAGGCGTCGATCCCCAGTCCGAGGCGCCATTTCGGTGCCGCACCGATCCCCTCCGTTTCCGGGTCGAGAATGAACACTGGGATCACCGGGCGTCCCGACTGCCGGGCGGCGTCGAGGCCGGGGTGGTCCGTGAGGCGCAGGTCGCGGCGGATCCAGTAGATCAGGGGGCTTGTCTCTTCCATGCCGTGGGAAAGTGGCGCGCAGAAAATCGCGGTCAAGCCTGATGTTGCGGCGTGTTCCCGTTAAGCGGGATGCCCTGCGGCGCGACCGCACTCGCGGCAAATTGAAGGTATGCGCGGATAATTGCCGATAGTTTTGGTGTTGTTAAAGTCTCTTGAGTGAGTATTCATTATTACTTCGGGTTACACAAAATTCTATTCGGGCCGCGCGGAAAACCCACGCAAGAATGACAATATTTTGATTCGTGAAGATTTGTCGGCGTTTCTCGAATGGCGCAGTTTTTCGCGTCCGCAGCACGATTTTTACTAGTATTCTACCGCATCGGGTTGTCAAAAAGGCTCATCTTTGCGTGATTGGATGTTATAACGAAACAAAAGGACGCCTGAGTGGCTTCCGGACCCGGCATACCTCTTCTGTTCAGGCGGGATTGACTTTCCCATGATGTCAGGGTCGGTAGCAATGCAACGAGACTGACCAGAATGCGGTGGCAGGACTTCAAAGAGCGTCATCAATTCAATCGCTTCCACGCAACGGCCCGACTGGAGGGTTGCCGATCCCGACCCATGGCCGGAGCTGGCGTGCTGCAAAGCAGCAAGTTAACCATTGATTCAACACAGATGTCGGATTTCGAAATACCAGATCTAAAATCGGGGCCAGCCGCCGCAAAACGCAAATAGTTTTGCCCGAACCTCGAAAGAAATACTTGTTGACCGAACTCTCTGGCTTCGGCAAAGGTTGGGGCGTTGATTCAACTGGTGATTGTTTCGCTGATATGTCGGCACCGGCGGCGTTCTTGTCCGGTGATGCCGCCAGCAGGTGCCTGTCTCTTATGTCGTGCGAATTCTGCGATGATCGACTTGGCATTAGGGCGGGTCCGAGGAGGAATACCCGATGAACGACCAGAGCCTGAGGCGCGGCCTCGGGGCGTTCAGTCACCTTCCGACGTTAGCGGCGGTCGCCGTCGTATTCGGGATCGGCTTGATTGCCGAGGTCAAGACCCGCGAGCTCTCCCGTCAGATCCAGCGTGAAGAGGCGGCCGACTATCTCGATGGTCTGCGGTTGCAGTTTGACGAGGTTGCCACGTCGCGGGTCGGTCTGCTCAAGCAACTCAGCGGCACGCTCTTGCCCGACGATCTGGCCGAGGACTGGGATCTCAACGGCGCCCTGACAAGCGGAGGTGGTATCGGCAGGCATGTCCTCGGCATGGCGGCGATTTCCCTTTCCGATGGTCGGCTCTTCACCACCGGGCTGGTGCCCGACAGTACGCGCCTGCTGGAACTCTTCAATCCCGACGAACCGGAGCGGCATGGTGCCACGCATCTGCCCGAAACCGAGCCGCGCGCCATTGCCGTCTGGGGGCCGGTCTACGGTGGCGAGGAGCCGGACGGCGGGGGTGTTCGGGGGCAGGCGGCAATCCTTGTCGATTCGGAAGCCTTCTTCTCCGACGCGGGGCTGCGCGATGTCTCTGGTCCCTATCAGGTCGCACTCACTCAGCGGCTCGCTGCCGACCAGAACGAGCTGCGCGGGGTCCTCCTGGGCAACGGAGGGCTCGGAAAGGACGATCCGGTGCGCACGGAGGTGTTCATGCCGGGCGGCAACTGGACGCTCGAAATCGCCCCGGAGAACGGTTGGACCGGGAGCATCGGAGATATCCTGCCCGTTCGCCTCCTGACACTGATCTCGGTCTGTGCCGTCGCGCTGATGATCTTCCGCATGCGCCAGCTGTCGGAGGAGCGGCGGCGCAACCTCGTGGCGATGGAAGCGAAGGAACGGGAAATCAACCGGACCGCGGAGCGGCTCGAACTCGCGCTCTCCGGCGCGCAGATCGGCGTGTTCGACTACAATGCCACGACGGACAAGGGCTTGTGGGACGAGACGATGTGCAGGTTCTACGGCGCCGACCCGAGACGCGAAAAGACCATGGAGGCCTTCTCCGAGTTTCTGCACCCGGAAGATCGGGAGGAGACCCTCGCGCGTGTGAAGGACGCGATCCGGTCGAGCGCAATGAAGGAGGCCACGTTCCGCGTCATCGACAGTCGGGGCAGGCTGCGCTACCTGCGCAACAAGGCCAAGTCGACCACTCGCGAGAACGGGGATGTCCACCTTCTCGGCGTCTGTTGGGACGAAACCGAGGTGGTGGAGCGCGATCTAGAACTCGAAAGGCGGCGGGAGCATATCGAGGCCGCGACCGAAGCGCGATCCCGGCTCTTCGCAACCCTCAGCCACGAAATCCGCACCCCGCTGGGCGGCATTCTCGGCGTGCTCGACCTGATGCGCCAGGGCGAACTCAGCCCGGAGCAAAGGGGCCGCGCCGACCTGCTGCACAGCTCCGCCAACCAGCTCATGAGCATTGTCACCGACAGTCTCTACCTCTCGAAGCTTCAGTCGGATGAGGTTACCTTCCAGTCAGAGGCGATCGACATTCGCGAGATGGCGGCCGAAGTCATCACTCTCATGTCGGCCACAAGCCAGGGTCAGCGCTTGCGTATGACCTGGAGCGCGACCGAGAGCGTCCCCCGGCACATCTGTGGCGATGCCGTGCGCTTTCGCCAGATCTTCAACAACATCGTCGGCAACGCGGTGCGCTACACCGACGAGGGATCCGTCCTGCTGAACCTGGACTACGATGCGGATGGGCCGGGCATCTTGTGCGTCACCGTGACGGACACTGGCATCGGCATCGCGCCAGAGCAGCTGCCGGCGATCTTCGGGCGCTTTACCCAGTGCAGGGATCTCGATGAACGCCACCGTGGCGGAAGCGGCCTGGGGCTCGCGATCTGCAAGGAAATCACCGACCGGATGGGCGGCGAGATCTTTGTCGAAAGCCTGCCGGGAGAGGGCACCACCTTCCGCCTCCGCATTCCCGCGCCCGAGGCGTCTCGCCGCGAAATGGCCGAGCCATTGTCCGGTCTCGATGGCATTGGACCTGCCGGGGTGCCGCGTGGCAAGACGGCCGGACCATTTGCCGGTTTCGATTGCGTCGGGCCGGCCGAGGTTCTCGAGGGAGCGGTTCGGCCCACGATGCCCGCGGCGATGGACAGTCTGCGCGGCGGGCGGGTGCTGGCGGCGATGGAACGCGGTAACGGAATGCGGCTTCTTTCGGACTACTGCTCCAAGCGCAGTGTCGAGCTGGATGTTGTCCAGACACGTTCCGCGGTAATGGAAGCGCTCTTGTCCGACGCCCCCGATCTTCTCCTGCTCGATCTCGACCAGGGCCAATCCGAGTTCATCGCCACGGCCAGAAGGATGCGCCAGTCGGGCACCTCCTTTGCCGGTGTGCCGATCATCGCCCTGACCGGCGGACTGTCAACCGAGGCCGAGAAGGCGGCGCGCGAGGCGGGGATCGAATGGCTGCTGGCCAAGCCGCTCTCGCAGAATGCGCTGCACGAAACCGTCGTCCACGCGCTGGAGGGAACCGGCGCGTCGGGCGACAGCCTCATGTCCGGGGTCGAGCCATCGTCCGAAGGCGCCTTCGAGGACATCGCGATCCGCCCCACCGCAAGGGCCTGAGACACGTCCGCCTGCGCCACAGGTCGCGCTTGGGCCATTGCCGGATTGGCGCTACACTCCTGCCCATGCTTGCCCGGCAGGAGGCCCCCATGAGCTGGAACCCCACCCAATCCCCCGATTGCCCGAGCGCGGATGCGAGCGATGCGATCGAGACCCTGATCATTCCCCGTGCCCGCGATATCGGCGGGTTCGAGGTGCGCCGGGCGCTCCCGAGCATCGAGCGCAAGATGGTCGGCCCCTTCATCTTCTTCGACCAGATGGGCCCGGCGGAATTCGTCACCGAGGGCGGCATCGACGTGCGCCCGCATCCCCATATCGGGCTCGGCACCGTCACCTACCTTTTGCAGGGCGAGTTCGAGCACCGCGACAGCATCGGCACCCACCAGATGATCCATCCCGGCGAGGTGAACTGGATGCTCGCGGGCCGTGGCGTCACCCATTCGGAGCGCACCGGCGCCGAGACCCGCAAGACCCGCCACAGCCTCTTCGGCATCCAGACATGGGTGGCACTGCCCGAGGATCGCGAGGAGATGGCGCCCGATTTTGAGCACCACAAGCAGGCGGCCCTGCCGTTCATCGAGGATGACGGCACCAGCGCGCGGCTCATTCTCGGCACGGCCTGGGGCGAAGCCTCACCCGTGACCATGCAGAGCGAGATCTTCTACGCCGACGTGACGCTCGCGCCCGGCGCACAGCTTCCCATGCCCGACGACCACGAGGATCGCGGCGTCTACGTGCTCGAGGGAGAGATCGAGGTGGCTGGCGAAAGCTACGCGGCCGGCCGCATGATGGTCTTCCGCCCCGGCGACCGGATCAGCCTGCGCGCGGGCGGGCAGGGCGCCCGCCTCATGGCGCTGGGCGGCGAGACGCTCAACGGCCCGCGCTACATCTGGTGGAACTTCGTCTCCTCCTCGCGCGAACGGATCGAGGCGGCGAAGGAGGCCTGGAAGGGCGCGGACTGGGAAAACGGCCCCTTCCGCCTGCCGCCCGGCGATACTGATGAATACATCCCCATCAGCCCCGAACTCGAACGGATGAAACCCCGGAACTGACCCCGCTCCGGCCCGGAATGCCGGGCCCACCACAATTGCCGAAAATTTTTCTAAATCGCAGCTTTCATTTTCCTAAATCAAAGTAACAATCATCTTTATGACAATAAGTGCGCAATTAGTCTAATAAACATTTCAGTAACCATGGTTTGCGTAAGTTCCCCCTGCGTCATTCAGGAGGACACCATGACGATGGACCCCACTATCGAAACCCTCATCGACAAGACCGTTGCCGATCCCAGCATCGCGGCCAAGATCAAGGGCACGAGCCAGACCGTCAACGGCAAGACCATGCTCAACCTCAGCGCGCTGATCGACTCCTCCAACCTGCTCAGACGGTGCGAGCCGCAGTTCGTTTCCTGGGTCTCCGGTCTCGGCTTCGACTGGAAGGCGATCAGCGAGGAAACCAAGGGTGGCCTGCTCGACGCCTATCGCGACAGCGGAAGCACCTGCAACTTCATGCACGCCCTGCCGGAAAGCATGAAGACGAGCAAGGCCTACAAGACCGCCTACAAGTTCGGTCTCGACATGGCCGTCACGGCGTCCTGAACCGACGCCTGAGGCCGGCCCTCGGCCAGACGATCAGGGCGCGCCGCGTTCCCTCGCGCGGCGGCTCCACTGCTTCGAAACCGCAGCAGCATCCCCATGACCCGGACCCTCGCGTCCGGGTCAGGCATTCTCAAAGGGCGATCCCGCCCCGCCGAACTCCAGACGATACTTCACGAATTTCTGGTTCGCGTATTTCACCGGTCCAACGGGCACGGCCCCGAGGCGTTCCAGCCCGCGCAGATGGGGCCGCGACGGGGCCAGCAGAAACGTGGCGTGGTCGATCCGCGGATCGGAGCGGGCGAAATCGAGCGCCGCCCGGATGATGCGCGGCCCGAGCCCGAAGAACTCCCGCCTCAGTACGAGGCCGAAATCCCAATCCTCGTCCACCTTCTGGAACCCGCCCCAGCCGGCGTAGACGCGATCGACCAGAAACGCGCCGTGACCAAGTCCGTCGCGCGCCCAGGCCTCCTCCTTCACCGCGATGAAATTGGCGCAATAGGCGGCGTCCCACGGCTCAGTCGCGAGCGGCAGATGCGCAGTCACCCGCGGATCCGACATATGCGCGATGATCTCCGCCGGATCGATCTGCGGCAGACGCGCGAAAGAGATGTCGGGGCCTCCCCCCGACACCTTGCACTCGCTCATGATCAGGCCGGAACCAGACGGTAGCCGCCGGGTTCGGTGACGAGGATGCGTGCGTTCGAGGGATCGGGCTCGATCTTCTGACGGAGGCGGTAGATGTGCGTCTCGAGCGTGTGTGTGGTCACGCCCGCATTGTAGCCCCAGACCTCGTGAAGCAGCACCTCGCGCGCCACCACGTCCGCACCCGAGCGGTAGAGGAACTTGAGAATGTTGGTTTCCTTCTCGGTCAGCCGGATCTTCCGGTCGTCCTCGTCCACCAGAACCTTGGCGGCGGGCTTGAAGGAATAGGGTCCGACCGCGAAAACCGCGTCCTCGGACTGCTCGTGCTGGCGCAGCTGGGCGCGGATGCGTGCGAGCAGGACCGGCAGCTTGAAGGGCTTGGAGATATAGTCGTTCGCTCCCGCATCGAGCCCGAGGATCTGGTCGCTGTCGGTGGTATGGCCGGTCAGCATGAGCACCGGGCTCTTCACGCCCTGCTTGCGCATCAGCCGGCAAAGCTCGCGGCCATCCATGTCCGGCAGGCCCACATCGAGCAGGATCAGGTCGTGGTGCTGGTCCTTTGCACGGGCCAGACCCTCGGCACCGTCCGAAGCTTCGAACACGTCGAATTCCTCGGTCAGGACGAGCTGATCGGCCAGGGCCTCACGCAGGTCGCCATCGTCGTCGATGAGAAGGATCTTCTTCAAAACACTCATGTCCGGTCTCCTTTTGCAGATGAGTTGCTGGCAATGTTCGTTTGAAACAATATTTGTGTCTCAGCCCTCACGGCACTGTGTCCGGTGGGAGGCTTTTGTTTCATTGCCGCAAGATCGCGGCTAAAGGATGGGCCGAAACAGGTCTGCGGACGGATAGATCATGAGCTTGCAACTGACGTCACCGGAACGGCTTGCGCGGGCGCGCGCGGATCTGCGCATGGGGGCCGCCATCCTCCTCTCGGATGGCGAGGAGGTGGCGCTCGTCCTGGCAGCCGAGGCCGCGACACCCGAGAGGTTGTCCGACCTGCGCGCTGCGGGGGTCACCGATCTGGTGCTGACCGCCCGCCGCGCGGGCACGCTCAAGGCGCGGGTCTATGACGGCGATCTGGCGCGGGTGGCCCTGCCGCAGGATGCGGATCTGTCCTGGGTGCGCGCGTCCTCCGATCCTTCCGTTGATCTGCTCTACCCGTTCAAGGGCCCCTACATGACGCGCCGTGGCGGGCCCGTGGTGCTGCATCGCGCCGCGATCACGCTCTGCAAGCAGGCGCATCTTCTGCCCGCGGCACTGGTGACCCCGGTAAGCGCCGAGGTCGCGCAAGGGCTCGTGTCCGATGCCGGGCTCATTCGCGTCGAAACCGGGGCGCTGCCGCTCGAAAAGCCCGATGCGGACATGGTGGAGATCGCCTCGGCCCGCGTGCCGCTCGAGGTCTCCGAGGCGGGCCGCGTGCGCGTCTTCCGCCCCCGCGATGGCGCCGAGGAACATTACGCTGTCGAGATCGGTGCACCGGATCGCGCTGCACCCGTGCTCTGCCGCCTGCATTCGGCCTGTTTTACCGGGGATCTCGTGGGTAGCCTGAAGTGCGACTGCGGCCATCAGCTCCGCACCGCGCTCGACCAGATCGGAACAGAAGGCGCGGGCGTGCTGCTCTACCTCAACCAGGAGGGCAGGGGCATCGGGCTTGCGAACAAGATGCGCGCGTATTCCCTGCAGGATCAGGGGTTCGATACCGTCGAGGCCAATCACCGGTTGGGATTCGAGGATGACGAGCGCGACTTCCGCATCGGGGCCAACATGCTGCGGCGGATGGGCTTCAAGCAGGTGCGGCTGATGACGAACAACCCCGCCAAGCTCCGGATGATGCAGTCCTGCGGGCTGGATGTCTCCGAACGGGTGCCGCTTCAGGTCGGGCGTGGCCAGCACAACCACCACTATCTCGAAACCAAGGCGAAGAAGAGCGGCCACCTGCTGTGAGCTGCCGGGATCTGGTGATCGGGCGCTGGGGCGCGCGATATATGGGGCGCTCTTTCCCCTGCGCTGTCGGGCGCGGCGGGATCGGCGACAAGCGGGGCGAGGGCGACGGCATCACGCCCGTGGGCATCCACCGGATTGAGGAGATCTGGGTCCGATCCGACCGCCTCAGCTATCGCTTTCCGCTGCCCACACGGCCCATCGGCATCCGCCATGGCTGGTCGGATGATCCTGCCGATCCGGCATACAACCGGCTTGTCCTTCGGCCCCATGCCCATTCCCACGAGGCCATGCGGCGCGCGGATCCCATGTATGATCTGGTCGCCGTGCTCGACTGGAACCGCGCCCCCGTCGTTCCGGGCCGGGGCAGCGCGATCTTTCTCCACGTCTGGCGCGGCCCGCGCCGCCCCACGGCCGGTTGCGTCGCCTTTCGCCGCGCGGACCTCGCCTGGATTCTCGCGAACTGGCAAGCGCAATCGCGGGTGGTCATCAGGCACTGACGCCGCGCGCCGCGAGGGTCTTTTTCCAGCGTTGTTGCGCCATCTTACCCGGGTCCGCGGCTGGCAGGCCCCCGCCCTGGTTCGGCGGAAAGGGAAGAGCAAAGGCCGTGCGTTTGGTTTGGCTTGAGTGCGCGCGTGAAATAATTCCCCAAGTATATTTCCAAATAGGGTGAAATTCAGCGCCAACCCCGGATGTCGCCGCATTTCGCGGCGACCGATAGGTGATAGTGATCTTGGCGCAATTTGCCTTCGTGCCGATCGCGCGATGAAACAATGGCACGAGAAACGCCGAGGGCGCCGTGCCTGCGACGGCCCGTCCGCCGCGCCACTCCTCGTCGCGGGCAGGAAGCCACAGGCATCTCACCCCCCCCCTTTCGGAGCGGAAAGCCGGTCACCGGGGGCGCAAGGCTCTCCTAGCGCCGTTGCAACTGCGCGATCAGCCCGTTGATGTCGCCACCCTGCGCGTCGAGAATGGCGCCGACTTCCGCACGTTCGTTCGCCAGGAGCGATACGCCTTCGATGACGAGGTTGACCGCCCGAGGCGACCCGCTGCGATCGCTGATCTGCCAGTCCACGCGAATGGTCTCCCGTCCGGGCCGCACCACCTGCGTGTTGACCAGAACCCCGGCCCGGCCGGCATCGCGCCCGCCCGTCACCTCGATCCGCGCATTGCGGAACTCCTCGAACTGACGGCCGTATTTGCGCGCCAGATACCCCTGGAACGCCTCGATGAAGCCCGAGCGCTGGGCATTGCTGGCCGACCGCCAGGGTGGCCCCAGAACGCTGGCGCCCACCGCCCGCATGTCGCCGTAGCGCGCGAGGATGTTCTCGAACCCGCGATAGATCTGCGTCCCGCTGCGCCCGGAATTCACCAGCGCCGTGAGATCAGCCGAGATCTGCACCACCAGCGCCTGCGCCTGCGAAACCGTCAGCGCGGCCGCCATCCCGGGAAGGACCAGCGCCAGCGTCGCTCCCCCCAGGAGCACCCCGCGCCGCGTCACCTCACTCGTCGCCGTAAATGTCGTAGACGTCATAGACATCCTCCAGAACCTCCACCCCCGTGCCGCCCCGGCGCTCGGCCCGCAGATTCTGCAGGTAGCTGATGCGCACGGCGGTATAGCTGTCCTCGGAGTTGTAGAACAATTCGTCAATCGTCGGATCGAGCTCGTAACGGTCATTTGCGAGATCGGCGGTCGCAATGCCCAGAAGCGCCCAGGTCGCGGAGGCCGGCGCCACCCAGGCCACCGGGTCGAGCAGGATGTCGAGCCCCCAGCCGGTCCAGTCCCGCTGGGTGCCCGGCCCGCCGAAGGGCAGGACCACGTAGCCGCCCTCGGGCACGCCCCAGCGATAGAAGGTTTCGTCGAAATTCGTGTCGCGATACTCGACCCCCATGGCGCCCGCGACGTCGAAAAGCCCGCCCAGACCCAGAACCGTGTTGACCCCGAACCGCGTGAGGCTCTTCCCCAGCAGCACCGGGCGCCCCTGCAGGGTGTATTGCACCATGTAGCCCGGGTTTTCCCAGTTCCGCTTGAGGTTGGTCACGCTGCGGCGCACCGGCACGGGAAGCGTCTCGCCATAGGCCATGGAGACCGGACGATAGAGGCCCCGGTCCACCGTGAGATTGGCATCGTGCCGCGCCCGGTTCTCTTCCTCGAACGGATCGAAATCGAGACTGTCGGGGTCCGGCGAGGTGGCGCAGGCCGAAAGCCCGCAGATCAGCAGCACGGCACAGAGCGGTGCAGGACGGGCGCGCCGGGCGGGGCGACGCGCGGCCCAAGGGGTTTGAACACACTCAAGATGTTTCATCCCTTGGTTTATCCGCGTCTCTCCGCCGAATTGCAATCGACATAAGGTTAATCCGGTCATTGCCTCCGCCCGTGGCGGGCTTATTGTCGGCGCGGAATCGAACTGAGGGGAATCGGCGACATGTCGAACAAAATCGAGGAGCGTCTCGCGGCGCTCGGGATCGAACTGCCTGACGCACCCGCTCCGGCGGCAAACTACATGCCCTTCGTGATCTCCGGAGACCTGGTGTTCATCTCGGGCCAGATCAGCCGGGACGCGAACGGGCTCATCACCGGCAAGCTCGGCGCGGACACGGACACCGCCGCGGGCGCCGCTGCGGCACGGACCTGCGCGCTCGGCCTGATCGCCCAGCTTCGCGCGGCCTGCGGCGGCGATCTCGACCGGGTGACCCGCGTGGTCAAGCTCAACGGTTTCGTCAACTGCACCCCCGAGTTCACCGAACAGCCCCAGGTCATCAACGGCGCCTCCGACCTCATGGTCGAGGTCTTCGGCGATGCTGGCCGCCACGCGCGCGCGGCCGTGGGCTCGAATGCGCTGCCTCTCGGGGTCGCGGTCGAGGTCGAAGGTGTCTTCCAGATCGCCTGATCTGCCCCGCGCCTTTCTCGGCGCGCCGCTCGCCCACCGCGGGCTGCACGACGCATCCTCGGGTGTCGTCGAGAACAGCGCGTCGGCGGTCTCGGCCGCCGTCGAGGCGGGTTATGGCATCGAGATCGACGTGCAGCTTGCCGCCTGCGGCGAGGCGATGGTCTTCCATGACGATCATCTCGACCGGCTGACGGGCGAAAGCGGTCCCCTGCGGGACCGTGCCGCTGCCGAACTGGGGGGCATCGCGCTCTCCGGCGGCACGGACACGATCCCGACCCTTGCGGAGATCTTCGATCTCGTCGCGGGCCGCGCGGCGCTCCTCATCGAGATCAAGGACCAGGACGGCGCGCTCGGCGGGGGCGTCGGCCCGCTCGAACGCCGCATTGCCGAACTGCTCGATGGCTATGACGGCCCCGTGGCCGTGATGAGCTTCAATTCCCATTCGGTCGCGGCCTTCGCCGCCCATGCGCCCGAGGGCGTGGCCTGGGGGCTTACCACCTGCGCCTTCCAGTCATCCGATTGGCCGAATGTACCGGCAGCGCGCCGCACGGAGCTTGCGCACCTGACGGGCCTGCGCGAAACGGGCGCGAGTTTTCTCTCCCATGACCGCCGCGACCTCGACAGCCCGGCGGTGATCGCGGCCCGCGCGTCGGGTTGCCCGGTGCTCACCTGGACTGTCCGTTCCCCGAAAGAGGAACTGATGGCGCGCCGGCACGCTGACAACATCACCTTCGAGTCCTATATGCCCGATCGGGTCCATGCTCCCGTGAGCCCGCGCCCGGCGGGCCCTGGCTGGCGAAAACGGACCCCGCGAAACAGTCGTTGACGCGAAGAAGCGACCTCGGCCAGAATTGGCTCAAGCCAATCATGAAATTCTGACGGTTCCGGCGGCCGTGCGATCCGGGAAGAGTTGCACGCGCCCCAGGTGGGAGATTGCATTTGGACGATTGCGATCAGATCGAAGTCAGTGTGCTCGGCTCGCTTGAGAGCATCGCGCCCGAGGAATGGGACGCCTGTGCCGCCCCCGGCGAGGGGCGGCCGGAGGATCCGTTCACCACCCATCGCTTTCTTCTGGCGCTCGAACGCTCGGGGAGTGTCGGGCCTGGCACGGGATGGATGCCGCGCCACCTCGTTGCGCGGCTGCCCGGCGAACGGACCATCGGGGTTATGCCGCTCTACGCAAAGGGTCACAGCCAGGGCGAGTATATCTTCGACCACAACTGGGCCTACACCTACGAGAAGGCCGTCGGCAGCTATTACCCGAAACTGCAATCGGCGGTGCCCTTCACGCCGGTCACGGGGCGGCGCTTTCTGGCGCATCCGGGCAACGAGATGACCGCGCGGGCAGCGCTCCTGCAGGGCTGCATCGAGCTTACGGTCCAGAACGACTGGTCCGGTCTGCATGTCACCTTCTGCAGCGAGGAGGAGCGCGAGTGGGGCGAGAAGGTCGGGCTGCTCACCCGCACCACGCGGCAGTATCACTGGCAAAACGCGGGCTACGACAGCTTCGACGATTTCCTCGCCGCACTCTCCTCGCGCAAGCGGAAGGCGATCCGCAAGGAGCGCGCAAAGGCGCAGTCCTTCGGCGGCGAGATCGTGTCGCTCACCGGCGACGATCTCGAGCCCGAGCATTGGGATGCGTTCTGGCATTTCTATCAGGATACCGGCGCGCGCAAATGGGGCACGCCCTATCTCACGCGGGAGTTCTTCGACTGCGTTCAGGAGAGCATGCGCGACGATGTGCTGCTGGTGATGGCGCGGCGCGAGGGACGCTGGGTCGCCGGCGCGCTCAACTTCTTCGGCCGCGACGCCCTGCTCGGCCGGTATTGGGGCTGTGTCGAGGATCACCCCTGCCTGCATTTCGAACTGTGCTATTATCAGGCGATCGACGCCGCCATCACGCGGGGGCTCGCGCGAGTCGAGGCCGGGGCGCAGGGCGAACACAAGCTGGCGCGCGGCTATCTGCCGGTGGAGACCCATTCGCTGCACTGGTTCCCGAACGAGAGCTTCTCCAATGCCGTGGCGCAGTTCCTGCGCGCCGAGGCGGCGGCGGTCGACGAGGAAATCGAGGTGCTGACCAGCTATGGTCCGTTCCGCAAGAACATCGAGGATGACAATGCCCGCGAAACTGAGTGACACCGAGCGCGCCGAGGCCCTGCCACCGCTTCACGATACCAGATGGGAAATGGTGGAGGGTCGCGATGCCCTGCAGAAGACCTATCAGTTCCGCAACTTCGTCGAAGCCTTCGGCTTCATGACCCGCACCGCCCTCTGGGCCGAGAAATGGAACCACCACCCCGAGTGGTTCAACGTCTACAAGACCGTGGAGGTCACGCTTTCGACCCATGACGCGGGGGGGCTGACCGAACTTGATCTCAAGCTCGCCCGGAAGATGGACGCGCTGGCGGCGGGGTGAAGTTTCGGGGCGCCAGGGTTGCCACCTCCTTCCGCAAAAGTTGAAACGGCTACGCTCCGCCATTTGCCTGGCGAGGCCAATTCCTTCGGTGCCGGGCCGTCGCCGGCATGGCGCCTTCGGCTTGTCCCGTGCCATTGTCTTCCAACTCCGATGGCACGGCTCGGCAAGCGGTAGGGATGTCCGCCCTGCGTATTTCAGCTCGCGCGGATGCCGGAAAAGCAGACCCGCGAGAGCAGTGCATTTCGCGTCACGAGCGTTCAGCAATTGCTGCTGGGACCTGCCCATAGACGAAGCGACATTTTTTTGGGGCGGCCTGTTCAAGTGCGGATCTCGCAACATCTGATCTTGGGTGCCACGCGCAAACCTGAATCAATGATGAAATCGGGTATGTATGGAAACCATACGGATTCCATACCGTTTCCATATCGGTTCTGGCACTGGATTTCCCGTTCCCGCGGCCCTTCGGACAGGCGTGCCGGTCAGACCGAACGGATGAGTTTCTTCTCCAGAACCCGCAGCACGGTCTTGAGTTCCGGCCCGCGTTTCAGGATGCGTCCGTCCATGACAATGACGCCATATTTCACCTGTTCATCAGATGTTTGTCGGTTCCTCCAAATGTGGAAAACCGGCCATCGTCAAGCAGCCGGCAGGCTTCGGATACCCCTTGCGTGCCGCGCGCAGACCTTAAGCAATGATGAAATCGGGTATGTATGGAAACCATACGGATTCCATACCGTTTCCATATCGGTTCTGGCACTGGATTTTCCGTTCCTGCCGCCCTTCGGGCAGGTGTCTCCGTCAGACCGAACGGATGAGCTTCTTTTCCAGAACCCGCAGCACGGTCTTGAGGTCCGGTCCGCGTTTCAGGATGCGCCCGTCCATGGCAATGACGGCATATTGTTGTTGTTTTGCAGCGAGTTTCGGGCGTTTCTCGATGCGGTAGACCGCGTGTTCCGCCGTGTGTCGGAACACCGAGAAGACCGCCACATCGCGCAGCATCGAAATTCCGTAGTCGCGCCAGAGCCCGGCCGCAACCATCTGGCCGTAAAGCCCAAGAATGACATTCAGTTCCGTGCGATGAAATCGAACGCGGTCGTCGGGATCGGGAAATGGAGTGATCTCGGCCGTGTGCACCATGGTCTACAGCATGGCCGCGAAGATCACGAATGGCAAGCGGTGCCGACCATCAGAGTTAGCGATCAGTGCAGATGACCATCGACGTCGTAGCGACCGCCCTCGCGCAAAGCGCCAAACATTTCCGACACTTCGGGGTGATCCACAGGTTCGCCGCTTTCGTCGCTTACCAGGTTCTGTTCCGAGACATAGGCCACGTAATACGAGGTCTCGTTTTCGGCCAGCAGGTGATAGAAAGGCTGATCCTTGCTCGGACGGTTTTCCTCCGGGATCGATTCCCACCACTCGTCGGTGTTGCTGAAGGTCGGGTCCACATCGAAAATGACACCGCGAAACGGGTGATACCGATGGCGAACCACCTGACCCACTGAAAATTTTGCGGAAGATGTCAACATATTCCCAAGCCCACACTCTCAGCACTGCGGTGCATCATACAACCGGCGGTCAAATCTGTCCACTGCACGCCATTATAGGGATTGAAATGCAGTTAAGAGGCCACAGCCAGCCCATCACATTTCAGCAGTTTCCGGCGATCTAGCCAACAGGGACCTGACCGATCCGGCCACGATTCTCCCCCACTTGCCCCCGGTGTAGCAGGACATGGTCGAGAAGAACACAGGCGACCATCGCTTCACCCACGGGAACCGCGCGGATGCCGACGCAGGGATCGTGCCGCCCCTTGGTGACGATCTCGGTTTCCTCGCCCGACAGGGTGATGGTCTTGCGCGGGGTCAGGATCGAGGAGGTAGGCTTCACCGCGAAACGCACGACGATTTCCTGACCCGTGGAGATACCGCCCAGAATTCCGCCCGCGTGGTTCGAGGAATACTCCGGCCCGCACTCCCCCATGCGGATCTCGTCGGCATTCTGCACCCCGGTGAGCAGCGAGGTATCCATCCCATCGCCGATCTCAACGCCCTTGACCGCGTTGATCGACATGCAGGCCGCCGCCAGTTCCGTGTCGAGCTTGGCATAGACAGGCGCGCCGAGGCCCGGAGGGGCGCCAATGGCGCTGATCTCGATCAACGCGCCCACCGAATTGCCCGATTTGCGCAAGGTGTCGAGCTGCTCCGCCCAGCGCGCCGCGGCGGATGCATCCGGACACCAGAACGGGTTGCGCTGCGTTTCCTCCCAGTCGCGGGCGTTCCCAGCCACGCGGTCCACCCCCATGGCCACCATTGCGCCGCGAATCTGCAAATCGGGCAGGATCTGCGCCAGCGCCGCCCGGGCCACGGCACCGGCTGCCACGCGCGCAGCCGTCTCCCGTGCCGAGGAGCGTCCGCCGCCGCGGTAATCCCGGATGCCGTATTTCTGGAAGTAGGTTATATCGGCATGGCCGGGGCGGAACTTCTGCGCGATGTCGCCGTAATCCTTGGAGCGCTGGTCGGTGTTGCGGATCATCAGCTGAATTGGCGTGCCCGTGGTCTGACCCTCAAAGGTGCCCGACAGGATCTCCACCTGGTCCGCCTCGCGCCGTTGGGTGGTGTATTTGTTCTGGCCGGGCTTGCGCGCATCCATCCAGGGCTGGATATCCGCTTCCGTCAGCGGCACGCCGGGCGGGCAGCCATCGACCGTGGCGCCAAGCGCGGGGCCGTGGCTTTCGCCCCAGGTGGTGACGCGGAAGAGATGACCGAAAGTGTTGAATGACATGGGCGCAGCCTCCGTTTGAGACGCGCCAATAGCGCAGCGCGCACCAGGAGGGAAGGCATCGCTTTGATCCGCCGGGGCTGGCGCCCCGGATCACACCCGCCCCCACGGGCGGGTGCGATCCTCCGGCCTTGATGTCCTCACTCCCGCTTGGGCTGAATGATCCCGGTGATTGCCGCCGCACCGAGCGCCGTCACAACCCAGCCAAGCGATGAAAGCACCCAGCGCCCCCACCAGAGCGCCTTGCCCCAAGGCCCGCGATCCTTCGATGGCGCCCAGGCTTCCGTCTGGCCAAGGTCAAGGATCGGGACGACAAGATCGGCGGCATAACCGAACGCGTTGAAACTGTCCCAGTCCATGCCCGGCGCGCCTTGGGCGGACCAGACGGCGGCGGGGTTCCTTGGAATACTTGCAAAGTCCTGCCACGTATCCGAGAGGAGCACTGGGCCATCACTAGGCGCGAAATTGCCCTCTTCCCAAGCTGCCAACGCCAGCAAAAGTAAAACAAGAAAACCACTGAAGCTAAGCGCCGGCGCGTATCCATTCCAGTCGCTCCGTCCGGGCTTCAAATGAGGTTTCGCCACCGTGCGCGCGGTGACCTGCAAAAAATTTACCGGAGCCGAATGTCTTTCGTGTCCTGCCCCATTGGAGTGTTAGCGACGTTCCGCCAGTGCCTCAATCGGGGCTTCCACCCCTAGTTTCGGGCGCTAAGGCAGGCTTGAAAGCAGATCCTGCGTTTCGGCCTGGAAATCGCTTGCGATCCAGCGTTTTTCCAGCTCCCGCAACGCGCGGCCCAGTTCTGGTCCCTTGAGATCGAGATCGCGCGCCTTCACTGGAAAAACCGCGCGCGCGCCCCGGTCGATTTCCGCCTCGAGGTGCTCTGGCAGCGGCTTGCCCGTGGTTGCGGAGGCGATCAGTGCTGCATCACGGGCTGCGTCACTCCCATGGCGATAGGCGTTTTCCGCAGGTCCTGCACCGCTGACGCGTGCCGCTTCGATCAATTCGATTGCCTTTCGGTTTGCTTTGGAAAGCCGCAGCGCATCGGCCCAGGTACCTGCCGCGCCCAGTGCCGCCAACCGGCGTTGCCATCGCGGGGGCACACGCGCCTGCTTTTCCGTCGCGACCAGATCGGGCAGTGCGTGCGCCTCCGCGCCGGGCAGGATGCGCGCGAGGATGCCGATTGCCGCCATCTCGCTCGCGGAAGGTGCCGGGTCTGGGGCGCTGAGGAGCTTGGTCATTTCCGCCCCCACGCGTTCGCGCGACAAGCCGTCAAGCCCGTCTTGAAGTCGGGCGCAGGCGGAAAGGGCAGGGCCATCGATCCCGGCCTCAGGATCGCCATACCAGGCGTGAAAGCGGAAGAGTCGCAGGATGCGCAGGTAATCTTCGGTTATGCGTGCGGTCGGTTCACCGACGAAGCGAACGCGCCGGGCCTGCAGATCGGGCAGCCCGCCCATGGGATCCGCAACCTCGCCTTTTGCATCGGCATAGAGTGCGTTCATGGTGAAATCGCGACGGGCGGCGTCTTCGGAAATGTCGTCGCTGAAGGCTACGGTCGCATGCCGCCCAAAGGTTTCCACGTCGCGTCGCAGGGTGGTGACTTCAAAGGGGCGGCCATCCGCAACGAGCGTTACGGTGCCATGGTCGATGCCCGTTGGCACCGATTTCAGCCCTGCGGCATTCGCGCGCGCCATCACCTCTTTAGGGGGCAACACGGTTGCGATGTCGATATCGGCTACCGGCGCAGCGAGGATCGTATTGCGCACGCACCCCCCGACGAACCAGGCGGCCTCTCCCCCGGCGATCAGGCAATCCATCACCGCGCGGGTGGGGGAGGCGCGAAGCCAGTCCGCCGAAATCCGCATCACACTTCGCACAGACGATCGGCTAGCGCCTTAAGCATGCGCGCGGTGGCGCCCCAGATGTAGTGCGGGCCGAATGGTATGGCGAAGTAGCTGCGCTGGTGCCCGAGCCGGGTGAACTGGTGTATCTGCAGATTGGCCGGATCGATCAGGAAGGAGAGCGGCACCTCGAATACCTCGTCGACCTCGGTGCGATCGATGCGGGGCTCGAAGTCCGGATCGATCAGCCCGACGAATGGTGTCACCAGAAAGTTGGTCACCGTTTCATGGCTGTCGAACTGTCCCAGTATGGTCACACGATCGGGCGGCAGGCCGATCTCCTCATCCGCTTCCCGCAGGGCCGCGGCAAGAGGGCTGGCGTCGCCCTCATCCTGCTTGCCGCCGGGGAAGGAGATCTGGCCGGGGTGATGCTTGAGCCTGGCCGCACGGCGGGTCAGGAGGACGCTTGGCCCGGAGCCGCGGTCGCGCAGTGGAACCAGTACCGAAGCCGGGCGCAAGATCAGACGGCCCTTTGGGCGTGCCTCGGGGTTCAAATCGTAATCCGACGACTGCGGTGCCTCTACGTGTAGGGCGCGCTGCAGGTATTCAGGGTTGAGTGACGACAGGTCCATAGTTCCTAAATGGCTGCGGCGCGGATCGGGTGCAAGGGTGTTGGCGGTCCCGGCCAGTTGGGCAAGGGACGCTTGCAATGGGGAAACAACGCCTTAATACTCACTCGGAATAGGAGCCCGCGCAACACGCGCGATACAATGTCCAGGGGGCCCGGGAGGTGCGCGCGTTTCGCGCTGGCCCGTCGGGCGGAGGGGAGAAGACAAAAGCGTGGCACACGCCTCAACGAGCATGTCCCCCGAGAGAAGGAGTTCGGTGCCGAAGGAAGCGGGGCTTTGGCGCTTCATTCCAGCTCTCATCGGAGCGGTCGCCACACTCTGGTTCGCACAATTCCTGCCCGTCGTTTCCACCGGAGAAATCCCGGAATACGTTGCCGAATGGGTGCCGCAACTGGGGATTTCGCTCGCCTTTCGGCTTGATGGTCTTGCACTGGCTTTCGCCCTGCTGATCTCGGGTATCGGCGCGCTCGTCTTTCTCTACGCCGCCACATATTTCCGCTCGGACCGGCGACTGGCCTCGCTTCTCGTCACGCTGCTTGCCTTCGCGATCTCGATGCTGGGGCTTACCTGTGCCGATGACGCAATCACCCTCTTCATCTTCTGGGAGGGGACGACCGTCACCTCTTTCCTGCTGATCGGGTTCGATCATGAGAAACAGAACTCGCGCTGGGCGGCCATCCAGGCGCTGGTCATAACCGGAGCAGGTGGGTTGGCGCTCCTGGCCGGGTTGCTGATCATGGGCGGAATGGCCGGAACGCTGCGGCTCTCCGAGATGAACCAGATGGGCGACATGTTCCGCGCGAGCGAACTCTACCCGCTTGTCTTCGCACTTGTCATGCTCGGTTGTTTCACCAAATCCGCGCAATGGCCGTTTCATTTCTGGCTTCCGGGTGCGATGGCTGCGCCCACGCCGGTCTCGGCCTACCTCCACTCCGCGACAATGGTGAAGGCTGGCGTCTTCCTTATGGCGCGTTTCACACCGGCGCTGGGCGGCACAGATCTCTGGACCTGGACATTGGTGCCGGTCGGGGCGTTCACGATGATCCTTACCTCGGTCTGGGCCATGCGCCAGACCGACCTGAAGCTCATGCTCGCCTTCACCACGGTGATGGGCTTGAGCATGATCACCATGCTGCTTGGGCTTTCGACGCCGGAATCCATAGCGGCGGCGATGACGTTTCTGCTGATCCATGCCTTCTACAAGGCCGGGCTCTTCCTTTCCGTTGGGATGATCGAGAAGGGTTCGGGGTCGCGCAACTACCCCGAGCTTGGGGGGCTGGCACGCTCTATGCCACTCACGGTATCGGTTGTTGCGCTTGCCGCACTCTCGATGGCCGGAATGATCCCTTTCTTCGGGTTCATCGGCAAGGAGATGATCTACGAGGCGACCCTCCACACGGAATTTCTGACCTACGCGGTATCGGGCGCGGCGCTTTTGGCCAACGCTCTTATGGTGGCATGCGCAATGATGATCGCGATCCGGCCATTCTTCTTCTCACATCTGAAGGCGCCGAAGGAAACCCCGGCCGATCCGGGGTGGGGGCTTTATACCGGACCCTGCGTTCTGGCAGCTCTCGGGCTGCTCTTCGGAGTGCTCCCCGGACCTGCCGAATATGGCCTCGTCGGGCCGATGGTCGAAGCCGTCTCGCAGGAACCTCTACATGCACATCTGGCGCTGTGGCACGGAGTCAAACCGCCACTCTATCTCAGCATTGCAACCTTTATACTGGGCTTCCTGCTCTATGTGCTGCTCGACAGGATCGCGCGCTTCCTCTCCGATATCGAAGATGACGTGCCCCGTACAGAAAGCTGGTATGACGGGTTGATCCACGGGCTTGGGCGCTTCTCGCATTTCTGCACATACAAGATCCAGAATGGTCACATGACGAGCTACCTGAGGCGGACCTATCTGGCGCTCGGGATTGCACTCTGGCTCGCACTTTTTTCTGGGGCGATGTCCTGGCCCGAACTGCGCCTCAGCATCGAGTTTATCGACTGGGCAATATTTGCCATCATCATCGGCTCGATCGTGGTGGTGATCCGGACAAATTCCAGGCTTACGGCAATTGCCGCCCTGGGAGGGATCGGATCAAGTATTGCGGTCATCTTCGTGGTCTATGGTGCCCCGGACGTGGCCATGACGCAGCTGTTCGTCGAGATCCTCGTCGTGGTCTTCATGGCGATTGCCATGGTCAAGCTGCCACGGAGCGGCAACATACCCTTCCGGCCTCTGGATGCGACGATTTCCGTCGTTCTGGGTGTTGGCGTCACGACCACCATGCTCATGGTGCTTGGAACCGATATCGATCTGAAGCTGACAAAATTCTTCGAGGAGAAAAGTGTTCCCGATGCACTTGGGCATAACATCGTCAACGTCATTCTGGTGGACTTCCGCGGCCTCGACACGATGGGCGAAACTGCGGTGATTGCGATTGCTGCCATCGCCGCCTACGCCGTCCTGAAAGCTGGCCGCAGTGGCAACGGGAGGTCATCGTGAGCACCACCGACCAGGATCCAGTCGACATCGACAAGGTCGATCCGCATCCCGTCGGCCCCAAAGGCGCCACGGCGATCGAATCTCTCATTCTCCAGACGGTGACGCGGCTTTTGCTGCCACTTATTCTGCTTCTCGCACTGTTTGTCTTCAACAGAGGTCACAATGAGCCGGGAGGCGGGTTCATCGGCGGGTTGTTGGCGGCCATTGCGTTTGCGCTCTATGAGAAGGCACAGGGGCTCGAAGCCGCGCGCCGCGCACTACGCTTCCGTCCGCTCTCGATCGCTGCCACGGGTCTTGGTTGCACTCTTGCAGGTGGGCTTTGGGGCGCGATGCAGTACGGATATTTCCTCAAGGGCGTGTGGCCCTTGATCGAGAAACTGCCGGACGGATCGAAGAGTGGCTTGCCGCTTGGCTCGATCATGCTTTTCGATTTCGGCGTATTCCTCGTCGTGCTTGGTGGGGTTTGCGGCATTCTCTTCACGCTTGAAGAGGTGGTGGGCAACGAAATGGACAGCAAGGAGGACTAGCGCATGGAAATCATGCTTGCGGTCCTCGCGGGCACGCTTGTGGCGGCCGGGGCCTACCTGATGATGAGTGGCCGGACACTGCCCTACATCTTCGGGCTCACGATGATCTCGAATGCGGCAAACATTATCATTTTTGCCTCCGGCCGGCTGACTTTCGGTGTGCCGCCGCTCATCCCGGGCGATGCGAAGAGCATCGAGGGAGCCGCCAACGCTTTGCCGCAGGCGCTGATCCTTACGGCAATCGTTATCGGATTCGGGCTGCTCGTTTTTGCGTTGGCACTGGCCTACCGCTCCTACTACGTGCTCGGAACCGCCAAGATGGACCATATGAACACCTCAGAACCGGGCACGGAGGCGGGCGAATAGTGCTGCTTTTCTGGCCCATCGTCATTCCGCTGTTGACCGCGGTTTTCACCCTTCTGGCCTGGCGCTCGACAGAGATGCAGCGGGGCATATCGATCACAGGCGCGGTTGCGCTGCTAATTTCGAGCATACAGATCTTTTCGGATGTCCAGCAGGTTGGCCCGATCAGTGCCCAGTCCGGTGGTTGGATCGCCCCCTACGGGATCACGCTGGTGGCGGACACGCTTTCCGCCGTCATGCTTCTACTGACCGGTGTCGTTGGCGTTGCCATCGTTATCTTCTCGACGACGGATGTATCGCGCGAGGAGGAGCATTTCGGTTTCCATCCCTTGACGCATTCCGTGCTCACAGGCATCTGCGGTGCATTTCTGACCGGCGACATCTTCAACCTCTACGTCTGGTTCGAGGTGATGTTGATCGCGACCTTCGGGCTACTGGTGATTGGCGGCGGCAAGGCGCAATTCGACGGGGCGGTGAAATACGTTGGGCTCAACCTGATCGCCACGGTTGCCATCATCGCCGGCGTCGGTCTGCTCTACGGGACCACCGGAAGCCTCAACATGGCTGACCTCCACGGTCTGCTTGAAGGGCGCTCGGGAGAGGCGGTGGTGCTGGCATCCGGGGCATTCCTGTTTTTCGCTTTCGGCTCGAAGGCCGCGCTCTTCCCGGTGAACTTCTGGCTGCCTGCTTCCTACCATACCCCCTCCGCCACGACATCGGCACTATTTGCCGCATTGTTGACCAAGGTGGGTGTCTATTCGATCCTGCGTATCTTCACCCTGGTTTACGATGTCGAAGGCACGATCTTCGTGCCGCTCTTCTTTCTCGCGGCACTTTCGACGATGTTTTTCGGTGCCATGGGCACGCTGAGCCAGAACAACGTTTTCCGTCTGCTCGGGTTCTCGATCATTGCGTCAGTGGGGTTCATGATGCTTGGGCTCGCGATTGGCACGCCACTCGCGCTTGCCGGAGCTGCCTTCTATTTGTTCCAGGATGTTCTGGCGAAGGCGGGACTCTTTCTCGGGGCCGGTGCCGCGGCGCGTTTGACCGGGTCGGAACTCTTCGCGCGTTCGGGTGGGATCTGGAAGGCCCGGATCGGTTTCTCTCTTCTCTTCCTCATTCCCGCCCTGTCGCTTGCTGGCGTTCCTCCGCTCGCCGGCTTTTGGGCCAAGCTTCTGCTGGTGCAGGCGGCTCTCGAAGTGAACGGTTATTTTCTGACGCTTGCCATTCTCGGCACCGGATTCCTGCTTCTCTATGCCATGGGGCGGGTATGGGCGGCGGTTTTCTGGTCACCCCATCCCGCTGGGGACAGGGCCATTCAGGAGCGCCTGGGCGCAACATCAATCCTCCCGCTTCTGTCGATTTCGATCCTCATCATCTTCATAGGGGTTTATGCTGGAACCTTCGTCACCATCGCACTTGAGGTCGGCCAGGAACTGACGGACCCATCGGCGTATGTCGAAGCCGTTTTGGGCGGTGCCGAGGCTTCAGGCGGAGAAATGGAAAGTGTCGAGCCGGAGGTCAAAGAATGATCGGGTTTCTGGTGCGTTGCTTCCATTTCCTGGTGCTGCTTCTGTTCTTCCTTTGGGATCTGATTGTTTCCAGCGTGCAGGTTGCCGTGACTGTGCTCACTCCCGGGGACATATCCAACCCACGCCTCGCGACAGTTCCGCTGCGGGTGCAATCGGACTGGGGAATCACGCTGGTGGCGAACTTCATCTCACTCACCCCCGGGACGTTGAGTGTAGACGTGAGCGAGGATCGCAAGACGTTGCTTGTCCATTCCCTCCTTGCAGGCGGATCAAGTGAGGAGCTCCGTGCCGATGTGCGTCGGGGGATCGAGGAGCGGGTTCTGAAGGTGACGCAACGATGATCATTGAAACCGTCGCTTCTGGCTTCTACGGCATCGCCCTGCAGATCGCGATGGCCTGCGTGATCGTGGCCATACTCGCCGCGGCTTACCGGCTTTTCGTGGGGCCCACTTTGGCCGACCGGGTCATCGCACTCGACATGGTCTCGGTCCTGCTCGTGGTTTTTCTCGTTCTCTTCAAGCTCGTGAGCGGAATTGGGGCCTACATCTATGTTGCAATCGGGCTTGCGTTGATATCCTTCCTCGCGACGGTGGCATTTGCACGGTTCATCGAACGTGACAGGGGGGCTGACCTCCATGAGTGAGTGGATCGCCAGCGCCTTTCTTCTGTTGGGAGCCTTCTTCTGCCTTGTTGCCGGGATCGGCATCATTCGACTGAAGGACGTCTTCTCTCGAATGCATGCCGCCACCAAGGCCGGGACCCTGGGATTGGGCCTCATCTGCGTCGCGGTGATGATCAAGGCCGAGACCTGGCTCGGTATCATCGAAGCGCTGTTCGTCTTTGTATTCATGCTTCTTACAGCACCAGTGGGCGCGCACCTGATTGGCCGGGCTGCCTTTCGCAAGCACCAGCAAATGGACGAGAATACGCGACAGGATGAGGATGCGGAGGCCTTCCGGTCTGCCAAGCATTGAGGCGGTTTCGTGCAAGTGTGGTCGAATTGGCGCGCTTGGCAACCGGACCACTTGTTCCCCCTCGGGTGCTGGCCTAAATCAAAAGCATGGTTAGAAAATTCCTTTCGCGGTTCCGGCGCGACAGCGTGACTGTCCTTCGCCTGGAGGGTGTCATCGGCAGTGGTGGGGGACGTCTGGGCAGCGCGCCGCTCAGCGACGCGGCTCTGGCGCCTGTCATCGAGGCGGCTTTCACGCGGGGCAAACCGAAAGCGGTTGCGCTCTCGATCAACTCCCCGGGAGGGAGTCCGGTGCAGTCGAGTCTTATCGCCGCTCGGATCCGACGCCTCGCGGATGAAAAGAACATCCCGGTTATCGCCTTCGTGGAGGATGTCGCAGCGTCGGGCGGCTACTGGCTTGCCACGGCGGCGGACGAGATCATTGTCGATCCCAGCAGTATCGTTGGGTCCATCGGTGTCATATTCGCCTCCTTCGGTTTCCATGATTTTCTCGGTCGTCAGGGGATCGAGCGGCGGGTGCACACAGCGGGAGAGGACAAGAGCATGCTTGATCCTTTCCGGCCAGAACGGCCCGAGGATATCGAGCGGTTGAAGAAGCTCCAGACCGTGATCCACGACAATTTCATCGGACAGGTCACATCACGACGGGGAGAGAAGCTGGCCGAACAGAACCTCTTCACCGGAGAGATCTGGGTCGGGCAGGGCGGCATCGATGTCGGGCTCGCCGACAGCATCGGGCATCTGGTGCCTGTGATGAAGGAGCGCTTCGGCGAGAGGGTCCGGTTCAATATGGTCAAGCCAAAACGCCCGTTACTGAAGCGTTTCGGTGTTGCGGCAATGGGAGGTGCAATCGACGCGGCTGCAAGCCGGGTGGATGATCATGCACATTGGTCGCGTTTTGGGCTTCAGGCGCCCAGATGATCCGTATCGCGCTGCTCTTTCTAATCGTGATGGCACTGATCGGCCTCCTGGGTAAGCTTCGAATGCCCAAGATCGGGCGACGCAAACCCGGAAACGCCATCGAACCGGCTCGCAAATGTCCGAAATGCGGCACCTATTTAATCGGTGACGCCGAATGCGACTGTGGCAAGGAAGGCCGCGCTCCCTAACAACCCCGCAATCACGAGGCTTTCCGATATGGATATCATTCTTCTGATCGCTGGCTTGGCGATTCTGATTGTTGCGGGTGACGTGCTTGTGCGCGGTGCCGTTGCGCTCAGCCTTCGACTTGGCGTCCCGATGGTTATTGTCGGGCTGACGGTCGTGGCTTTCGGAACGTCGCTTCCGGAGCTCTTGGTCAGTATTGATGCCGCCCTTTCCGGCGTACCCGGCATCGCGGTCGGAAATGTAGTGGGCAGCAACATCACCAATATCCTGCTGGTTCTGGGAGTTCCGGCGGTCATTTCCCGGGTTCCACCGTCCGGGTCCGGAACCAAGCGCAGCTACTGGCTGGTTCTCGGTGCCTCAGGTGTCTTGATTGCGCTCTGTTTTGCAGGATCGCTGTATTACATGGCCGCTGCGGTGCTCCTGACACTCCTTGCCCTCATGTTAGCCGACATGTGGCGTGAGGCGCGAAAGGATCCCTCCCATGTGGCGGAAGAAGTTTCCGAACACTTTACGCCAATGCCGCCCTGGAAGGTCGCGGCGTTCATACTTGTGGGTATCGCGGGCTTGCCAGTCGGAGCACACCTGCTCATCGAGGGGGCGGTGGGCATCGCACGTCAATTCGGTGTCTCGGAGGCGGTGATCGGGCTGTCCCTCGTGGCACTTGGCACATCGCTTCCCGAATTGGCGACGACGGTCATGGCTGGAATTCGCAAGCAGACCGATGTTGCGATGGGTAATGTGCTGGGGTCGAACCTCTTCAACATTCTTGCCATCTTGGGGATCACAAGCCTATTCGGCCCCCTTCCGGTGGAACCGGAGTTTCTAGCCCGTGACCTTTGGGTCATGCTCGCGTCTGCACTCCTTCTCGCGCCGTTCGTGCTGGGCAATCGGGTCATTTGCCGGCGTACCGGCACGCTCTTCCTGATACTTTACTTGGGTTACTACGCGTTCCTGTTCACCCAGGCGGGGGGTGCGGCATGAAACCTGGCAGGGCCTTGGTAACCGGTGGGGGGCAGCGTCTCGGAGCGGCGATGGCCGTGCGCCTGGCCGAGCGCGGGTTTGCCGTAGCTATTCACTTCCATTCCAGTGAGGAGCCTGCCGCTCGTGTGGTGGAGCAGTGCTGCGCTGCGGGCGCGAATGCTAGGGCGCTTTCCGCGGACCTCCTCGACCCTGATGCGACCGTAGAGCTCGTAGACCGCGCGGGAGCGGTGCTAGGCGGTCCGTTGACGCTTCTGGTGAACAACGCCTCGATTTTCGAACATGACAACATCGCCACCGCGACACCTCAAAGCTGGGACAGGCATATCGGATCGAATTTGCGCGCGCCGTTTCAACTAACTCAAGCATTTGCCAAACAAGCTCCCAAAGGCGCGCGCGATGCTGCGGGAGAACCGATAGCAAGCGCTTGCATCGTGAATATGATCGACCAGAGGGTCTGGAAGCTCACGCCAGAGTTTTCAACTTATACGATAGCCAAGGCTGGCCTCTGGACCCTTACCCAGATTGCGGCACAGGGCCTTGCGCCGGATATCAGGGTCAACGGAATTGGCCCGGGTCCCGCCCTGCGTGGCGTTCGCCAGAGTGAGGAGCATTTTGCGGCGCAACGAGACGCTACGATCCTGAAGCGGGGAACGAGCCCGAAGGAGATCTGCACAGCGCTCGACTTCATCCTGGACGCACCCGGCCTGACAGGACAATTGATATGCCTCGACGGGGGGCAGCATCTTGCCTGGAAGACCCCTGACGTCCTCGGAGTCGAGTGAATTCTGCGAGGTCTATCGCGTCAGGATTGGGGGAGACGTACTTGACTTTTCCACCCCGGAACCGAGCGTCATAAATCTGTTTGATTCTTTTAATGATTACATCATTTTATCAGGCGTCTCTTTTTTTTATCGTTTGAAATCAGTGTATTGAAAATATGCCTAAAAATTGCACAAACCTTGAAATGGCTCGTGAGGACAGGGAAAATACGGTTCACTGACAAGTTTCCAACAGAGTTATCCACAGATTTGGTGGAAAGCTTTTCTCTTGAAACTGCGATGTGATCCGTGCAGGGGGCACAGAATCAACTATGAGTGGAGTCGAGCAGGAAACCGGGAGCGGAGAACACCCGGATTTTGAAGAAGACGGCCTGTCGCGCGACCAGCCGGTGCGGGGACATCTTGTCATTCGGGATTATCTGAAGCGCCTCGATGACAGTCCGGGGGTTTATCGGATGCTCGATGAACGCGGGGAGGTGCTCTACGTCGGTAAGGCGCGGAATCTGCGCCGCCGGGTTTCATCCTATGCCAAGCCGACGGGACACAATTCGCGCATAGGTAGAATGATCGCCGCCACAGCGTCGATGATGTTCCTGACTACGGAGACCGAGACAGAAGCCCTGCTGCTGGAGCAGAATCTCATCAAGCAGCTAAAGCCGCGGTATAACGTGCTTCTGCGCGACGACAAGAGCTTTCCGAACATACTGCTGACGGGCGATCATCCCTTTCCGCAGATCAAGAAGCACCGGGGACTGCGCAAGGAAAAGGGCACGTACTTCGGACCGTTTGCCTCGGCAGGAAGTGTAAACAGGACACTCAATCAGCTTCAGAAAGCATTTCTGCTGCGCAACTGTTCGGACACCATGTTCGAGAGCCGGACGCGGCCTTGTCTGCTTTATCAAATCAAACGTTGCAGCGGCCCCTGTGTCGGGTACGTTTCCAAGGACGATTACCAGGCGCTGGTTGAGGATGCGGCTGATTTCCTGCGGGGGAAGTCGACCAAGATCCAGACCCAGCTTGCCGATGCTATGGCAGAGGCGGCGAAGGCTATGGAGTTTGAACGGGCGGCGGCGCTGAGAGACCGCATTCGTGCGCTCACCCAAGTACAGTCGAACCAGGGGATAAATCCCGAGGGTGTTGAAGAAGCTGATGTCGTCGCTCTGCACCAGGAAGGCGGGCATGCCAGCGTACAGGTCTTCTTCATTCGGGCGCATCAGAACTGGGGAAACCGAGCCTATTTTCCGCGGACCGGGGCTGGTGCCGAACCAGACGAGATTCTCGAGGCGTTTCTCGCTCAGTTCTACAGCAACAAGCCACCTGCGAGGTTGATCCTGCTAAGCCACGAGGTGGACAATAGGGATCTGCTCGAGGAGGCTCTGACAACCCAGCTCGGGCGAAAGGTCACTCTGGCCGTCCCTCAGCGGGGCGAGAAGGCGGCTCTCGTTGAACATGCGGGCCGGAATGCCCGCGAAGCCTTGGCGCGACGTATGGCTGAAAGCGCAAGCCAGACGGCGCTTCTGGAGGGGATTTCGGAAGCCTTCGGGCTCGACGGGCCTCCCCAGCGGATCGAGGTTTACGATAACAGCCACATCATGGGCACGAACGCCGTCGGCGGCATGATCGTCGCTGGTCCGGAAGGATTTCTCAAGTCGCAGTACCGCAAATTCAACATCAAGTCCCAGGACCTCACGCCAGGGGACGATTTCGGCATGATGCGCGAGGTTCTGACGCGACGTTTCGCTCGGCTGGTCAAGGAAGATCCGGATCGACAGGGCGAGGCCTGGCCGGACCTTGTCCTCATCGACGGTGGTGCGGGGCAGGTAGGTGCTGCTGCGGAAGCCCTGGCCGAGCTCGGTATCGAAGATGTCGCGATACTTGGCGTAGCCAAGGGGGTGGATCGGGATGCTGGCAAGGAAGAGTTCTATAGGCCTGGGCAAGCGCAACCAGTGGCGCTCGGCCGAAAGGACCCTGTCCTCTATTTCGTTCAGAGGTTACGAGACGAAGCGCACCGTTTCGCCATCGGTGCGCATAGGGCAAAACGCGCGGCACAGACACGCTCCACCCCTCTGGACGAGGTTCCGGGAGTTGGCGCGGCGCGCAAGCGCGCGCTGCTGGCCCATTTCGGGTCCGCCAAGGCCGTCACGCGGGCTGGACTTGCGGACCTGAAGGCCGCGCCGGGAATATCCGACGCTCTGGCCGAAACGATCTACGGCTTCTTCCACGGGGAAGGTTGATCTTCAGCAGAGCTGCCTTCCGGAGCCTGTTTCAAGCGCTCAGGCGCTGCCCGGAAAGTTTGGCCTCAGAGAAGCATTTCATCAGGTGCACGAGGTCTTTGGAGGCATTGCGCGGAATGCGGTCTTCCAGCGTCGAGGTAGACAATCTGAAGAATGGATCTGGAAGTTCACGCATGCTCACGACCTTCTGGTAGCCCATCGACCAGTTCGGAAAGCTGCGTGCGGCGGCATTGCCTTCGTGCAACCGCTTGACCCGATGATGGCGATCATCCGTGAAAATCTTGTCATAGAGGCGTTCCACCTGGCCCTGGTTGCCTTCCAGAAGCTGGAAAAATGTGCCCCCGGCAAAGAGTAGCATGCCCGTAACTTGCATGGCTGGGTTGTTTTTTCGGGCGGCGTCGAGGATTTGGGCAAGATCCGCATCGGTCATCGAACGGGACGGACGGCTGTGATAGACGAGTTGAAACATTGCACAATTCTCCCCACTTTTTGCTCTCTTGTTAAGAAAGCTTGCGTAAATGACGTTAATAAAATCTCACGATATATCGCCAGTTTTGCATCAGGGTAAATCCCGCGTTTGCCAAATTTGGTTTGGCCAAGGCACGGACGCTTTCACGTCGGCGACTCATTTGCGCCAACGATCTGCGGCTTCTTCCATGGCGCGTGTTGAGCCGGTATAGGGGGGCTGATGGCGCGGAGGCGAATGCGGATATGACTTGGACGATCCCCAACATTCTGACGCTCGCGCGGCTCGTTGCCGCGCCCGGAGTGGCTCTTGCCTATGCGGCTTTTCCGCGACCGGCGGCCGATTGGGTCGCTTTGTCGCTCTTCATTCTTGCTGCACTCACGGATTATCTGGACGGACGGTTGGCACGTGCTTGGGGCCAGGAAAGCAATTTCGGGCGAATGCTCGATCCGATTGCCGACAAGGCCATGGTGATCATTGCGCTTTCGATGATCGTCGGGCTATCGGGGATCAACCCCCTCATCCTGATCCCGACTGCATTCATCCTGCTTCGGGAGGTGTTTGTCTCGGGCCTGCGGGAATTTCTCGGCGCCGATGCGGGTCGGCTAAAGGTCACGCCCTTGGCAAAGTGGAAGACCACGGTGCAGATGGTGGCGATTCCGGTTCTGTTTCTTGGCGGTGTGCTGCGGCTCGAGGGGGCGGGGGGCGGAATCGTCCAGGTGTTCGGGATCATCCTGATTTGGGTTGCGGGTGGTCTGACGGTCATGACGGGTTATGACTATCTCCAGAAGGCCATACCGTTCCTGAAGGAACCACGGTCGTGACGCTCGATGTGCTTTATTTCGCCTGGATCCGAGAGCGCGTCGGGGTGGCGTCCGAGCGGATAGTAACCGAGGCGGCAACGGCAGCAGACCTCGTAAACGAGCTACGGGCTCGCGATGCTGGCCACGCAGACGCCTTCGAAGACCTTGCTTCGATCCGGGTTGCGTTGGATCAGGAGCTTTCGGATTTCGGGGACGCGCTGGACGGCGTTCGCGAAGTGGCGTTCTTTCCGCCGATGACGGGAGGCTGAATGGCGGTTCGTGTTCAGGCTGAGGATTTTGACTTGGGGGCCGAGCTCGACGCATTGCGGGCAGGGCGGACGGAAATTGGTGCACTGGTAAGCTTCACGGGGTTAGTGCGCGATCATGCAGGGCCTTCTACTATTTCTAGTATGGAGCTCGAGCACTACCCGGGGATGACCGAAAAAGCCCTGGCGGCGATCGAGGCTGAAGCCTGCGAACGGTGGGAGTTGCAGGCAAGCCTTATCATACACCGCCACGGCGTACTGGCCCCGGGCGAGCAGATCATGATGGTAGCGACGGCCTCGCGTCACAGACAGGCGGCCTTCGAGGCGGCCGTTTTTCTCATGGACTACCTGAAGAGCCGAGCGCCCTTCTGGAAGAAGGAAGCAACCGACCAGGGCGCGCAATGGGTCGATGCGCGCGAAACGGATGAGGATGCTCTCGCTCGTTGGAAGGTCTAGCCAGGCCAAACACCCGTTTCAGACTGGCATGGCAACTTAGCCCTCTCCGCACGCAACCCTGGCGCGGGTAAATGCCTCGTCTGACAGATCAGCTGGTATGACCATCAATTCGGCAGTGCGGGTCCAGAGTATGGCCGTCTCGATACGGCGGTCGCGCCAGACATCATTCAATGCGGCACGGTATGCGCCAAGCTGGCGCAGGATACCTTCCGGGACTTGCAGCGGATGGGTTGGGGTGATCGCGTTCGACTTGAAATCCACGGCGAGAATACGATCGCTCTCGATTACGAGACGGTCGATACGGCCTTGCAGGCGGAGTGTGCCGCTCGGATCGAGAGGCGCGGAAATCTCCGCTTCCGCGAGGGAGCCAGGGCCAAAGAGGAAAGCGAGTTCCGGAGCATCCAGGATTCGTGCGGCTTCCTCCAGAACCTCGGCTTGGGCTGATGTGCCAATTGGAAGCACGTCACGAACAAGCTTAGGCCAATCGGATCTGGGTTCTTGCTGTCCTCGCTCCAGCAGGAGGTGAAGCGCAGTCCCACGAGCAAGACTATCTCTTTCCTTGATGACGCCTGACTCGGCGGGAAGAGCATGGGCCCCACCAAGCTGGGAGGGGAGTAGAACGGCTGGGCCGCCCATGAGGTCCCTATCCGGCGCGGGCCGGCCGGCCCAGTCGGGAAGGGAGTGCTTCGCCTCAGGGCGTTCTTCCTTCGGTGTCGAGACCTCGTCAAACCAGTTGTGTGATAGAACGAGAGTTGCCTCTTCGGCTTCACTGTCGCCTGGAAGCTGTTCATGCTCCAGCGTTTCCATTGCCCGCCGCGCGAGCGTATACCAGCTCATGCCGTCTTCTTTCGGGGCGGATCCGGCCCCACAGATGATCAACCAGCTTTCTGCTCGCGTGAGTGCTACATAGAGAAGGCGCATGTTTTCGGCTCGAGCTCGGGCACGGCGGTGATTCTCGAGTTCGACAAGGTGGTCGGGCGATCTCTCCGCGGCCATCCGCCAGAAAGCCAGGTCATTTTCGTCTGCAAGGATTTCGGGGGCGTTCCGACCCTCATGCCGGTCGACCGTGTCTGGCAGGATGACGATGGGTGCTTCCAATCCCTTGGAGCCATGCACCGTCATGACACGAACCTGGTTCGCTCCCTCGTCGCTCCGGCGCTTGATCTTCAACTCGTCCCTGTCGATCCAAGCGAGAAACCCGGTGAGGGTGGGTGCCTCGGTGCGCTCATATTCGAGCGCCTGATCCAGGAGAGCATCGATCCCGTCTTCGGCCTCCATGCCGAGCCGCGCGACAAGTTTGCGGCGCCCGTCGTGACGAATGAGGATACGCTGAAGCAACTCGAATGGGCGCAGGAAGTCGGCCTCATCCAGAAGGTCGGAAATCAGCGCGCGGGACGAATGAAAGGCGGGGAACTCGGCTGCGCGGAGTTCGCGCCAGAGTAGCGATGGCCGGCCATGGGCAAGATCGAAGAGCTGCTCCTCGGAAATGCCGCCCAGCGGGCTGCGGAGAATGGCGGCGAGGGAAAGGTCATCGCTTGGCGTTGCCGCGACCCGAAGGCACGCCAGAAGATCCTTGACCGCAAGTTCTGCACCGATCCGCAGGACGTCGGCCCCAGCCACAGGAACGTCTGCGCGCTTGAGGGCGCGAATGATTGCATGAAACAGTGCGTTGCGCCTCTGGACGAGGATCATGACGTCGCCTGCCCGAATTGGAACCGGATTGGAGCTGGGCATGACTTTGCCGGTTTGGAGCCAACGTCCGATCGTTCCAGCAATCCTGTCGGCAAGAAGTTCCACCGGGTCGTCGGGGCTCAATGCGTCTACCGGTGCGTGCCAAGGCGGCTCCTCGGCCTTTTCGGATTTCTCCAGAAATGGCCAGATTTCCACCCGTCCAGGGCGCGCGGGATCGAAGGGGGCGTGATCCACCGTGTCCTCGAACGCCTCGCCCGCCGGTCCACGAAATACTGCATCGACGAGGCTCAGAACCGGGCGGGCGGAACGAAAGGAGTGAATGAGCGCGCAGCGTTGCAACTGCGCTTCCAGCCCCTCCAGCAGGGTTTCGTAGTGCTGTCGCATTCCACCGAAGGCGCGCGGATCCGCGCCCTGAAAGCTGTAGATTGACTGCTTTTCGTCGCCGACGACAAAGACGGTTCTGTCAATCTCGCGCGCCCCGAGACCTGCAAAGAACTCGTCCGTAATTGCGCTGACTACCTGCCACTGGTTGGGACTGGTATCCTGTGCTTCATCTACGAGCACATGATCAAGCCCTCCATCGAGCCGCCAAAGCACCCAGGCCGCATTGGCCGGATCAGATAGGAGAATGCGCGTCTTGTCGATCATGTCATCGAAATCAAGGAGGCCGGGTCCAGCCTTCCGGGCGTCGAGATCCGCGAGCCAGAGCCTCGCGAATCTGTTGAGTGCGGCAGAGCGATCGAATGCTTGGCGACCGAGCCTGCGCGGGCGCGCCGCTTCGACCCGCATCATCAAATCGTCAAGATGCTCGCTCAGTTCCACATGGGCGAGCCGAATTGCCTTAGTGGGAAATTTGCCTGCCCTTGCCGAAAAGGGCTCCTTTGCACCTTTGCCGGTCAGAAGCACCGCTTCCAACGCTTCCAGTCGCTCGATAGGATCCAGCAAGAGGGCGGAGGAAATTGAGGCAGCCGCCTTGCGGTCATTCGGACCGGAAGCTGCCAGGATTGGAACCAGTGACCCGAGCATCGAAAGGTCTTCTGGACCGACAGCCCGCCCGGCGATGCTTTCAAGCGTTTCGTCCGGGTCCGCGCCCAGCACGTGGGCGAGTTGTAATGGATCGAAGGGCCCCTGGAATGCCGAACGGTTGCGTGCGATTTCCTGAAGGAGGCTGTCGGGGTCGTCCCCGGAAAGGAAATTTGCCAGGTCCACGAGGGCAGCGGGATCGCGTTCCGCGATCGCATCCAGAATCTCGGATCGGAGAGCCTTTGCCTGCCGGTCTTCGAGCACGGTGAACTGCGGGGCAACACCAGCCTCGAGAGGGAACCGGCGCAACAGGGCCTCGCAGAAGGCGTGGATCGTCTGAATTTTGAGACCGCCGGGCGTTTCCAGTGCGCGCGCGAATAGTGTGCGGGCACGAGAAAGGCTCGCGGGGTCCAGACCTGTATCTCCAGCCCCGAGCCCCTCAAGCTCAGCACGTAGCACGTCGTCGTCGAGCATTGCCCAGCGGCCAAGCGTTTGGAAAAGTCTAGTCTGCATTTCCGCCGCTGCGGCCTTGGTATACGTCAGGCACAGGATTTTCTGTGGCTCAGTGCCTGTCAGCAGAAGGCGCGCGACTCGGTTGGTCAGCACGCGGGTCTTGCCCGAGCCGGCATTTGCTGCGACCCAACTTGAGCGTTCGGGGGAAGCAGCGGTGATCTGCGCAGCAACGGCGGGTTCTATCCGGTGGCTCATGGTTCTTTGTCTTGAGGGTCATCTCCGTCCGACCATTCTCCCTTACGGGAGAGATGATCGAATTCGCTCTCATAGGTGAGACGCTCCGGGCGCAGGCGTGCGGTGTAGCCGACCTCAGGGGTCTGGTACGCGGAGATCAGTTCTGACAGGCGTTGCCAGGTCTGCGCGACGCTCTCTGGTTCGGTGGAGATCTCAGCCGTCTTTCGGGAATTCAGGCCAATCAGTTGCAGGCGTTCCGGTTTCGAGGGCGAAAGACCATCAAAACCGCCGATGGATGCAATTGCACCTTCCAAGGGCAATTGCAGATGAAAGGTTGCAATCTGCTTCTGAGAAGGTATCGAACCCGATTTGTAGTCGTAGATCGCACAGCCTCCGCTTGGGAGGATATCAACCCGGTCTGCCTTTGCCGTGACGGTGAAGGGAAGCGGCGTGCTTTCAAGCTTACGCATACCCCGGATTTCCAAGGCTGCGGGCTCGGCGAAGTCACGTCGTCGGGCTTCCTCCTCTATGAACCACTTGGCGGATTTGGCCATCCGTGCCTTCCAGATGGCACGGATCGCGGGCCATGGAGCTGCCTCAGCAAGAGCGTCTTCGGCACAGGCGAGAAAGATCTCCAGTGCATCTTGGGGAAGTTCATCCTGAGTGCGCTCGATAAAAGACTGGAGCGCCGCGTGGACCGCACTGCCTCTTGAGAGCGCATCCGGGGAGCAGCCCGGCGGATCAAGCTGTCTGAGGTTCAAGACCTTGCGAGCGTAAATTGCATAGGGATCGCGGACGAGGCTCTCGAGTTGGGTCACTGACAACTCGCAAGGCCGGGCGTGCAAGGGAGGACGTGGACAGGGCCGGCGCGCGGGCGCGATAGTCGTTGCGGGAAGGTCGATCCGAGAGGCTTCAGCAAGAAGTGTACTGCCGCGTGCTTTTGCGGCATCTATCGCACGAGATCCCGTATCACCAAGGCCGCGGAGAAGGTTCTCGATTCTCAGAAGCCAGCGTGACGGTACAGTTGGAGCTTCGGCATCGCGCGCGGCGCGCACGAGGATCACTTCTTTCGCACCGATAGCCTGCTGGAAATCATGTGCAGCCAGACCGATCTGTAAATCTGGCAGAGAAAGGCCGATTTCCCGCCTTATGGTTCGGCTCAGCCATGGGTCGGCGCCGGGTTGGCTTGGCCAGATTCCTTCATTGAGCCCGCCCAGTATGACGAGGTCGGCCGACTGCACGCGAGCTTCAAGCGTGCCCCAGATCGATATGCTTTCATTCGTCACCACAGCTTCTTCGGGTACATCCTGGCGCGACATCTGTGACGCAAGGAGCGCTCGGTACTCTGATGGTTTGACGACGCCATAGTCGATGGTCTCTTGGGCAATTTCCTCTACGAGAGAAAGGCAGGCTTGCCCCGCGTCCTTCTGCCAAAGCCCATGAGCCTCGCTCATCTCAGGTCCGCCTGCCAAAGCCTCTGCGGTTCTACGGTGGATGATGGCAAACACTCTGAGCGGCGCTTCGGGGAGGAACTCCATTGGGTGCAAACAGTTTTTTAGCCAAGCAACCCATGTTGGAGCATCTGAATGTTCAACTGATTTGGCCGCGAGATCTTTTGACCATTTTGCGAAGCCATCCCAATCCGCATAGGGTGCGCCGCCTCTTAGACAGCTCGTTTCAAGCCGGATGACGAGATCCATGTGGCGCCGGCGCCCTCCCGGTACCGAACAGACGAGTGGATGTTTCAATAGGCAAAGCAAAGCCTCGGCTGAGAGAGGCCCGTGAATACCATCGGCAACAAGGCGAAGGAAGACGCCGGGAGGGGTGAGCGCTAGGGGGCGTCCTGCACTGTCATCCGGTATGAGGCGCCACCGATCGAGCTCCGAACCGACGCGGCGCGCGAGCGAACGGTCGGGGGTTATCAGCGCGGCTCGCGTGTTTTCTTCCGCCGCACGGCGAAGTGCGTAGGCCACTACGCGTGCCTCGGAGCGGGGATCCGGCGCGTCGATCCAGGTCAGGCCTTCACAAGCTGTTTCAAGTGTGGGCTTCAAACGGCCGCCCTCGGATCGCCATTGATCCGTGACCGGGGCAGGGCGCAATGCCAGCGAAATCAGGTTATTGCGCTCTCTAGACGGAATATCACCGTCAATCCATGGGTGAACGGAGTTCGGCGCAAGGCCTAGTTCATGGAGAATTTGCGCCAAAGCGCCTTGCGGATGATCTCCGTGTGTTTCCTCGCCTCGCTGCAATCTTTGCCAAACTGATTCCGGCAGATCGAAATCAAAACCAGGCAGGATAAGCGCTCCCTGAGGCTGTCGGGCGACAAGTTTCATGAAGGCTCGGGTTCCGGCACGTGAACCCGTGGACCCGGCTACAAGCAACGGGTCGCGCGGTGCGCAGTTCGACCAACTCTCTTCCAACTTCAGTGTCACTGCACGCAAGCGTGCCTGGCCGTCTCCAGAGGCAAGATGCTCGCCGAATTCATTCAGAATGCCAAGGAACCGCAAGCTGCGCTGCCAGTGCAACGCGTGCTCGCCGGGATCAACGGTTTCAAAAATCTCTGGCTTAAGGCCTGCGGCTCCCAGTTCGTCCAGAAGTTCGCTTAGGCTATCGGCCAGATCGAACGCCGCGGTGTCGGCAGCAAGGCCAGGTTGAGCCGAGATGAGCGCGCCGACAAGGCGGGAAAGATCGAGCTTGCGGCGCAAGGTCGGGATCAGTTCCGGAAGGCCAGAAGCATAGACCGGATCGCGGGACAGATCTGAAATGACGTGAAGTCGTGGGAGCAGTCGCGCAGATCCACCCGAAAGTGCATTTCTCAATCCACGTTCTGCCCGGCGTGAATTGACCCAAATCGTGACACGCGCCATAGCCTCGGGAGGGTAGGAGGCGAGCCGATCATCCAGTCCTGCAACAAGGCAGCGCAGAAAATCGGCTCCAGGTGCAAGTCCGAATACGCGCGCCCCAGCAGTGGGCGGGAAAACCTCGAGGTTTGGTGTGGGGGTCATCGCACCGCTTCAGCTTCGGCCAGCGCGATCCCTTCCGGCCGCCCAACATCAATCCAGGTGCCATCAAAAACGGCACCTGACACACGTCCCCTGGCAAGCATCTGATCCCAAACCGTGTTAAGCGAGAAGGAACGCGGAGGGAGTTCCTGCAAGATGTCGAGTTTGAGGATCTGGCAACCAGAATAGACAAATGGGGCAAAGGCAGCGTCGCCACGGCGAGATACTCGATCAAAAGGATCAAGAAAGAAATCGCCTCTTCCCGCGTGACCTACGGCCTTGCCGCGCGGAACAAGGCAAAGAAGGGCATCCATCCGGCGGGCATCCCAAGCCTCCGCGAGCTTCCGCATGGGATTTTCGCCGTTCCAGACCATATCGGCATTCAGCGTGTAAGCGACTTGCGTGTCGAGGAGAGGCAGGGCTTTCGTGAGTCCGCCTCCGGTTTCCAGCAGCTCGGGCTCGTGTGAGATCAGGCATTCCGGCGCGTGCGCCTCGAGCCAGGCGTGCATTTGCGCCGCATGAGCATGGGTATTAACGACAATGCGATCGACGTCGGCACCTCGAGCGATATTCAGTGCGTGCGCAATCAACGGCTTCCCGGCAACTTCGATCAGAGGTTTGGGCCGAGAACGTGTCAGTTCCCCCATCCGTGTTCCGAGCCCCGCCGCGAAGATCATAGTGGCGATGGGTTTCATGGCTGGCTTTCCGCAAGTCTAGAAATGAGCTTGGCTTCTGGGGGCGGAAGTATCTGCACTACAGTATTGCGCAAGGTATCAAGGCCGGGGTGGCTCAGGTCGGACTGAAGGTAGCGCCACACCCTAGGAAGATAGCTGAGATAGCGCGGCTTGCCGTCTCGTTTGCTGAGGCGTGCAAACAGCCCGAGTATCTTCAGATTGCGTTGGGCAGACAGCAGGTGTGCAGCATAGTCAAAGCAGTCCGGATCAAGATCGGTTTGCGCAAGATAGCGTCGTGTCATGGTGGCCCATAGCTGCGGCGCGACCTCTCGGCGGGCGTCTTCAAGCAATGACACCACGTCATAGGCCGGATGGCCGGACAGCATATCCTGATAGTCGAGGAGGCCAACGCGCTTACGCCCCGTGCGATGTGGAAGCCATACAAGGTTTTCGGAGTGATAGTCGCGATAGACAGCAACGCTCTCCTCGAAAGAAAGCTGATTGATCGCATCGGTAAGGCTGATTTCAAAAAATTCGACCAGTTCGGCTGATGCAGGTTCCGGGAGATACCATTCTAGCGGTAGCTTTGCTTCGCGTAGCAGTGTTCTCAGGTCATAAGGTGGCGCAGACCAGCCTGCTGCAGATCTGGTTGGCAGGAGCGAATGCAGTTCCGCGAGGACGTCAATTGCAGCTTCGTACAGAGGTGTTTCAAGTGCCGGGTCATTTTCGCACAGTCGAAATATAAGATCGTCGCCAAGATCCTCGAGAAGGCAAAGCCCGCGTTCGTTGTCGACGGCCAGAATCTCGGGAGCACTGAAGCCGTTCCTTCTAAGCAAGTCGGTGACCGTAAGAAAACTTCTCAGCATGTCCGAATTGCCGTTGGGCAACATCATGAGAATTGCATCATGTTTCGGACCCCTCAAGCGTTCGTATCTGCGGGCGGAGGCATCACCGCTCAGAGGAAATCGGGTTGTGGCTTGCCAACCATAAGCGCTAAGGAAATCATCTACCGGGCTGTCCGACCTCACTCTTGACCCTCCATCCGGTCAACAATCTCGTCTAGCCAATCCCAGTCATTTCCCAGCGCCGATAGACGAATGCGCCGACTGCTTTCAGTATTGCTGTCAAAATCCAGTTCAATCCGCAGCATACGCCTCGGAGCATCGTTGCCCAGCCTGTCAATCCATTCAACCAAAACGATACTGGATTCGAACGCCTCTTCGATGCCCAACTCGATGATCTCGCCAGCGTCCGCCAACCTGTAGAGGTCCACATGCCACAACTCTGCGTTCTCGAGGTCATAAGTTTGGACAAGGGTAAAACTTGGCGAGGGAATGTCGTCCTCGAGCCCTAGTGCGGCAAGCCTCGCCGAGATCAAAGCGCGGGCGAAATGACTCTTTCCGGCGCCCAGATCCCCGACAAGGCCGACGACATCTCGAGGCATGAGATGAGGCGCGATCGAGGCTGCGAGCGCTGCAGTCCGTTCCGGGCTGTCGGTGGTAATCTCACGCATGAATTCTGGCTCCAGAGCCTGAGGGCGGAGCTCGTTTGTAGACGGTAGAACACCGGGATCAAGGCTTGATCCCTCGCGTGTAGTGAATCTCTCAAGCGCTGGCCGCGCGTCCATCGGGCAATGCACGCTGAGCGTTGCCAGTTGACAGATTGCGTGGCAGCGAAGCGTTCAATACCAAGGTGTCAGAAGTGCAAGTCACTTCAATTTCGCCTCCACCGGCGCTGACAATTCGCCGGGCAATCGCAACGCTCTGGCTTTCCTTGTGCAGTTGGGGATTGGCCGCCCTGGCCAGAACAACTAGCACGTCCTCTTGCTCGCCGGTCTCGAGCGAAATGCGAATTGCGGAACCTGCATTTGCTTGATCCGCAACAGCTAGTCCAAGGGCCATCGCGGTCGAACGCATGCGTGCATTCCAGTTCTTGGCTTTCTCGGGCGCGTCGAGGTGCAGGCCGCGCTCCTCAAGTGCAGCTGCCAGAGCCGGCAGGGCAGTTTTTCCGACCCGCTTCGAATTGCGGGCAAGCTCACGAAACTCCTCGGATCGATTGATTCCGTCTTTCAAGACCTGCAGTGCCGCATTCAGATCCTTGAGGATATGCTCCTCTGCATTCTCTGGAATTGCCGAAAGCACCTGCTTGACGGCGGTTTCAGCAGGAACCCTTATTTGCTCCAGTGCGAACTCTGTCAGCACATCTTTTCCGGGATCGAAGTGTAGCGAATCGGCGTAATCAATTGCCGTTAGGTCTCGAAAGACGACGAGTGCTGACGCATCGGGCAGGGGGGCGACCAGAATTTGGAGGCTGCGGCCATCGAGCGCTTCAACTGTGTTGCTCCAAGTGGTGCGAGCTTCCTCTGCCGTGGCAAATTCCGCAAGCTGTGCCCAGACAGGACTGGCAGCACAACGCTCTGCCCAGAGTTTGGAGAGATCGCTGATGGTGGGACCTTCCAGGCTTTCCATCGGATCAATCTGCCAAAGTGCCTCGAACGCGGAGTTCACAAAAACGAGCGAACCAGACGCATTGAACACCGCTACAGCCTCGTTGAGCTTGTCGAGTGTCGCTTGGCTCAGTTCAAGTTCGGAGCGATACTTGCGCTCCAAGGTAATGTTTGCTGAAATATCTTCAAAGAGAAAGGCGAGGGCGCCCTGTGGGTGCGGGCGACCGGTCACTCGGAAGACTTTACCGGATGGAAGTACCCAGTTTTCCTGATACGTACCGTGGCGCGCACCTTCCTCAAGCTCGCTCAGCTTACGCCTCCATCCGGCAAAATCTTTCTGGTCGGGCATTTGTCTGGTTTCGCGGAGGCGTTCCAAGAAATCGCGCAACGAGGGTCGGCCCGCCAGCCATACGGCATCGATCTTCACGAGTTCAGTTAGCGCAGGGTTGAAGAGACCGAGCCGCCGGTTCTTGTCAAAGACGGCCAACCCGATGGGAAGATGGGCAAACGTTTCGGTCAGTGTTTCAACAAAGCGGCGGAGAGAGGCTTCTGCGGCGACCAGTTCATTTGTCTCGATGGCATATCCGAGCTTGCTACCATTTGGGCCCGCGATTTCTTGGACTTCGAACCACTGAGGTTCGCTATCTGCAGGAGGGGCTACGAGTTTTCGCGCGCGCGTCTCGGAGCCACGTGCGGTCAGTGGCACGGTTTCCATGACATGCCCGAAGGCATTCGCTATCCGGTGATCGGGCAATCCTTCGGTCGCCGGATTGAAACGTTCGCGGTAAGGGGTATTTGCCCAAGTGATCTGGTTGTCTGGCGTCTGTATCCACGCGAGAACGGGGGCGCTGTTGATGATGGCGCGAAGGAACCCTATTTCGCGCGTGGCGGTCTTGAGCTTGTCCTCGGCATGCTGGAGCGCGCGAGCTTCTTCGCTTGCCGGGCGGATCGATAGGACGGCCGAACTTCCTCGCGGTTCTCCCAGGATCTCGATTGCCGATCCGTCTCCCCTTGGGCAGTGATGACGGAAGGCGATTCCATCGACCACAAGTGCGTCTAGATCTTGCTGGATGCTCGGGCAATCGTTGAGGAGGTAGTGCTTGAGCAGCACAAGCTTTGAGCGACTGCTGCCCAGGTCTTCCAGTAGCGCGCGGGCGGGTGCAGACATTGCCCTGACGCTTCCCCCGTTGATTAGGAACTCACATGTTTGCTGGGTGCCCTCGTCGCTTAAAGAGCGAGTTTCCCGCGATCCAGAGCGAGCTCTCGGTAGAAAGCCTGCGATCAACGTAATCGTGGCGACGGAACTGATGAGCGCTGCCAATAGAGTTTCTGGGGGTTGGCTCAACTCGGCAAACGAAGAGATACCGCTGAGAAAATTCCTGATCAGTTCCATGCAAGACGCACCTTTTGTGAGCGTCTCCAATTTCGATTCATTTCCTTTAAATAAGGCTTAAGCTAAGCGGGTGAATGGTGACCGCCGCGCCTGCCAGACGTCAGATTTCTCTTGCGTTTTGCTATGAAGAGCGGTGCGAGCAAGCCTGAGTGACGCCCTATCCAACTCAACGTAACGTTGACGAGGAGTCCGGACGAGTTCTTCCGCTATCTTAAACGGTGTAAGTAGTCCGCGAGGCCGTGAGGTGAAATTGACGCCGGCAGTGAAAAAGGAGAAGCTGGTCAAGTAGAGTTACACTGCTTCACCTCATAGTCTGCGATACCACCTGAAATGGCTTTGTCGTCATTTGACGTTGTCAGGCCTGATTATCATTCCTTCCCCAAGAAAAATACAATAGACATCACATATAATTTATGTCTAATACAACCTATGGTTGAATTGGCATCAAATATCATCCCGCTTTGTGAACGTATAAAAACGCAGGGCGTATGGATCCCCTTTCAGGAGGGAATCATCTCCGCAAATATTCTGGACGCTATGCGTGCAGGGCGCTTTGAAGCGGAAGAGGCCAAACACATTCCCGGAATTGTATTGGCCGGGGATCGGGTGCTCGAGGTGGGCGCAGGTGTTGGGTTGATCTCCACGTTGCTGGCGAGACAGCCTGAAGTGGAAGAGGTTATTGCAGTAGAAGCCAACCCGTTGCTCATGGACTTCATGGAGCGGGTTCACAGTGAGAACGGCGTTTCCAAGGTTCGGCGCGTAAATGCTGTTCTCACGAATGACGACATATCAAAGGTGAAATTCTATCTACGCGAGGATTTCTGGATGGGTTCGCTCCTGCCGGAACCCAACCCCTTTCATGCCACCGTTGATGTTCCGACACTCGCCCTGAACGAGTTGTTGCGGACAGAGCGAATCAGTTTGATCGTCTGCGATATCGAAGGCGCGGAAGTGACGTTCTTCGAGAATGCCGACCTTGCCGGCGTAAGCAGGATATTCATCGAACTCCATGATCACGTCACCGGGATGCTAGGTGTCGGGCGCCTTTTTTCGACCCTCGCCGAAAAGAACTTCGTCTACGACCCACGGCATTCGGAAGGCAGTGTCGTTCTTTTTCGAAAAATAGGACCAGACGATCTCTTTCGCTCCTACGCTGGATAGGTGAAAGACGGTAGGTTGGCAGGCTGTCAAGATTGAGCTTGCATCCGCCGTTGCGCTTGCCTATATCCGCTTCCACAGCGGAGGGCTAAGGGTAACTTGGTCCACCCACGGGATCTTATGAACGGGCCGCTGGCCCGTTTTTTTTGTTGTGGAGATGTTCTTGGTCGACTTGGTTGCCAAAGCGGCAATGGATAAGCGCATAGCTCAGCTCGTGTCTCCCGTTATTGAGGGGATGGGGTTCGACGTTGTACGAGTCCGGCTGATGGGGGGCAAAACTGCCGTTCTGCAGATCATGGCAGAGCGGCCGGAGGGCGGCATCGAAGTCGAGGAATGCGCCAAGATCAGTCGTGCAGTCTCTGCTCTGCTTGACGTTGAAGACCCAATCTCTGGCGAGTATAACCTTGAAGTATCATCTCCGGGAATTGATCGCCCGCTGACGAGAATGAAGGATTTCGAGCGCTATGACGGTTACGCCGTCAAAGTCGAAACAGCCGAACTGATCGATGGCCGCCGCCGGTTCAAGGGTGTTCTGGAGGGTGTCGAGGGAAGCGAGATCTTGATCGCGATCCCGGAGGGAACGATCGGTCTGGATTTCGAAATGATCGCAGATGCCAAGCTTGTCCTAACCGATGAACTTATCGCCGAGAGCCTCGCGGCGCGGAAGGCGCAGGGGTTCGAACCCGAAGAACTGGATGGGTTCGATGAAATTAAATCTGATACCTCCGACGAAGACGAGGAAACAACATGAGCGTAACGTCCGCCAACAGGCTCGAACTGCTCCAGATCGCTGAAGCTGTTGCCCGCGAGAAAATGATCGACCCTGACCTCGTGATCGAGGCCATGGAAGATTCGCTCGGAAAAGCCGCGCGGTCACGCTATGGCGCGGAATACGACATCCGGGCAAAGATCGACCGCAAATCCGGCGATCTGGAAATGACCCGGTACCGTCATGTCGTTGAGGAAGTGGAGAACCATTTCACCGAGCTTTCGCTGGAAGATGCGCGCGAAATCAAGGCCGATGCGCAGTTGGACGACTACCTTACCGATCCCCTGCCTCCGATGGATTTTGGCCGTATTGCAGCTCAATCTGCTAAGCAGGTCATCATGCAGAAGGTTCGCGAAGCCGAGCGCCTGCGGCAGTATGAGGAATTCAAGGACCGTCAGGGCGAGATCATCAATGGTATCGTCAAGCGCACCGAATATGGAAATGTCATTGTTGATGTGGGCAGGGGCGAGGCAATTCTGCGTCGAGATCAGCTCATCCAGCGCGAAGCGTTTCGCAACCAGGATCGCGTGCGTGCTCTCATCCGTGAAGTGCGACATGAAACTCGTGGCCCGCAGATATTCCTGAGCCGTACTGCGCCGGAATTTCTCGCCGAACTGTTCAAGATGGAAGTTCCGGAGATCTACGACGGTATCATCGAAATCAAGGCCGTTGCGCGCGATCCGGGCAGCCGCGCCAAGATGGGTGTGATCTCATACGATAACTCGATCGATCCAGTTGGAGCCTGCGTGGGTATGCGCGGTAGCAGGGTGCAGGCCGTCGTCAATGAGTTGCAGGGCGAGAAGATCGACATCATCCCCTGGAATGAGGACCCGGCGACGTTCCTGGTAAATGCACTCCAGCCTGCAGAGGTCTCAAAGGTTGTCTTCGACGACGAAAGCGAACGGATTGAAGTCGTGGTTCCCGACGAGCAGCTTTCCCTGGCAATTGGTCGGCGTGGTCAGAATGTAAGGTTGGCGTCTCAGTTGACCGGCTTCGATATCGACATTCTCACCGAAGCGCAGGAAAGTGAGCGTCGCCAGGCGGAATTTGCCGAACGCACGCGTCTGTTTATGGAAAACCTTAACGTCGATGAGATGGTCGCGCAGCTCCTCGTTGCAGAAGGTTTTGCGACAATGGAGGAGGTCGCATACGTCGATATCGATGAGCTTTCGAGCATCGACGGGTTTGACGAGAGTACCGCTGAAGAACTTCAGGCACGCGCTCGTGAAAGCCTCGAGGAAATGAACGCGCGTGCGCTGGAACGGGCGCGAGAGCTTGGCGTTCAGCAGGATCTCTTCGATTTCGAGGGGCTGACGCCACAGATGATCGAGGCGCTCGCGGAAGATGGTGTGAAGACCCTGGAGGATTTCGCGACATGCGCAGATTGGGAGCTGGCGGGCGGTTATACCACCGTTGATGGCAAGCGGGTGAAGGACAACGGTCTGCTCGAGAAATTCGACATGGGACTGGCCGAGGCCCGACATCTCATCATGCGCGCCAGGCTGAGCGTCGGCTGGATCACTGAGGAAGAACTGGCAGCCGATCAGGAACCGGAGGCCGAGGAAACCGCCACGGACGAGGCAAGTGTCGAATCGGTCTTTGGTGACAGCCAGCCGCAAAGCTGAGAGAACTGGGAGGGCAGACACGAACGTGACGCGAGGGCGTAGTCAGAAAGATCATGCAGGAACGGAGCGGCGTTGCATTGTAAGCCGCGAGACGAGACCGAAGTCCGGTCTCATCCGTTTCGTTCTTGCTCCGGATGGCCAAGTGGCTCCGGATCTGGCCAGCAGATTGCCCGGCCGAGGTGTATATGTTGCACCCGAACGGGAACTTCTGAGGAGGGCCGTCGATAAATCGTTCTTCTCGCGTGCGTTCAAGCAAAAGGCCGAAGTTTCTCCGGAGCTTCCCGAACTGGTCGAACGGCTGCTTTCCCGAAGGCTGGTTGATCTTGTCGCGATGGCTAGGAAGGCCGGCGAGGCGGTCTGCGGGTTTCAGACGGTTCTGGAAACACTGAAGAGTGGCAAGGCCGTGCTTTTGGTGCAGGCGAGTGATGGCTCGGCTCGCGAAAAGGCCGAGCTTCGGCCGCCCAAAGGACCGGAGAACCGTATTTCATGCCTGTCAGCCAGTGAATTGGGCATGGCGTTCGGTCGTGATCGTGTGATACATGGCGCCGTACTGGCGGGCGGTCTATCTGACCGGATTAAACAGGATGCCCTTAGGCTCGACGAGTTCAGGGGCGAACGGAACCGCCAGGTGTTCGGTGACGAAGCTGGTGAAGGTTTGGCGGGGGAAGGCCTCCGCGAGAAAGGCTAAGACTTGATGACAGATACCAAGGACAGCGACCGCAAAGGCAAGACGCTCGGATTGCGCGGTGGTACCGAAACCAGCCACGTAAAGCAGAGCTTCAGCCACGGTCGCTCCAAGTCTGTGACCGTTGAACACAAGCGCAAGCGCGTGGTGGTGCCGAAGCAGGGCGGGGGTGGAAAGTCCCGTGGCGGCGTCGGTGGCCTCTCCGATACCGAAGTTGAACGCAGGCGCAAGGCGCTCGCTGCAGCACAGGCGCAGGAAGCGGAGCGCCAGCAGAAAGAGCGTGAGGCCGAGAAGGCCCGCGAAGAGGAACTCGCTCGGCTTCGTGCGGAAAAGGAAGCCGCCGAGCGTGCCGAAAAAGAACGTGAGATTGCGGAACAACGCGCGGCAGCAGAAGCCGAGCGAAAGGCAGCCGAAGAGGCCGAAGCGCAGAAGGCCAAGGAAAAGGCCGCTGTAAAGGCGAAGGCCCAAGGTGCGCGCAAGGAGAAGTCGCAGGTTGTCATGGATCCTGCCGCTGCCCAGGCTCAGGCCGCAAGGGCTGAGGCCGGTCGACCCACAGGCCCCAAAAAGGCCGACAAGCAAGGGCAGGACGAAAAGCGCGGACGCGGTGGCAAGGGAGGCGATGATCGTCGGCGGTCCGGAAAGCTGACCATTGCGAGCGCAACCGACGGCGAAGGCCGGCAGCGGTCGCTGGCGGCGATGAAGCGCCGTCAGGAGCGTGAAAAGCGGAAGATGATGGGGTCCGTAGGCGAGCGCGAGAAGGTCGTCCGCGAAGTAAAGGTGCCTGATGCAATCACTGTTCAGGAACTTGCCAACCGTATGGCAGAGCGAGTTGCCGCCGTTGTCAAGACGCTCATGCAAAATGGCATCATGGCAACTCAGAACCAGACAATCGATGCCGATACGGCTGCTTTGATCGTGGAAGAGTTCGGCCACAAGGTAGTGCGCGTTTCCGAAGCTGACGTTGAAGATGCGATTGTTCAGGTTTCAAGCGAGGACGAGACCAATCTCCAGCCGCGCCCACCTGTCGTTACGATCATGGGTCACGTCGACCACGGCAAGACGTCCTTGCTCGATGCGATCAGAAAGACGAATGTGGTGTCCGGTGAGGCTGGTGGAATCACTCAGCATATCGGGGCCTATCAGGTCAGAGCCTCCAATGGTGCGTTGATCTCGTTCCTTGATACGCCCGGCCACGCAGCCTTCACTTCCATGCGGGCCCGTGGTGCACATGTCACCGACATCGTCGTTCTGGTTGTGGCTGCGGATGACAGCGTGATGCCTCAGACTATCGAGGCGATCAATCACGCAAAGGCGGCAGGTGTTCCGCTGATCGTAGCGATCAACAAGATCGACAAGCCAGGTGCAGATCCCAACAAGGTGCGCACGCAGCTGCTCAACCACGAAGTTGTCGTGGAGGAAATGGGCGGTGATGTCCTGAACGTCGAGGTATCAGCGATTTCCGGCAAGGGTCTTGACCAGCTCTTGGAGAACATCGCGCTTCAGGCGGAACTACTCGATTTGACCGCAAACCCGGATCGTCCGGCGGAAGGCGCGGTTATCGAGGCCCAACTCGATGTTGGGCGCGGCCCCGTTGCGACCGTTCTTGTGCAGAAGGGAACACTCCGCCGAGGGGATATCTTTGTCGTTGGTGAGCAGTGGGGCAAGGTCCGCGCACTGATCAACGACAAGGGCGAGCGTGTCGATGAGGCGGGGCCCTCGGTTCCGGTTGAAGTTCTTGGTCTCAATGGCACGCCCGAGGCTGGCGATGTCCTTAACGTAGTTGAGAACGAGGCAAAGGCGCGCGAGATTTCTAGTTATCGCGAGCGAGTCTCCCGCGACAAGCGTGCCGCAGCCGGTTCGGCGACCACACTTGATCAGCTTCTTGCCAAGGCGAAAGCGGACGAGAATGTGCAGGAACTGCCCGTATTGGTGAAGTCTGACGTTCAAGGCTCCGCAGAGGCGATTGTTCAGGCACTCGAAAAGATCTCGACTGATGAGGTCCGGGTTCGTGTGCTACACTCGGGTGTCGGTGCTATTACGGAAACAGACGTGACCCTAGCGGAGGCATCCGGCTCCCCAATTATCGGCTTCAATGTTCGCGCGAATGCGCCCGCACGCGAAAGTGCGAACCAGAAGGGTGTTGAGATCCGCTACTATTCCATCATCTACGATCTTGTCGATGATGTGAAAAAGGCCGCTGCCGGCTTGCTAAGCCCGGAAATCAAAGAGCGCTTCATCGGCTACGCCGAGATCAAGCAAGTGTTCAAGATCACGGGTATCGGCAAGGTTGCAGGATGCATGGTCACGGAGGGTGTAGCCCGGCGCTCGGCCGGAGTGCGACTGCTGCGAGACAATGTGGTGATCCATGAAGGCAAGCTGAAGACGCTCAAGCGCTTCAAGGATGAGGTCAAGGAAGTCCAGGTCAGCCAGGAATGTGGCATGGCGTTCGAGAACTACGAGGACATCCGGGAAGGAGACGTCATCGAGATCTTCGAAACTGAAGAAATCGAGCGTACGCTTTCTTGATATCCAAGAATGTAGTCCCGCTCTCCTTGGAGGGCGGGGTTCATGCCAGGCCTGAGCCTCTTGGATTTAGGTCTTTACCGTTTCGGCTGTCTTGACCCACCTCCGAATCGTGAAAACGGCATTGTGAACAGGCGGATTGATACAAGTTCGGCCTGAGTTGCGTATCCTCGATATAAGAAGCAAAACGAGGATCAAAATGCATCGCTGGATGGGTCCGAGATTCAAGTATTCCGAGATCACGCCGAAAGAGGTCTACTTCAGTCGGCGGCAACTCCTTGCGGGGGCAGGGGGCTTGATAGCGGCTCACACCACTGGCGCCACTGCATCCGCCGCGACCTTTGAGACGTCACCAAGTCGTTGGTCGATTGATGATAGGCCAAATTCCTACGACGATATTACCAGCTACAATAATTTTTATGAATTTGGATATGACAAGGCTGATCCCAAGCGCCACGCGGGGCAGCTGACGACCGATCCCTGGTCCGTTGTGATTGATGGCAAGGTGCGCCGTCCGGGCACATATGGTCTCGAGGATATCGTCAAACCGGCAAGTCTCGAGGAGCGTATATATCGGCTCCGCTGCGTCGAGGCGTGGTCGATGGTCATACCCTGGGTAGGGTTTCCGCTGGCCGATGTACTCGCCATGGCCGATCCCGATTCAGGCGCGAAATACGTGGCGTTCGAGACCTTATACCGGCCCGAGGAAATGCCTGCTCAGCGCGGCGTTTTCCAATCGCTGGATTGGCCCTATGTCGAGGGGCTGCGGCTCGATGAAGCGATGCACCCGCTGACAATTCTCGCCGTCGGTCTGTATGGCGAGGAGTTGCCAAATCAGAACGGCGCACCATTGCGACTAGTGGTTCCATGGAAATATGGCTTCAAGTCTATCAAATCGATCGTACGCATCTCTTTGACGGATACGGAACCACCGACGACTTGGAACCTCCAGGCACCGCGCGAATACGGGTTCTATTCGAACGTCAATCCGGAGGTCAGCCATCCGCGATGGAGCCAGGCAACTGAGCGGGTCGTTGGAGGAGGGCTCCTG
>NZ_JBNAFY010000002.1:748259-751321 GCF_049800915.1 Amaricoccus macauensis
GCGACAAGGAGTGTGAGAGACACTCCCGCCGAAAGTCCAAGGGTTCCTGCTTAAAGCTAATCTGAGCAGGGTGAGCCGACCCCTAAGGCGAGGCCGAAAGGCGTAGTCGATGGGAATCCGGTTAATATTCCGGAGCCAGGAGGATGTGACGGATCGCGGCTGTTGTCTGATCTTATCGGATTGATCAGGCTTCGAAGCGGTTCCAGGAAATAGCCCTCCATTAGATCGTACCCGAAACCGACACAGGTGGACTGGTAGAGCATACCAAGGCGCTTGAGAGAACTGCATTGAAGGAACTCGGCAAAATGCCTCCGTAACTTCGGGAGAAGGAGGCCCCGTTGGCGCGCAAGCGTTGGCGGGGGGCACAGACCAGGGGGTGGCGACTGTTTACTAAAAACACAGGGCTCTGCGAAGCCGCAAGGCGACGTATAGGGTCTGACGCCTGCCCGGTGCTGGAAGGTTAAAAGGAGAGGTGCAAGCCTTGAATTGAAGCCCCAGTAAACGGCGGCCGTAACTATAACGGTCCTAAGGTAGCGAAATTCCTTGTCGGGTAAGTTCCGACCTGCACGAATGGCGTAACGACTTCCCCGCTGTCTCCAATGCAGACTCAGCGAAATTGAATTCCCCGTGAAGATGCGGGGTTCCCGCGGTCAGACGGAAAGACCCCGTGCACCTTTACTACAGCTTCACACTGGCATCAGGTCAGAGATGTGCAGGATAGGTGGCAGGCTTTGAAGCGGGGACGCCAGTTCCCGTGGAGCTTCCCTTGAGATACCACCCTTCGCTCATCTGATGTCTAACCGCGGTCCGTCATCCGGATCCGGGACCCTGTGTGGCGGGTAGTTTGACTGGGGCGGTCGCCTCCCAAACAGTAACGGAGGCGCGCGATGGTGGGCTCAGACCGGTCGGAAATCGGTCGTCGAGTGCAATGGCATAAGCCCGCCTGACTGCGAGACTGACAAGTCGAGCAGAGACGAAAGTCGGCCATAGTGATCCGGTGGTCCCGCGTGGAAGGGCCATCGCTCAACGGATAAAAGGTACGCCGGGGATAACAGGCTGATACTGCCCAAGAGTCCATATCGACGGCAGTGTTTGGCACCTCGATGTCGGCTCATCACATCCTGGGGCTGGAGAAGGTCCCAAGGGTACGGCTGTTCGCCGTTTAAAGTGGTACGTGAGCTGGGTTTAGAACGTCGTGAGACAGTTCGGTCCCTATCTGCCGTGGGTGTAGGAGACTTGAGAGGAGTTGCCCCTAGTACGAGAGGACCGGGGTGAACGCACCACTGGTGGACCTGTTGTCGTGCCAACGGCAGTGCAGGGTAGCTATGTGCGGACAGGATAACCGCTGAAGGCATCTAAGCGGGAAGCCCCCCTCGAAACCAGGTCTCCCTTGAGGGCCGTGGTAGACCACCACGTCGATAGGTCGGAGATGTAAGCGCGGTAACGTGCTCAGTTGACCGATACTAATCGCCCGATTGGCTTGATCCGATCCAGTGGAAGCCAGGACCAGTCCTGGCCGACCGGAAACGGGAAGCCTTTGACCCAGAACAGTCAGAGAATGAGAAAGACAAGTCTCGTGTGTCCTGCCGACCCAGTCAAAGCGGGTGGGCAGGAGGATGCGTTTTCCAGGTTTGGTGGCAACAGCTGCGAGCGAAACACCCGATCCCATCCCGAACTCGGCCGTTAAGCGCCTCGGCGCCGATGGTACTGCGTCTCAAGACGTGGGAGAGTAGGTTACCGCCAAACCTGATAAACGCATCCCAAAGCTTCTCTTCACAAACGTCCCTCCCAAAAGGGACAACCCGATAACCGGCACGGCACGACCAAAAACAACCGTGCCAAAGCGCAGAAAGTCAACCAGACTTTCAAATGGCGCGGGGTGGAGCAGCCCGGTAGCTCGTCAGGCTCATAACCTGAAGGTCACAGGTTCAAATCCTGTCCCCGCAACCAAAGCCTCGCAGCCATTGGCTGTATCCGGTGACTGGCGTTCAGATCGCCCTCCCGCAACCAACGCCTCGCCCTCGTCTGGGATTATTTCAGACAACTCGCCCGATAGGGCAGACTTGCCAACTCCTGCGGCGACCGACAGGATTCCTGCAAGGTCGCCTTGAAGGTCGATGATCGGCCTACCCCGTTCTTGTGAGGTCGTCAGCACGATCCGATCGTAACCGCCCGGATCTCACATCGGCTGTGTGCTCTTGACACGCTCGATGATGTACGGATTGCCGACGAAGTCCCGGAGGAAGTTGCGCCATTCCGTCTCTGAAGCTCTGGCCCTGGTGAGCATATCCTTCAGTTTTTTGAGCCCGTTGTCGGTCAGGGCTGTGGTGCACGCGTCCTGCCCGGTGTGAGGTTGTCGTCGTTCTCGACGATAGCTTCGGAGAGTTCGGGGTCCTCGCCGAGCATTTCTGCGACATGACAGACAGTTCTGAAATGGGCGATCGCCGCCATCAGGCAGCCTCCACCCGAGGAGCAACGGGCGTCCAATTCCAGGTCAGTAGTTCGTCAAGACGGTTGATCTTGTGATCATGGATCCGGTCGAGGATGTCGGCCAAGTAGGCTTGGGGATCGAGGCCGTTCATCTTGGCGGTCTCGATGAGTGTCATGGTACGGGCGAGGGTCTCGGCGCCGGTGTCGGCTCCGGCGAAGAGCCAGTTTTTTCTTCCGATCCCAATTGGCCTCAGGCCACGCTCGGCGCAATTGTTGTCGACCGCCACGCGCCCGTCGTCCAGGAACAGGCAGAATGCGGGCCAGCGGCTCAGCCCATAGCGGAATGCCTTCGCGAGATCGCCCTTGCCGGGGAGGCGCGTCAGCTGCTGTTCGGCCCAGGCCTTGAAAGCCTCGACCTTTGGCTTGCTGTGCTCTTGGCGGGCCTTGCGGCGAGCTTAGGCAGATTGCCCGGAGATTTCGCGCTCGATGTCGTAGAGCTTGCCGATCCGATCGAGCGCCTCGCGGGCGATCTCGGACTTTGTCGTGGTCCAGACGTCGTGGAAATCTCGGCGCAGATGCGCCCAGCACGCAGCTTCCCGGAATTGGGGACCGCCATCAGGTCCAGGGACGTA
>NZ_JBNAFY010000003.1:0-201162 GCF_049800915.1 Amaricoccus macauensis
CGAAGCCGCCAAACAGTGAAGCTGACAATCCCATCATCGGGCCGAAACCCTAGAGATCCGATATGCAAGAAGTCCGTCCGTCGTATGACAGAACCAAACACCCCACATATCCCTTCATCAAGATAATCATGTCAAAGAGCGCCACTCAGTCGGCAAAACAAACTTGGAAGCGTCTTTCTCGACGCGCCCTCGTTTGCGCTTTCCGGTGCCCCGTAGCCTCTCGGTCAGTGCCTCGTCCGCTGCGGTGAGGGGCTATCTAGAGATGGCCCCGGTGACTCGCAAGCGAAAAAATCCCGAAATCAGTAAAAAACTTTCAAAGCACTGATCCCAAACGATTTCTTCCATCACATTCCTGACGCACCCACAAATCCGCACAGAATCACACCCCCGCCCAAACACCGCAGAAACCCCAGAACCCCACCAAACAGAGAACAACGGGAAAAGGAGTAGAGTCCTTTCTTCGAAGCGAGCCAGCGCCCCACCACAGTCAGGGCCGCCAATCCTCCAAGGAAAGCTACCAGGGACAACAATTCAGCCTCGTCCACGAACGACCGGTGAGAAGATGACCTGCGCAGGATATAGGTTGAGGAACTTGATTGATTGCCAAGGCTGTCATCAATCGTTCCGCTTGCACACAAGTCCAGCGCCGTAGCTCCCGCCCACCCTTTGGGCATAGCAGCCATGCGGCGGCGAGCATTGCTGCACCTGCGAAAGAGCCTAGATTAGGTTAAATCGAAGTCGCGTCGGAAGCGTCCCCATAGAGACGCAGGACCGACACTGGTCCGTTCAGTTCGGCGCAAATACGCGCTACAGTCTGGAGTGTCCTTGTGTTCAAGTTTATCGCCCTTTCCGCAGCAACCCTTTCACTCGCTGTACCCGCCTATGCCGAAAGCGCTCAGACGACCCAGCCGATCGAAGCGGTCAGCCTGCATGATGGCGCCCTCGACATGGTGGCCTACTTCACCGAGAACGATGATGGTGAGTACGTGGTTGTCGCGACTTTTGCCGAAGGTGACGGTGCCTACCCCAAGCGCATTACACTCGCGCTCGATGACGGTGATAACGTCCAATTCGCAATACTCGGTCACAAGGACTCGCTCTACGGCTTCGCACGCAATGGAGATGTGCTCGCAGTGAAAGTTGATCAGGTTCTCGCCACAACTCAGGCTGCAGGGCTGACACCTGATGCGACCTGATTTCGCTTCCTACTAGGCCAACCGGGCCGCCGCGGATGCTCACCGCGCGGCCCTTGTTGACTCTGACTGCCAATGCGCTGCATCGCTCCTCGCATCATGAGCAAAAACGCCCTAGCCTCGACCAATACGCCAGCGCTGATGATCCAAGGCACCGGATCAAATGTGGGCAAATCCCTTCTCGTTGCAGGTCTCTGCCGTGCAGCGCGCAATCGCGGCCTCCGCGTTGCCCCATTCAAGCCGCAGAACATGTCCAACAACGCTGCGGTCACGGCGGATGGCGGCGAGATTGGGCGCGCTCAGGCGCTTCAATCTTTAGCTTGCGGCCTGCCCACATCCATCCACATGAATCCTGTCCTCCTGAAACCGGAAACGGACCTCGGCGCGCAGGTCGTCGTTCAGGGGCACCGGTTTACGACCACCCGCGCGGCAGACTATCAATCCCTGAAATGCACGCTGCTCGACCGTGTCCAGGAAAGCTTCTCGCACGTGGGCAAGAACGTCGATCTGGTCATTGTTGAAGGCGCAGGCAGTCCCGCGGAGATCAACCTGCGCGAGGGAGACATTGCCAATATGGGCTTCGCTCGGGCCGCTCAAGTGCCTGTCATATTGGCGGGTGACATCGACCGTGGTGGAGTCATCGCGCAGATGGTGGGCACCCGAACCATTCTCGATCCTGCGGACGAAGCGCTCGTCGCGGGCTTCCTCATCAACAAGTTTCGTGGCGACATCAGCCTCTTCGACGACGGCTATCGGTTCATCGAGGAAAAAACCGGTTGGCGCGGCTTTGGCACGCTGCCCTGGTTTGCCGAAGCGGGCAGATTGCCAGCCGAAGATGCGGTCGATCTCGGAAGCCTTCCCTCCGATGGCGGCTTCAGAATTGCCTGTCCGATGCTATCACGCATTGCGAATTTCGACGATCTCGACCCGCTCAAAATTGAAGAAGGTGTATCTCTGCAGATGATCCCTCCGGGGTCCCCTCTACCGGGTGACGCAGATCTTGTGATCCTCGCCGGCTCCAAGTCGACCCGGGGTGATCTCGCCTTTCTCAGATCTCAAGGCTGGGATGTCGACCTCTATGCCCATGTACGCCGCGGCGGACATGTGCTGGGAATCTGCGGCGGCTACCAGATGCTTGGCAGGATCGTAAGCGACCCCGATGGCGAAGAAGGGCCGGCGGGATCCGATCCGGGCCTCGGACTTCTCGACATCGAAACAACGCTCGCGAGAGACAAAGCCGTGCGGAATGTTACCGGTCGGCACCTCCCAACAAACACCCAAGTCTCGGGCTATGAAATTCACCTTGGCGTCACCACCGGACCGGACTGCCTCCGCCCCCCGATAGAAATTGGAGGGCGTCCTGACGGTGCAGCCACGACAAATGGCCGCATTTGGGGCACATACGTTCATGGTCTCTTCGGGTCGGATCCTTTTCGGAAAGCCTTTCTCGGGGCTTTCGGCTTGAAGGCAAACAGCGTGAGTTACGCCGTAGAGGTGGAGACCACACTGGATGCGCTGGCCATGCATATGGAAAGCCATCTCGACGTCGACGGACTTCTGAGTATCGCCCTTTCAGGTCGCTGACAGGTCTTACCCACCCACGTTGCAGGCACCGGATGACCTCAACTCGGTGGCGGTGCGGCGCTTCGACGCTCGATGAACTCCACCTCGATCACTTCCGAAGGCCCCGTGAGCGAACCTGTATGGATAAGCCCGAGGAGCTTCCTGGCCGCACGTATTCCGATTTCGGTCCGGGGTTGGCGTATCGTAGTAAGAGCCGGAGTCAAATGCTGTGATATTTCAATATTGTCGAATCCCACAATCGACACATCTCGCGGAACCGAAACTCCGGCTGCCTGAACGACCCCAAGAAAACCGAGCGCCATTTCATCCGACGCCAGAAAAAGCGCCGTCGGCCGCTTCTCCATAGTAAGCCATCTTCTTCCCGCAGCCGCTCCGGAATCCATGCTGTAATCGCCATCGATCACCCAGCGTTCATCCACGGGAAGTCCACGCCGTTCCATTGCAGTGCGATATCCGGCCAGGCGGGATGCCGAGAGAACGTTTCCTTCAGGACCCGTCACATGTCCAATCGAACGGTGTCCCAATGAGACAAGATGGTCTACCGCCATTTCCGCACCATGCTCGTTGTTCACCCGGACGGTGGGAACATCCCTTTCCATCCACTCACACACCATAACCAGAGGCGGTCGCCCCGGGATATCCAGGGCTTGCGACGACAACGTTCCGTCAAACAACAAGATGCCATCGGCGCGTCTGAACCTGAGGTACTCTGCCAAACGGGCATCGGGGTCGGGACCCGTCTGTGTATCGGTCACTAAGAGCCCATATTTGGCGTCGCTCAGTTCGAGAGACAACCCGGCAAGGATCTGGGAAAAGAAAGGGTTGGCGATATTCGGCAGAAGCACGATTACCGTACCCGTTCGCTGCAGACGTAAATTCGCAGCTGTCGTATTTACCTGATAACCTGTTTCCTCTACGGCACGGCGAACTGCCTCACGGGTTCCAGCAGCCACCACCGAAGGCTTGGAAAGTGTCCGGCTCACGGTTGCCGTTGATACACCCGCGACTTTGGCGACATCCTGGATCGTCGCAAACTTGTATCCCATTCCACCCCCAATGCGACCCTCCCAAGAATGGCCCGTGAGATAACCGTTGTAAACGAATACAGCCTCTGCAATACTCGTTGCAAACGATTACAGAGCCATGCGCAGAAAGCGCGGCCAAGGGGGGAACAATTGAAGACGATCAAGGGGCCAGCCCTTTTTCTCGCCCAGTTCGCGGGCGATGAGCCACCATTCGACAATTGGTCAGACATCACGAGATGGGCAGCAGAAGCCGGCTATGTTGGCGTTCAAGTACCGAGCTGGGACCGGCGCCTCTTTGATCTGGACCAAGCAGCGGAAAGCAAAGGCTATTGCCAGGAATGGGCCGGGACAGCCAAGGAGAATGGTGTCGTCGTCACCGAGCTTTCCACGCACTTGCAGGGTCAGCTCGTTGCCGTGCATCCCGCTTTTGATACCGCGTTCGACGGCTTTGCTGCCCCGTCAGTCCACGGGAACCCGACAGCACGTCAGGAATGGGCTGTCGCGCAGGTTAAGAAGGCCGTCCTGGCTTCAGCCAATCTCGGGCTGACCGCAATGCCGACTTTCTCAGGCGCACTTGCCTGGCCCTACATTTATCCCTGGCCGCAGCGGCCACCGGGTCTGATAGATACCGCGTTTGGGGAACTTGCGGCGCGCTGGCGGCCCCTCCTCGACTTTGCGGAAGAGCATGGCGTCGACCTTTGCTACGAGATCCATCCTGGAGAGGACCTCCACGACGGCGTGACCTTCGAGATGTTCCTGGATCGGGTGAACAATCACCCGCGGGCGATGATGCTCTACGATCCGAGCCATTATGTCCTGCAATGTCTCGATTATAAGGCAAACCTCGATATCTATGCCGAACGCATCGGCGCGTTTCACGTCAAGGACGCAGAGTTCAACCCTACGGGGCGGCAGGGCGTCTATGGCGGTTACCAATCTTGGGTAGATCGTGCCGGGCGTTTTCGATCGCTTGGAGACGGGCAGGTCGATTTCAAGGCAATCTTTGCCAAACTGGCTGCAATGAATTTCGATGGCTGGGCCGTTGTAGAGTGGGAATGTGCACTCAAACATCCCGAGGACGGCGCGCGCGAGGGCGCCACCTTTGTTCGCGACCACATCATTCGCGTGACACCGCAAGCGTTCGATGATTTCGCAGACGGGGGTGCCGATGATGCTGCAAACCGCCGGATGCTGGGGTTGGACGCATGAGCCGGTTTGCGGACCGCACGGGGCCAATCCGACTCGGAATGGTCGGTGGAGGCCAAGGCGCATTCATCGGCGCAGTTCACCGGATCGCGGCACGGCTCGACGGACACTTCACTCTCGTCGCCGGCGCACTTTCATCGACCCCCGACAAGGCCAGAGCTTCGGGACTTGAACTCGGCCTTGCCGAAGATCGCATCTACGATAATTTCGCGGCAATGGCCGAGCGGGAAGCGTCGCGAGCAGATGGAATTGAAGCCGTCTCGATCGTCACACCCAATCATATGCATCTGCCCGTCGCACGAGAATTTCTCGATCGCGGGATCCATGTAATCTGCGACAAGCCGCTCACCGGGACACTCGCGGATGCGCAAGAACTGCAGGCAAGTGTGGCTGCGTCGAGCGCTCAGTTCATCCTCACTCATAACTATACCGGCTACCCGATGGTCCGCGAGGCCCGCGCCCGCGTTGAGGCCGGAGAACTGGGCAAGATCCGTCTGGTGCAGGTCGAATACGCCCAGGACTGGCTTTCCGAGGCGCCCGCCCCGGACAACAAACAAGCCGAATGGCGCACCGACCCCAGTCGCAGCGGCGCAGGTGGCGCAACAGGTGATATCGGCACCCATGCCTGGAACATTGCGCGTTTCGTGACTGGCCTCAAGCCGGAGGCCATCGCGGCCGACCTTCAGAGTTTCGTGCCTGGCCGGATGGTGGACGATAACGCTCATGTCATGATCCGTTTCAAGGATGGAGCGAGGGGAACGCTCTGGTGCAGCCAGGTTGCCGCCGGCTGCGAGAACGCCCTGCGTCTTCGGGTGTTCGGCACGAAGGCCGGACTGGAATGGCAGCAGGAGGAACCCAACCGGCTCATGTTCACGCCACTAGGCGGCAGCACCCAGGTCATTACGCGTGGCTCCGGCCAGACCTCGGAGGCATCACAACGGCTAACGCGCATTCCGCCGGGCCACCCGGAGGCGTTCCTCGAGGCATTCGGCAACATTTACTCCGAAGCGGCAGCAGCCATCCGCGCTGCGCGCACCGGAGCGGCGCTGCCAATGCATGTCACATTTCCGACCGTCAGCGACGGTGTAGAGGGCGTGGCGTTTGTGGACGCCTGTATCCGGTCCTCCAAGGCAAATGCGACATGGGTTACCCTTTGACAGCCGTTCTCGACGCGCGCGGAATAAAGCGCCGTTTCGGACCGATCGAGGTACTGCACGGCGTCGATTTTTCACTTCGAGCCGGAGAAGTTCACGCGCTTATCGGTGAAAACGGCGCGGGCAAATCAACCATGATGAAGATTCTCGGCGGCTACCTCGCGCCGTCCGAGGGCGAACTATTACTCAACGGCCAGCCCACGCGCTTTACGGATCAGCGCGATGCGGAGGCCGCAGGTATCCTGATGATCCACCAGGAATTCAATCTCGCGCTTCAACTTACTGTCGAGCAGAACATCTTCCTTGGTCGTGAAAGACGGCGTGGTCCCTTCCTGGACCACCGCGCCATGCAAGACGAAGCACGGACACTCCTCGCTCGGCTCGATTGCGACGTGGATCCCCGCGCCAGGATAAATGACCTTTCCGTGCCGAACCGACAGATGGTCGAGATTGCGCGCGCATTGGGCCGGAAGGCGCGGGTTCTTATCATGGACGAGCCGACCGCGGTCCTCACCAACCGAGAGACCGACATTCTGCTCGAACAGATCGATCGACTACGCACACAAGGGACAGCCATCCTCTACACGTCGCACAAACTCGACGAGATCCATCGGATTGCCGATCGCGTGACTGTGCTGCGCGACGGCCATCCCATCGTGACCCGCGCTGCGGAGGGTTTTTCCGAACATGCAATGGCCGAGGCCATGGTAGGCCGCGAACTGTCTGACCTCTTTCCGGACAAAATTGAGCCCTCATGCGAAGGGGTCCTGGAGGTTCGTGACCTCGACGTCCCAGGTCGGGTTCAAAAGGCCAGCTTCACGCTGCATCGCGGCGAGGTTCTGGGCTTTGCGGGCCTCGTTGGCGCAGGGCGGACCGAACTCATGGAAGCCATTGCCGGCCTCCGCCCGGCCACCGGCTCGGTTCGCATAATGGGCCGCGATATCGAGACGGGTTCAGTGCAAGTCACTCGACAGGCCGGGCTCATCTACCTGACGGAAGATCGCAAGGACAAGGGGCTACTCCTGGGCAAATCCCTGACGGAGAACCTCACCCTACTCGCTCTTGACCGCTTCGGGTCGATCCGCATCGACAAGGTGGCCGAGAGGCGTGCACTTGACCGAGCGATCGAGGAGTTCGACATCCGGGTCAAGGATCGCGAAATGGTTGCAGGAAGCCTGTCGGGCGGCAACCAGCAGAAGCTGCTTCTTGCGAAAACCATGCTGGACGAGCCTCGTATCGTCATCATCGACGAACCCACACGCGGCATCGACATCGGCACAAAACAGCAGATCTACGGTTTCATCGCAGCTCTCGCACGCGCGGGCAAAAGCATCATCGTCGTTTCCTCCGAACTTCCCGAAGTGATCGGCCTTGCCTCCCGCGTGGTCGTGATGAGCCGCGGCCGGATCGCCGGTGAACTCGAAGGCCGGGACATTACCGAAGATGCCATCCTGCGCCGAGCGATGGGATTGGCGGATACCGACGAGGAAAGAGTTACCGCATGAGTGAAACCACTTCCGCCGCGCCCGTTTCCCGATCCCGCATGACGTTCCGCCTGCAGACTCTCGGCCCGGTGCTGGCACTGGTCGCGCTGATCATTCTTGGCGCCTCCCTCAACGACAATTTCCTCAGTTATGCAAACATCACGAACGTTCTCGCGCGGTCAGCCTTTATCGGTATCATCGCCGTTGGTATGACATTCGTCATTACCGCAGGCGGCATAGACCTGTCCGTTGGCTCCATGGCTGCATTCGTGGCGGGAATAATGATCCTGGCCATGAACGCTCTCATCCCGACGCTCGGTGTCGGGGTGCCACTAATTGCGGCCGGCATGGGAGTTGCCCTCCTCGCGGGCCTCGGCGCAGGGCTCGTCAACGGTTTTCTGATATCCAAGATCGGGATCGAGGCCTTCATCGTCACCCTGGGCTCAATGGGGATCTATCGCAGTCTCGTCACCTGGCTCGCGGACGGCGGCACTTTATCGCTGAATTTCGAGGCGCGGGGCTTCTACCGCCCCGTCTACTACGACGGACTTCTGGGCATCTCGTGGCCCATCATCATGTTTGCGCTGATCGCGATCCTCGGTGAACTGGCCATGCGGCACACGCCATTCGGTCGCCATTGCGCGGCTCTCGGCGCGAACGAACAGGTTGCACGATATTCCGCCGTGAATGTCGATCGCACCCGAATGGCAACATATGTCCTGCTCGGTGGGCTCGTCGGCATCGCGACCATCATGTATGTGCCCCGCCTCGGCTCGGCTTCCGGTTCGACCGGTGTACTCTGGGAGCTGGAGGCCATTGCCGCAGTGATCATCGGCGGCACGGTGCTCAAGGGAGGCTTCGGGCGGGTCTGGGGCACAGTTGTCGGCGTCGCGATCCTGAGCTTGATCGACAACATCCTGAACCTCGCCTCGATCGTATCACCTTATCTCAACGGCGCGATACAGGGCGTGATCGTCATTCTGGCCGTTGTTCTGCAACGACAGGGAAAGAAGGCCGACTGATCGGCCGAAACGGGAGGAAAATATGGAACGCAGAGATATCTTCAAGGCAGCACTGGTCGGCACACTGTTATGTGCGTCACCGCTCGCAGCACAGGACGACAAGATTGCCATCGGTGTGGCGATCCCGTCCGCCACCCACGGGTTTATGGGTGGGTTGAACTTCCATGCACAGGAAGCGATCGAGCGGCTCGAGGAAACCTATCCGCAGCTTGAATTCGTGCTCGCCACCGCCGGTGACGCAGGAAAGATGGTCAACGATATCGAGGACATGGTGGCCACCCGCGGCATCGAGGCGCTGGTGGTTCTACCCTTCGAAAGCGAACCGCTCACATCTCCCGTCCAGGCCGTTGCCGAACAGGGGATCTGGGTTACGGTCGTCGATCGCGGCCTGTCGGTTCCGGGAATTGAAGACCTCTATGTTGCAGGCGACAATCCGGGATTCGGCCGGGTGGCCGGAGAGTATTTCGCTGAAAACCTGGAAGAAGGCGACAATATCGTTGTTCTTCGCGGCATACCCACGACACTGGACAACGAAAGGGTCGAAGCCTTCCAGGCTGCGATCGACGGTTCGGGGATCAACGTGCTCGACATGCAGCACGGAAACTGGAACCGCGACGACGCCTTCAATGTCATGCAGGACTTCCTGTCCAAGTATGACGACATCGACGCCGTCTGGGCCTCGGACGACGACATGGCCATCGGTGTAATGGAGGCCATAGCGCAAGCCGGACGTGAAGACGAGATGTGGATCGTCGGCGGTGCCGGCATGAAGGAAATCATCAAGCGGATCATGGATGGCGACCCGATGCTGCCGGTAAATGTCACCTACCCTCCTGCACAAATCGCCACCGCAATCGAATTGACGGCCCTCGGGATGGTGTCGGACACACCGGTATCCGGCCGTTTCATCATCGGGAGCCAGATCATCACCCCCGAGAACGCGGAAAACTTCTACTTCCCGGACAGCCCGTTCTAGTACAGCTTTTCGGGCATCCGGCTTGCCTGCCAATCACACCCCGAAGCGCGCCGAACCGCCGCTTCGGGGCACTGCTTCCAAGTCATTGCCAAGATGAAAGAGCGGGTGGGCGTCATCCACCAGTATGGCTCATATGCCGTGACATCTGGCCCAACACGGCTTGACGTGAATAGTCGAAATCATGCCCCTTCGGCTTCCGCGCGATCGCCGCGCGAATGGCATCGACCAAGGGACGATCGTCGTCAGGCCTCTCACGCAGCACTTTCCGCAGGTCCGCCTCGTCCTCCTGTCCAAGGCACATGAAGAGCTGACCGGTGCATGTCAAACGCACCCGATTGCAGCTTTCGCAGAAATTATGCGTCAGCGGCGTGATAAATCCGATCCGCCCGCCTGTTTCGGCGACGCGTACGTAGCGTGCAGGTCCACCAGTCCGTTCCGGCGTATCCGCCAACGTCCAGCGAGCCTCGAGATCGCGGCGTAGCGCTCTCAGGGAGTAATACTGGTCGAGACGGTCTTCCTCACCCAGGTCGCCCATGGGCATGACCTCGATGAACGTGAGATCGAAACCGCGCGCACCGCACCATTCGACGAAATCATGGATCTCATCACAATTGACGCCCTTGAGTGCAACCGCATTGATCTTGATATCAAGGCCTGCGGCGACTGCAGCATCGATACCCTTCATGACCTGCTCGAACCGCCCCCAGCGGGTGATCTTCCTGAATTTCTCCGATTGCAGCGTATCGAGAGAAATGTTCACCCGGCGGACCCCGCAATCGGCCAGATCCTGAGCATACCGGGCAAGCTGACTACCGTTCGTGGTCAGGGTAAGTTCCTTGAGGGCACCGCTTTCGAGATGCCGCGACATGCCCCGAAAAAACCCCATGATGCCCTTGCGCACCAGAGGCTCTCCACCGGTGATACGGAGCTTCTGCACTCCAAGTTCCACGAACGTCGTGCAGAGCCGGTCAAGCTCCTCGAGCGTCAGAAGCTCTTTCTTGGGCAGGAACTCCATGTGTTCCGCCATGCAATAGACACAGCGGAAATCGCAGCGATCGGTCACCGAAACCCTCAGGTAGGTAATCGCCCGCGCGAACGGATCGATCAATTGTGGCAGGTCGGTCACTCGGCTCCCCCGTCGGCATGGCTTCAGGCTGACTCCGAGCTATCCTCGCACCCTTGCCATTTCAACGCCAATTAAACTTTCGTATTTCACGAGATCGGCAGGAATGAGCAATCGTGCCGCTGGTTCGCGCCCGAAAAATGTCACGGGGCACGGAGATTGCCCCATGTGAACTCCAATTCAACGATTGTTGCAAATATGATGCTGCGCATGCGAAAAACTTGCGTCAGATTGAATAGGTATGCGCCTTCGAGCGCAGGAGAACCGTGATGCGAAAACCTGGCCGACCCCTGGTGCCGGAAACCGGGATTTGGGATGAGATGCGCGCAAGCTTTCGCTGGCCTCGTTACAAGCACTTCAACATTGCCGAAGCCTGCTGCGATGGATGGGCGCGAACCGACCCCGATCGGGTTGCCCTGCGCTATATCCGGCTCGAAGGTGACGAGCGCGTCTACACCTACGGCGTTCTGGCGCGATCGGCCCGTCGCTTCGCCAACGCATTGGCAGGTCAGGGCATCGGACGCGGCGACCGGGTCGCGATCCTTCTTCCGCAGACACCGGAAGCGCTCATTACCCACCTTGCCGCCTACCGGCTGGGTGCGATTGTCGTTCCGCTCTTTTCACTTTTCGGCGAAGATGGCCTGCACTTCCGGATGCAGGATTCGGGCGCGCGCGCCATCATCACGGATGCAGCCAATCTGCCGAAGGTCGTTGCGATACGGGACAACCTCCCCGATCTGCAAACTGTCTTCTCCATCGACGTGAGAGAACCGGGTGTGCTTGGTTTCTGGCAGGAACTCGGAAAAGCGGCCGATGCATGCCCCATGGCGGCGACAGGTCCGGACGATCCGGCCTTTTTGAGCTACACATCCGGAACGACGGGTCCGCCCAAGGGCACGCTACATGGCCATCGCGTGCTATTGGGACATCTGCCGGGTATCAGCCTCGCCCACAACGCGCTTGGACGTAAGGGTGATTGCGCTTGGACCCCTGCGGATTGGGCCTGGATGGGCGGGCTGACAAACCTGCTCCTGCCTTCGCTCTATTTCGGCGTCACCGTCGTGGCGCACCGAATGGCAAAATACGATCCGGAGCGTGCCGCGCATCTCATGACGCGCACCGGGGTTCGCAACACCTTTTTCCCGCCGACAGCTCTCAAGCTCATGCGGCAGGCAGGGGTGCAGTCCGTCCCCGGCCTGAGGACTGTGACATCCGCCGGAGAAGCACTGGGGGCGGAGCTGCTGGACTGGGGCAAAGGGGTGTTCGGCCTGACCATCAACGAGTTCTACGGCCAGACGGAGTGCAACACCGTATTGGGCAACTGTGCGGAAAGAATGCCGGTCAAACCGGGCTCCGCGGGTCGCGCCATTCCGGGCCATGAGGTTGCGATCATCTCGCGTGATGGGAAAATCCGCCCCCCAGGCGAACCCGGGGAAATTGCAATCCGGGCACCTGATCCTGTCATGTTCCTGAAGTACTGGAACAGCCCGAAGAGAACCGCCGAGAAATTCGTTGGGGACTGGCTGCTCACGGGCGACGAAGGCATCATGGATGACGATGGATACTTCTTCTTTCAGTCGCGCACCGACGATTTGATTACATCGTCCGGCTACCGCATCGGCCCGACAGAGATCGAGGATTGCCTTTCAAGTCACCCCGATGTCGTCATGGCTGGTGTGGTCGGTGTACCCGACCCGATTCGTACGGAAACGGTCAAGGCATTCGTCGTGCTTCGTCGTGGCGCCCGGGAAAACGGACTGGCCGAAGCACTCATGTCTCATGTGCGCGAACGGATTTCGCCCCATGTCGTACCGCGCGAAGTCGTTTTTGTAAAAAGCCTCCCCATGACGGCAACGGGAAAGATCCAGCGCCGGGTTCTCAGAGAGGCCTGATTGGCCATACTATTTCTGAAGTGCGGCTTTCACCGGACTGAATGCCGCATGGAGCACCTCGCATGCGGGAACCCTGCAAAGGTATTTCAAGAGGCCGTTTGCGGATAAAATTGTTGTTGTCTGCTATCGAATTCGGCCGGTTCCAAGTTATTGTTATTTGAATCGACCGCCATATCGTCTTTAATGCGCGGTTAACGATATGCCGAAGCGGGGCGGCGGCTCAAATGCGGATTGCAGACTACCAGCTCGCTGTCGAAGCGGCAGCCGACATCTGGAGCCTTTGGGAGGTCTGCCAAGCCTATACGCAGGCCCGCGGGTTCCGGCGCTATTACTACGCGCATCTTCCTCCGATCGGAGCTCCCGACGAAGGCGAATTGCGGTTTCGCACCGAGGGCTTTGACAAGGATGTCGTACGGACGTTCTTCGAATCCGGTTGCTACCAGGCGGGGCGCTTGCTGCAGCATGCAAAAGCCAACCTCCATCCGTTCTATTGGGACGAAGTTCCCTCCGACAAGCGCACCCTCAGCGATCCCGAGTTCTATACTCTCAGGCGGCGTGCGGAAGAGATCAGGGGGATCTGCATTCCGGTTTTCGGTCCCAACGGAAGAAACGGCTTGGCGAGCCTCGAAATGCCCGAGAGCAAGGAGCGGTTGAACTCCGAAGAGTTGCACGAGCTGCAATGGGCCGCGCAACTGGGTCACCTTCGCTACTGTGCTCTCTGGGTGCCGGAACTGGGCCCGCAACCACGGCTCTCACCCCGGGAGAAGGAAATTCTGATCTGGGTTGCCAGGGGCAAGAGCAACCCGGCCATAGCCGAGATCCTCGGAATATCGGTTCATACCGTCGATGCGCACTTGCGCCGGATCTACCTAAAGCTCGGCGTATTCGACCGCATCACGGCTGCCGTGCGCGCGATCGGAGTGGGGCTGATCAATACTGGCCAATCTGCCGGTCTGCCACTCGAGAACGAACCTCTATCACCACCCAAGGTCACAAACGCAGGTCAATAAGCCAACAGATGCCCGGCTGTCCCGTGATCGCGTTACCCCGTACGCGAGAATTGCCCACAGGCTGAACAAATGATCAAATGCGCGCTATCCGGCGAAACGGCAGCGGCAGGGACAGCAATTTGAGACAAGGTCTCCAACAAGAACTCGTCGCGCCCCTTCTTTGCGAGTGTGCGGCGACTCCGATGTTGAAACCAAACCCCACAGACCTGCCCGAGACGCTTGGCGAGATGCGGATGCTTCTGCGGTTCATCGAGGGGCGTCTCCATGATGTAGCCAACATAAAACCCCGCTCCATTGCCGAATCGAGCGACTTGGCTCGACAGACAGACGGCCTTCTGAATCTCCAGGAGCGCGTTGGGTGGAAAGCCACGCAGAGCCGCGCACGCTCCTTGAGCGAAGTCCGATGCAAGCTCGAAATCTGGGAAATGGTCGCTGCCGACATGGACGGCGCTGGGGGAGAACTGGGTACGGCTCTGGTAAATTCCGTCAAACGGGATCTGGACCTGTTTTCCCGATAAGGTCAGCCGTACTGACCCAAATCAATCGCTGGTACTGACCGGATCGGTGGGGGCGGCAGGCGCATCCGAGGGAAGCGTCTGCGGAGATCCCGGATCGGCCGGCATATCATCCTCCCAGAGGCCGTCATAAACCTGCCCCTCCGAGAAGGTCATTCTTCCCTGACCCTGACGACGCCCGTCCACGAAGTTGCCTTCGTAGACGTCTCCGTTCGGATAGACCATGCGGCCCTCTCCATTCAGCAGGCCGTTCTCCCAATTCCCCTCGAACACATGGCCTTCCGGTAGCACGAGTTTCCCCTGCCCCGAGCGGCGGCCATTGCTGAAGTTGCCTTCGTATTTCGTACCGTTCGGATAGGTCGCCACGCCTTCGCCATCGCGCATGCCGTCGCGCCACTGGCCGGTATAGGTGTATCCATCGTCGGTCGTCAGTGTGCCTTGACCATTGTTGCGACCATCGGCGAACTCGCCCGTATATGTCGCTCCATTCGCATAGACAGCCGTGCCCTCGCCCGAAATCACACCGTCCTGCCAGCTCCCCTCGAAACTGGACCCGTCCGCATAGGTGATCTTGCCCTGGCCATTTGCGCGGCCGTCCACGAAGCTGCCTTCGTAGACCGAACCATCGGGGTACGAGGCTTTGCCCTCGCCTTCGATCTGGTCTTCAAACCAGTCGCCGGTGTAGGAAAAACCGTCCTGTGCCGTCAGCGTTCCGGCACCGTGGCGCTGATCCTCCTTGAACCCGCCCACGTAAACGTCGCCATTGGCGGACACGAGCCGCCCCAGCCCTTCCCGCCTGCCAGAGACGAAGGCGCCCTCGTATGTGATTCCATCGGGCTGTGTCAGGCGTCCCTCGCCGTTGACCTGCCCGGCCTTCCAGCCCCCTTCGTAGCGCGCGCCATCCGCGGAAACGAGGAGGCCCGAACCTTCCGGAAGCCCCGCGGCAATCTCGCCCTCGTAGTAGCTCCCATCCGCATAGTCGATCCGACCGATGCCTTCTTTCTCGCCGGCAACCCAGTCGCCCTCATAGCCGTAGCCATCTGCGCCGGTGAGCTTGCCCTTGCCGTCTTGTTTGCCGCCGGAAAACTGGCCTTCGTAGCGCATCCCGTTCGCGTAGATCGCGACGCCTTCGCCGTCGATCACGCCCGCCTTCCAGGTGCCTTCGTAGACATTGCCGTTCGGATAGGTCAGCGTTCCGACACCGTTGGGCCGGCCATTGGCGAATTCGCCGATATAGACGGAACCATCGGGGAAGGTTGCCCGACCTTCGCCCTGGATCTGACCCTCCACCCATTCACCGGCATATTCGTATCCATTGGGAAGCGTGTAGGTACCGGTGCCATGCTGGAGACCGTCCACGAACTGGCCTTCGTAGACGCCCCCATTGTCGTATTCCTTGGTGAGGACCGCCGTCTGGCCAAGCGCCGCCCCGGCCTGCAAAAGACCGACGGAAAGGGTGATCGCTGGAAGTGTTCTTGCTCGTATCACGAATAGCTCCTGCCCAGCGCGCAGCCGGTTCTGATTGCCCGGAACTTACTCAATTGGGGGGTCGGGCCACAATGCCTAATCTCTGTTCGAGTGGCCGGGCAAACGGACGCATCAGCGCAATACAGGAACACTCGGCACCGCCTTCGACTGCCGCAGTTCGGCGAGCGATTCCCGTATCACGACCGATGCGCCCTGTATGGCGAGGCCCGCCATGACGGACGCCACGATCACGTCAGGCCAGCCGGTGCCGGACCCGAAAACCCCGAGCGCAGCGGCAAGAACCGCGAAATTGGCAACGACGTCGTTTCGCGAGCAGATCCAGACCGATCGCATGTTTGCATCCCCTTCGCGGAACGCGAGCAGAAGCAGAAGGCAGGCACCGTTGACGACCAACGCCGCCAGACCCACAAGGCCCATTGTGCTCCAGCCGGGGACAGTCCCGTGGAGGCTGTGCCAGACGACGGTTCCAATGACCCAGAGCCCGAACAGGCCCATTGAAATGCCCTTCAGCAGCGCTGCCCGCGCTCTGGCGCGCAGGCCAAGCCCCAGCACGAAAAGAGAAATGCCGTAATTCGCCGCGTCCGCGAAGAAATCGAGCGCATCGGCTTGCAGCGATGCCGAACCGGCCGCCAGCCCGGCGACGATCTCGACGCCGAACATAATCGCGTTCAGGATCAGCACGATCCAGAGAATCCGACGAATCCGCGAAGATGCCGGACCTAGGGCGACGCAGCTATCGGAGGAACAACAGGGCATTTCATCCTTTCTCGGTCGAGGCTTGCACAGCGTAGTCAGGAATGCGGAAGAATGACAGGGGATGAAACCCGCACCTAGCGAACCTCGCTATTCCCAGCATTGTCTTCCACCACTTCCGGGAGGTATGCCAATCCAGTTAATTTTCAGGAGGGTATGGATCGGAAATGTCGGGAAGATTTCGACTGACCCTCGCGCAGATCAATTCCACGCTCGGGGATCTGACTGGCAATCGGGCAAGAGCGCGAGAGGGCCACGCCGCCGGCAAAGCCGCCGGGGCCGATTTCGTCGCCTTGCCGGAGATGTTTCTTGTCGGTCAGTACCCACGAGATCTTACCGCGAAAGCGGCTTTCTGCGCCGATGCCTGGCGTGAACTCCAGATGCTTGCGGTTGAACTGGGCGATGGTCCGGCGCTCGGCATCGGGCTCCCCATCCTGGAGTCTGACGGCCGGTGTTTCAACGCATACGCGATTCTCCGAGATGGCAAGCTCCAAGGCTACGCGAGGAAACACCATCTCCCGAATCATGGTGCCTTCGATGAGACGCGGATCTTCGCATCCGGTCCCGTTTCCGGGCCTTTCGGGATGGGTCCGGTCCGGGTGGGCGTTCCGATCGGGGAGGATGCCCGGCATCCCGACGTGACCGAGACACTGGCTGAATGCGGCGCCGAAATCCTATTTGTTCCAGACAGTTCTCCCTATCATCACGGGATTCACGATCTGCGGATCGGGGAGATGGTCACGCGTGTGGTCGAGACCGGCTTGCCCTTTGTCTACCTCAATGCGGTGGGTGGGCAGGACGAGCAGATCTTCGATGGCGGCTCTTTCGTGCTCAATCCTCATGGCCGGTTGGCCGTTCAGTTGCCTTCCTTTGACGAGGTAATCGCGCATGTGGATTTCGAGGAGACCGCGGAAGGTTGGTGTGCTGTTCCGGGCGAGCGGGCGATCCACCCGCCGCTGATCGAGCAGGACTATCGCGGGATGATCGTGGCGCTTCATGATCATGTGACGAAATCGGGCGTCTCGAAGGTGGTTCTGGGCCTATCCGGCGGGGTGGACAGCGCGCTGGTCGCCGCCATTGCCGCCGATGCACTCGGGCCCGAGAACCTGCGCTGCGTGACGCTGCCGTCGGAAGACACCTCCGCGCAATCGCTCGAGGACGCCACTGGCCTCGCGAAGGCGCTCGGCTGCCCGCTTCACGAGGTTCCCATCGCGCCCGCTCGGGCGGCCATCACGGAGACGCTTCAGCCCCTTCTGAATGGGCGCGCACGGGACGCGACCGAAGCGACCACCCTGTCACGGCTGCGCGGGCTCCTGCTGATGACGCTTTCGGAAGCCTTCGGAGAGATGCTGCTCATCGCTGGAAATAAGATTGACCTGGCAGTGGGTTACATTGCGGATTACGGCGGCTACAACCCGATCAAGGACCTTTACAAGAGCCGCGTTATCGAGATCTGCCGCTGGCGCAATGCGAACCATCGCCCGTGGATGAAAGGCAACGAGGGCGAGGTGATCCCGGTGCGTGTGATCGACGAGGCGCTCGCGGCGGAGCAGCGCGCCGATGGGAAGGCTGGAGATGCTCTGCCACCCCTTGGAATTCTCGACCGGATCCTTGAGCATCTGATCGAGGATGACATGGGCGTGGGCGAGATCGTGGACCTCGGCTTCGAGCGCGAAGAGGTGAAGAGGGTCGAGCACCGGCTTTACAGCCGCGAAGCGGAGCGCCTCCGAGCGGCGCCCGGGCCGAAGCTCACCCGGAAGGCTTTCTGGCCCGACAGGCGTTATCCGGTCGTGCACCGCTGGCGTGATCCGACCTGACCACATTGCACACGCCGACTTTTGGCTAGACGCAACAGAGGGTCGGCGACCGTCCGAAGGTGGGAGCAGATGCCGGTTGAGGTCATCGATTTATGGTCGAGACACCCGAAGGCAAAGCTGGCGCGCCAACGTTACGGATGCGACCGCCCAGTCAGGCGGACGGTCGCAGGCCCGGCGGTGCTGCGCACCTCGTTTCGGGCCGAGGGCAGCGGCGCCTTCCTTGTATGCTATGGCGTCCGCAATGACGCGCTGGGCCCGTTTTTTCGTTCATTAACAGGCATTTGTCTCATGCATATTGTATGCAGCTTCCATGCATATTTCATGCATATTTCATGCATATTTCATGCATACGATTTGCGCCCTGCGATGGTTGGTTAATGGTCCGGCGGGCCGCGATCACCGGGGTTGGCCGGGACTGGTGCGCCCCGCCTCCGCGTCATCGGCAAGAAGCCCCGAAGCAAGCTGCTCGAAGGCGGTGATGGCGTCCTGCAGGACATCATCGGGCGTATCGCTTGAGGCGACCCAGAGCGCGGCGTTGAGCGCGGCCCCGTTCAGAAGGCGTGCGGCGGCCTCGATGGCGACGGGCTTGATCGCGCCCTTCGCGGCCAGGGTCTCCAGGCTGCGCATCGTCGCGGTGAGACAGGCGTTCTGGCTCGGCCATTGCGAGGGATCGCCCAGCACGGCCGGGCCGTCGAGCAGGACGATGCGCCGGACCTCGGGGTTCCGCGCCGCCTCGATATAGGCCGATCCCTCGGCCAGCAGCTTGTCCCACGCGCTGCCCCCCCTCCGCTCGGCCTCCGCCATGGCACCGGCGGCCATCTCCCCGTCGACCTCTTCGACGACGGCCGCGAGCAGGCCGCGCTTGTCGCCGAAATTGTGATAGAGGGCGCCGCGCGTCAGCCCGACGGCCGCGGTCAGGTCGTCCATCGACGTGCCCGAATAGCCCTTCTCGGTAAAGGCGCGCCGTGCGGCCGCGATCAGCTTGGCGCGGGTCTCCTCCATCATCTGCGCTCTCTTGCCGGCCATGCTCCCTCTCCCTCCGGTGCGAAGACCGGCCGTTGACATACGTAGCGTATGTGAATTAACTCGCATACGAAGCGTATACCAATTCGCCGTGCGAGGCGACACCCCGAAAGGATGCCCCGAATGCTCCGCAACCAACCCGTCTTTCCCGCCAATCGCCACGCCCTCTATGAACAGCACGGCTATTCCGCCGCGATCCGGTCGGGCGATCTGCTCTTCGTCTCCGGGCAGGTCGGCAGCCGGCCGGACGGCTCGCCCGAGCCCGATTTCGCACGACAGGTGCAACTGGCCTTCGACAATCTCAAGGCCGTGCTCGAGGCGGCGGGATGCGGCCCGGAAGACATCGTCGATGTCACGACGTTCCACACCGATCCCGAGGCGCAGTTCGGCGATGTCATGGCCGCGAAGGCCCGCGTCTTTCCCGAGCCTCCCTACCCGAACTGGACGGCACTCGGCGTCAACTGGTTGGCGGGCTTCGACTTCGAGATCAAGGTCATCGCCCGCTGCCCCGCGCAGTAGCACGAGAAGAATGGCCCGCAGCTACGCGCGCCGAAGCACCATCCCGGCATGGTGAAGGACGCCGTCCACGAAATCGCCGTCGGCCGTGAAGCCGGTGTCGTCCCGGTAGTCGATGTGATCACCCGTCACCTCGTATCGACCGGTATAGGCCGCCTCTCGCGTGCCGCGCGCCTCGACATAACGACCATCCGGCAGAAGCTCGTGCCGGATGTGGCCGTCCGCTGTGACCCACAGTCCGATGTAGGGGTGGATCATGGTCACATGGTCCGCGTGGGGCGGATGACGATCTCGTTCACGTCTACATCCTCGGGCTGTTCCAGCGCGAACCGGACGGCGCGGGCGATGGCGTCCGGTTTCAGGGCGATGGCCCGGTAGATCTTCATCCCTTCGGCCGCGACGGGGTCGGTGATGCTGTCGGCAAGTTCGCTTTCCACCACGCCGGGGTGAATGCAGGTCACGCGGATGTCCGGGTGCTCCTGCCGCAGCCCGTCCGAGATCGCGCGCACCGCGAATTTCGTGGCACAGTAGACCGCGGCTGTCGGCGAGGCGGTCAGTGCCCCGATCGAACCGATGTTGATCACATGCCCCGATCCGAGCGCGGTCATCTGCGGCAGAACGGCCGCGATCCCGTAGAGCGTGCCCTTGATGTTCACGTCCACCATCCGATCCCACTCATCGATCTTGAGCGAGGCCAATGCCGAAAGCGGCATCACACCGGCATTGTTCACGATGGCATCGACGCGCCCCCATTCGGCACGGGCCGCGTCGGCAAACGCAGCAACGCCGGGGGCGTCCGTTACGTCAAGCGCGCGGAAGCGGACATTCTCGCCCAGCTCGCTGGCCAATGCAGCCAGCCGGTCCGTCCGCCGCGCCCCGATCATGAGCTTCGCGCCCGCGGCCGCCAGTTCCCTGGCGATGCCCTCGCCAATGCCGCTGGAGGCGCCGGTGATTAGAATGACCTTGTCCATGTCGTGCTCCATCATCTGCATGATGAAGCTAGACAGGTCGCAGTGTCGTCGGTATCCGCTAAGTCATGGACGCAGTGTCAAGGCCAGCTAACCAATGGATCTGAATCTCTTGCGGGTCTTTCTGGCAGTTGCCGAGGCAGGAAACTTCAGCGCCGCCGCCGAACGGCTGGGCGTGACGCGTTCCGCCGTCAGCCAGGGCATCCGGCGGCTTGAGGATCAGCGTGGTGTCGCCCTTGTTCACCGCACCACCCGTCACGTGCGCCTGACCGAGGCCGGGGCCGCCTTTCACGCCGCTATTGCGGTGCCCCTTGCCGAGATCAATGCGGCAATGGACGATCTGGCCGTGGTGCCGCAGGGAACGCTGCGCCTCGCCGTCACCTCGATCGCCGAGAGGTTCCTGTCCGGCGCCCTCGTCGCGTCCTTCATGGAGGCCCATCCCCAGGTGGCGCTGGACATCACCGTGACGGATGACGAATTCGATATCGTGGCGGGCGGCTTCGACGCGGGCGTCCGGCTGGGCGAGGTCATCGCCCAGGACATGATCGCCATTCCCCTGACGGGGGAACAGCGGCAGGTCGCCGTCGCCACGCCGGCCTATCTTGCGACCCACGGCACCCCGGCCCATCCGCGCGAACTGATGTCGCATCGGTGCATCGGCTGGCGCCCGGCGCCCGAACGCGCGCCCTACCGGTGGGAATTCGAGGAAAACGGCTCTGCGTTCGATGTCGCGGTTCCGGCGCATCTGACCACCAACGACCTGCAGCTGATGATCCGCACCGCGCTCGCCGGTGGCGGGATCACCTTCGGTATGGAAGAGACCTTTGCCGAGCACATCCGCAGCGCGGCGCTCGTCCCGATCCTGCAGGATTTCCTGCCGCCCTTCGCCGGGTTCTATCTGTTCTATCCGGGCCGCAGGAACAATCCGCCCAAGCTGACGGCAATGATCGAGCATGTCCGTCGCTGGCGCGATCCGTCCTGAGGGCGGACAGCTTGGCTTGCAGCTGGGCCCATGGCACCATCGGTGCTGGGAAACACTGGCACGGAACAAGCCGAAGGCGCCGTGCCTGCGACGGCCCGACCGGACGGGTCGGCGCATCGTCTATGCAGGGGCATACCTCCGGTCTAGGCAATGTCGTCACCGTAAACCACGTTGAACAAGCGGTGGTGCGCCACCCCCCGGTCCGCCGCATGCACGACGTCGAGAACGGAAGCGATCTTGCACGCTTGCCTTCGCCCCGGAACATTTGCCGCTGTCCGCGTGTTTCAGAGCGATACGAAAGCGGACTTGTCCGCGCTTCGGAAACACACAAGAGCAAGGAACATTCCATGCGCAAGGCAGAAACTTTCGCGGGCGGCGACACTGACGCAACGGCCCCCGCGGCCGGTTTCCCGATCTCGGCAGGCATCTTCCTGGGATTGGGGATCGGCGGCTTCTTCGACGGGATCGTGCTGCACCAGATCCTTCAGTGGCACCATATGGCCTCAAGTGCGGGCTTTGCCTCGGATACGGTCGAGGGCCTGAAGTGGAACACGCTCTTCGACGGCCTCTTCCATGCCGCGACATACGTCTTCATCCTGGTGGGGCTCGTTCTTCTGTGGCGCGCGGCCAGGAAACCCCATCGGCCCTGGTCGAGCCGCCGGCTTGTCGGCAGCCTGCTGGCGGGTTTCGGGCTGTTCAACCTCGTCGAGGGCCTCGTGAACCATCAGATCCTCGGAATTCACCATGTGAACGAGACCGTGCCGCGCAGCCAGTGGATCTACTGGGATATCGGTTTCCTCGTCTGGGGCGCGGCGATGCTTGTGGCCGGCGTCGCCCTCCTGAGGCGCAGAACGGCATGAGGTCGGACAGCGCCGGGCCAACTGCCTGCCCGGCGCCGTCCGTTTTCGGGTTCTCAGAGATACATCAGCCCCAGGGAGATCACGATGCCCGAGAGGATCAGGTGCAGGGTGCAGAAGCCCATGATGTCCTTGGCCCTGAGCCCCGCGATGCCCAGGATCGGCAGCGCCCAGAAGGGCTGGACCATGTTGGTCCAGGCATCGCCCCAGGCGACGGCCATTGCGGCGCGGGCGGAGTCGACGCCCAGCGCCTCGGCGGCGGGCAGGATCACCGGGGCCTGAACCGCCCACTGGCCGCCCCCCGAGGGCACGAAGAAGTTCACGATACCCGCGCTGAGGAAGGCCCAGAACGGCAGCGTCGCCTCGCTCGCGATCGAAACCAGGGCATTCGAGATCGTCACGGCGAGACCGGAGCCCACCATGATCGCCATGATCCCGGCATAGAACGGGAACTGGATCACGATCCCCGCCCCGCCCTTCACGCCTTCATTTAGGCTCGCGAGCAGGTGCCGTGCGCTGCCGTGGAGCACGATGGCGACCATCAGGAACAGGAAGTTGACGATGTTGAGCGTGAGCCCGCCCGATCGCACGAAATAGTCCACGAGATAGGCAAGCCCGGACACACCGATGGCAACGGGGAGGATCTTGCTGTCCATCATCCGTTCGGAGGGCGTGTCGGCCTGGGCCACTGGCATTTCGGCGTCCTTGATGAGGGCCGGGTCCACATAGACGCTCTCGCTTTCGGGTGGCATCATCATCCGGTTGACCAGCGGCACCACGATCAGGAGTGCCCCGACGATGGCAAGGTTGAAGCCCGAGAAGATCGTCTCGCCGGTGCCGATGACCCCGATCTGGTCCTGAAAGGGATGGCCCTCCGTGGCGACGGCGAGCGGAATGGAACCTGCGAGCCCGCCGTGCCAGATCAGGAAGCCCGAATAGGCCGAGGCCACGAGAAGCCGGTAGTCCACGCGGATCTTGCGCGCGATCTCCTTGGCGAAGAGCGCACCCACGACAAGGCCGAAGCCCCAGTTGAGCCAGCTTGCCACGAGCGAGACGTAGCTCACCAGGAGGATCGCCGCGCCGGGCGAGGTGGCGACATCCGCGAGGCGGGCCAGCAGCCGCCGGACCACGGGCGTCGAGGCCATCATGTAGCCGGTGACGAGCACGAGCAGCATCTGCATGGAAAACTGCAGCAGTGACCAGAAGCCGTCGCCCCACATGCGGATGACCGCAAGCGGGGACTGCGCCTCCACGATCATCGCGGCCAGGGCCACGATCACGGTCAGGATCAGGACGAACATGTAGGGATCGGGCAGATACCGATCCATCAGCCGCACCAGCGGCCGGGAAATGATGTTGAGCAAGGCAGCTTCCCCCTATTTACGTTTCTCTTTGCCGGCCCGGGGGCCGGCACTCTCGTTTTCGTGGTCGCATGAGACAAACGCGTAAGTGCCGGGGCGGACCTCGAAGGCCAACACACCTCACAGGATCGTGAACCCCTTCGCTCTGATCGCGGCCCGCGTCCGGATCCTGCGGCTCGGGCAAACGCCATATTTCTGACATGCTTCGGTCACGAAACAGTCGCAATCCTTACCCAAAGACAAGCGGGCATCCCAAACGGAGTTCCCCCATGCATCTAAAGCTTGCCGGGTTCGTCTCCACCGCCGCGCTGGCAGCCGCCCTGCCGCTTCAGGCCGAGACGATCTTCAACCGCATTGCCGCCTTCCCGGTTCCCGAGAACCTTCCCGCCGATGCCGATCCAGCCACCGAGACCTCGGCGGAGATCATCGACGCGACCGAGGACGGCATGACGCTGGTCTATTCCGACAGCCCGCTCGGCGCGATCGGCCTTGTGGACATCACCGATCCCTTTGCCCCGGCACCGGGCGGATCGGTGGACATGGAGGGCGAACCCACAGCCGTGGCCATTCTCGGCAGCGAGACCGCCTTCGTGGGCGTGAACACGTCCCCGAGCTATACCGAGCCCTCGGGGCATCTGGCCGCCGTTTCGCTGAGCGAGAAATCCATCACCGCGACCTGCGACCTGGGCGGGCAGCCCGACAGCGTTGCTGTGGCGCCTGATGGCAGCTTCGTGGCGATCGCCATCGAGAACGAGCGCGACGAGGATCTCAACGATGGCATCATCCCGCAGATGCCGGCGGGCTACCTCGCGATCGTGCCGCTCGAGGGTGGCGCGATGGCCTGCGACGGGTTGATCAAGGCGGATGTGAGCGGTCTGGGCGGTGTTGCGCCCTCCGATCCCGAGCCGGAGTTCGTCGCGATCAACGCGGCGGGCGAGATCGCGCTCACGATGCAGGAGAACAATTACGTCGTCATCCTGGACCAGCAGGGCAATGTGACCTCGCATTTCGACGCCGGCAGCGTGGATATCGAGGGCATCGACATCGCCGAGGATGACGCGCTCGACTTCACCGGTTCGCTTTCGGGCGTGAAGCGCGAGCCTGATGCGGTGAAATGGCTCTCCACGGGGCAGATCGTCATTGCCAACGAGGGCGATTACGAGGGTGGCTCGCGCGGCTTCACCATCTTCAATACCGACGGCTCCGTCGCCTACGAGAGCGGCCCGGCCTTCGAGCACGAAGCGATCAAGATCGGCCACTACCCGGAAGCCCGCTCCGAGAACAAGGGCGTCGAGCCCGAGGGTCTCGCGACCGGCACCTTCGGCGACAGCGACTACATCTTCGTTCTGTCCGAGCGCGGTTCCGTGGTCGGCGTCTACCGCATGGAAGACGGCACGCCCACGTTCGTGCAGGCCCTGCCCTCGGGTATCGGGCCGGAAAGCGCCGTGGCGATCCCCTCGCGCAACCTGCTTGCCACGGCGAACGAGGTGGATCTCATCGAGGATGGCGGCGTGCGCTCGCATGTCATGCTCTTCGAGGCCCAGGAAGACGCGGCACCGGCCTATCCGTCGATCACCACCGAGGGCATGGACGCGCTCACCGGTTTCGGTGCGCTTTCGGGTCTTGCGGCATCCGAAACGCCCGGTCGGCTCTATGCAGTCAACGACAGCTTCTACGGCGGCCAGCCGACGATCTTCGAGATCGACGCCACCCAGGCGCCGGCGAAGATCATCAAGGCGATCCGCGTGACCGAAGACGGCGCACCGGCGGCCAAGCTCGACCAGGAAGGCATCGCGCTCGACGGCATGGGCGGCTTCTGGATTGCCTCCGAGGGTCGCAGCGACCGCGAGATCCCGCACGCGATCTACCATGTGGATGGCGAAGGCGCGATCACCGACACGATCCCCTTTGCGGACGAGCTGCTGGCGCATGAGACACGCTTCGGCGCCGAGGGCATCGCGGTATCGGGCTCCAAGCTCTGGATCGCCATCCAGCGCGAATGGGCCGACGACCCCGAAGGCATGGTGAAGCTGGTTTCCTACGATCTCGAGACCGGTGAATGGGGCGCGGTGCACTACCCGCTCGAGCCCAAGGGCGAAGGCTGGGTGGGCCTCAGCGAGATCACCATTCATGGCGACCACGCCTACATCCTCGAGCGCGACAACCAGATCGGTGGGGCGGCGAAACTGAAGAAGCTCTACCGCGTGCCGCTTGCGGAGATGCAGCCCGCAGCGCTCGGGGGCGAGCTTCCGGTGGTGACCAAGGAAGAGGTCCGCGACTTCATCCCCGACCTCGAAGCCGCCAATGGCTATGTCGTCGACAAGATCGAGGGTTTCACCATCGATTCCGCCGGCTATGCCTTCGCCGTGACCGACAATGACGGCGTGGACGACAGCTCGGGCGAGACCCACTTCCTCAAGCTCGGCCCGCTCGAGGCGATGTGATCGCCGTCAGGTGCATGAGAACGAAAAACGGGCCCTCACGAGGGCCCGTTTCCCTGTTTCCGCTCTGTGCGTCGGGATCAGACGCCGAGGCAGAGATACTTGATCTCGAGGTAGTCATCGCAGCCGTATTTCGATCCTTCGCGGCCCTGGCCGGACTGCTTCACCCCGCCGAAGGGCGCGACCTCGGTGGAGATCAGGCCGGTGTTGATGCCGACCATGCCGTATTCGAGCGCCTCGGCCACCTTGAACACGCGGGAGAGGTCGCGGGCGTAGAAGTAGGATGCCAGACCGAAGATCGTGTCATTGGCCTGCTCGATCACGTCATCGACGGTGTCGAACTTGAAGAGGGGGGCAACGGGACCGAAGGTTTCCTCGCTGGCCACCTTCATTTCCTTTGTCACGCCGGTCAGCACCGTGGGCTGGAAGAAGGTGCCGCCGCGCTCATGCGGCTTGCCGCCGGAGACGACCGACGCGCCCTTGGAAACCGCGTCCGAGATGTGATCCTCGACCTTTTCCACCGCGGATTTCGAGATCAGCGGCCCGGCCGCGACACCATCCTCGAAACCGTCACCGACCTTCATGGCCTCGACGGCCTTCACCAGCTTCTCGGCAAAGGCATCGTAGACGCCGGCCTGGACGTAGATGCGGTTCGCGCACACGCAGGTCTGGCCGTTGTTGCGATACTTGGAGATCATCGCGCCTTCGACGGCGGCATCGAGATCGGCATCATCGAAGACGATGAAGGGCGCGTTGCCGCCCAGCTCCATCGAGGTCTTCTGGATCTGCTCGGCGGACTGCTTCATCAGGATGCGGCCGACTTCGGTGGAGCCGGTGAAGGTCAGCTTGCGCACCTTCGCGTTGGAGCAGAACTCCTCGCCGATGGGCGCGCTGCGCTTCGCGGTCACGACACTGAAGAGACCTGCGGGCAGACCGGCGTCCTCGGCCAGCTTCGCCATCACGAGGGCGGAGAGCGGCGTTTCGCTTGCGGGCTTCGAGACGAAGGCACAACCGACAGCCAGCGCCGGTGCGACCTTGCGCGCGATCATCGCGTTCGGGAAGTTCCAGGGCGTGATGGAGGCCACGACGCCAACGGGCTGCTTCATGACGATGATGCGCTTGTCCGGCTGGTGGCCGGGGATCACGTCGCCGTAGACGCGCTTGGCCTCTTCGGAGAACCACTCGATGAAGGACGCCCCGTAGAGGATCTCGCCGCGCGCCTCGGCGAAGGGCTTGCCCATTTCCGCCGTCAGGATCGCGCCGAGGTCATCGGCATTGGCGACCATCAGGTCATACCATTTGCGCAGCACCGCCGCGCGCTCCTTGCCCGTCTTCGCGGCCCAGTCCTTCTGGGCGACATAGGCGGCGTCGATCGCCTTCCGCGCGTCCTCGACGCCCAGATCCGGAAGCGTCGCGATCACCTCGCCGGTCGAGGGATTGGTGACCTCGAACTGTGCGGAGGCATCTCCCGCCTTGATCCAGCGGCCACCGACGAGGGCGGCCTCAACCAGAAGCTCGGGGTTCGACAGCCGGCTGGCGAGCGACGTCGCCTTCGGCTTCTCTTCGAGAATGGTTGCGCTCATGGTTTGCTTTCCTCAGCCTGTTTCACTCGGCGGGGGCGCCAAGCGTGTTTTCGGCCCATCCGGCTGCCCGCCATGCGATCAGGCATACGGCGCCTCGACGATGTCTCCTCCCCCGTCATGGGGAGGACGTTGCCCTTGCGAGGCCAAGTGTCAAGGGAGCGCGGCCAGACTTCGACCCATTCCGCCTCCCGTCAGACAGGGGCTTGCCCCTGGGATTGTGAAATATTGGTGACACCGCGCGCCGGCGGTTGTTCGGCATAGTTATTTCGTATATTCGTGAATTATGGAAACAGTGACCTCCAATCGTCTCTCGGTGCTCGGCCATCCCCAGCGGCTTGCCCTCTTCCGCCTGCTCATGCGGCGGTATCCGGATCGGGTTCCCGCCGGGGAACTGGCGGCCGCGCTCGGCCTGAAGGCCTCCACGCTTTCGGCCTACCTCTCGGCGTTGGGGCAAGCCGGGCTGATCACCCAGGACCGGCTCGGCACGTCGCTTCGCTATTCCATCGACCTGGTCGAGGTGCGCCGCACCCTCGACTTCCTTCTTCTCGATTGCTGCCGCGGGCGCGCGGATCTCTGTGCGCCCGTCTCCGAACTCACACAGGCTGGAACAGATCTCATGTCCGACCAGAAATACAACGTGCTCTTCATCTGCACCGGCAACTCGGCCCGGTCGATCTTCGCGGAATCGATCCTGAACCGGGAAGCGGGTGACCGATTCACCGCTTACTCGGCCGGAACGAAGCCCTATTCCGAACTGAACCCCTTCGCTCTCGAGGTGCTCGAGCAGAACGGGTACGACATTTCCACCCTGCGCTCGAAGAACGTTTCCGAGTTCCAGGGACCGGACGCGCCGAAATTCGATTTCGTCTTCACGGTATGCAACCGGGCGGCGAACGAGGAATGCCCCTCATGGAACGGCCAGCCGGTGAGCGCGCATTGGGGCATGCCCGACCCGGTCAAGGCCGAGGGCACCGACGCGCAGAAGAGCCTTGCCTTCCACCAGTCCTATGGCGCGCTGCGCAACCGCATCCTGGCCTTCACCGCCCTGCCGATCGCCTCGCTCGACCGGATTTCCCTCCAGAAGGCCGTGGACGAGATCGCCCATGCCGACAAGGGAGTTCCCGCGTGACCGTCTACGCTCTCAACGGCCTTGGCCGCATCGGCAAGCTCGCCCTCAAGCCGCTCCTCGAAAGCGGGGCGGAGATCGCCTGGATCAACGATGCCGTCGGCGATCCGGCCATGCATGCGCATCTGCTGGAATTCGACACGGTTCATGGCCGGTGGAACGCCGCCTTCACCCATGATGACAGCTCGGTGAGCATCGACGGCACCCGCCTGCCCTTCATCGGCACGCGCGACATCAAGGATCTGCCGCTCGACGGCGTCGATGTGGTGATCGACTGCACCGGTGTCTTCAAGACCGAGGCCAAGATCGCCCCCTATTTCGAGGCCGGCGTGAAGAAGGTGGTGGTTTCCGCCCCGGTGAAGGACGGCAATGCCGCCAACATCGTCTACGGTGTGAACCACGACACCTATGACCCGGCCGAGCACAAGATCGTCACCGCCGCGTCCTGCACCACGAACTGCCTCGCGCCGGTGGTGAAGGTCATTCACGAGGCGCTCGGCATCCGTCACGGGTCGATTACCACGATCCACGACGTGACCAACACCCAGACCATCGTGGACCGCCCGGCGAAGGACCTGCGCCGCGCGCGCTCCGCGCTTAACTCGCTCATTCCGACCACGACCGGGAGTGCGACGGCGATCACGCTGATCTACCCCGAGCTCAAGGGCCGGCTGAACGGCCATGCGGTGCGCGTGCCGCTGCTCAATGGTTCGCTGACCGATTGCGTCTTCGAGGTCGAGCGGGAGACCACGGCGGAGGAGGTGAACGCGCTCTTCAAGGCCGCCGCCGAAGGTCCGCTGAAGGGCATTCTCGGCTACGAGGAACGCCCGCTCGTCTCGGCCGACTATACCAATGATGTGCGCTCGGGCATCGTCGATGCGCCCTCGACCATGGTCGTCAACGGCACGCAGCTGAAGGTCTACGCCTGGTATGACAACGAGATGGGCTACGCGCACCGTCTCGCGGATGTCGCGCGCATGGTGGGGGCCTCGCTGTGAGCCAGCCCTCCACCCGGCCCGAGGGGCTTTCGGCCTATATCGCCGTGACCGCCGCCTACTGGGCCTTCATGCTCACGGACGGCGCGCTCCGGATGCTGGTGCTGCTGCACTTCCACACCCTGGGTTTCAGCCCGGTGCAGCTGGCCTATCTCTTCGTGCTCTACGAGATCGCGGGGATGGTGACGAACCTGTCGGCCGGCTGGATCGCGGCGCGGTTCGGGCTCACCTCGACGCTCTATGCGGGGCTCGGGCTTCAGGTCGTGGCGCTGATCGCGCTGGCCCAGCTCGATCCGAGCTGGACCGTGGGGGTTTCGGTTGCCTTCGTCATGATCGTCCAGGGCGCTTCAGGCGTCGCGAAGGATCTGGCCAAGATGTCCTCGAAATCGGCGGTGAAGATCCTTGCGCCGACCGAGGGCGGAGGTCTCTTCCGCTGGGTCGCGGTGCTCACTGGCTCGAAGAACGCGGTCAAGGGCGTCGGCTTCCTGCTCGGTGCGGCGCTGCTCGCCTCGCTCGGCTTCGTCTGGGCCGTGCTCGTGATGGCCGTGGTGCTGGCCGCCATCCTCGTTGCCGTTCTGGTGGCGATGCCGTCGGGACTGCCGAAGGGCAAGAAGGGCACGAAGTTCTCGGAGGTCTTTTCGAAGTCGGCCAACGTGAACTGGCTCTCCGCCGCGCGTGTCTTCTTGTTCGGCGCGCGGGATGTCTGGTTCGTGGTGGGCATCCCGATCTACTTCTACGCGGTCCTGTCGGACGGCACGGAAGAGGGGAACCGCGCGGCCTTCTTCATGATCGGCACCTTCATGGCGGTCTGGATCATCCTCTACGGCGCCGTGCAGGCTGCGGCCCCGAAGCTGCTGAATGCGGCGAACAGGCCCGAAGGTGACCTGATCCGGGCGGCCCGAAGCTGGGCCGGGGCGCTGGCGGTGGTGCCCGCTGTGCTGACGGCAGCCATTCTCGTCGCAGATGGCCAGCAGACCTGGCTGACCGTGACGGTCGTCATCGGGTTGCTGGTGTTTGGTGCGCTCTTCGCGGTGAACTCCTCGCTCCACTCCTACCTGATCCTGGCCTTCACCAAGGCCGAGCGGGTGACGATGGACGTGGGCTTCTACTACATGGCCAATGCGGGTGGTCGTCTCGTCGGCACGGTGCTCTCGGGCCTGACCTACCAGGTCGGCGGGCTGGCCCTGACGCTGGGCACGGCGGCTGTCATGGTGGGGCTTGCGGCGCTTGCCTCGGGCAAGCTGAGCGTCGAGGAACCTGAGGCTTCCCTGGCCTGACGCCTCTCCCCCCACACACATGAAAACTCCGGTGCCTGCCTCGCGCGGGCGCCGGCTTGCCTCTTCTCCGGGCGGGTCGATCCGCGACCACACCCGGCGCCAATCTTTGGCCACCTTCTGGATTTCCCTACGTTTTGCCGCGAGGATCCGTCACACTCGCTTCCCCGGCGCCTCATTCTGGCTGCCCGTGAAACTGCGGACCAGGCCCCGGCACACCGGCCAAACAACGGAGACATCGATGGCAACGAGATCGGGAGATCAGGCCTTTCGGCGCAAGGACGGCACGAAGGGGCGTTGGCACGAAATGACCTATGGCGGCGCGCTGAGCTTTCTGCGCCGGAACTACAGTCGCGACCTGACCGATGTGGATGTGGCCGTCACCGGCATTCCCTTCGACAATGCCGTGACCTTCCGCCCCGGCTGCCGCCTCGGACCGCAGGCCATCCGGGCCGGGTCCGTGCAGCTTGCCGAACTCAAGGCCTTCCCCTTCGGATTCGATCCCTTCGAGACGCTCAGCGTGGTGGATTACGGCGACGTGCATCTCGATCCGCACCATCCCGACACCGTGCCACTGGCCATCGAGGCCCATGCGGACGAGATCCTCTCGAGCGGTGCGAAGCTGCTGTGCCTGGGGGGCGATCATTCCATCGCCTATCCGTTGCTCAAGGCGCATGCCAAGCATCACGGCCCGATTGCGCTCATCCAGTTCGATGCCCATTGCGACACCTGGGACGATGATGGCGTGCAGATGGATCATGGCACGATGTTCGCCCGCGCCGCCGACGAGGGCATCGTCGATCCGACGAAATCCACCCAGATCGGGCTGCGCACCTTCAACGACAGCGCCCATGGCTTCGAGATCCTCACCAGCCCCTGGATTCACCGGAACGGCATCGAGGCGGCCATCAAGATCACACGCGCCCGCGCCGGAGACGCGCCGGTCTACATCAGCTTCGATGTCGACGGCATGGACCCGGCCTTCGCTCCTGGCACCGGAACACCCGTGCCCGGCGGCCTGAGTTCCTGGCAGGCGCTCGAACTCATCCGCGGCATGGAAGGGCTGAATCTGGTCGGAATGGATGTGGTCGAGGTCTCGCCGCCCTACGACCATTCCGAAATCACCTCCATCGCCGCCGCCACCGTGGCCCATGACTGGCTCTGCCTCCTGGCGCGTGCCAAGGGAGCCAGGCCGGTGCGGATCGGACGGCTCTGACGGCTTTCGCCGAGGCGCCCAAAGGTCATGGGGAACGGGCGCGGTCCGATCGAGCCGAATCGCCGGGACTGCAGGGCTTCCCTTTTCCGGCCCGGCGTGGAATAGGGACGCCAAACCGACAGCCCATGGCGGAGATGTACAAATGATTCTACGCGAGGCGCTCACCTTCGATGACGTACTCCTCGTTCCCGGCCCTTCCGAGGTTCTGCCCGCGACGGCCGACACGCGCACGCTCATCACACCCAGCATCTCGCTGAACATTCCGCTTGTCAGTTCCGCGATGGACACGGTGACCGAGTCCAAGATGGCCATCGCAATGGCGCAGGCCGGCGGAATGGGCGTGATCCACCGCAATTTCACCGTCGAGGAGCAGGCCGCGAAGGTCCGCACCGTCAAGCGCTTCGTCTCCGGTGTGGTCGACACGCCCGTGACGCTGAGGCCGGACAACACCCTCGCCGATGCCCGCGTCCTGATGGAACAGTATCGCATCACCGGCTTCCCGGTGGTGGACGAGCGTGGTGTGCTGGTGGGCATCCTGACCAACCGGGACATGCGTTTCGCGAACGACGAGACCACGCCGGTGCGCGAGATGATGACGGCCGACGATCTCGCAATCCTCCGCGAACCCGCCGATCTTGCCGAAGCGCGCAAGATGATGCAGGCGCGGCGGATAGAGAAACTGCTTGTCGTCGATGGCAAGGGCAACCTGACGGGCCTGCTGACGCTCAAGGATCTCGAACAGGCCGTGCTCAACCCGCGTGCCGCCCGCGACGATCAGGGCAGGCTCCGTGTGGGCGCTGCCTCGACCGTCGGTGATGCGGGCTACGAGCGCTCGGTCGCGCTGATCGAGGCGGGCGTGGACATCGTGGTGATCGACACGGCCCATGGCCATTCGAGCGCGGTTGCGGAAGCCGTCAGCCGGATCAAGGCCTTCAAGCCGAAAGCACAGGTGATCGCGGGCAACGTCGCGACCGCCGCCGCAACCCGCACGCTGATCGATGCAGGTGCCGATGCGGTGAAGGTCGGGATCGGTCCGGGATCGATCTGCACCACACGCATCGTCGCCGGTGTCGGCGTGCCGCAGATGACCGCGATCTCCGACTGCGCGACGGAAGCCCGCAAGACCGGCCATGTCGTGATCGCGGATGGCGGCATCAAGTTCTCCGGCGACTTCGCCAAGGCGATCGGCGCAGGCGCGCATTGCGCCATGGTGGGCTCGATCCTCGCCGGGACGGACGAGGCGCCCGGCGAAGTGATCCTCTACCAGGGGCGCAGCTTCAAATCCTATCGCGGCATGGGCTCGGTGGGTGCGATGGCGCGCGGCTCGGCTGACCGCTACTTCCAGAAGGAAGCGAGCGCGGACAAGCTCGTGCCCGAAGGCATCGAGGGCCAGGTGCCCTACAAGGGCGCGGTCTCGGCGGTCCTGCACCAGATGGTGGGCGGTCTGCGCGCGGCCATGGGATACACCGGCAACCGGACCGTTCCCGAGATGCAGACCGGCTGCGAGTTCGTGCGCATCTCCAACGCGGGCCTGCGCGAAAGCCATGTGCACGACGTGCAGATCACGCGGGAGAGCCCGAACTATCGATTGGGATAGCGGGCCCAAGCCTCATATCCGGGCAAGAACCGGGGCGTTGGACATCAGCGCCTGAAGACGGGTTCTGGCCAGATCGACATGCCGGCACGAAACTCCGGGTTCAACCCGTTTTGGCCCGGACCGCCTTCGTCCCGAGCGAGCCTTCCCCGCACGAGGCCTCGGCCAGCGCCGCGGCGATCAGACCGTGGATCTCGTCCCATTCACCCACCGGTGGCAGGACCGTTCCGGCGTAGTGCCCTTCCTCCAGCGCTTCGGGCAGATCCTCCAGAACATGGGAATTGCTCGTCGCGAAGAACGGCAGGCAGAGCCCGTTCCGTGTCTCGGCTGCGGCGTCCCGCAGGTAGGGCGCCTCGTCGACATAGCCGGTGACGACGGCGGCAAAATCGCTTTCCTGCCGGATCCTCTCGGCCAGCGCCTCGGTGACGCGCTTGGGCCGCGGATTGCTCGGGGAGCCATGGGCGGCGAGGAGAAGCGGCATGTCACTTGCGGGCCGATCAAGCTCGCGACAGGCGCGATCGAGCCGAGACAGGATCATCTCCGGCAGTTTTGGATCGAGGCCCAAGGGGGGCAGAATGCGCGCATCGCCCGCTCCGGCCTCTGCGAGCCGCCTTGGCAGGTTGGTGCTTACGAACCAGCCATCTGTCATGAACATCGGATAGATGACCGGCGTTTCGCCCAGCGCATCTATTGCCGCCGCCAACGCTCCGCTCGCGGCAAGCGTTGCCGAGCGGACCGTCCAGCCCGGCAGCATCGCCTCGACGCGAGCGGCGCGCGCAGCAAGCTCGCGTTCCGGCCGCTCCGGATCGGAGGGCTGTCCATGGGCGACGATCAGGGCAGTCCTTGTCACTTCTGCCATCGAAACACGTGACCTTTCTCCAGAGTTTGCATGACCGGTCGTCGGGAGCCAACAGAGACCGCGGGGAAATTGGGCTATGGCGTTCCGGGGGGTGGTCCGGTGCGCCCCATGTGTCTGATTATGGCGTAGTGTTCCGGGGCGGCAAGCGACCATTACCCCTCGGCGCCGCTCAACAGCAGCAGGGCGTGGGGATCGGTCACGGTGATATGCCGCCGACGACTGGCAAGAATGCCCTGCCTTTCCCAGGCCGAAAGCAGCCGGCTGACCGTGTGGAGCGTGGTGCCGGTCATCTCGGAAATGTCCGCCCGGGTCACCGGAAAGGCGATCTCGACGTGTCCTTCGACCTTGCGACCGGACTGGCTGACCATCCTGAGCAGGGCCGAGGCGACCCTCTGTTCGACCGCCCGTGTCGCAAGCTCCAGAATCCTGGCGTGAAACTCCTCGACCCGCTCGCCGACCGTCTTGTAGGTCTCCGTGGCGAACCCGTCGTATTGCGTGACGAACGTCTGCCAGAGCCGCACCGGCCAGGAGAGCGTCATGGTTTCGGTGGCACAGACCGCGGTGGCCGGATAATGCGTCTTGCCGAGCGCGGGGGCTATTCCGAAAAGTTGACCGGGCGGAATGTGCAGCGCGATGATCTGCTCGCCGTCATCTGTCGTGCGGACAACCCGGATATAGCCGTCCAGCAGCAGGTAGAACCGTTCCGCCTCCAGACCTTCCGTGAAAACGGCAACGCCCTCGGCATGCCGCGCCGGAGTGGCGCGGTCCAGGATTTCCCGGATCTGCTGCCGCGACAGTTTCGAGAAGGGCGGCAGATCCCTCAGTAGGCTTTCGTCAAGCTTGGCCAATTTTCGGTCCGGAAGGTTGCGGAGAGACAAAGTCGGCGCGGAAGGGTTAGGACATTCTCGTCGAAAGAGAAACATCCCGGTGCGCCGGAACCGCGACCTGGCGCCTCCCTGCTCTTTCGAAAGGGAAACCCCATGCCCTCCAAGGCACCCTATACCGGCCCTGCCCTCATCAGCTACGGGTTCCGACCCTTCTTTTTCCTGGCCACCCTCTTCGCGTTGCTGGCCATCCCCGTGTGGCTTCTGGTCTGGCGCGGCACATTCACCCTCGGCGGCCCGTTCAGCCCGATTGACTGGCATATCCACGAAATGCTGTTCGGCTACGCCGCAGCCGTCATCGCGGGATTTCTCTTCACAGCCGTTCCTAACTGGACCGGTCGGCTGCCGGTTCGGGGCTGGCCGCTTGGCCTTCTCGCGATCCTCTGGCTTTCGGGTCGCATTGCCGTCGCGGGCGGGTTCGGCCTGCCTGCGGAGGGTGTGATGGTGCTGGATTGCGCCTTTCTCCTCGTCGTCACCCTTGCCATCGGCATGGAGATCATGGCGGGAAGGAACTGGCGAAACCTGCGGGTTCTCGTCCCTGTGTCGCTTCTCTGGGCGGCGAATGTCATCTTTCACCAGGAAGCGATGCGGTCGAGCGCTGCCGATCTCGGTGTCCGGCTCGGTTTCGCGGTGGTGGTCTTCCTGCTGACGCTCATCGGGGGGCGGATCATCCCGAGCTTCACCCGCAACTGGCTCACCAGGCGTGACGCTTCGCGCCTGCCCGCCCCGTTCGGGCGCGTGGACCGGATCGCGCTTATTGCCGGGGCCTCGGCGCTTCTGATCTGGGTGGCCGCGCCTGTCTCGGTTTTCGCGAAGTTGCTTCTTGCGCTTGCGGCAGTCCTGCACAGCCTGCGCCTTGCGCGTTGGAAGGGAGAGGCCACATGGCCCTCACCGCTGCTTCTGATGCTGCATGTGTCCTATGCCTTCGCGCCGGCGGGACTGCTCGCACTCGCCATGGCCGATACGCCTGCCATGGGACTGCACCTCCTGGGCATCGGCGCGATCGGCGGCATGACCGTCGCGGTCATGATCCGCGCCACCCGCGGACATACGGGCCGAAGCCTCGTCGCGGGCCGGGACCTGACGTTTGCCTACAGCCTCATCGTGCTTGCCGCATTGATCCGCACCTTCCTGCCGAATGTCGTGATTGCCGGGCTGGACGGCATCCTGCTTTCGGGCCTGATGTGGACGGCGGGGTTCGCCCTCATCGTGGTTCGGATTGTGCCATGGCTCGCGCTGCCGCCCGACGGCCGCAAGACACCCGGTCAGCCGAAGCGCCCTCAGGGCCCTGGCGCAGGGGCAAGCTTTCCGGACCCGAAATCCGGGTGAGGCACGCCGTGCCTCATCTGCGGTTTGCCGCGCCCCCCTGTTGGAAAATGGTTTCGCCATCATCGGCCAGCGCGCATAGTGGAACACCACCTGTGATCGAAAGCCACCACCGGGCCTATCGCGGAAAAGGATCGAACCCGGTCCCACCTGTCAGAACCGCCCAGCGGCGACTTGGAGTGCCTGAGAATGACCGAGACCGTCACCGTGGAAGCCCTGGGCAAGGCGCTTCTGGAAAGCACCGGCGCCAAGCGCCGCCTCGTCGGCGTCGCCGGACCGCCTGGTTCCGGCAAGAGCACGCTCGCGGACATGCTGCGGGACGAGTTAAACACTCATGTGCCGGGTTGCGCCGAAGTCCTGCCGATGGATGGCTTTCATTTCGACGACATGCTGCTGAAGGCGCGCGGGCATCTCTCCCGGAAGGGCGCACCCCATACATTCGACACCGGGGGACTTCTCTCCGCATTGCACCGGATTACCGCCAATGACGGTGCGGATGTTGCCGTGCCGGTCTTCGACCGCTCCATCGAAATCGCCCGTGCTGGCGCCCGGATCATCGGGCCGCGCGCGCGCATCGTGATCGTGGAGGGGAACTACCTGCTGCTCGATCACCCGGACTGGTCCGCGATCCGCGCGTGTTTCGACGTCACCGTCTTTCTCGATGTCCCCGAAGCCGTGCTTGAAGCGAGGCTCACGGCCCGCTGGCGCGGCTACGGGCTGGAAGGAACGGCCTTTCATGACAAGATGGAGGGCAATGACATGCCCAATGTCCGGCAGGTGCTGCGTGAGAGCGTTGCGCCCGATTACCGGATCGAGAACTTCTGAACCCCGGCCGGTTCAGGCCACCCGGCGCCGGATGGTGCCAGGCAGGGTGAAGCTGTTGCCGCCCTGCTCCAGTTCGGTCGCCTTGTCCCGCAGCGAGGTGACCGCCACGGTGGTTTCCTCGAACATGGCGGCATTGTGCTGCGTGATCTGATCGAGTTGGTTCACCGCGGCCGAGATTTCCGAAAGCGCGATGGCCTGCTCCGAGGATGTCTCCGCGACGCCATTGACCAGATCGTTCAGCCGCCCGACGAGCTGTTCGATCGCCTCGAGCGCGGTCCCGGATTCGTTCACCAGCGTCACACCGGATTCGACCTGGCGCGTGGAGGTCTCGATCAGCGTCGCGATCTCGCGAGCCGCTTCGGACGAGCGTTGCGCCAGGGCACGCACTTCCGAGGCGACCACGGCAAACCCCCGCCCGGCATCGCCGGCCCGCGACGCCTCGACACCGGCGTTGAGCGCGAGGAGGTTGGTCTGGAACGCGATCTCCTCGATCACCGTGGTGATGCGTGAGATGCTCGCGGAACTCTGGGCGATATCACTCATGGCCTTCACGGTCCGCTGGACAACCTCGCGCCCCGTCTCGGACATTTCCCGCGTGCTCGACACCGCCGCGGTGGCCTCTCTCGCCCCCTCGACGGAACTGTCCACGGAGGCGGAAAGCTCGGTGATCGCGGCGGCTGTCTCCTCAAGGGAAGCCGCCTGGTTCTCCGTGCGCTGGCTGAGCGCAAGGGTCGCGGAACTCAGGCTCTCGGTATCCGATCTCATGGACGCCGCGCCTTCGAGGATCATGCCCACGAGCATGGCGATATGCTCCACCGCCTCGTTGAAGTCGCGGCGAAGTTGTTCGTAGGCCGGCGGAAAGGCGTCCTGGATCGCCACGCCCAGATCGCCCTTGGAAATGGCGCTGAGCGAGTTGGCGAGCGTGTTGACCACGGCTTCCTGTTCGAGGCGCAGACGCTCGCGCTCTGCCTCCGCCGCGGCACGTTCCGCCTCCTGCTGCGCCCGCGCCTCTTCCTTCTCGACCCGCCGCTGCTCTTCTGCCTGGCGATGGCGCTCGGCAATCTCGGCCTCCCGCGCCTCGGCCTCACGCTCCTTCTCGCGGGCGGCCTCCTGCTGCCGGGCGTATTCGGCATCCTTCTCGGCCTGCTCTTTCGCGAGCCGTTCGCGCTCCTGCATGGCCTGCCGGAACATTTCGATCGAGCGCGCCATGTCGCCGATCTCGCCGCGCGCCTCGACATGCGGAACGGGAGCCGCGATGTTGCCTTCCCGCATGGCCTTCATCCGCTGGATCAGGCCCCCGATCGGCCCGGTGACACTGCGCACGAGGATCGTGGAAATGACCAGAAGCGCGATGAGGCTCACGCCCAGCACGCCCAGGCTCACATTCCTCAGATGCGCGAGATTTCCCTTGATGTCGGACACGTAGGAGCCGGTTCCGATGATCCAGCCCCAAGGCTGGAACTCGCGCGCAAACCCGAGTTTCTGATCGGTGACATTCGTGTCGGGCTTCAGGAAATCATAGAGGACGGCTCCCCCGCCCTCCTCGAGCGCAACCCGCCGCAACTCCTTGAAGAGCTTCAGCCCGTTGATGTCCTCGTATTCCTCCTGGTTGGTCCCGACCCAATCCGTGAGGATGGGATGCGCCACGATGGTCACATCATGTTCGAACACGTAGAAGTAGCCGATCTCCTCGTAGGTCAGCGACATCATGATCCGCTGCCCTTCGGCCTGTGCCTCATCGAGGGTCATTCCACCCTCGGCCACCTGCCGGTCGAGATCCGCGAGGATGCTGATCGCGGTATCCACCACATCGCTCAGGTGCCGCTCGCGCATGTCGTAGGCGTTCTGAATGGCCAGGGAAAGCAGCGTCCAGGCCAGGAAAGCCGTCAGCAGAACCGCAAGGGCGACAATCGCGTAGATCCGGGTCGACAATCTGTAAGCGCGCTCACTCAGCATCGAATTGACCTGCGTTATCTGTTCATGAACGGAATCAGGCGCTTCTGGACCCGGTCGTTCTTCTGCTTGATAGGCCTCGATTGCTGAACCACGGGTAAATGCGGGCAAAAACCCGCCCTCTTGCGCGTCCCGGCAACCGGCCAGGTCCGGAAACCGTTAGGGAATTCACGAAACTTGTGTGCGACCCGATGTTTCCGAGCGCGGCGTTTTCACGCTAAGGAAGCAATGCGGAACTGGTTTTCTGGAGAACGTGCATGGATCGTGTCGATTGCGTGGTGATCGGAGCGGGCGTCGTCGGACTGGCGGTGGCGCGGGAGCTTGCGCGCGCGGGCCGCGAGGTTGTGGTGCTCGAACGCGAGAGCCTGATCGGCAGCCATACGAGCTCGCGCAACTCCGAGGTGATTCATGCCGGCATCTACTACACTGCCGGCTCCGCCAAGGCCCTGCACTGCGTGCGCGGCAAGCACATGCTCTACGACTATTGCGAGAGCCGGAACGTGCCCCACAAGCGGCTTGGCAAGATCATTGTCGCCACCGAGCCGGAGCAGGTCGCAACACTTGAGGGGATCGTCGAGAAGGCCCGCGCGAATGGCGTCGATGATCTCACCCATCTCGACCATTCCGAGCTTCACCGCATGGAACCCGCGCTTCGCGGCGAGGCCGGGCTGCTCTCGCCCTCGACCGGCATCATCGACAGCCACGGCCTGATGCTCAGCCTGCAGGGCGAGATCGAGGATCACGGGGGCATGATCGCCTTCGGCACTGGCTTCGTCTCCGCTCGCGCAACGGCGGACGGCTTCGAGATCGAGACGGAAAGCGACGAAGGGCGGCTGACCATCGGCGCACGCGAACTGGTGAATGCGGCAGGTCTCTTCGCGGGCGAGGTCTCGACGGCGATCGAGGGTCTCGCGCCCGAGCACACCCGGCAGATCCACTACTGCAAGGGCAACTATTTCTCCGTCTCCGCGCGCGTGCCCTTCTCGCGGCTGATCTACCCGGTGCCCGAGCGCGACGGGCTGGGCGTTCACCTCACGCTCGACATGGGCGGCGCGGGTCGCTTTGGCCCCGACACGGAATGGATCGACGGCATCGACTACAGCCTCGATGCCAGCCGCGGCGACGTGTTTTACGCCGCGATCCGGCGCTACTGGCCCGATCTGGCCGACGAAGCACTCGCGCCGAGCTACACGGGCATCCGCCCCAAGCTCTATCCTGCGGGGGGCGCGGCCACCGATTTCACCATCGAAGGGCCGGAAACCCACAACGTGCCGGGCCTCGTGAACCTCTTCGGGATCGAGAGCCCTGGCCTCACCTCGTCGCTTTCCATTGCCGACACGGCCGCAGCACTCCTGCTGAAGGAATAGGGCGCCGCTCGACGGGTCAGGGCGCCCTACCCTGCAGATGTTCGATCAGTCCGCGACCACGTCCTGGCGCTGGCTGCCAAGCCCGTCGATGCCCAGTTCGACCACGTCGCCCGCCTTGAGGTAGCGCGGCGGCTTCATGCCAAGCCCCACACCCGGAGGCGTGCCGGTCGAGATGACATCGCCGGGATGCAGCGTCATGAACTGGCTGAGGTAGTGCACGAGGAACGGCACCTTGTAGACCATGGTGGCGGTCGAGCCGTCCTGCATGGTCTCGCCATTGACCTTTAGCCACATCTTGAGCGCGCTCGGATCGGCCACCTCGTCAGGCGTCACCAGCCATGGCCCGATCTGGCCGAAATTGTCGCAGGACTTGCCCTTGGTCCACTGGCCCGAGCGCTCGATCTGGAAGGCACGCTCGGAGACATCGTTCGTCACGGCAAAACCCGCCACGTGATCCATTGCCTCGGCTTCGGAGACGTATTTCGCGGGCTTCCCGATCACCACGGCAAGCTCCACCTCCCAGTCGGTCTTCTCCGAACCGCGCGGAATAATGATCGGGTCGTTCGGCCCGCAGATCGCGCTCGTGGCCTTCATGAAGATCACCGGCTCGGGCGGCACATCCATGCCACTTTCCTCGGCGTGATCGGCATAGTTGAGGCCGATGCAGATGAACTTCCCCGTCCCCGCGATCGGCGGACCCAGCCTCGGGTCGCCCTCCACCAGCGGCAGCGTGTTCGCGTCGAGCGCGGCAACTGCGGCCAGCCCCTCCGGGTGGAGCGCGTCACCCGCCAGATCGCCGACATGGGCGGAGAGGTCGCGCAGGCGCCCCTCGCCATCCACCAGCCCCGGCTTCTCCGCGCCGCGCTCGCCATACCGTACAAGTTTCATGCCCTGTCCCTCATCCTGTTCAAATCGACCAGCCGCCATCGATACAGACAGCCTGCCCGCTCGTGAACCTCGCGCCCGCCAGATAGACCGCGAGATCCGCAATCTCCTCCGGTTCCGCGATCCGCCCCATGGGCTGGCGCGCGACGAATTCCTTGTGCGCCGCCTCGTAGTCGCCCGTGGCACGCAACCGATCGTCGAGCGAGGGCGTCTGTACGGTGCCGGGGCAGATCGCGTTGCAGCGGATGCCCTGCTTGACGTAATCGGCCGCGACGGCCTTCGTCATCCCAAGCACCGCCGCCTTGGTGGTGGAATAGACGAAACGGTTCGGCACGCCCTTCAGCGAGGAGGCGAGGGAGGACATGTTGATGATGCACCCATCGCCGCGCTCCAGCATCCCCGGCAGAACGCCGCGTATCATCCGGATCATCGCCCTCACGTTCAGATCGCAGGCGAAGTCGAACTCCTCCTCGGTGGACTCGAGCAATGTCCCGTTGTGCACGATGCCGGCGCAGTTGAAGAGAATGTCCACCCGGCCCACCTGGGCGCAGAACGCCTCAACCGCTTTCCTGTCCAGCACATCGAGCCGCGCGGTCTCGCAGCTGTCGAGCCCTGCAAGCCCCGCCTCGTTCACATCCGTCGCGATGACCCGCGCACCGGCACGCGCGAATGCCACGGCGGTGGCCCGCCCGATGCCCTGGGCTGCCGCGGTGACAAGCACCACCTGCCCGGCCAGATCTGTCTGCCCCATGCCTCGTCCTCCCGTCAATTTGGTCTTGATTACATTACCGCGCCGATCTGCCACGGCACGAATTCCACCGCACCGAAGCCCTGCGCCTCGCTCTTGGTATGTTCACCGGAAGCCACGCGCAGCATCAGTTCGAAGATTTCGCGGCCCTTGTCCTCAAGGGTGACGCCCTCGAGAATATCGCCGCAATTCACGTCCATGTCCGGTTCCATCCGCCGCCAGAGATCGGGGTTGGAGGCGATCTTGATGCAGGGCACCGGCTGGTAGCCCGAAACACTGCCGCGACCGGTGGTGAACGCGATGAGGTTCGCCCCCGATGCGGTCTGCCCGGTCACCGAACAGGGATCGTAGCCCGGGCTGTCCATGAAGACGAACCCTGGCGCGTCGATGGGTTCGGCATAGCGGTAGACACCCGAGAGCGGCGCGGAGCCCCCCTTGGCCACCGCCCCGAGGCTCTTCTCGAGGATCGTTGTCAGGCCGCCCCGCTTGTTTCCCGGCGAGGGGTTGTTGTCCATCTCGCCGTAGTTGCGCGCCGTGTAATCCTCCCACCACTCGATGAGATCGATCAGCTTGCGGCCCGTGGCTGTATCGACCGCGCGCTGTGTCAGCAGGTGTTCCGCTCCATAGATCTCGGAGGTTTCCGAGAGGATCGAGATCCCGCCATGACGCACGAGCAGATCGGAGGCGACGCCCAGCGCGGGGTTCGCCGTGATGCCGGAATATCCGTCCGAGCCGCCGCATTGCATCCCCAGCACCAGCTTCGACGCGGGCGCCTCTTCGCGTTCGGCCTTGTTGGCCTCCGCCGCCAGTTCGCGCAGGATGCCGAGCCCCTTCTCGACCGTGGCCCGTGTGCCGCCGGTCTGCTGGATGGTCATGTAGCGGAACCGCGCGCTGTCCTTCAGCGCCTCGCGGTCGATCAGGTCGGGGATCTGCATCACCTCGCAGCCGAGCCCCACCATCAGGATCGCACCGAAATTCGGATTGTGGCCGTAGCCCGCCAGGGTGCGGAAGAGCGTCTCGTAGCCCTCGCCGCCCCCCGACATGCCGCAGCCGGTGCCATGGACCACCGGCACGATGCCATCCACGTTCGGAAAGGCATCGAGCAGCCGCTCGCGGTGGGCGTATTCCGCAATGAACCGCGCGACCGAGCCGGAGCAGTTCACCGAGGTCAGGATGCCGATATAGTTGCGCGTGCCCACCCGCCCCGAGGGGCGGTGAAAGCCACGGAAGGAGGCCTGCACCTCCATGGGTCGCAGGGCCTTGGCCTCGCTGCCGAACCCGTAATCCTGCTTGTGCGCCCCCATGCCGAGATTGTGGACATGCACGTGTGCGCCCGGCGCGATGTCCTCGGTTGCCGACCCGATGATCTGGCCGTATTTGCGCACCGGCGCGCCCGCGGCGATGGCTGTGGCTGCGACCTTGTGACCCGAGGGGATCTTGCTCGCTGCCGCGATCCCGTCTCCCAGATCCGCGCCCGCCGGAATGTCGCGAAGCGCCACCAGCACGTTGTCGCTTCCATGCAGCCGAAGCACGGCCGTACCCTGGTCTGTCAATGTGGTCACGGCGTCACGATCACTTTCACGAGTTGATCCCGGTTCTCGACCAGACCGGGAAAATGGTCGGGCAGCTTTGCCAGTGGCAGCACCAGCGACGCGATGGCATCCGTCGGGATATGCCCCTTCCGGATCGCATCCATCACCTGGTAGAAATCCGCCTCAAGCGCATTGCGCGACCCGATGATGCGTGCCTCCCGCTTGTGGAACTCGGCATCGCTGAAGCGGATATCATCCTTCACCACGCTCACCAACACCGTGCTCCCGCCATGTGCGACCAAGGGGAAACCGGCCTCGATGGCCCTTGCGTTCCCGGTTGCATCGAACACCACGTCGAACCCCTCGGCAAGATCGCCGGTGCTCAGATCATCGCTCGGCAGATGCCCGTGCTCGAAACCGAAATGATCACGCGCGAGCCCGAGCCGCGCCGGGCTCAGGTCCATCAGGTGCACCTCCGCCCCCGCGAGCCGCGCGAACATCGCTGTGCCGAGGCCGATGGGCCCCGCCCCCGTCACCAGAACGAGGTCACCCGGCCCGGTGCCCGACCGCGCGACCGCATGGGCGCCAATGGCGAGAAACTCAACCATCGCCGCCTGCTCGGCCGTCAGCCCGTCCGCCGGGTAGAGATTGCCTTCGGGCACCGCGATCCGCGCGCACATGCCCCCGTCCCGGTGAACGCCAAACACCTCGATCTCCGTGCAGCAATTCGGCTTGCCCTGCCGGCAGGCCCGGCAGCGCCCGCAGGAGACGTAGGGGTTCACCACCACGAGCCGGCCCTCTTCCGGCCCGCTCGCCACATGGCCCGAAAGCTCGTGGCCGATCACGCGGGGGTAGTCGAGAAACGGATGCTTGCCCTCGAAGATATGGTAGTCCGTGCCGCAGATGCCGATGGCCGCGATATCCACGAGCGCCCAGCCCTCGGGCGCCTCCACGGGCAGGGGCCGCGCCTCCACCGCCATCCGGCCGGGCTCGACACATACGCCGCATTGCATCGTCCGCACAGCGGTTCCGATCATGTCGCGGCCTCCAGGTTGCTATTGAAGTAGCCGAACCAACTCTGGGCACTTCCATGCCAGATTTGACACGTGGCAAATCTGGTCGCGCAGCCCGTCCCGGGCGGCTGCGCGCTTTCGCGCGCGCCACGGTCTTGCGCGTCCAGAACCATCGGTCGGGTCCGGCTCTTCCGCTCTCGACCTCCGCGCGTAGCGCTCCGCTCGACCAGCCTGCGCAAGTCTCCACTGGAGACTTGCCAGTGCAGCCCGGGGTTGGTGTGCGTCGCTTCGATCATGTCGCGGCCTCCAGATTGCGGGCCGACCAGTCAGCCGGCAGCTCACCCTTGACGATCAGGCTCAGCACGTCGTCCTTGCTCACCTCATCAATGGCATGGGCACCGACGACGCGCCCCTTGTTCATCACCACAACCCGGTCGCAGAGATCGAACACGTCATGCATGTCGTGGCTCACCAGGAAGATGCCGATCCCCTCCGCCCGCAACTGCCGGATCAGGTCCGCCACCATCGCGGTTTCGGACGGCCCGAGCGCCGCGGTCGGCTCGTCCATGATCAGGACGCGCGTGTCGAAATAGATCGCGCGCGCAATCGCGATCACCTGCCGCTGCCCGCCCGAGAGACTCGAGACCGGGTCGCGCAGGTTCTTGAAATTCGGATTGAGCCGGGCCAGCACCTTTCGCGCGGCTTCCATCATCCGCGCGTCGTCGAGGTTGCCGAACCGGGTCTTCAGCTCGCGGCCTAGGAAAAGGTTCGCCGGCGCGTCCAGATGCTCGGCCAGTGCCAGCGTCTGGTAGATCGTCTCAATTCCCACCGCGCGCGCATCGTTCGGCTCGGTGAAATGCACCACCTCGCCATTCACCCGGATCTCGCCGCCATTGGGGATCATCGCGCCGGCAAGTATCCGCATCAGGCAGGATTTGCCCGCGCCATTGTGTCCCAGAAGGCCCACGACCTCGCCGGGATAAAGATCGAGCGACACGTGATCGACCGCGCGAACGCCGCCGAAATGCTTCTCGATATCCTTCATTTGAACCAGCGGAGTGCGTGACACGAAAGCGGACCTTTTCATTCTTGGCGAAAAAGCCGGGGACAGCGCCATCACCGCCCCCGAAAGTTAAGTCAGTAGAGGACGTTCTGCGCCTCGTCGGCGTCGATATTGCTCTGGTCCACCAGCACCACGCCGGTGTTGATGTAGCTCTCGACCGTCTCGCCATTCAGGATGTCGATGATCGCGTTCACGCCCATCTCGCCCATGGCGAAGGAGCCCTGCACCGCCGTCGCTTCGAGCACGCCGTCGCGCACGAACTGCTGCAGGTCCTCGTTGCCGTCGAACCCGAGTGCCACGAGCTGGCCCGCCTTGCCGGCCTGCTCGATGGCGCGCCCCATGCCGACGGCGGTCGGTTCGTTCGCGCCGAAGATGCCCACGAGATCCGGGTTCGCCGCCAGGACGTCAGTGGTCTGGTTGAGCGCGGTCGCCATCTGGCTCTGGGAGTAGTAGGGCCCGACGATCTCAAGCTCGGAGTTCGCCTGGATATGGTCGGTGAAACAGCCGACCCGGCCGATCTCGGAGCCGACACCCGCCACATAGGACATGATGGCGATCTTGCCCTCGGTCCCTGCGGCATCGATCATCCGCTGCGCCACCTGCTCGCCGGCCGCGCAGTTGTCGGTGGAGAGAAACGCCTGATAGGTGCCTTCGCCCGCCTCGCTCAGCGCGCTGTCGATGATGACGACCGGAATACCGGCCTCGAAGGCGCGCTTGACCGGCGGCACCAGCGCATCGGGATCGGACGGCGCGAGCACGATGCCCGACACACCGCGGTTGATCGCGTTCTCGACAAGGTTCACCTCGTCACCGATCGCGCTCTCGGCAGCAGGACCGTCGAAGCTCATGGTGTGCTCGTCCTGCGCCTCGATGGCCGCCTGTGCCCCGAGGTTCACGTTCTGCCAGAAGTTCGAGTTCGTGGTCTTCACGATCACCGCGATCTCGCCCGCCTGCGCCATCCCGGCTCCAAGTGCGATCACCGACGCCGCGGCAAGGCTCTTTCCAAAAGTCATTTCAGTCCTCCACTGTTTATCTGTTCGCTGTTCTTTTTTTTATCGTTGTCACTGGCGGTTGCGGACCTGATCGATCCACACCGCTCCGATCACCACCAGACCGATCACGATCTGCTGGATGAATGCCGATACGCCGGCCATGTTGAGGCCATTGCGCAGAATGCCGATGATGAAGGCGCCGATCATCGTGCCCGAGATCGTGCCGACGCCGCCTGAGAGCGATGCGCCGCCGATCACCGCCGCCGCAATGGCATCGAGCTCATACATCACGCCCTCGCTGGGCTGGGCCGTGACGAGCCGCGACATCAGAACATTGCCCGCGAGCCCCGCCAGCGCGCCGGACATGGTGTAGGCTGTGAGCTTGACCTGGTCGACCCGCACACCCGAAAGCCGCGCGGCCTCCTCGTTCGAGCCGGTGGCGTAGATGTGCCGCCCGATCTGGCGCCGCCGTAGCAGGTAGGCCGCCGCTAGGGCAACAATGAGCAGAAGGATTGCGGGATAGGGAATTCCGGGGAAGATCACCTTGGGAAAGCCGTTATCCTGCATCTCGACCATGCGGAAGAGCGCACCATTGCCCAAGAGGCCGAAGCCCGATCCGAGCCCGGAGATCGGCACCGCGCCGGTGATCTGCAAGGCAAGGCCGCGCGCAATCAGCATCATGCCCAGGGTCGCCACGAAGGGGGGAATGCGCATCCTGGTGATGACGAACCCGTTGAAGGCGCCGCAGGCCGCACCGGCCAGGATGCCAAACACCATCGCGGGCGCGACCGGCAGGCCCGCCTTCACGCACATTGCGGTGATGACCCCCGAAAGCGCCAGCACCGAGCCGACTGAAAGATCGATGCCGCCGGTGAGGATCACCATCGTCAACCCGATCCCCAAAAGCCCGATCACGGAGGTCTGCAACAGGATCGTCAGCGCATTGTTCACCGAGAAGAACGCGCTTGAGGCCATCCCGAATCCAAGGATCAGCAGAATGAGCGTCAGCAGGGCCGAAAGCCGATGGATCTCTGCCGCGCCAGGCACGAGCCTGCGCGGGTCGAAAGCTTGCGTGTGCTGGCTTGCTTCAGCCATATACCCCCCGGCGTCTGAATTTTATTATTAAAAACTACTCCCATCGCTCTTGATTCCTGTCAACAGTTTTTTCTAATTTAAAACCGCACACGCCCCGGCACTGCTTTTGCGGATTTCGGCGGCGGCAAGGAAAGGCCCGATGACATGGCACGGAGCGACACGCGGTATAGGGAGGCCTACAACCGCATTCTAGACTATTGCGGATCGCTGCCAGTGGGCGCGGCCATGCCCGCGGAAAGTGCGCTGAGCGATATCGCCGAAGTGAGCCGCACCGTGATCCGCCGCTGCCTTGGCCGCCTGGAGGAAGAAAAGCTCATCAGCTGGGTCGGACGCGAGAAACGCATCCTGCGCAAGCCCACCGAGGCCGACCGCATCGACCTGCCCGAGAGCGGCGCCAGCCCCGAAGATCTCGAACAGCGTTTCCTCGAATGGGTATTGCGCTTCGACGTGCCCGCCAACACGCCGCTTTCGGTGGCGGAGCTTGCGCGCCGCTTCGACGTGCCGCAGCACGAGTTGAAGGAATTTCTCGCCGGCCTGAGCCGTTTCGGTCTCGTCGCCCGGCGGCGGCAGGGCGGCTGGATGCTTCTGGGCTTCACCGCCGATTTTGCCGTCGAGCTCTCGGACTTCCGCTCGGTGCTGGAGCAGAACGCCGTGACCTGCGTCGCGGAGGCGCCTGTCGATCATCCGGTCTGGGCACGGCTGGCCGAGCTACGCGCCCGGCATCTCTCGCTCAAGGAGCGGATCGACACCGATTTCCACGAGTTCTCGAAGCTGGACGAAAGCTTCCACGCCGCGATCAATTCGGTGGTGAAGAACCGCTTCGTGACCGAGTTCCAGAAGGTGATCTCGCTAATCTTCCACTACCATTATCTCTGGGACAAGACCGAGGAAAAACTGCGCAACAGCGCCGCCATCGACGAGCATCTCGCGATCATGGATGCGCTGGAGAACCGCGATGCCGAGGCCGCCCGCGAGGCCGCAGCCCGGCACATGCGCACCTCGAAGACTACGCTTCTCTCCTCGCTCCGTCATCACGAACTGGGGTGACTCACCCCAGCATGTCCGCGCTTTCAGCCGGAATGTCCTGCGCCAATGCATCGAGGTTGCGCTTCAGCGAGGAGACCTTCGCCGTGCCGAGCAGCACGGATGCCGTCGCCGGATGCCGCATCGCGAAATGCAGGGCGGCCGTCGCGAGCGGTATTCCATGGCGCTCCGCCTCGCGCTGCAGATCCGCGACCCGATCGAGCACCTCGCGCGGCGCGGGCCCGTAATCGTATGTCGCGCCCTCGACCGGCCCCGTGGCCAGGATACCGGAGTTGAACACGCCCCCCAGAACAAGGCTCGTCCCCGCGTCCAGACAGCGCGGCACCAGAGCCGCCTCCGCCGAGCGATCGAGCAGCGTCAGCCGCCCGGCGAGCAGAATGGCATCGAGGGGCCCGTGGTCCATGACATCGAGACAGACCTGGCATTCGTTCACCCCGAGGCCGATGGCCCCGATCCGGCCCTGCTCCTTCAGCCGCACGAGCCGGGCGTAGCCGGAACCGAAGAAGTCCTCCATGTGACGCGCGTTTTCCGCCCCATGGGTGTATTCACCGATGTCGTGAACATAGACGATCTCGACGTGCTTGACGCCTAGCCGTTCGAGGCTCTGCTCGAAACTTTCCTCGATCCCGTCCCCGGAGTAATCATAGCGCACATCGTTCTGCGCCGGATTGACGAACCCATCGGCTTGCGCAATCGGGGACTTCGCGGGCGAAAGCACCCGCCCGACCTTTGTCGAGAGCACATAATCCTGGCGACACTTGAGAAACCGGCCCAGACGCTCTTCCGACAACCCGCGCCCGTAGTGCGGCGCGGTGTCGAAATAGCGGATGCCCGCATCCCAGGCCGCCTGAAGCACGTCCCGAGCGGCCGCCTCGGAGACCTCGTGATAGAGATTGCCGATGCTGGCGCAGCCGAAGGCCACTTCCGTTACTTCGACGTCGGTTGCTCCGATGCGTCTCGTCTCCATTCCGCCCTCCCCTTTGCAGATCCGGAGATGGAGTATTTTATTATTTTGAACCGAATTTCAACAATCATCGCGCGGCAGGTGAAATCCGCGCTTATCGGATCGTCCGGCCCCCATCGGTGGTGAGGTTCGCACCGTTCACGATGCCGGCCCCTTGCGAGCACAGGTAGATCGCCGCCGCGGCAATCTCTTCGGGCTTCGCGAACCGGCCGACCGGGATCTCCCGCTTGGCCCGCTCCCCCTTCTCCCCGGCCCAACCGACCAGCGCCATCGGGGTCTCGACGACCGTGGGCGAGATCGCGTTCGTCGTGATGCCGAACTTCGCCCATTCCAGCGCCATGACCTTGGTGAGCCCGATCAGCCCCGCCTTGCTGGAGCCATAGGCCGCGTGCTCCTCAAGGCCGATCACCCCGGCCTGGCTCGCCAGGTTGACGATCCGCCCGCGCCCGGAGCGCTTCAGATAGGGCAAGGCCGCTGCGGCCATGAGCCATGGCGCGCGGAGATTGATCGCCATGGTCCTGTCCCAGTCCTCGACACGCATTTCCTCCGCCGGAAACACGATCCCGAAGCCCGCATTGTTGATGAGCAGGTCGATGCCCATCTCCGCGCCGATCCGCGGCACGAGATCGGCGATGGCCGCCGGGTCCAGGAGATCGAGATGAAAGGCCCGATGCTCCGGCCCCAGCCGTTCGGCAAGGGGGCTTGCATCCACGCGATCCACCAGCGCCAGTCGTGCCCCGGCCGCGGCGAAGCCCTCGGCCATTGCCGCACCGATTCCGCCAGCGGCCCCGGTGATCAGTGCCGTGAGACCCTTGAGTTCGGCCATGATCAGTCCTCCCGCCCTGAGCTCAGATATCGAAACTCGACGGCAGCACCACCATGTCCCGGATCGTGACATTGCGCGACCGGGAGAGCGCGAACACCACCGCATCGGCGACTTCCGAGGGCTCGATCAGCGCGCCGTTTTCCTTCGCCTTGCGCAGGTTCTCTTCGGGCCAGTCCGCCAGCAGCGCCGAGATCACGGGGCCGGGGGAGACCTGCCCGACCCGGATGCCGTGCTTCAGAAGCTGGCGACGCATGGTCTGCACGAAGCAGGTTATTGCCCACTTCGAGCCCGAGTAGACCGGCTCCCAAGGGATTGCCGAATGCCCGGCCACGGAACAGGTGACCATGATGTCGCCGGTCTTGCGCTCGGTCATGTGCGGGATGACGGCGTGGACGTTCTTCATCACCGCATTGACGTTGAGGTTCAGCATCCGGTCGATTGTGGCGGCATCCGTCTCCTCCAGATCACCGCCGATATAGGTCCCGGCATTGCAGTGCAGGATGTCGATCTGCCCGGTCTTCGCGAGGATCTCGGGCACCATCGCGTCGCAACTTGCAGGGTCGAGCAGATCCGTTACCTGCGCGATGCACTTCTCCCCATGCTTCGCGACCAGCGCATCGAGCGCCGCCTTGTCCCGATCCACCAGCACCACGGTCGCGCCCTCGGCCAGAAGCGCCTCCGCAGTCGCGAGCCCGATCCCCGATGCACCGCCGGTAATCGCCGCGACCTTGCCCTCAAAACGTCCAGACATGTCTCTCGTCCCCTCATCCACAGAAGTTCAGACGGCGAGAAAGCCGCCATCGACCGGCAGCACCGCCCCGGTCACCATCGCGCTGTCATCGGAAAGCAGCATGGCAATGGTTGTCGCCACATGTTCCACTTCCGCGAACCGCCCCACCGGATGGCGGACCATCATCGGCTCCGATTTCGCCGGATCGCTCCAGGCGGCCGCCGCGAGTTCGGTCAGCGTGATCGTCGGCGCGACGCAGTTCACCCGGATGCCGTGCGGCCCCAGTTCCTTCGCCATCACCCGGCTCGCGCCCTCGAGCCCGGCCTTCGATGCGGCATAGGCCATGTGCTCCGCGAAACCGCGATGACCGGCGATGGAGGTGACATTCACGATCGATCCGCCGCCACCCGCCTCGACGCGCGCATGGGCAAAGGCCTGGGCGCAGATCAGTGCCGCGCGCAGGTTGATCCCCATGACGGTCTCGTAGCCGGTTTCGGTCATCTCAAGCACGGATTCGAGCACATTGGTTCCGGCGCAATTCACCAGGTGGTCCGCCGTGCCCGCCTCCTTCATCGCGGCGCGCGCCTCCGACGTGTCCGCGAGATTGGTCAGGATCGTCTTTGCACCGGTCTCCTTGGCGAGGCTGTCGAGGTCGGAAGGCGTGCGCGCGATTGCCACCACCTCCGCGCCGCGCGCGGCAAGCGCCTGCGCCGTGGCCCGGCCGATCCCCTTGCCCGCGCCGGTGATGATGACGCGCTTTGCGGTGAAATCCTGTGCCATGTCTCCCTCCCCTGCGCCCTTTGGCGCTCAGTGCGTGATGTAGCCGCCGTCCGCGACCAGCGTGGCTCCGGTCACGTAGGATGCCGCGTCCGAGGCAAGGAACAGCGCACAACTCGCCATTTCCTCCGGCTCGCCGAACCGGCCCATCGGCGTGTTTTCCTGCCAGACCTTGCTCATGGCCGGATCTTCCATCCCGTCGATGGCCATGCGTGTGCGGATATAGCCCGGTGCAAGCGCATTCACCCGAATGCCGCGCGAGGCATATTCGAAGGCCATCACCGCCGTCATCTGGTGGATCGCGGCCTTGGAGGAGTTGTAGGCCACCTGAAGTTGGGGCTTGTTGGCGACATAGCCCGAGATCGACCCAATATTCACGATCGAGCCCGCGCCCTGATCCAGCATGGGCCGGATGCAAGCCCGCGCCACCCGGAAGGGCGCGATCAGGTTGGTGGACATGATCCGGTCAAGCCGCTCGTCGTCGAAATTATGGAAATCGCCGCCATCGGCCACGCCTGCATTGTTCACCAGCACGTCGAGCCGGCCGAATTTTTCCATCGTCGCGTCCACGAGCTTTCCGGGTGTTGCGGGATCGGTGATGTCGCCAGGGACGAAGGCGAAGTTCTCGCCTTCACACAGCGCGCGGGATTCATCGGTTTCCGAACGTGCACTCAGCAGGCACTTCGCGCCCGCCTCACCGAAGAGCTTCGCCGTTGCGAGGCCGATGCCGCGATTGCCGCCGGTGATGAGTGCGACCTTGCCGTCGAGGCGGAAGATGTCGAGGGACATGGGGGTAGGCTCCTGTCGTCAGAGATTGCAGGCGGCGTGATAGGCGCGGAGACTGCGCTCCACCCGCCAGAGCAGAAGATCGTTGGGGTCGAGCGGCCTGTCCGCGAAGCGCGCCGCCATCGGCATGTGCTGCCAGAACAGCGTCTGCGGCACGCGCTTTCCCTCCAGCGCTTCGAACAGGCGAGCCACAACGGCCTCCGCGCGCGGCTGTGCCCAGTAGTAGCGGATACGGTCCGATAGCGAGTAGTGCCGCAGAACCCGCTGCGCCTCCTCAGAGCCGGAATAATGGCGCACCCAGTTCTCCGGTGCTGCGCGCATCAGCGCCTCCATCTCGGCCTTCAGCGGGCGTTCGCCGTAATCCGGCAGGAGGTCCGTGGCGACGGCATCGAGCGCGTAGAGCGCCTCGCGCAGCACGAAAGTCAGTTCCGGCCCGACCTTGAGGATCGCGAAACCGTCCTGCACCAGGGCGCTCAGAGGGGCCGCGCCCTGGTAGTCGGTCGAATGCGCCTCGAAGACGAGACCCGGCAATTCGGTCAGCGTCGCGATAAGGCCTTGCGCCGCCGGCGGGTCGTAGGGAATGACATTGGCGTTGCCGAACTCGACACCCGGCTGGACCACGAGGCCGATCACCCGCTCGAGTGCCGCACCGAGGCCCGCCGCCTCAAAGACCATGCGATGCACGCGAACCGTTTCGAGCGCGGCTTTCGGGTCGGTCGGCGTGACCGTATCGAGCAGGTGGTCCGCGCCCCCGGGTGGGGGCACCTCGGTCCCGATGATGTAGCGCGGGGGTGCGAGCCCCGCCTCCTTAGCCGTGGTCTCCGCAACGCGCGCCAACCGGGCCGCGCGATGCGCCGTCGTCTCGTCATCGAGCGCTGCCGGCTCGCCCGCGCAGCCCATCGAGGCATCGAGATGAATTTTGGAGAAGCCCGCCCGGACATAGGCCGCGACCATATTCTCGGCCTCGGTCATCGCCTCCTCCGCCGGACGGTCGCGCCACGGGTTCGGCCCGAGGTGATCGCCGCCCAGAAGGATCTGATCGCGCGGGCAGCGCTCGCGCATCGCGATCAGCGTCACGAGATCCGCGAAATCCTGTGGCTGCATTCCCGTGTAGCCGCCCTGGTGGTTGACCTGGTTGCAGGTGGCCTCGATCAGAACCGTTGCCCCGGTCTTGCGCCCGTGGCGCAGCGCCGCGGCGAGCACCATGGGATGCGCCGAACAGACCGAGGTGATCCCGCGCGGGGTGCCGGAGCGATAGAGGTCTGCAAGCTCGTCCAGAGTGACACGGGTCATCGGCGGCACACCTCCGCGAGGAAGGCGTCGAGCTCGGCCCGGCTTCCCGCACCCTCCATCGGCCCCCGGACAGTCACATTGCGCGCCCCCGCAGCGCAGCCATAACCGAGGGCTTCCTCGAGCCCCATACCCAGCCGCCGCGCCGTGACATAGGCCCCGCCGAAACAGTCGCCCGCGCCGGTGGGATCGACCTCCTCGACCATTGGCGCCGCTGCATCCCGCCGCGTGCCATCGGGCAGAAAGACGCTCGCGCCGTCCGCACCGCGCTTGAGCGCGATTTCCCCCACGCCGCGCGCGAACAACCGCGCCACGGCCTCGGCTTCCCCCGAGACGCCAGCGGCCCGCTCCAACTCCTCGCCGGAGGGCAATAGCAGGTCGGCACGATCCACGAGGCCCGCGAACCGCGCTTCGGTCGCCGCATCAAGCTCGAGTTCCTTGCGGATGTTCGGATCGAGCGACAGGCTTCCGCCCCGGCCCTTCACCACCTCCACCGCCCGCTCGATCACCTCGACCGCGGGCGCCATCGACAGCGCCGAGCCCATGACATGCAGATGCCCGGCACGGGCCATGAGCGCCTCCACCGGTGCCGTCCAGCCGAACCGCGCCGCCGCCGATGTGGCAATGTTGTAGACGAAATCCCGGCTGCCATCGGCGCGGTAGCGCACGAAGGCGCTGCCCGTCGGCCAGTCCGCATCCACGGCCACGGCGGAGACATCCACCCCATCGGCCTTGAGCCGGTCGAGATTGACCCGCCCGAAGTCATCGTCGCCAACGGCTCCCACCATCGCCGCGCGGCCGCCCATTCTCCCGCACTGGTCGATGAAGATCGCAGGCGCGCCCGAGGGATAGGGCCCCATCAGCGGCTGGGCGGTACGAAACCCCTCGCCCACCGTGGTCGCGACGATCTCCACCAGGATCTCGCCCACCGTCACCGTGGGCCCGAGACTGTCAGGTGCGAGCGGCATCACGGCCTCGCATTGGTGTCGCGCCGGCGCTTCGCCTCGGCATGCTTGAGTTCGATGAACTGCTTTGCATGGGCGGCCAGCGGATCGTTGTCGTCCCAGGTGTCGCGCCAGATTGCGCAAGCCAGCGACAGCCCCTCGTCCACCACGGCCGTCGAAAAGCTCTCGAACACCACGTCGCGGTCATAGCCGATATCGAGCAGCGCATCGAAGATCGGCTCCCACTGGATCGTGCCACAGCCGAGATAGCCCCGGTTCGATTCGCCGATATGGAAATAGCCCAGTTTGTCGCCCGCCATCCGGATCGCCTGCGCGGGGTCGGCCTCCTCGATCTGCATGTGGAACGTGTCCATGTGCAGCGTCACGTCCGGGTTGCCGCAATCCTCCAGGAATTTCAGCCCCTGCGCGGTGGTGTTGAGCAGATTACTCTCGAAGCGGTTCACCAGTTCGAGCGTCAGCATCACGCCCGCCTCGCTGGCCTCGCGGCCGATCTCGCCGATCACTTCCGCCGAACTCATCCAGCCGTCGCGCGTGGGCGCCCGGCCGTATTTCATGTGCGCCGAGTAGAGAATGCCGCCGAGCTTGTCGCCGCCGATGTCGCGCACGGCCCGGACCGCATCGGAAAGCATGGCGCGCCCCGCGGCAACGGCATCCGGATCGCCCGAGGAAATGTCCTTGTCGTTCGGCAGGCCCATGGTCACGCCGATCTGGACGTCGAGCGCCTGGCTTCTCTTCGCCAGCCGGTCGAGATCGAACAGCTCGGGCCGAAGGTAGGCAAACTCGATGCAGCGGTAGCCATGCTCGGCGCTCTTCTCCAGCGCCATTTCCAGCCCCTCCTGGGTCTGCCCACCGGTCCAGACAAAGGAATGGATGCCAAGTCGTCTCATGTGTCGCCCTCCTCCGGGCCGTCGGCCAGCAGCAGCTCGCCGGTCAGATCATCCGTCACAAGCGCATTGAAGAGCCCCGCGCGCGCCGCCGCGCGGATAATCTCGACCTTGTGCGGCCCGGCCGCGGCCATGATCTTGTGCGGAACCTTCGCCACCACATCCATGGGCACGCCGATGGCCCGGTCGTCGATCGGATGGTCGATGGGCTGGCCGTTGCAGTCGAGAAAGCGCCCGAGCACGTCGCCCACCGCGCCCGCCGCCTCCAGCTCCGCCTGCGTCACCTCACTCGGCAGGCCGTATTCCACGAGGAAGGACTTGGGCGAGACGTCGCTTGCGGTCAGGATCGCCGCATCGAGCCGCTCGAACTTGGCGAAATGCTCCTCGAAGATCTCCTGTCCCAGAAAGGCTTCGCGATCGACGCTCTCCGAAAGATAGACGGGTGCGGCAAGCAGCGAGTATTTCGCCCCCACCCGTTCCGCGAGGCTCGAGGCAACGGCAAATGTGTTGAAGGACGCCCCCCGCGAGGTACCGCCCAACATCGAGACGATCTCCAGATCCGGAAAGGGCTGAAGCGGCATCCGGCGCACCGCGTTCTCGATGGTGAGCCCCCAGGATACCCCGAGCATCCGCCATTTCCCCTCGCGCAGCTGGTCGAGCAGATAGCTCGCCAGCGCCGCACCAACCGCCGAATGGTAGTTGTAGGGCGTCCGGTTCGCCGGTGCGACGAGCGCCACATCGATCCCGAGCCGCTCGCGCAGGGCCTCCTGCATCTCGATCCGCGGCAGGAAGGGCGAATGGATCTCGATCCGCACCATGTTGCGCGCCCGTGCCTTGCGGATCGCCTGGTTCACGCGCAGCCGGGTCACCCCCATCTGCTGCGCGACCTCGGCCTGGGTCATCTCGTTGATGAAGTAGTGCCAGCAGACTTCGCAGATGAAGGCATCGCTGTCTTCGAGAGCGTCGCGCGGCATGTTCTAAGTTCCTCCCCGATGGCGCCCGAACTTCTGCCGGTTCCGCCGACGGAGACACTGGCACACGTTACAGATGTTATGCAAGCATTACATTTGAAATTTTTCACTTGCATCGGAAGCGATACATATGCATTCATTGAGTGGGGAGTTGGAGTGGACGGACCGGCACTGACACGGTTGCGCAGCCGACCCCTGACAAACGGGAGGAGCTCATGAGCTTTGCATTGAAGATCGGCGCATCCGTGCTGGCACTCAGCGTGGCCGCCGGTTCGGCTTTCGCGCAGGACATCCAGATCGAGAACGAGGATTGGTGGAAGGAAGCCGGCGCGCAGTTCGACGGCGTGACGCTCCGTGGCGTTACCGAATCCACCCCGCCCTCGAACTATATCGGCGACGTGCTCGCCCCCAAGTTCGAGGAACTGACCGGCATCCGGGTCGAGGTCGAAACCACGTCCTGGGACCAGATGTACGACAAGGCCATCAAGGACATGGAAGCCGGCACCGGCATCTATGACATGGTCTATATCGAGCAGGACATCGTCTATGCCTATCTTGCCCGCGACTTCCTGGTGGACCTGACCGCCGCACTCGAGGCACAGCCGGACCTGAAATCCCCGAACTACTCGGAAGACAATTTCACCACCTTCGCCGACAACTTCCGCGGCGAGAACGGCCACCTCTACGGCACGCCGATGGAAGCCTTCATCAAGGTCTACCTCTACCGCACCGACCTGTTCGAAGACGAGGAGATCCGCGCGGCCTTCCAGGAAAAGACCGGCCGCGAGCTGGAGCCGGCCACCAACCACGCCGACTATGCCGAGATCGCGGAATTCTTCACCGCCTGGTTCGAGGAAAAGGGCGAGGACATCTGGGGCACCACGGCCCAAGCCCATACCGGCCACCCGGCCTCCTGGTATGAATTCTTCGAATCCGTCGCGCCGACCTATGGCGTCTACGACTGGGGCATCGACCCGGACAACAACTACGCCGCAAGCGTCGAGAACGGCGGCACCATGAACTCCGAGGAAGCCAAGGCCGCGCTGACATGGTGGCTCTCGATGCGCGACATCGCACCGCCCGAGTCCGTGCAGTCCACCTGGACCGAGGTGGCAACGACCTTCGCCGCCGGCCGCGCCGCGCAGGGCCTCGTCTACGGCGAGAATGCCGCCTGGATCGCGACGGATGACACCAAGTCCCGCGTGGTTGGCAATGTCGGCGTTGCCCTGCCGCCGCTTCAGGATGGCGTGCTGGAAGAGGCCGAAGCCGGAGATGGTTATATCGGCTACTATGACGGCGGCGCGTTCGGCCTGCCCGTCACGTCGAACAACCAGGATGCCGCCCTGCTTTTCATGCAGTTCATGGCACTCCCGGAAATTCAGGAAGACTGGGCCATCGCCGGATCGCGCATCACGCTCGACTCGACCTATGACGCGCCGAAGGTGCAGGAGGTCAACACGGAACTCGGCGGCTATTACGACATGCTCCGCGACCAGGGCTACCTGTTCAAGGGCGCGCCGGAATACGCCTTCCACGCCCAGGTTCGTGAAGCGACCGCACCGACCTTCTACTCCATCCTCACCGGCGAGATCGGCGTGAGCGAGGGGCTCGACCAGATGGCCTCGATTGCCGAACAGGAGCTGACCGACCTCGGCTACCGCCAGTAGGTCACGCTCCACCAGGGCCGGGCTGCGATCCTCCTCAGGCAGTCCGGTCCTCCCCGATCCAGTTTCTGGACACGACCGGAAGGCGCGCAACTGCGCGCCCTGTCCCCTCACCTCCGGAGCGCACCTCCGGGCAAGGCGCCTCGGCCAAGCCGGCCAGGGCGACGAATGACGCATCGCAACTGCGGGAGCTCAGGCCAATGCGATCCAACAGACTGGGCTGGATACTTCTCGCGCCCACGCTCTTCGTCCTCTTCCTCTTCGGCGTCGTGCCGTTCCTCTACGTGGTCTGGCTGTCCTTCCACCAGTGGAACCCCTTTGCCGCCAATCCGGACATCATCTACAACGGCGCCGCCAACTTCCGGCGGCTGGTCTTCGACGCAGGCTTCCTCGCCTCGCTCGGCGTCACCGTTGCCTTCGTGTTCTTCGCCGTGGTCTCCGAGCTGATCCTCGGCTACATCCTCGCCCAGGCCTTCCTGAAGGAATTTCCGGGCAAGGCGATCTTCCGCACGATCCACACGCTGCCGCTCATCATGGCACCCATCATCGTCGGCTCGATCTGGAAGCTGATGACCACGCCCTCGATCGGCATCATTCCGAGCCTGCTCGACAGCTGGTTTGGCTACGACCTCAATATCGGCCAGAGCGCCACGGCGGCCTTCACCGTCACCGTCATCATGGATATCTGGCACTGGACACCGCTGGTCACGCTCACGCTGATCGCGGCGCTCGTCTCACTGCCGCCCGATCCATTCGAACAGGCCCAGATCGACGGTGCAGGCAAGCGCCAGATCTTCTGGCACATCACCCTGCCGATGATCGCTCCGGCCGTCGTCGCCACGGTCTTCATCCGCCTGATGGACGCGCTGCGCACCGTGGACGAGGTGCTGATGCTTACCGGCGGCGGTCCCGGCTCGGCCACCCGCTATCTCGGCGTGCACATCTTCAAGGAGGTCTTCCCGCGGACGAACTACGGCTACGGCTCGGCGATCTCCGTCATCGTCCTCTACCTCACCATCGTCGTCTGCTGGCTGCTCTACGTGAGCATGCTCGCACCGCGGAACAAGAAGTGAGACCGGCCCCATGAAACAAGGCAATCCCTGGCTCAAGACGATCTTCTGGATCTTCGTGAGCTTCCTCACGCTCTTCCCGATCTACTGGCTCTTCGTCATCTCGGTGAAACCGGCGGTGGATCTCTTCTCCACCCCCGAGATCCTCCTGAGCGACCCCTACTGGCAGAACTACGTCGATGTCTGGACCGACCGGACACTCCGCGGCTACATGGTCAACTCGCTGGTGATCTCGTCGGGCAACGCGCTGCTGTGTACAACGCTCGGCTTCTTCGCCTGCTACGCGCTCACCCGCTTCAACTTCGGCGGCAAGGAGAGCATCTTCTTCTGGACCATCACCAACCGCATGGCGCCGCCCGCCGTGTTCCTTCTGCCGCTGTTCCTGCTGATGACCCAGGTCTATCGCTTCGGAGATTTTACTCTGCTCGACACCAAGATCGGCATGATCATGGTCTATTGCACCTTCAACCTGCCGTTCGCGATCTGGACGTTGAGGCCCACCCTCGACGGCATCCCGCGCGAACTCGACGAAGCGGCCTACGTCGATGGCGCCTCGAGCTGGAAGGTCATCACCGAAGTCGTCTTCCCCCTCTGTCGCCCCGGCCTCGCGGTGACGCTCATCCTCACCTGGGTCTTCGCCTGGAACGAATACCTGCTGGCCGCGACGCTCACCAACTTCAACGCCCGGACACTCACGACCGGGCTCTCCGAATACGTCACCACCACCGGAACCGAATGGGGCATCATGGCGGCGATCTCCGTCTTCACCCTGATCCCCGCGCTCATCGTCTTCACGATGGTCCAGCGCCATATTGTCGCAGGGCTGACCTTCGGCGCCGTGAAAGGCTGATCCCATGACCGGAAACGATATCGACATACCGCTCGACGGCCTCGGCGAGGAGGAGGACGCCCCCGCCCCGGCCAAACAGGACGCAGGCTTCCTGCCCATCGAGACCAACTGGTTCGACCGGGTCTTCATCTCCGTGGTGATCTGGGTCGCGCTCTGCCTGGTCTGGCTCCGCTTCATCGAACCCATCGGGCTCGACCTCTACTTCGCACATGCCATGGCCGTTCTCATCGGCGCCATCATCGTCTGGAAAGGGTGATCGACATGAAATCGCTGGTTCTGGAAAAGAAGGACGAACTCAGCTTGCGCGACTTCCCCGCGATCGACCGCGCGGAAGAAACGCTCGGGCCCCGTGACGTCCGCATCAAGCTCCACACCGTCGGCATCTGCGGCTCCGACGTGCATTACTACACCCACGGCCGCATTGGCCCCTTCGTGGTGAACGATCCGATGATCCTGGGCCATGAAGCTTCCGGCACCGTGATCGAGACCGGCGCACAGGTAACCACCCTCAGCGTCGGCGACCGGGTCTGCATGGAGCCGGGCATCCCAGACCCGAACTCCAAGGCCACCCGGCTCGGGATCTACAATGTCGATCCGGCGGTCCGCTTCTGGGCCACGCCTCCCGTTCACGGCATCCTGCGGCCCACCTGCGTCCACCCCGAGGCGTTCACCTATCGGCTGCCCGACAACGTGAGTTTCGCCGAGGCCGCGATGGTCGAGCCGCTCGCCGTGGGCGTCCATGCCGCCACCAAGGCGCGGGTCAAGCCGGGCGATATCGGCGTGGTGCTCGGTGCAGGCCCCATCGGCCTCGTCACCGCGCTCGCGGCGCTCGCCGCGGGCTGCGCGCGGGTCTATGTCACCGACCTCGCGGAGAAGAAGCTCGAGATCGCCGCAAGCCTCTCGCCCGCCATCACGCCGGTGAATGCCGGAAGCGAGAACCTCGTCGAGCGGATCATGGCCGACACCGATGGCTGGGGCGCGGATGTGGTCTGGGAGGCCACCGGCTCGCCCCGCGCCGCGGCAGGCGTTTTCGAGCCGCTCGCACCGGGCGGATGCGTGGTGATGATCGGCGGCCAGCCTGACCCGATCTCCTACGACGCAGGAGCGGCCATGATCCGCGAGGCCCGCGTCGAGAACATCTTCCGCTATGCCCATGTCTTTCCGCGCTGCGTGGCGATGCTTTCGTCAGGCGCGATCGACGTGAAACCGCTCATCACCAGAACCTTCGACTTCGACGACAGCGTCAAGGCATTCGAGATCGCCGCCTCCGCCCCGCCCGCGGACGTGAAGATGCAGATCGAACTGCCGCAATAGGGGGGCAATCCCGTGGCCGACGTAAAGATAGAAAACGCAATCAAACGCTACGGCAATGTGCAGGTCATGCACGGGGTCTCCGTGGACATCGAGGATGGCGAATTCGTCGTCCTCGTCGGTCCCTCGGGCTGTGGCAAATCGACCCTGCTGCGGATGCTGGCGGGGCTCGAGGAAATCTCCGACGGCTCGATCTCCATCGGCGGCCGCGTGGTCAATGACGTGCTGCCCAAGGAGCGCGACATTGCCATGGTGTTCCAGAGCTACGCGCTTTACCCGCACAAGACGGTGTTCGACAACATCGGCTTCCCGCTCAAGATGGCCAAGCGCCCGCAGTCTGAGATCAAGGAGAAGGTCGAGCACGCCGCCGGCATCCTCGATCTCACCAAGTATCTCAAGCGCTACCCCAAGGAGCTCTCGGGCGGCCAGCGCCAGCGCGTCGCTATGGGCCGGGCCATCGTGCGCGACCCGCAGGTCTTCCTCTTCGACGAACCGCTCTCGAACCTCGATGCGAAACTCCGCGTCACGATGCGGGTCGAGATCAAGGAACTGCACCAGCGCCTCAAGACCACCATCGTCTACGTCACACACGACCAGATCGAGGCCATGACCATGGCCGACAAGATCGTGGTGATGCGCGACGGACGGGTAGAGCAGATCGGCGCACCGCTCGACCTCTACGACAATCCGGCCAATACCTTCGTGGCGGGCTTCATCGGCTCGCCCTCGATGAATTTCGTCCAGGGTCGCATCTCCGGCCAGAACGGCACCCGGCAGTTCGTCTCCGATGGCGGGCTCAGCCTGCCGGTGCCTGAAACCTCTGCGGCCGATGGCCAGCCCGTGACCTACGGCATCCGCCCCGAGCATATTGCCATCGGTCCGGGCGGCGTGCCGATGAATGTGGTCGTGGTCGAACCCACCGGCTCCGAGACCCAGGTTTTCGCCCGGTCCGGCAAGGATCTGCTCGACGCGGTGGTGAAGGATCGCATCTCGGCCCGGCCCGGAGAGCAGATAGGGTTTCACATCGACCCCGCAAACGTGCATCTCTTTGACCGTGAAAGTGAACAGGCCCTGTGAGTTTCAGGGCATCTTGAACGGGAGTGCCCTGAAATGACCGAGATCTCGGCCGTGATCTTCGACCTCGATGGTTGTCTGGTGGATAGCGAACCCCATTCCCTCGAGGCGGTTGCAGCCGAGATGAACGCCATAGGGGTCACGGGCACCACGCCGGAGCAGATCCGCCACGACTATCTCGGCGTGTCGATGACCGATATCGTCCGCGACATCACCGAGCGCAGCGGTCTGCCCGTGCCTTCCGATTTCGTCGATCGCGTGGAACTGCGGCTTTTTGCGGTCTACGAACAGAAGCTTCAGCGGATCGAGAAGGCCACGCAACTTCTCGACCAGCTTGATGACGCCGGCATTCGGCAGGCCATCGCGACCGGCGGTTCATTGCGCCGCATGGGCGAGACCCTGCGCATCAGCGCTCTGGCGTCCCGCTTCGAGGGCCGGGGTTTCAGCGCCGAGCAGGTCGCCCGCGGCAAGCCCGCCCCCGACCTCTTCCTCTTTGCCGCCGAAGAGATCGGCGTGCCCCCGGAAGCCTGCGCCGTGCTGGAAGACTCCCCCCATGGGGTGAAGGGCGCGGTCGAGGCCGGAATGCGGGCGGTGGGCTTTGTCGGCGGCACCCATCTCGACGGCATCCGCGACGCCCACGCCGAACGGCTTTCCAATGCCGGAGCGGCCCCCGTGCTCACCTCCCTCGATGCCGCCTTCGAGGCGCTGACGGCCACGCGGTAGCGGGCCTGCTTCGCGCCTTGTTGGAATATCTGGCCTGACGCTTGCCGTGGCCTTGTCTTTTTCCCCGCACGATATGGCCGGCGACAGATCGTGCCGCGCAGCCCGTCCCGGACCGAAGGCCGCGACCCTCTTCGCATACATACCGAAACCATACTGAAACCATACCGTTTCCATACGCGCAGAAACTGCGGTCAGAACGGCAGCGGCGCCTCGAACTCGACCCACTTCCCGCCATCCGGGTGCATCATCCGAAGCCGCTGCGCATGAAGCTGCAGCCGGTCTGCGGCCGCCAGCGCATCGCCCGTGGCATAGAAATTATCCCCCAGGATCGGGTGCCCCAACGCCAGCATATGCACCCGAAGCTGGTGGCTCCGACCCGTTCTGGGGCGCAGTTCCAGACGGGTGGCATTCGATTCGCGCTCCAGTACCCTCCACTCGGTCAGCGCCGGCTTTCCCCGCTCGAAACAGACCATCTGAAGCGGGCGGTTCGGCCAGTCGCAGATGAGCGGAAGATCGACAACTCCCTCGTCCTGCTCGAGTATTCCGGCCACCCGCGCCACGTAGGTCTTGCCGGTCTGTCGCCGCTCGAACTGCCAGTTGAGATGCCGCTGCGCCAGCTTCGTCCGTGCAAAGACCATCACGCCCGAGGTGTCCATATCGAGCCGATGCACCAGAAGCGCATCGGGATAGCTCGCCTTCGCCCGCGCTTCGAGACAGTCCTGCGGACCGGGCGGCTTCGCGGGCACGCTCAACAACCCCGAGGGTTTGTCGAGCACCAGAAGCTGGTCGTCGCAGTGCAGGATCATTTCCGGCGAGAGTAAACGCGGAACCTGATCTGCATCATTTTTATCTGGCTGAATCATGGCTAGGACATGACCCATGCAATCTTGATAAGGCAACCCGCAAGAGGTCTCCAGATGTACAAGAATATCCTGGTTCCCATCGACCCGGCTCATGGCGAAATCGCTGACAGGACACTGACGATCGCGAAAAAGCTTGTCGACGATGACGGCCAGGTCACCGCGCTTTCCGTGATCGAACCGCTGCCGAGCTACATCTCCGGCTACATCCGCGAGCAGACGCTCGGCGACCGCATCAAGGAGAACCAGGAGGCCGCGATGGCTGCCTTGCGTGCCGCGATGGACCGCGTCGGCCTCTCCGGCAAGGTCATCCTCGACGAAGGCACCCCGTCGCCGGAAATCCTTCGTATTGCCCGGGAAATCGAGGCCGATGCCATCGTTCTCGGCTCCCACCGGCCGGATTTTCGCGATTACCTGATCGGTTCGACCGCCGCCCGCGTGGTGCGCCACGCGCAATGCACGGTCATCGTGGAACGCTCGACCCCCGTCCCGACCTGAGACGGGGGCCGGCTGCGCGCACTTACGCGCGAAGCGATCCGATCAAGCCAAGCAGCCCGGCGGTGGAGCCATCCTTCTCCGCCGTGGCGTCACCGGCCTGAACCATCGGCAGGAGCGCGGTCGCCAGCTCCTTGCCAAGCTCCACGCCCCACTGGTCGTAGGAGTTGAGCCCCCAGATCGTGCCCTCGACGAAGACCCGATGCTCGTAGAGCGCGATGATGCGCCCGAATGTCGCCGGATCGAGTTTCGGGTAGATCAGCGTCGTGGATGGACGGCTGCCCTCGAAAACCTTGTGTGGCGCGATGGCGGCGTCCTTGGTGGCCTCCATTGCCGCGGCCAGGTCGCGCCCTCGCATCAGCGCCTCGGACTGCGCCAGGCAATTGGCCAGCAGAAGCTCCTGGTGATGCTGGAGATCCCGCTCGTGTCCGTTCACCGCCACGAGGAACTCGCAGGGGATCACGTTCGTGCCCTGATGGATGAGCTGGTAGAACGCGTGCTGCCCGTTGGTGCCCGGCTCGCCCCAGACGATCGGCCCGGAAACCCGGTCGAGTTTCGCACCGTTAAGGTTCACGCCCTTGCCGTTCGATTCCATGTCGAGCTGCTGCAAGTAGGCCGGCAGCCGCAACAGCCGCTGGTCGTAGGGCAGAACCGCGCGCGTGTCATAGCCGCAGATGTTGCGATGCCAGATCCCCACCAGCGCCAGCAGCACCGGCAGGTTCTGCGACAGGGGAGCTTCGGCGAAATGCCGATCCATCTCGTGGGCGCCGCGCAGGAAGTCGATGAAGTTCTTCGGCCCCACCGCAAGCATCACCGGCAGCCCGACAGCGCTCCACACCGAGTAGCGTCCGCCGACCCAGTCCCAGAAGCCGAAGACGCGGGCATCGTCGATCCCGAAGGCCGCGGTCTTCTCAAGTGCGGTCGAAACTGCCGCAAGATTCGCCCCGAAGTCGTCGCCCAGCGCCCCCTTGAGCCAGGCCACGGCCGTCTTGGCATTGGTCATGGTCTCGATGGTGGTGAAGGTCTTGGAGGCGATGATCACCAGCGTCCGTGCGGGGTCGAGTCCTTCAAGCACGTCGTGGACATGCGCACCATCGACGTTCGAGACGAAATGCGCCCGTGGCCCATCGTGGTAGGGCGCGAGCGCCAGCGTCGCCATGACCGGGCCGAGATCCGACCCGCCGATGCCGATATTGACCACATCCGTGAAGGGCTTTCCATCCGCGGCTGCGATCGCGCCGGAACGCACGCCATCGGCGAAGTCGCCCATCCGCTCGAGCACCGCGTTCACACCGGGCATCACATCCGCGCCGTCAACCATGATCGGCGTGTTCGCACGGTTGCGCAGCGCCACGTGCAGCACCGCGCGGTTCTCCGTGGTGTTGATCTTCTCGCCCGAGAACATCGCGTCCCGCCGCGCCTCGACCCCGCTTGCCATGGCGAGGTCGATGAGCTGCGTCAGGGCGCGCGCATCGATGTTGGTCTTGGAGAAATCCAGCACCATGTCGCCCAGGCGGGCCGAGAACTCCTCGAACCGCTGCGGATTGCGCTCGAAGAGGTCGAGGATCGTCCGATCCTTGACCTCGGCATGGGTCGCCTCGAGATCCTGCCAGATCGCACTGGTGTCCGACATGGCTTACCCCCTCTTGAGCTGACTCGCCGCGCGGGCGCGCTCTTCGATCTCGCCCCACTTGCCCGCCTTGGCCAGGTCCGGCTTCGCGACCCAGGATCCGCCGCAGCAGAGCACGTTGGGCAGCGACAGATAATCGTTCACGTTGTCCATGCTGACCCCGCCCGTAGGGCAGAAATGCATCTGCGGCAGCGGTCCTGCAAAGGCCTTGAGCGCGGGCGCACCGCCGTTCGCTTCCGCCGGGAAGAACTTGCAGACATCATAGCCGCGCTCGAGCATGGCCATGGCCTCGCCCACGGTGGCCACACCGCCCAAAAGCGGCAGATCGTGCGCCTCGCAGGCCTCGACCAGCGTCGGCGTGATGCCCGGAGACACACCGAATTTCGCGCCCGCCTCCTTGGCATTGCGCACATCGTCCGGGGTCAGCAGCGTGCCCGCCCCGACAACACCGCCCTTCACCTTGGCCATGGCGCGGATCACGTCGAGCGCCACCGGCGTGCGAAGCGTCACCTCGAGGACCGGCAGACCACCCGCCACGAGCGCCTCGGCCATGGGCTCGGCCTGGGCGACCTCATCGACCACGAGCACCGGAATGACCGGGGCGAGCGAGCAAATCTCGCGGCTGAAAGCTGAAGCGTCTTGGGGGGTCATGCAGAAATCTCCGAAAACAGACTTGAAGCGCCGAGCTCGGCCGGCCCGACATTACGACGGAAGGCACCGAACAGGTCACGTCCCGTGCCATGCTCGTTGCCCGACAGATCGGCGCGGACCGGTGTGCGATCGAATACACCCTCCGTCAACACGTCGAGCTTGCCGTTCGTGGCATCGACACGCACCAGATCGCCATCCTTGAGCAGCACCAGAGGCCCGCCATCGAGCGCCTCGGGGCTGACATGGATCGCGGAAGGCACCTTGCCCGATGCGCCCGACATGCGGCCATCGGTCACCAGCGCGACCTTCAGCCCGCGATCCTGAAGCACCGCAAGCACCGGGGTGAGGCTGTGAAGCTCCGGCATCCCGTTGGCCTTCGGCCCCTGGAACCGTACCACGACCACCGTGTCGGAGGTGAACTCGCCGGCCTTGAACGCGGCCTTCACCGACTCCTGGTCATGGAAGACACGGCACGGCGCCTCGATCACATGGCGCTCGGCCGCAACGGCGGAGACCTTCATCACGCCCGTTCCGAGATTGCCCGATAGCCGCCGCAGGCCGCCCGTGGGCTGGAAGGCATCGCTGGCCGGGCGCAGGATCTTGTCGTTGAGCGTTTCGCCCGAGCCCTCGGACCAGGTCAGCTCGCCATTCACCAGCTTCGGCTCCTCGGTGTAGCGCGCCATGCCATCGCCCGCGACCGTGCGCGTGTCGGGATGCATCAGCCCGTTGTCGAGCAGTTCGCCGATCATGTAGCCGAGGCCACCGGCGGCATGGAAATGGTTCACGTCCGCAAGGCCGTTCGGGTAGACCCGTGCCATCAGTGGCGTCACGTCCGAAAGCTCCGCGAAATCCTGCCAGTCGAGCCAGATGCCGGCTGCGCGCGCCATGGCGATCAGGTGGATAAGCAGGTTGGTTGAGCCGCCCGTGGCATTGAGCCCGACGATACCGTTCACGAAGGCCCGCTCGTCGAGCACGTCACAGGTGGGCGTATACTGATTGCCCAGCGCGGAGATCGCCAGCGCCCGCTTCGCGCCCTCGATGGTCAGCGCATCGCGCAGCGGCGTGTTGGGATTGATGAAGCTCGATCCGGGCAGATGCAGCCCCATGAACTCCATGAGCATCTGGTTGGTGTTGGCCGTGCCGTAAAAGGTGCAGGTGCCCGGCCCGTGATAGGAGGCCATCTCGGCTTCCATCAGCTTGTCGCGGCCAACTTCGCCGGAGGCAAACTGCTGACGCACCTTGGATTTCTCGTCGTTCGGCAGACCGGAGGTCATCGGGCCGGCAGGCAGGAAGACCGCCGGCAGATGCCCGAAGGTCGCAGCCGCGATCACGAGACCCGGCACGATCTTGTCGCAGACCCCGAGATAGACGGTCGAATCGTAGACGTCATGGGAAAGCGCGATGCCCGCCGCCATCGCGATCACGTCGCGGGAAAAGAGGCTCAGCTCCATCCCCGCCTGACCCTGGGTCACGCCGTCGCACATGGCCGGAACACCGCCCGCCACCTGCGCCGTGCCACCGGCCGCGCGCGCCGCCTCGCGGATCAGGTCCGGGTAACGCTCGTAGGGCTGATGCGCCGAGAGCATGTCATTGTAGGCCGTGACGATCCCGAGATTGCCCGCGCTAGTCTTGGCCAGGCTCTCCTTGTCGCCATCCGGCATCGCGGCGTAGGCGTGCGCGAGGTTGCCGCAGGTCAGATGCGCGCGCTTGGGGCCTTCGTCGCGGGCCCGCGCCATGCGATCGAGATAAGGCCGTCGGTGGGGTTCGGACCGCTCGATGATCCGCTGGGTAACTCGGGCGACTGTGGCATTCAGGCTCATGTCGAACTCCGTATGTGAATTCTATTCGGCGTAGTGGACGGTCACCGGGCAAGGCGCGTTCAGCACCACGCGGATCGGCGCGTCCGCCGCCGGTCCATCTGTCAGCGCCGTCTCCAGCGCCGCCTTCTTCTCGGGGCCGGTGATGAGAATATGCGCGGCTCCGGCCGCCTTCAGCACCGGCGCTGTCAGGGTCAACCGCTCCTCCGGCTGGCTCGCGGGCTGGATCGGCATTAGGACCGGCGCATCCTCGGCAAGCGCGTCGCCAAGCTGCGGCGCATCGGGAAAGAGCGAGGCGGTGTGCATGTCCGCCCCCATTCCAATCACCAGAACATCGATGGGCAAGACCGCTTCGATCTCGCTGGCCGCCTGCGCGAGCGCCCCGTCCCCGGCATTGAAATCGATAAGCTGCACGGAACTGGCCGCGTTCTGCACCAGCGTGCCCTTGATCAGCCGCAGGTTCGAGCGCTCCGAGCCTTCCGGCACCCGGCGCTCGTCGGTGAGCAGGACCGTGATATCGGCCCACTCCAGATCCTCTTGCGAGAGCCATTCGAGGAACGGACCCGGCGTGGTGCCGCCGGGCACGGCGAGCGTGGCGCGCCCCTTGCTGGCATGGGCGGCGCGGAGCTGGTCGGCCACGAGATCCGCGAGGCTGCGCATCAGCGTGTCGCGGTCGGGATAGGGGGTAAAGGCAACCTCGGTCATGACAGGAGCTCCCGCCAGATATGGCCTTCCGCCATGGTAAGCTTGTAGCTGTCGATGGGTCCCGCGCTGCCTGGATCATAGGGCAAGGGCTTTGAGCCGCTCTCGGCCCAGGCAGCGATGATCGGATCGGTCCAGGCCCAGGCCGCCTCGACCTCGTCCCCGCGCATGAAGAGCGTCTGGTCACCACGCACCACATCCATGATGAGCCGCTCGTAGGCCTCGGGCATTTCGCCCGCCTCTTCCCCCAGCGCATCGGCGAAGGTCATGTCGAGGGGCACCTCCGCCAGACGCATTCCGCCCGGTCCCGGCTCCTTGATCGTCATGCGGAAGGTGATGCCTTCGTCGGGCTGGAGCCGGATGATGAGCGCATTGCCCTTCTGCTCGTCGACCTGCGGGAAGATCGCGTGCGGCGGGTGCTTGAAGACCACGGCAATCTCCGAGGTCCGCGCCGCGAGCTTCTTTCCCGTCCGCAGGTAGAAGCTCGTTCCCGACCAGCGCCAGTTCGAGATATGCACCCGCAGCGCGACATAGGATTCCGTTCGGCTGTGCGGATCGCCCACATGGTCGAGATACCCGCCCTCCTTGCCGTTCGCGCGATACTGGCCGCGCACCGTGTCGGTGATCTTCAGCGGATCGAGCGCTCGGATCACCTTCAGCTTCTCGTCGCGCACCGCATCGGGGTCGAAGCGTGAGGGCGGTTCCATGGCCGTCAGGCAGAGAAGCTGCATCAGGTGGTTCTGCACCATGTCCCGCATGGCACCCGACTTGTCGTAGTAGCTCCCGCGCCCCTCGACGCCGACGCTTTCGGCCACCGTGATCTGCACGTGCTCGATGAACCCGGAGTTCCACAACGGCTCGAACAGCGCATTGGCGAAGCGGATCGCCATCAGGTTCTGCACCGTCTCCTTCCCGAGGTAGTGGTCGATGCGGTAGATCTGCCCCTCGTCGAACACCTGGGAGAGCGAGGCATTGAGCTTCTTCGCGGATTGCAGGTCGTGTCCCAGCGGCTTCTCGATCACGATCCGGCACTCGGGCGTCGAGCAACCGGTCTCGGCCAGCCGGTGCGCGATCTCCTCGAAGAGGAACGGCGCAACCGAAAGGTAGAAGGCCCGGATCACGTCGGGGCGCTCGTTGAGCTTCTTGCAGAGCGTCGACCAGCCGTTCGTCCCCGTGGCATCGACCGTCACGTAATCGACGAGGCCCAGGAACGTCTCGACCGTTTCCGGCTTCAGGAGCTTGGGCTGAACGAATTCCTCCAGCGATTCCGAGACCATCTTGCGGAATTCCGCCCGGGTCATCTTCGAGCGCGCCGCCCCGATCACCCGTGCCTCGGGTGGCATCTGCCCGACGGCCAGACGCCGGTAGAGCGATGGCAGGATCTTGCGCTTCGCTAGGTCGCCCGTCGCACCGAATATCACGAGGTCGAACGGTTGAACTGGAATGACAGTGGAGACCATTCTGGCGTCCTTCTATTCAAGTTTTTTTCCGGGCTCGGGGCCGGATGCCTCATTCTTCAGACGACGCCGCGCACGCCGACATGCAGCGCGAAACGGGTCTCCCCGGCTGATCTTGAAGCGTCCTCACCCGCGTCTCAACGGTCTTCTCGGGTAGTTTTCGGATTTTTGTCAAGTGAACATAAATGAACACCAGCCGAACGTGGCTGAAAAGCTTTGCGCACGCGCACGAAAGATCATTGACGCGCGTCAATCATGGCGCGCGCGAACCCGAAGGGCCTGAATCGAAAGAGCTGTGTCAGTTCCGGTAGAGAAAGGACCGGCCGGTGCGATCGAAGAGGTGCAGCTTCGAGGTTTCCGCCGTGAAACGAATCGTCGCACCCCGGTCGATCCGGTGGATGCCGGGCAGTTTCACGATCGGAGCTTCCTCGCCCTCGCGGGGCGCCAGATGCAGCAGGGTCGTCTCCCCCAGCCCCTCGACGATCTCCACATCGCCCACGAGAACCGCATCTTCCCCGTCGGTGGGCACGAGATCTTCCGGGCGCACGCCGAGCTTGACCTCTTTGCCCTTGTCCTGCCCTTCGGACGGCACGGGGAGGGTCACCGTGCCGCCATTCTTCAGCGACACGACCGTGTAATCCCCGCTGGCCTTCACCACCCCGTCAAAGAGGTTCATGGCCGGTGATCCGATGAACCGCGCCACGAAGGTATTGGCCGGCTTCTCGTAAAGCTCCAGCGGGGGGCCGACCTGTTCGATCCCGCCGCCATTGAGCACCACGATCCGGCTCGCGAGCGTCATCGCCTCCACCTGGTCATGGGTGACATAGACCATGGTCGAGCCCGCCATCCGCTCCTTGAGCTGGGCGATCTCGATCCGGGTCGCCACACGCAGCGCCGCATCGAGATTCGAGAGCGGCTCGTCGAACAGGAAGACCTTGGGGTCGCGCACGATCGCGCGCCCGATGGCCACGCGCTGGCGCTGACCACCCGAGAGCGCCTTGGGTAGCCGGTCGAGGTAGGGCTCGAGCTGCAGCATCCGCGCGGCATTCTCCACCGCCTCGTTGATCTCGTCGGCCGGCCGCTTGGCGATCTTCATGCCGAAGGCCATGTTGTCGCGCACGGTCATGTGCGGATAGAGCGCGTAGGACTGGAAGACCATCGCGATGCCGCGCTGCGCCGGAGGGATGTCGTTCATCCGCACGCCGTCGATGCTGAAATCGCCGCTCGTGATCCGCTCGAGCCCGGCGATCATTCGCAACAGGGTGGATTTTCCGCAGCCGGATGGGCCAACGAAAACCACCAGTTCTCCGGTCGTGATCTCGAGATTGATGCCGCGCAGCACCTCGACATCGCCATACGCCTTGCCGACTTCCTTCAGAACCAGTTCAGCCATTTTCCCCACCTGCAATTGCGTCGCCGGACGCGGCCGAAAGCCTTGCGCCGCCGGAATTCGTGTTTCGCATCCGAGCCATCACTTGACCGACCCCGCGAGCAAGCCCCGCACGAGATAGCGCTGGAGCAGGAAGAACACCGCCAGCGGCACCGAGATCGAGACAAAGGCCGCGGTCGCGAGAATGCCCCAGTCGCCGCCGCGCGAACCGAGCAGGTCATCGGCGATCTTCACCGTCATGACCTGGCTCTCCGAGTTGCTCGGCAGGAAGACCTTGGCCACCAGCAGGTCATTCCAGGTCCAGAGGAACTGGAAGATCGCGAAGGAGGCCAGTGCCGGGAAGGACAGCGGCAACACGATCTTCACGAAGACCTCGAAATCCGTCGCCCCGTCGACCTTCGCGCTCTCGATGATGTCGCGCGGCAATCCGGCCATGTAGTTGCGCAACAGATAGACCGCGAGCGGCAACCCGAAGCCGGTATGGGCAAGCCAGATGCCGAGAAAGCTCTGCCCGATCCCGATGGAGTTGTGAAAATTCAGGAGCGGAACCAGCGCCAATTGCAGCGGCACCACCAGAAGCCCGACTACTGCCGCGATCAGAACCCCGCGCCCCGGAAACTGCATCCAGGCGAGCGCATAGGCCGCAAAAGCCGCGATCAGGATCGGAATGACCGTCGCCGGGATCGCCACCGTCAGCGTGTTGATGAAGGCCTTGTCCATGTTGTCGGCGGTCAGCACGGTCCGGTAGTTGTTCAACGTGAACTCGGGTGGTGTCAGCGCCTCGAAATAGATCCGCTGGCCGCGCCCGCCCGGCTCCTCCTGGGATGTGAACCGGTAGGAGCCGTCCTCGTTGACCACCAAGGTCTCGCCATCGCCGAGATCCGCGACCTCGCCTGCGTCATAGGCTCCCGGCTCCACGCCCCGCGTGCCGAACGCCCCGACCGTGCCGGTGCCGTCGGGGAAGGCCTCCGCGTTCTCCGGGTCGGCGAAGACATTCCCCTCGATCACCCAAGTGCCGTCCTGCTGGCCGGGATCGCCCGAGGCTCGCGCCCGGAAGGTCTGCTCGACCGCGAACGGCGTGCTCCACCAGCCCGAAGCCGAGATCTGGTCGCGCTCCCGGAAGGAGGAGACGAAAAGCCCGACAGTCGGCACCAGCCACAGGATCACCAGCACCACGACGGAGATCTGCACCGCCCAGACGAGCCCGGCCTTCTCGCCGATGGGTCTTTCGGTCTTGGCCATCGTCGTTACCTCATTTCCTTGCGGGCCTGAACGATGTTCCAGATCATCACCGGCAGAACGATGATCATGATGACAAAGGCCGTGGCCGTCGCCCGGCCGTCATCGCGGAACATGTAGGACATCATGTAACTGGGCAGGATCTGCGTGTCGAAATTGCCCCCGGTCATGGTGTAGACGATGTCGAAGACCTTCAGGACCAGGATGGTGATCGTCGTCCAGACCACCACGATCGTGCCCATGATCTGCGGCACCTTGATCTTGAAGAAGATCTGGAACGGGCTCGCGCCATCGAGAACCGCCGCCTCCACGGTCTCCTCCGGAATGCCCCTGAGAGCGGCCGAGAGGATCACCATGGCGAAACCGGTCTGGATCCAGATCAGGATCACCATCAGGAAGAAGTTGTTCCAGAACGGGATCTGCAGCACATCCACCGGGCGTTCCGCCCCCAGAAGTGCGCGGATCGCGTTCAGGATGCCGATATCGGGATTGTTGGCGTAGACGAACTTCCAGATCAGCGAGGCGCCCACGAAGGAGATCGCCATCGGCATGAAGATCAGCGACTTCGCGATATTGCCCCAGCTCAGCCGGTCGGTGAGCTGCGCCGCGACCAGCCCCATGAAGGTCGCGCCCGCCGGCACGAACAGGACCCAGAGCATGTTGTTGAACACCGCGCGGCGGAAACTCGGATCCTCGTAGAGCGCGATGTAGTTGCCCATCCCGATGAAATCTGTGCCCGCCCGGTTGAAGAGCGAGCGGTAGAAGGAGCCGACCACCGGATAGGCGAGATAGAGCCCGAGCGCGAAGATCGCCGGAAAAAGGAAGAGCCAGGGCCGGACCATGTTCGCGCGGTTGATGTTGCGCGCGATGTTCTTGCCCTTCGCCGGGAAGATCACCCGGTCCAGCACCATGTTGGAGGCGTAGAAATAGCCGATGCAGCCCACGACACCGATCAGGATGGTGACCATGCCTTGCACTAACGGGTTCATCTGGAAGCCTCCAAATCCGTGCCAGTTCGACCGGGCCGCCGCGCCATGGAATTGCGGCAGCCCGGCTTTTCAATCGTGCAGGAAGGCTTACTTCAGCGCGTCCCAGCGATCCTGGATCGCAGCCCCGACCGTCTCCGCATCGGCACCGGTGGTGTAGTCGACCATGCCGGTCCAGAAGGCGCCCGCACCGATCTCGCCCGGCATCAGGTCCGAGGCGTCGAAGCGAAGCGTGGTGGCGTTGGTCAGGATCTCGCCCATCGCCCGCAGCGAGTCGCTGCCATAGGCATCGGGATTCACCTCAGAGTAGGACGTGAGGAACCCGCTCTGCGCCATCCAGACCTCATGCGCGATCGGCGTCTTGAGGAACTCGATGAAGGCCCGTGCCGCATCGCTGTCGTTGGTGATGGAGAAGAGCGTGCCCGCACCCAGAACTGGGGTGCCGAGATCCTTTTCCTCGTAGGCCGGGAAGTAGAAGAAATCCACGTCCATGCCGACTTCCGTGCCTTCCGGGAAGAAGGTCGGGATGAAGGAGGCCTGCCGATGCAGGTAGCAATCGGGCGGGAAGTTGAAGAGACCGCTCGGGCTGTCGCGGAAGTCGGTCGTCGCCGCAGCAGCCGAGCCGCCCTGGACGAAATCGTCATTGCGCACGAACCAGCCGTAATCCTCGAGTGCCGTCAGCACCGCCGGATCATCGAAGGGGATTTCGTTGGCCACCCACTGGTCGTAGACCTCCGGCGGGTTGTTGCGCAGCATCAGGTCCTCGACCCAGTCCGTCGCCGGCCATCCGGTTGCGGCCCCCGATCCGAGCCCCACGCACCAGGGCGTGCCGCCATCCTCGACGATCTGCTCCGTGAGCGCCTTGAGATCCTCCATCGTCTCGGGGATCTCGTAGCCCATTTCCTCGAACTGCTCCGGCACGTACCAGACGAGCGATTTCACATCGAGCTTATAGAAGAGGCCATACATCGCCTCTTCGCCTTCGGGTCCGGCGAAGGTGGCGAGATCGGCAAAGGATTCACCGGCGGCGTAGTTGTCGACGACCCACTGCGCCGTTTCCTCGTCCAGCGGCGCCACGAAACCGCGGCCCGCCATGTCCGCGGCCAGACCCGGCTGCGGGAAGACGGCGATATTCGGTGCGGAGCCCGCCTGCGCGCTGATGACGATATCCTGCTCGAAGCTGTCCGACCCGGAGTAGTTGACCGTCGCGCCGGTCGCTTCCTCGAAATAGGCCAGCACCGACGAGAACAGCTGATCGTCGAGCCCGGTCCAGGGGCCCGAGATCGACAATGTCTGCCCGCTCAGGTCATTGGCGGAGGCAAACTCCTCGTAGCTCCCCCAGTTGAACCGGTCATCCTCGCCGGGTGCGAAGACCAGATCCTGGGCCCCGGCAGATACGGCGATAGATGCGAGTGCTGCCGCCCCCGCATACCGAAACACGCTCATGCATTCCCCCTCTGTCAGCGGCCGTTAAGAGGCCCGCATTACAGTCGGTCGACACAATTGCCAAACCGCTTTGATTCACGACACCATGCTCTTGCGACCCTGAACTGTCAAGCATTGCGCCCAACTCCGCGAAAAAACTTCCTACCAAATTCGCGAAAGGCGTATTATGGTCGCAAGCTATCCAAAGCGCTTTGAAGGCCGCCTGATCCATGAACCTCCGGGAGCTGTCGCAAATACTGGGCCTGTCGACGACAACCGTCAGTCGCGCGCTCAACGGCTATCCGGAGGTGAGCGAACTGACCCGCGCCCGCGTGGCCAAGGCGGCAAGCGATTATGGATACGCGCCAAACAATTACGCCCGTCGCCTCGCCACAGGCCGGACCCATTCCATCGGCCTCGTGATCCCCCTGGCGGAGCACCAGATGATCAACCCGGTCTTCGCGGATTTCCTCGCCGGCGCCGGCGAGGTCTACTCCGCGGCAGGGTACGACTCGGTGCTCTCGATCGTGCCGGAAGTGGACGAGGTTGCCTCCTACCGCGCCATGGCCTCCGAGCGGAAAGTGGACGGGCTCCTTGTCTCCGCCCCGCGCGTCAACGATCCCCGGCTCGAGATTCTCGCCGATCTCGGCCTGCCGTTCATCTTCCACGGACGCACCGGCGACGCCGATGAAGGCTACTCCTGGATCGACATCAACAACCGTCGCGCCTTCCGCCGCGCCACCGAGCTTCTCATCCACATGGGTCACCGCCGCATCGTGCTCATCAACGGGCAGGAGGCGCTGGCCTTCGCCGCGCGCCGCAGGCTCGGATACGAGGAGGCGCTTATCGAGGCGGGCCTCCCCATCGACCCCGACCTCATGCGCCAGGACGAGATGACCGAACCCTTCGGCTACGAGGAGGCCCGGAAGTTCCTCGAGCGCGAAGCGCCGCCCACCGCCTTTCTCACCTCCTCGATCCTCTCTGCCTACGGCGTCCTGCGCGCGGTGCGCGAGGCCGGGCTCCAGCTCGGCCGCGAGGTCTCGATCATCACCCATGACGACGACCTCTCCTTCCTGCCCAACAGCGGCGACGTCCCGCTCTTCACCGCCACGAGGTCTTCGGTCCGGGCCGCCGGCAAACGCGCCGCTCAAATGCTGATCGACCTCATCAAGTCTCCCGGCCTTCCACCCAGAACCGAGCTCTGGGAAGTCGATCTCACCATCGGGCGCTCCACCGGCCCCGTCCCCAACAGGTAGTTTCATGACCAGCGACACCAGCCGCTTCGCCTTCGCCCGCAGCAATTTCCCCAAGGGCTTCCGCTTCGGCGCAGCCACCGCCGCCTACCAGATCGAGGGGTCCTCCTTCGGCGGTGCCGGCCCCTGCCACTGGGACACCTTCGCGCAGACACCGGGCAACACCGCCGGTGCCGAGGATGGCTCCGTTGCCTGCGATCACTACCACCGCTGGGAGGAGGATCTCGACCTCGTGCGCGACGCGGGCCTCGATGCCTACCGCTTCTCGATGTCCTGGGCACGCGTGCTGCCCGAGGGCCGCGGCCAGCCCAACCGGGAAGGGCTCGACTACTACGACCGGCTGGTGGACGGCATCCTCGAACGCGGGCTCGAACCCTGGGCCACGCTCTATCACTGGGACATGCCCGCCGCCCTTTCGGATCTCGGCGGCTGGCGCAATCGCGACGTGGCCGACTGGTTCGCGGAATACACGCAGATCATCATGGGCCGCGTCGGCGATCGGCTGAAAGGCACCGCCACGCTCAACGAACCCTGGTGCGTCGCCTGGCTCAGCCACTTCCTTGGCCATCACGCGCCGGGCCTGCGCGACATCCGGGCCGCGGCGCGCGCCATGCATCACGTGCTCCTCGCCCATGGTCGCTCGATGGAGGTGATGCGCGCCATGGGGCTCGAGAACCTCGGCATCGTGCTCAATTTCGAACACGCGCGCCCGGCGGACGAGAGCGATGGAGCAGCACTTGCCGCCGCACGCTACGACGGCATCTACAACCGATGGTTCATCGAGGCACTCCTGCACCGCCGCTACCCCGAGATCGTCCTCGAAGGCCTCGCGCCGCATCTGCCCGCGGGCTGGGAGGACGACATGGACCTGATCGGCCGGCCGCTCGACTGGCTGGGCGTCAACTACTACACCTGCAACCGCGTCGCCCCCGATCCGGACCAGCCCTGGCCTGCGCTAACCAGCGTTCCCGGCCCCCTGCCCAAGACCGACATGGACTGGGAAATCGCCCCCGACGGCCTCGCCTTCTTCCTCAAGCGTCTCTCGGCGCTCAGCGACGGCAATCTGCCGATCTATGTCACGGAGAACGGCATGGCCGATTCCGCACCGGAAGATGACCAGACCCGTATCGCCTATCTCGACAGCCATTTTGCCGCCGCGCGAGCAGCCATCGACGACGGCGTCGACCTGCGCGGCTATTTCGTGTGGTCGCTGCTCGACAATTACGAATGGGCCTTCGGCTATGACAAGCGCTTCGGCATCGTTCATGTGGATTTCGATACCCAGAAGCGCACCCCGAAGGCAAGCTGGCATGCCCTGCGCGCCGCGCTCCGCGAACCCGCCCCGGCGGAGTAACAGAAAACGCCCCTCGATCACGTGGCAGCCGAGCGGCGGGACGAAGAGGACACAGCGCCTCGCCCGCCGCTCCGGTCACGTCAGAGCGGCCAGTTCTCGACCGCCTGGGATTTTTTCGAGAACCGGGTGAAGATCGGCCCGAGCAGTCCGACCATGCGCCCGGAGAAGGCGGGGCTGCCGGTTTCACAAATCGTCTTGAGATTGTTGGCAATGAAACCTTGAGAGGAGATCATCTCCTTGGCGAGCTTGCTACCCGGAACCAGATTGTCGATGCGCAGCTCGAACTCCGTGCCGCCCTCCTTCTCGGTCAGCGTGTAGGTGACCGTCACCGGCGGCTCTTCGATATTCGTCATCGTGAACGTGTGGGAATAGACATCCGGCGGCTCGAAGCGGAGCACCTCGCCCACCACCATCGCAACCCTCCGATTGGCGCTGACCATGCGAAAGGTGGCGCCCTCACGCATTCCGCCCGCGGTTTCGCATATCGACCCGAAAAAGAACGGCAACGCCTCGTCGGTCTTGACCAGCGTGTTCCACACGGTCTCTTTCGGGGCTTTGATCAGGGTGCGGTTGATGTTTGTTGTTCCGGAGTTCATTCGTCAGACCCTCTCTCGGCTGTCTGCGCCGCGGCCTCCGCCACGGACTTGATGAAGCTCATCCGGTCCAGCCAGTGAGCGGAAAAGGTGTCCGTCCAGCGCTCGTATATCGCCTGGATCGGTAGCGCGTTCATGTAGAGACGCCGCGAACGGCCATCCTTCTCGCTGATCACCAATCGGGCTTCTTCCAGAATCTTCAGGTGGTTCATCACCGCGATGCGGGTGACATCGAAATTCGCCGCAAGCTCTCCGACGCGGAGCCCTGGCCTTTCCAGAATGAGGTCAAGCATTGCCCTCCGGGACGTATGGGAAAGCGCGGAGAAAACCCGGTCCATTTCAGATTCGGTAAACATGTAATTACATAATTACATATTGGATCGGCCGTCAAGCTTCAGCCAGAGCGCCCGGCGAACCTTTCGCCTTGGAGATGGGCGACAGGGCGAAATCCAGGAAACCCTGTCTCCGGGATTTCGCTTCGGTCTCTAGAACGATCTGTATTCCGCCTCAGACGGCGCTTTCTGCTGGAATGGCCTTGGCCCGGTCCGTCTCGACGGTCCGGATCAGCGCGTTGATCTCGTCGGCAATGATCTGCGGGTGATCCTCTGGCGTGAAATGCAGCCCACCTTCGATCCGGCGCAGCGGTGCGCCAAGGTCCGAGGCCAGACGTTCGCCATACTCGATCTTCTGGAAGTCATCAGCCTCACCCCAGACGATGCGGGCCGGAATGCCAAGCTTTGGCAGTTGATAGGCGATGGCCTTGGTGTCTTCCACGTTGAGCGACTGCGCCTGCCGCACGAAGGCCTCGGCCTCGCCGTGGCGGGCATAATGCGGGCCGTGTGCGTCAAATGCCGCTTTGGCGGCTTCTTCCGTTTCATGGCCCTTCGAGAACATCAGTTTCAGAAGCTGGTGGAAGGCCCCGTCGGGGGCGTGCTTCGCGATGGAGCCGGTTTTCGCTACCACATCCACGAGTGGCACAGGCCACGAATCGTAGCAGATCGCGTTCGTCAGCAGCAGACCGGCGACCATCTCCGGGTGTCGCACGGCCACGATCTGCGCCACGCCCCCGCCGAGGTCATGGGCGGCGACGATCGCGCGCTCGATGCCCAGGCTTCGCATCCAGGCCGCGAGGTACTCGGCTTGCGCTTCGATCGAAATGTCGCGGTCCACGCCCTCGGGGATAGATGCGCCATAGCCGGGCATTTCCCAGGCGAGGACTCGACGGCCCTCGATGCGCGGCGCGACCTCGCGCCAGAGCGCCGGACAGGTCGGGATGCCGTGGATCAGGATGAGGGGATCACCCGCTCCGGTTTCTTCCCACCGCATGTCGATCCCATCGACGGTGATGCTATGGCTCTGCATGGCGTGACCTCTCTTTGTGGATACCAGTGTTCACGCATTCAATCCGCCACGCCCGGGTTCGTTCCCGCGCCTGCCCCGTCCTCACGGGAACCTGAATGCGGAGTGTGCGGCATCGCCGGAGGGCTCCGCGAGAGCCGCAATCCTTAACAGAACGCAAATTTTTATATGCATGAAAACACTACGAAAAGCATATCGAAGTCATATCGTTTTTCACACCGGATTCCTGCCGCTTCGACACCTTGAGACACGGTCCTGACCAGGCGACATATCCCACCATCAGCACCCGACAAACTCCGCCTTCGCGAGCCCGGAACGAGGGCCACGAAGCGGGCCGAGATCGATAAACCCGTTGACAGAATCGCCTTCATGCGTGCATGACACCGATGTCATGACACCGATGTCATGATAATTTTGCAAGGAGCGGGAGCGTGCCGACCATCTACGATGTCGCGAAAAAGGCCGGCGTATCGCCGAAGACCGTCTCGCGCGTCCTCAATGGCGATGCACCGGTCAACGAGAAGACCCGCTCGAAGGTTTCGGACGCGATCGCGCAACTCGGCTATGTCCCGTCCCAGGCCGCGCGCATGATGCGCTCATCCCGGTCTGGGCTTATCGGTCTGATAACAGGCGCAATTTCCACCTCACCGCATGGAAACGAACCCGGCGGCCTGCCCGACATGCTGATCGTTCAGGCAATCCAGCGCGAGATGTCCGCGCGCGGCAAGATCCTGATGATCGCCGATACGGGTGGCTCTTCTTCCACCGTGCCGATGCTGGCCGCGACCTTTGCACAGCACAGGGTCGAGGGGCTCATCTATGTCGCCGACCATCACCGGGAGGTGGATCTGGATCTCGGCGGCGCGAATTGCCCGGTTCTGCTGACAAACTGCTACGACAGCCAAGGCACGAACTGCGTTCTGCCGGATGACACCACCGGCCAGGCGGCTCTGGTTTCGCGGCTGATCGAAGCCGGGCATCGGCGGATCGGCTTCCTGACGCTCGATCAGGCCATGTCCGCGGGCCGGCTGCGTCTCGAAGGCTACAAGTCCGCGCTGTCACAGGCCAAAATCCCGCATGACCCCGCGCTTGTCGCAGCGGGTCACGCCATCGGCCTCGAAATGCAGGGTGAAACACTGACCAAGGCGCTGGAGCAACTGCTCGCGCTCGACCAGCCTCCAAGCGTGATCTGCTGCGGCAATGACGAGATGGCGATGCGGGTCTATGGCCTGCTCCGCAGCCGGGGCCTTCGCGTGCCTGAAGACATTTCTGTCGCCGGCTACGACAACCACCGCGGCATCGCCGAAATGCTGCATCCTCATCTCACGACCGTCGAGCTGCCCTATGTCGAAATGGGGCAACGGTCCGCTGAATGGCTTCTGGAATTGATCGGGGGCACCCCCCCTGCAACCCCCAGCCCCCTGCTCGTGCAGGGACCGGTGGTCTGGCGATCATCGGTGACGGCGCTCGACAAGACCTGACACTTATCAAACGGGAGGAGAGAACCATGAAATGGACGAAACGAACCCTTGGCGCATTGGCCGCCACCACAGCCCTGGCCGGCATGGCCAGTGCCCAGACCGAACTGTCGCTGTGGTATCACGGCGCCGGCAACGAGGTGGAAAGCCGCATCCTCAATGGCATCATCGAGGATTTCAACGCCGCGCAGGATGACTGGGCAGTCAGCGTCGAAAGCTTCCCGCAGGAGAGCTACAACGACTCCGTGGTCGCTGCGGCGCTGGCGAACAACCTGCCCTGCATCCTCGACGTCGACGGCCCCGTAATGCCGAATTGGGCCTGGGCCGGATACCTCCAGCCGCTGCCGATCAGTGAAGACGCCATCGAAGGCCACCTGGACGCCACGATCGGCCGCTGGAATGACGAGATCTACTCGGTCGGCCTCTGGGACGCAGCCGTGGCGCTCTATGCCCGCCAATCCACATTGGACGAATTGGGCCTGCGCAAGCCGACGCTGGATGACCCCTGGAACAAGGAAGAGTTCATGGCCGCGCTCGACGCCGCCAAGGACACGGGCAATTACGACTACCCACTGGACCTCGGCACCGCCTGGACCGGCGAATGGTATCCCTATGCCTTCTCGCCCTTCCTTCAGAGCTTTGGCGGCGACATTGTGGATCGCTCGACCTATGACACTGCCGACGGCATGCTGAACGGCGACGCGGCCATCGAATTCGGCGAATGGTGGCAGTCGCTCTTCGAAGAGGGCTATGCTCCCGGCACCAGCCAGGACCCGGCAGACCGCGATTCCGGTTTCATCGAAGGCAAATACGCGTTCTCGTGGAATGGCAACTGGGCCGCAGCCAACACGCTGGCGAACGTCGAAAACCCGGACGACGTGCTCTTCCTGCCCGCTCCCGATTTCGGCAACGGCCCGATCATCGGCGCGGCATCCTGGCAGTTCGGCGTGTCCAGTGCGTGCGAGAACCCCGAGGGTGCGGCCGCCTTCGCGGAGCACGCGCTTCAGGACAAATACCTCGCGGCATTCTCCGACGGCATCGGCCTGATCCCTGCGTCCAGGGAAGCGGCTGAAATGACGGAGAGCTATGCCGAAGGCGGCCCGTTGGCGGTATTCTTCGACCTCTCGGAACAGCAGGCGCTCGTTCGCCCCGTGAGCCCGGGCTATGTGGTCGCCGCAACGGTCTTCGAGAAGGCCTTGTCCGACATCGCCAACGGCGCGGACGTGGCAGATGCACTCGATGCCGCGGTTGACGAGATCGACGACGATATCGAGGCCAACCAGGGCTACGGTCACTGAACTCACGCGGGGGCCGCGGCGCGGTCCCCACCAGACCCCGAGGGACTGTCATGTCTATCAAGCTGACACGGTCGAACCGTGCCGGGTGGCTTTTTGCGCTTCCGGGCTTCTCGCTCCTCTTTCTGTTCATCATCGTGCCGTTCTTCTTCGCCTTCTGGCTTTCGCTGACGAACCAGCGCCTTGTCTCGCCCAATCCGACCGAATTCATCGGCTTGAAGAACTACACCGAGCTTCTGAGCGTATCCGTCATCACGCTGGAGCCGGAGCGCGACGCGGCTGGCGAGGTGATCCGGGATAAGGATGGCGCCTTGAAGTATCCGCGCGTCCGCAGCATCACCCGCTCCGACGATTTTCCACAGTATCGCGGGATGCGCGAATGGTTTCGCTGGCACTGGGGGGACACTGCCAAGGTGGTGATCGCGTCGGATGTCGTGTTCATGAAGGCCCTGGTAAACACGCTGGCCTTCGCGCTTTTCATCGTGCCCGTGCAGGGCGGTGGTGCGCTGCTGCTGGCCTTGCTGATCAACCAGAAACTGCGCGGCATCAATGCCTACAGGACGATCTACTTCATGCCGGTCGTCATCTCCATCGTGGTGATATCGCTGCTCTGGCGGTTCATCTACTCGGGCGATGACGGTCTTCTTAACAACATCCTTGCAGGCCTGACCTTTGGCGCATTCGAGCCGATCGATTGGCTGGGCCGGACGGACACCGCGCTGGGTGCGATCATCGGCATGTCAGCCTGGCAGGGCATGGGCTTTCACATGGTGATCTGGCTCGCCGGGCTACAGTCGATCTCGCCCACGCTCTACGAGGCAGCTGCCATTGAGGGCGCCAGCAAATGGCAGACCTTTCGCTACGTGACATGGCCGGGGCTCAGGAACACCGCGATCCTCGTGCTAATCGTCATCACAATGCAGTCCTTCGCGGTTTTCGCCCAGATCGACGTGATGACCAACGGCGGCCCGCTCGATTCAACGCAGACGCTGGTCTTCCAGACCGTCGAACGCGGCTACGGCAAGCAGGACATCTCGGGAGGTGCGACCATCTCGGTCATCCTGTTCCTCATGGTCCTGATGATCTCGGCCCTGCAGGGGTATCTGACCCGGGAGCGCAAATAATGGCCCTCGTCACTTCCGACAATCGCGGCCTCAGGCTTGCGGCGCGCTATGCGACGCTATCGCTCGTGGCGTTGATCTTCCTCTTCCCACTGGTCTTCATGGTGGTCTCAAGCCTCAAGCCTGACCAGCAACTCCTGGCCGACACGTCGAGCATCCGCGCCTTCCTGCCGGTGGGCGACATCAGCCTCGATAACTATTACAAGGCGTTCGAACGCGCCCCCATCGGGCTCTTCATGATGAATTCGGTGGGCATCACCATCGTCACCGTGTTGCTTTCGATACTGCTCTGCTCGCTGGCGGCCTTCTCCTTCGTCTTTCTGGAGTGGACCGGCCGCAACATCCTGTTGAGCGTCATCGTCGCCACCCTCATCATCCCGTTCGAGACCATCGCGGTGCCGCTTCTGCTCTTCGTGTCGAAACTCCCCTGGATCGGCTGGGAAGGTCTGGAATGGGGCTGGCTGAACACCTACAGGGTGCAGGTCATCCCTTGGATCGTGGATGCGCTGACGATCTTTCTCTTCGTGCAATTCTTCAAGGACCTGCCGCGCGAACTCATCGAAGCCGCCCGTGTCGAAGGCGCGAGCTGGTTCACGATCTACCGCAGGATCGTCATGCCCCTTTCGGGTCCGGTTCTGGCAACCGCGGCCATCCTGAAATCGCTGAAGATGTACAACGAACAATACCTCTGGCCGCTGATCGTGGTTCAGGACGAGGCCCATCGCCCCGTCATGGTGGGCTTGGGCTACTTCTTCCAGCTGCAGATCGCCTGGGGCGAGGTCATGGCCTACCTCACGCTGATCTCCGTGCCGGTCATCGGCTTCTATCTTGTCATGCAACGCGCCTTCATCTCGTCGATCGCATCGACCGGCGTGAAGGGCTAAGGACGAAACACATGGTTATTGCACTCGAGAACGACTGGATCTGGGACAGTTGGTATGCCCATGACGGCGAGCGTTGGCACGGGTATTTCCTGAAAGCCCCCAAGAGCCTGATCAACCCGGAACTTCGCCACTTCAATGTCAAGCAGGGCCATGCCACGAGTGAGGATCTGGTCAACTGGGAGCATAAGGGCACCTGCTTTGAACCCGCGCAGACGAAAGCCTGGGACAATTTCACCACCTGGACCGGGTCGGTCGTTCGGGACGACGCCGGTCTCTGGCACCTGTTCTACACCGGCACGTCCAAGGCCCAGGAAGGGCTCTACCAGCGGATCGGTCATGCCACTTCCACCGACATGCACAACTGGGAACGCGTCGGCGACGGGCTCTGTCTAGACCTGACCGGACCGAATGCGGCGCACTACGAGGCCGATCATATGGTGGGCTTCTGGCACGACCGCGCCATGCGCGACCCATGGGTGATGCGCGACCCGGACGGCGACGGCTGGTTGATGTATTTCACCGCCCGCGCCCCAGGCATCGAAGAGCCCAATGCCGGCGGAGCCATCGGTTTCGCGACCTCGCCCGATCTGCGGAACTGGACCCTGCAACCGCCGGTCTTCATCGGAGGTTTCGGGCAGTTGGAAGTGCCACAGGTCTTCGAGCACGAAGGACGCTGGTTCTGCCTCTTCTGCACCGCCGCCGAGCACTTCTCGAAGGCGCAGGCCGAGGAAGCACCCTCCGGCCCCGTGACAGGCAACCACTATCTGATCGGGGAAAGCCCGCGCGGTCCATGGAAGATCGCACCCGGACCATTCCTTGACGGCGCCCTGCCCTGCTACCGCTACGCGGCGCGGATCGTCGACACCGGCGAGAGTCTTGTGATCCTCGGCTTCAACGACCATGCGCCAGACGGGGTCTTCGGTGGCTACGTCCTGGACCCCGCCCCCGTCACCATGGACGAGAACGGCTACCTCCGCGTGGAGCGGCCTCTGGAAGCTGCGGAGTAGAGACAATGGCAACGCTGAAACTCAAGGATGTTCGCAAGAGCTATGGTTCGGCCCACGTCATAAAAGGCGTCGATCTGGAAATCGCCGACGGAGAATTCACTGTATTCGTTGGCCCCTCGGGCTGCGGGAAATCCACGCTTCTTCGCATGATCTCCGGGCTCGAGGACATTACCGCGGGAACATTGGAAATCGGCGGGCGGGTGGTCAACGACCTGCCACCCAAGGACCGCGGCATTGCGATGGTGTTCCAGTCATACGCGATCTTCCCGCACATGACGGTGCGCGAGAACGTGGCCTTCGGCCTCACGATCGCGGGTGCATCGAAACAGGAGAAGGAGGAAAAGGTGGCTGAGGCCGCGCGCATCCTGCAGATGGAACATCTGCTCGACCGACGTCCGAGCCAGCTCTCCGGCGGCCAGCGGCAGCGTGTCGCCATCGGCCGCGCCATCGTGCGCAAACCGGAAGTGTTCCTGTTCGACGAGCCGCTGTCCAACCTGGACGCTGCCTTGCGGATGGACATGCGGATGGAGATCGGCAAGCTCCACAAGCAGCTGGATGCCACGATGATCTACGTCACCCACGACCAGGTCGAAGCCATGACCTTGGCCGACAAGATCGTCGTGTTGAAGGACGGCAAGGTGATGCAGGCGGGCCCGCCGATGGAGCTTTTCCACGAGCCAGCCAACCGCTTCGTCGCGGGATTCCTCGGTGCGCCGTCCATGAACTTCCTCGATGTATCTGTTGATGGGAAGGACGCAACTGAGGCCAAGGTGGCCAATGCGGCACTGGAGCCGATCGCGGTGGAACACAAGGGCCGCATCACCGGACAACCGCGGGCGGTTCTTGGCATCCGACCGCAGCATGTCTCGGCGACGGAGCCGGGCCAGGGAATGCTGCACGGCACCGTTAACCTGTCAGAGCGGCTGGGCACGGAAACTGTTGTCGATCTGACGCTGAAGGACGGCACGAAATTCATCGCGACCTTCGACGAGGACAAGGTGTTCGATCCGGGAGAGGCCATCAGCCTCCGTTTTGATCCCGCCCGCGCACATCTTTTCGCACCGGGCGACGAGTCGGCGGCTCCACACTGACCCGTCCCCGGTCGATTGACCGGCGAAGCGCCTGGGCCCGCTTCATGTGCGCGGTCTCCGGCGGAGCATGGGCGTGCGTTTGCACGCTCACGCGTCATCACACCGCAAGCACCTTTGCGCCACTCGAGGAAGTAGCGCCAAATCCCTTTGCCGGGTCCAACCATGTCATTGATTTCGTTGGTAGCGGAGGAGGGACTTGAACCCCCGACACGCGGATTATGATTCCGCTGCTCTAACCACCTGAGCTACTCCGCCAACGAGGGCGGTCTATACGCAGGCGGCTGATGGCCGTCAAGGCCGCTTCTGTCTCCAAAATGGAGCGCTTGCGCAAAAAATCACTCTAGCGATCAGCGAGCGCGCCAACCGCCTAGCGTCCGCGGTTGGAGATCCAGCGACACTGGTAGGGCGCGAACGTGACGACGCCATTTGCCGCATGAAACGCCTCGCCCGAAAGCAGATCGATCCACTTCTCGCCGGAGATCAGGTTGATCGCCACAACCGGGATCTCGACCGTTTCGTTCGTGACATTGTGAAGCGCAAAGATCGACTGGTCCCGCTCCCTGCTCTGGCGCCAGAACCCGAAGATCTGCTCGCCCAGGTGCATGGTGAACTGGGTCGCGTTCGGGTGAAATGCCGGCTGCTTGCAACGAATGGCGAGCCGTCTCTTCATCTCCGCAAGCACCTGGGCGTGAACGGTCCCCGGATCGTTGAGTTGGGCTTGAAGTGCGGAATACTCCCAGCGATGCCGGTTGATGGCCCGGTTCGCTCCCGTCCGCTCCACCCCCTCGAGATCGTTGCGTGTCGCGAGCAGGGAGTGGATATAGAATGCCGGAATACCCTCGAGCGCCATCACGATGGTCTGGCTGCTCAGGAATCGCGCGATCTGATATTCGTCCTCGCCCTTGAGCGTGCCTTTCATGGCGTCGAAAAAGGTCACGTTGAGCTCATAGGGTTTCTGCCCCCCGTCGGGCATGGCCCGCATGCTCACAAGCCCCCCGAACGACCGAACCGCGCCGATCACATCCGCAAGCTCCTCATCGCTCAGAAGCCCTTCGGCCCCACGCACGCCGATCCCGTCATGAGAGGCGGAGAAGTTGAGATAGGCACAGCCCAACTGGGCTGGCGGCATTCCCATCTGCCATTCGTTGAGATGCTTTGCGGTTCCGGACAGAAGGGCATGCAGAATCAGCGGCGGCAGCGAGAAATTGTAGATCGCGTGCGCTTCGTTGCGATTGCCGAAATAGGAGAGATTCTCGGCATTGGGCACGTTTGTCTCGGTAAGCAGCACCATCGGCTCTACCGCATAGTCGAAGAGCACTCGCATCAGCCTGACGATGGCATGGGTCTGCGGCAGGTGGATGCAGGAACTGCCGATCTCCTTCCAGATGAAAGCGACCGCATCGAGGCGGATGATCCGAACGCCCTGGTCGATGTGAAGCCGCATGACGCGTAGAAATTCGAGCAGAACCTCGGGGTTGCTGAAATCGAGATCGACCTGATCATGGCTGAACGTACACCACACATGTCGCGGACCGTTCGCCGTCTGCACTTCGCGTAGGAGCGGACTTGTGCGCGGACGCACGACGCTCGAGAGGTCTTCCTGCGGATCGGCCTCGAAGAAGAACTTGTCGAAGGGTTCGTGACCCTGGAGATACTCATTGAACCATACGCTCTGGCTCGAGACGTGGTTCAGCACGAGATCCGACATCAGCTTGAATTCTTCGGCGATCCGGCTGATGTCCGACCAACTCCCCAAGCTGCCGTTGACCGCGCGGTAATCTGTCACCGCAAAACCGTCATCGGAGGTAAAGGGAAAGAAGGGGAGGATATGGACCGCGTTCACCGCGCCCTTTAGATACGTCTCGAGGAAATGGCGCAACAGATCCAGCGGCTTATGCGAACCATCCACGATAGAATTGCCGTAAGTGATGACCAGCGCGTCGCGCTCTGACCAGAGCGAGCCGCCCGGCGGTCGCGCACGGCTGCGCGGCTTGGTCTCCTCAGGCCAAAAAGCCTCGACAACAGCCGCAGTCAGTTCCGCAGGATCCTTGTCCGGATAGATCGAAGCCAGAAGCGTTGAAACTTTCAGCCGAAGTGACGAATTGATTGAGGCCACTTTGGGGAACTCGCAAGCTGCATCATAATTGCCTCACATCCTTTCCCCTGTTGCCGCGCTTGGCAAGGCGAGCATTTAAGATTTGTGAAGACGCACCCGGTTTGCTGCGTTCAGTGCACTCTGTGGGCAGTCGCGGGTCAAAAACTGTTCAGTGGCGGGAATGTCCAATGGAAGGATGGGTGCGCCCGACCGGCCAGGTAATTGCGGTTTGACAAGCAGCCCGCGTTCGTTAGCGTCGCGGCAAGCTTGGCCCGATCGGTCGGCTGCACGCATACCCCGACTACCGCGGACAGGCCCGCAATGAATGCAAACTCCACCCGCACGTTCCCCATCGTGTTCTCCGACCTTGATGGGACCTTGCTTGATCACGCCACATACGACTACGCGCCCGCCAAACCGGCGCTGGCACGACTGAAGGAACTGAGTTGTCCTCTGGTGCTCGCTAGCAGCAAGACAGCGCCCGAAATGGCCGCCATTCGCTCCGAGATCGGGTTCGAACATTGCCCGGCAATCGTCGAAAACGGCGCAGGCGTCATGGCCCCCGGTCCGTTTGACCCACACGCGGATGCCAACTCCTACGACGAACTGAGAATGGCGCTTGATTCCATACCGGCGCAGCTAAGAGAGGGCTTTACGGGGTTCGGCGACTGGAGCGCGGAGCAGGTCGCAGAACAAACCGGCCTATCCGTTGAAAAGGCACGGCTCGCGAAGGCGCGGCATTATTCTGAGCCCGGCCTTTGGCACGGCACGGAGGCAGATGAGCGAAGTTTTCTTGGCGAACTCGCAGAGATGGGGATCTCGGCACGCCGGGGCGGGCGCTTTCTGACCTTGAGCTTCGGGGCAAGCAAGGCCGACAGGATGGAGCAAATCGCGGAAAGGCTTGCGGGCGAAGAGGTCGACAGGGTTGTCACGCTTGCGCTCGGAGATGCTCCAAACGACTTGGAAATGCTCGAACATGCCGATCGCGGCGTGATCGTCGCGAACCCGTCCGGAACGGGAATACCCCATCTCGCGGGTGAAGATGCCGGCCGGATCACTCGAACCGCACTACATGGCCCGGCAGGTTGGAACGAAGCTGTATTTCGCTTTCTCGCGGAGATCGGCGCATGATCGCATCGCGGTCAAAAACTCATAAGGAAATTTTCGGGCATGGCTGATTTCCACCAGAATGGCTTCGTCGCCACCCTGCACAACCTCCGGAGCACGGACACGGCAAAGCTCACCGCAGAGCTCGACGGCTTCGCACGCACGCGCAAGATCACACTCATCTTGCCCTCCCTGTTTTCCGAACTTGAGGGCGACGCCCTGCCCCACATCATTGACGAGCTTTCGGGGGCGAGCTTCGTCAATCGGATCGTCATCGGGCTCGACCGCGCGGACAGCGACCAGTATCGCATAGCCAAGGAATTCTTCTCCCGCCTGCCACAGGAACATGCCGTTCTCTGGAATGACGGGCCAAGACTCAGAGAGATCGACGCCCATATGGAGCGGATCGGGCTGGCGCCTGAGGAGCCGGGCAAAGGGCGGAACGTCTGGTATTGCTTGGGGTATGCGCTTGCCTCGCAGGGCAGTTCGGTCATTGCGCTCCACGACTGCGACATCACGACCTACTCGCGAGACATGCTGGCGCGCCTCGTCTATCCTGTCGCGAACCCGAATTTTCCGTATCAGTTTTGCAAGGGTTATTATCCACGGATCGCTGAAGGCAAGCTGAATGGCCGCGTCAACCGGCTGCTCGTGAGCCCCCTTCTCATCGCGCTGAAGAAGGTCGCGGGAGATCGCGTCTTCTTCGACTATCTCCGAGCTTTCCGCTATCCGCTCGCAGGCGAGTTCGCCATGCGTACGGCCATCGTGCCGGACATGCGCATTCCCTCGGATTGGGGGCTCGAGATCGGCTTTCTCTCGGAGGCATGGCGCAACGTCAACCCACGCTCGATCTGCCAGGTCGATATCTCCGACGCATATGACCACAAGCACCAGCAGGTTTCGGCTGACGACCGCTCGAGCGGACTTTCCCGCATGTCGATCGACATCTGCAAGGCGATGTATCGCAAACTGGCAGCAGAGGGAGTCGTCTTCACGCGAGAATCGTTCAGTTCATTGAAGGCGACCTACCACCGCATCGCACTCGACATGATCGAAAGCTATTATAACGATGCTGTTCTCAACGGCCTCTATATCGACCGGCACCAGGAAGAGAGCAATGTGGAGCTTTTCGCGTCGAACGTGGTCGAGGCGGGCAACATATTCCTGGAGAACCCGATGGAAACGCCCTTCATTCCGAGCTGGAGCAGGGTCTACTCGGCGGATCCGGATATCCTGCGCCAGATGCTCGATGCAGTAGCGCAGGACAATGCAGATTTCGCGCCCTGAGGGCAGTCCGGGCGGACTGCCCCAAGACGGCGCGCTCAGTCCTTCTTCTTGCCTAGGTCACGCTCGGCCCGGACGTCCTTGTCCATCTTTTCGAGACTTTCGATGATGCCGTCTGTCTCGGTTTTCTCGTCAGGCACGGCTTGGCGCTGGTTGTGGACCTGTTCCTGATCGTCACCCTGCAACCGGTTATAACCCATCTTGTCGGAGGCGAGATCTGTCTCGGTGATATCGCTGGTCTTTCCGCCGGGTTTGCGTATCGACATGTTCATTCTCCTTCTCTGTAAACGGGGGAGGTCGCTCGGATCAGCCTCGCTTTGCCGCGTCCATTACGAGACGGAGTTCGTCGGCAATCGCGCCTTCGATCGCGAAAGCCTCGTTGGGCACCACGCCGGGATCTTCCTCATGATCCTGCACTTCCAGCCTGGCCTCCAGCGTTTCCCGCAAGGCCCCCGAATCGCCGCAATGCTCAAGTAGCAACGCCAAGATCTTCCGATGCGCTATGAGTCGCCCCTCCAGACTGCCGATCGTCTCCGATTTCATCTGTCCAATTCCTTTCCACGTCGCGAGTGAGCTAGCTTTTGGCAGCCTGATTTCCAGCAACCGCAAAAGATTCAACGATCCGCGCAAGAGAAGGTTTCCTCCTCGCGAGACGTTGATGAACAGGTCGCAAGACCTAGGTCAGGGGAAGGAAGTGACTAGAAAAGGAGCAGACCCGATGAAAATTCCGCATGAGAGCTGGGTTCTGATCCTCGATGGAGAGCGGTTCCTGCTTCTCGCGAATCGAGGAGACGAGGACATCATCGACCTCCGGGTGCTCAAAGCCGAGGAAATCGAAAATCCCGCAACCAGCGAGCAAGGCACGGAACGCCCCGGCCGGTTCCCCGACGCGGGCATTGGCAAGAGTGCGGTGGCACAGACCGACTGGCATGCGCTAGAAAAGGAAAGATTCGCAGCAGATATCGCCGAACGCCTGAAAAAATGGGCGATGGCGGGCCGCTACTCGAAACTTGTGATTTGCGCGGATCCCAAGACGCTTGGACGCATTCGCCCGGAATACCACGTCGAAGTCTCCCAACGCCTGATTGGCGAGATCGACAAGGACCTGACATCCATGCCCGTCGAGCAGATCGAGAAGATCCTTACGTCACCCTGAACGAGGAAAAACCGCAGCCGTCAGACCGGCCCTCGCATTGGAAAGCTGGTTCGCCGGCAGGCGGAATCTTGAAGATTTCTGGTGCGAACACGTGGGAAAGCGCTCTTCAACCCTTGGACAGATCAAACTGATCAAAGGTGCGATCGGGGCAGCCTCAGGCCCCGACCGCGAGTTTGCGTTTCGCTTCGCCGCTTGAAGGGTCGCGGAGGACATAACCCCGACCCCACACTGTCTCGATATAGTTCTCGCCTCCCGTGGCTTCGGACAACTTTTTCCGCAGCTTGCAGATGAAGACGTCGATGATCTTCAGCTCCGGCTCGTCCATTCCGCCATAGAGGTGATTGAGGAACATCTCTTTCGTAAGGGTCGTGCCCTTGCGGAGAGAAAGCAGTTCCAGCATCTGATACTCTTTTCCGGTGAGATGCACCGGGTTCCCATCGACCTCGACCGTCTTGGCATCGAGATTGACCGTAAACTTGCCGGTGGTGATCACCGACTGGGCATGACCCTTAGACCGGCGCACGATTGCATGGATGCGCGCGATCAGTTCCTGACGATGAAACGGTTTCGTCATGTAGTCGTCGGCGCCGAACCCGAAGCCCTTGAGCTTGTTCTCGGTATCATCCGCGCCGGAAAGTATGAGAATCGGCGTCTCGACCTTCGCGAGCCGAAGCTGCCGGAGAACGTCATGTCCGTTCATGTCCGGCAGATTCAGATCGAGCAGGATCAAGTCGTAATCATAGAGCTTGGCGAGGTCGATCCCTTCCTCCCCAAGGTCCGTGGCATAGACATTGAGGTTTGCGTTCTGGAGCATCATCTCGATACTCTTCGAAGTTGTCGGATCGTCCTCGACCAACAGGATACGCATGTGCAGCTCTCCGTCTCTGCCAACCAAGCCTGAGCATTTCGATGTTAATCTTAGACAGGCATTGGTTAACGACTGATTACGATAGGCACACGCTAAGACTTCGCCTTAAAGTTGTCTATACTTTTGTATCGCAGTCACCCTGAGCGCGGCGGCTCCGTGCTTGTGGACAGCGGACCTCCAGAGATCGAGTTCCTCGTCCGATAGACGATACATTTCGCAAGCTTCTTTCTCGTCGATCAGGCCGTAGTCGACGGCCGCCACGACCGTCGCTTTCCTCCGCGCAACCCAACGCTTCGTGTTGGCTGGCGGCAAATCGGAACGTGTCAGTTTGCTCCCGTCCGGAAGCTCGACAAACACTGGTCCCTTCTCTCGGCGAATATACATCGGTTACTCCCAACTCACTCATCACCCGGGAGAACAATACGTGGCCACGCCTTAAATGCGGGTGAACCAAACACTTGAACATGAAAAGGATTTTACTATATTCCCCGGAACTTGGGATTTCCGGAAATGATGCTCGAAACTGCGCCTGATACTCAGGTCAACTCGCTTGGCCTCAACAAACCCGTGAACGAAACACGTGTGGTCGTCGCCATGTCCGGCGGCGTGGACAGTTCCGTCGTGGCGGCCATGCTGGCCGAAGAAGGTTATGATGTCGTTGGGGTCACGCTCCAGCTTTACGACCACGGCGCCGCACTCGCGAAGAAGGGAGCATGCTGTGCGGGGCGCGACATCCACGATGCGAGGCGGGTCGCCGAGACGATGGATTTCCCTCACTACGTGCTCGATTACGAGAACCGGTTTCGCGAAAGCGTGATCGATGAATTCGCCGACTCCTACCTCGCTGGAGCGACCCCTGTTCCCTGCATTCGATGCAACGAGCGGGTCAAGTTCCGCGATCTGCTCGAAACCGCGAAGGATCTCGACGCCGACTGCATGGCGACCGGGCACTACATACGCCGATTCGCCGGGCCTTCCGGATCGGAATTGCACCGCGCGGCAGACCCGGATCGCGACCAGAGCTACTTCCTGTTCTCGACAACCCGGGAACAGCTCGACTATCTCCGCTTTCCGCTGGGCGGCCTCGCTTCAAAGGCAGAGACCCGCGAACTGGCCGCGCGCTATGGCCTGCCCGTCGCCGACAAGCCCGACAGTCAGGACATCTGCTTCGTTCCGAACGGCTCCTACGCCGCCGTGATCGAGAAGCTGCGGCCAGGCGCCGCGGAACCCGGCGAGATCGTCCATATCGACGGTCGAGTGCTCGGAACTCATGATGGTGTGATCCGCTATACCGTGGGCCAACGTCGCGGGCTCGGCATCGGTGGCACTGTCGATCCGCTCTACGTGATCCGGCTCGATGCCGATGCCCGGCGGGTGATCGTTGGGCCGCGCGACGCACTGGCAAGCCGGGCGGTGCCAGTAGCGGAAGTGAACTGGCTCGGCGATACGGCCTTCGAGGACGCGCCCGAAGGTGGTTGGGAAGCCGCCGTTCGCGTTCGCTCGACCCGCCGGCCCAAACCTGCACGCATCCATCCGCTCGGCAACGGACGAGCGCGCGTCGAACTCCTCGACGCCGAAGAGGGCGTCGCGCCCGGTCAGGCCTGCGTTTTCTACGCCCCCGAAGGCAGCCGCGTGCTAGGCGGCGGCTGGATCATACGGGTGTGATGAAACTCCCCTAGAGTTGCACCGTTAGACGAGCGACCTTGGGAGAGAGCAAGACATGGCCCAACAGCAACCGCTGGAAGACATCGTGGGCGACCTGCGGGGCGCCTCAAATGATCAGGACATCAGTGTGGGCAAACTCGTCGAAGCCTTCGACGATCGGCCTGCAGGTGTCGTCGTAACACTTCTGGCGTTTCTGGCACTCATTCCGGTCATCGGTGGTCTGCCCGGTGCGCCGGTGGTCATCGCGCTATTGATCCTCACCATGCTCATCAAGCCCTACTTCGGCGGCGGTGGCATCTGGGTTCCAGGGTTCATAGCGAAACGCAAGATCCCGGCCGAAAAGCTGGAGAAGGGCCTCGACGCCGCAGAACCCTGGGCCAAATGGATCGATGGCCTGACTTCGGAGCGGCTCCGCTTCATCGTGGCCGGTCAGGTTCCGCGTAGCATCGTCTTCGGTCTCGTCGCCCTGCTCGCCATCGCGCTCGTGCCTCTCGGCCTGATCCCGGCTGGCATCACGCCCGCCGCGCTCGGCATCCTGGTGTTCGGCCTCGCACTCGTGGTGCAGGATGGCCTCTTCGCCATCATCGGCTACGCATTCTCGGCCGCCTCCGCCTATATGCTCTTCCAGTTCCTGTAGGACAGAGACGCAATCCACGCGCTTCATTGAGGTTTTTCGGACCGGCACCGTTCCGGGTTGAGGATAGCGCGAAGCGCTTGCCAACGCGCCCTTCGTCTAAACACAGTTGGCGGTGCGGGCGTGGATGAAAAACAACACCCACCTCATACCGGGAACCACAATGCGCCACGTGGGCATCACGGACAGTACGGCGCAGGACTTCATTCTCTCCTATTTCGAATCGGTGCCCATGCCGAATTGGCCCACACCACCCCTTGCGGCCGACCGCGGATCGACTAGGCTCGCGCCGCTGCCGAAAAGGGGGAGATCACATGAGCCTGCAAGCCGTTCTGGACCGAATTGACGCGGAGCTGCCGCAATCGCTCGACCGTCTCTTCCATCTTCTTCGGATCGAGAGCATCTCGACCGATCCGGCCTATGCCACGCCCTGCGTCGAAGCCGCGGACTGGCTCGTCAATCAGCTCAGGACGATTGGCCTTGATGCGAGCCGCCGCGACACGCCCGGCCATCCGATGGTCGTGGCCCATGGCGGTGACAAGGGGCCGCACCTTCTTTTTTATGGTCACTACGACGTCCAGCCTGTCGACCCCCTGGAGCTCTGGACCGCGCCCCCCTTTGAGCCGGCCATTCGCGAGACGCCCAACGGCAAGACCATCGTTGCCCGCGGCTCAAGCGACGACAAGGGACAACTCATGACCTTTGTTGAAGCGCTCCGCGCATGGAAGACCGTAGAAGGTGATTTCCCGGCGCGCATCACCATTCTCTTCGAAGGCGAAGAGGAGAGCGGCTCACCCTCGCTCGTGCCCTTCCTGAAGGAGAATGCCGACGAATTGCGAGCCGATCTCGCTCTCGTCTGCGACACCGGCATGTGGGACCAGAACACGCCCGCGATTTCCACCATGCTGCGCGGCCTCGCCTCCGAGGAAGTCACCATCCACGCCGCTGACCGCGACCTGCATTCGGGCATGTATGGCGGTCCGGCGATCAACCCGATCCGCGTGCTCACTCGCATCCTTGCAGGCCTTCATGACGACACGGGCCGCATCACCCTGCCCGGCTTCTACGACGGCGTTCATGACCTCCCTCCCGAGATCAAGGCACAATGGGACGGGCTGAATTTCGATGCATCTGAATTCCTTGGCGCCGTGGGCCTCTCTACGCCTGCGGGGGAGCAGGGCTACTCCGCGCTCGAGCAGATCTGGTCACGCCCCACCTGCGAGGTGAACGGCATCTGGGGCGGCTATACCGGCAAAGGCTTCAAGACCGTACTGCCCGCCGAAGCCCACGCCAAGGTGAGCTTCCGCCTTGTCGGCGATCAGGATCCCAACGCGATCCTCGAGAGCTTCCGCAACTATATCGAGAGCAGCCTGCCGCCTGATTGCACTGCAAGCTTTGCACGGAAAGAACCATCCGGCGCAACCATGCTCCCCGTCGATGCTCCCGAGTTCACCAAGGCCCGCGACGCCCTCACCGAAGAGTGGCCCAATCCGGCCGTCTTTGCCGGATGCGGCGGCTCCATACCCATCGTCGGGCATTTCCGTGAAATCCTTGGCATGGATTCGCTGCTGATCGGCTTCGGCCAGGATGACGACGCGATCCATTCCCCGAACGAAAAATATGACCTGCGCAGCTTCCACAAAGGAACACGGAGTTGGGCGCGTGTGCTCTCGGCGCTGAGCGATCAGAATTAGATCCCATCCTCTTCAGCCGGGCTCACCGGCTGAAGAGGGAACTCACCTCAAAGCGCCCCGAAATCGGCGTCTCTCACGATCACTCCAGCGGGATGGATTTCGCTCGCAGGAGCCGTTTCTGAGCCGCAATCCGAAACGGCGCGTTCGGCGCTCCGAAACCGGAATAGCCGCCGCGCCGCTCTACGATCTCGAAGAACATGCCGTTCGCGAAGGGTCGCGAATAGAGCTGGAAAAACTCTCCCGTCCCGTCCCGGTCATAGAGGATGCTGGCGGACTTCATCTGTGTGACCATCCCATCCGGAAGATCGAAACGCGCTTCCAGGTCGGCATAGTAGTTTTCCGGCAAGGGCAGCGTCTCGAATCCTTTTGCGGCCAGGCTCCGCGCAGTCGCGAAAATGTCCTTGCTCTGAAATGCTATGTGCTGGATCGAACTGCCAAACGTGTCGGCAAGAAAGCCGCCCGCCAGCGTTCGGTGCGTCTCCGCGCCGTTGAGCGTGATGCGGAAAGACCCGTCGGGTGTAGAGAGCGCCTGACTTCGCACCAGTCCGTCCGGGTCGATCACATCGACCATCGGCGTCTTCGCCATGTCGAACAGGGTGGTATAGAACAAGGACCAGCTGAGCATCTCCTCGTAGCTCATCGTCTGGGCAAGGTGATCCACGCGCGTCAAACCGGCATCGGGGGCAGCCGCCGCGCTCTCTGAGCGGAACTCGACAGACCAGACATCCGCAAGGCCCGCCGACCGGTCCAGGAAATGCAGCACGCTGCCGCAGAGGCCGCGAATGGCCGGAATATCAAGCTCGCCCGGCCCCAGGGGCTGGCGGAAGGTTTCGGCCCCGAGTGCCGTGGCGCGTGCCACCGTATCAGCCGCCGATCCGACCTCTATCCCGATATCGCAGACGTTTGTGCCCCGTGTAGACCAGGCACTATTGGCATATCCCGTGGCTTCCTCGTTGAGCACAATACGAATCTCGCCTTGCTGCCAGAGCGCGAGTGCCTTGCTGATATGGCTTCCGACACGCCGGAACCCCAGCGTTGCAAGAAGGTGCTCAAGTTGCGCCTTTTCGGCATCGCGCGTTGCGAACTCTATGAACTCGGCACCACGAACGTCGAGACGGGGCGGAAGTTCCGGCAGGTCCAGCGCGTGATCAGGTTCTACGCGCCGCACGTCATCAAGGATCGCCACAAGCGAGCGATGACCGTCTCGCGCGACAATGCACGGACGCCCGCTGCGGAACTGGTCATTGAAGATTTCGAGGCTGACCGGGCCGGAGTAGCCGGTCGCCACGACCGCTCGCAGGAATGCGGTCACATCGAGATCCCCTTCCCCGGGCATGCAGCGGAAATGCCGTGACAGATAGAGTGGATCCATGTCAATCGCAGGTGCATCGGCAAGTTGGACGAAGAAGATGCGATCGCCTGGTATCCGTCTGATGGTCTCCGGGTCGATCTTGCGCGAAAGTGTGTGAAAGCTGTCGAGGATCAGGCCGACATTCGGATGATCGGCGCGCCGCACGACCTCCCAGGCATCACGGTGATCATTCACGTGGCGCCCCCAGGCCAGCGCCTCGTAACCGACACGAAGCCCCCGACGCGCCGCGCGCTCTCCGAGCTCGGCGAAATCCGCCGCCGCCCGGTCGATCCCGCCAAGTGCCTCCTTGTGAACGCTGGAACAGATAAGCACGAGCTCACAACCAAGCTCCTGCATCAGGTCGAACTTGCGCTCTGCCCTGTCAAATGCCTTCGTACGCAGCGGTTCGGGCAGGCCCTCGAAATCGCGAAACGGCTGAAACAGCGGAATTTCCAGCCCCATGGACCGGATCTGCTGACCCACTTCGCGTGGCGGTCCGTCGTGAGCGATGAAATCCTGCTCAAATATCTCGATCCCGTCGAAACCTGCTGCAGCGATCGCTTCGAGTTTCTCCGGCAAGCTCCCGGAAATGGATACCGTTGCGATTGACGTCTTCATGGCCCTAGCATCCTGAGTGCTGCAGCCGGAAGCATACCATCTTCCGCTCATGACTCAGGATCGACATCTCAGGCACCTCCCGCACGAACGAAACACTGAATGCAAGCGGATGCCGCACGCAACGCATCTTAGCGGCAGGAACCACTTCGACCAAGCCGATACCGGTTGGCTGGTTTCCGGTTCTTCATGCGGTGGGAGCCTGAAGAAAGCCTTACGGATCTGCGATTGACCGCACAATGACCGGATGTGCGACAGTCTATCGGGCTGAAGTTGCGCCTTGATACCAGGCCACGATGCTCCGGCGCGCTTGTGGTTCCATTTCTATTGCGCTTGGCGGCGGCATGGCGTGGCTGCGACCCGCCTGCAGGTAAACCTGCTTGGCATGGCGCGCCACATCGGCTTCCGTCTCCAGCACCACGCCCTTGGGCGACCAATGAATACCCTCCCAGGAAGGTTCGCGCGCATGACACATGGAGCAGTTTCCGACCACTGCTAAATAGGCGTCATCGAACCCCGCGTCCGAAGCAAAGCGCTCTTCCACGGGCGTCAGCACGCGGGCTTCCGCCTCTTCATACGTCTCCCCGCCCGGCACGGTCGACAGCCATGCGATCACCAGCATGATCAGCACCGTTGCCAACCACGTCCAGGTCGGCCCGGCTCCAGTGGCATGCATGGTGTTGAAATAATGACGGATCGTCACGCCGGTCAGGAAGATCAGGCTCGCGATGACCCAGGCATATTCCGTCCCGAACGCAAGGGGATAGTGGTTCGAAAGCATCAGGAAAACGACCGGCAAGGTCAGGTAGTTGTTGTGCGTTGAGCGCAGCTTGGCGATCTTGCCGTATGTCGCATCCGGCGTCCGCCCCGCCTGCAAGTCCTTCATCACGATGCGCTGGTTCGGCATGATAACGAAGAAGACATTCGCAGTCATGATCGTGGCCGTAAAGGCGCCAAGATGGAGGAGCGCCGCCCGGCCCGTGAAAATCTGATTGTAACCCCAGGACATGGCCACGAGGATTGCAAACAGGAGCAGCATGAGCACGGTCGGTGCTTCGCCCAGCTTCGATTTGCAGAGAAAGTCATAGAAGAGCCAACCGATGGTGAGCGAACCACCGGAAATCAGGACCGCCTGCCAGAGCGACAGGTCTGCCTTTGAAGGGTCGATGAGAAACAACTCGCCCCCCACCCAGTAAACGACCATCAGAAGCGCCACACCGGAAAGCCAGGTCGCATAGCTCTCCCATTTGAACCAGATCAGGTGCTCCGGCATGTTGTCGGGTGCGACGAGGTATTTCTGGATGTGGTAGAAGCCGCCGCCGTGAACCTGCCATTCTTCGCCATGCGCACCGGGCGGCAGATGGGGCGCCTTCCTCAGACCGAGGTCGAGGGCCACGAAGTAGAAGGACGACCCGATCCATGCAATCGCCGTGATGACGTGCAGCCAACGGACCGAGAAAGCCAGCCAGTCCCAGATGATTGCCAGATCGTACATGGCATTGCTCCCTTTTTTTGCTGGCACCATGCTATTCAGGATGGCTTTCTTCTGGTATTTGCAATGAAGACCAAGCAGCATCAAAAATATCCGAATAATGTCGTATCTCGACAATGTCCGAACCTTCGTCCGGGTCTATGACCTCGGCAGCATGTCCGCCGCGGGGCGAGATCTGCGCATCTCGCCAGCCGTCACATCCTCGCGGATATCGCAACTTGAAGAACATCTCGGGGTCCGGCTTTTCCAGCGGACGACACGCAGCCTCACCCCAACCGAGCAGGGCAAGGCGTTCTACCGTGGGGCGATGGACATCCTGGAGGCGATCGAGACCGCCGAAGCTCAGATCGTTAACATCACCGAGAATCTCAAGGGATCGCTCTTTGTGGCCGCCCCCCTCGGTGTCGGTCGCCGGCTGATCGCGCCGCAGGTGCCCGGCTTTCTGGAGCAGTATCCGGAAGTGAGCCTGCGTTTGCGCCTGACCGACAGAAAGGTCGACCTGACCACCGAGGGCCTGGACCTGGCGTTTTTCCTTGGTCTGCCCGAGGACAGTAACCTGCGCATCCGCAAGATCGCCGATGTCGAACGCGTACTCTGCGCTGCACCCTCCTATATCACGGCCCGTGGAATGCCTGCGAATGGCGCCGAGCTCGTTTCCGCAAAGCACGAATGCCTGAACCTGCGCTTTCCTGGCGCAACGGAATTCCAATGGCGGCTCATTACACCCGAAGGCCCGCAACGTTTCCGCGTCGAAGGCCGCTATGAATGCGACGACGGCGATGTTCTCACCGAATGGGCCCTCGCCGGCCATGGAATCGCAATGAAACCCCTTTTCGAGGTTGCCGATCACCTCGCGTCTGGTGCCCTCGTCGCGGTTGCCCAGCAAACACCCCCGGAACCGATCCAGATGGCCTGCCTCTTCACCCACCGCCGAGGCCAGGACCCGAAGGCCCGTCGCTTCATGGAATTCGTGATCGAGCGTATTGCCGACACGTTCCGCCCGTAGACTCGCCTAACTCCCGCGGTAGGTCGAATAGCTGTAGGGCGAAAGCAGCAGCGGCACGTGATAGTGGCTCTGGTCTGACAGGCCGAACCGGATCGGGATCGCATCCAGAAACCGCGGCTCTCCCGCCTGCACACCCACCGCGTCCAAATAGGCGCCCGCATGAAAAACAAGCTCATATATGCCGGTCCTGAATTCCGACGCGGGCAGGATCGGTTCGTCCGTTCGTCCGTCATCGTTCGTCCGCATCGCCTTCAGCAAACTGCGCGCGTCGCCATCGATCCGAAACAACTCGATCTTCATCCCCTCTGCCGGGCAACCACGCGCCGCATCGAGCACATGGGTCGTCAGGTATCCGGTCACGGGCAGTTCCTCCTTGGTCTTCACGCGCATCTAGCCTCGGAGAGCCAGCGGCGACAAAGCGCGACATTTGGGAGGCTCCTTTCTGATTTAATTGAAAATGCGCACCGATTTTCCGGGTTATACTGCGTCAAAACGGGGAGCCATCACAATTGAACCGCTATCCGCGCAACATGACCGGCTACGGGGCAGAGCCTCCTGCCGCCAACTGGCCCGACGGGGCAAAGATCGCCATCCAGATCGTCCTGAACTACGAAGAAGGCGGCGAGAACAATATCCTGCACGGCGATCCGGCGTCGGAGGCCTTTCTTTCCGAGATCACCGGGGCGCAGCCCTGGCCTGGTCAGCGGCACTGGAACATGGAGTCGGTCTACGAATACGGCGCCCGCGCCGGTTTCTGGCGGATTCACCGGCTGCTGAAGGAGCTGCCCATTACCGTCTACGGCGTTGCGACGGCGCTCGCCCGTGCCCCCGAACAGGTGGCGGCCATGAATTCCGCGGGCTGGGAGATTGCCAGCCACGGGCTCAAATGGATCGAACACAAGGGCATGACGCCCGAGGAGGAACGCGCGCAGATCCATGAGGCGATCAGGCTTCATACCGAGGTAACGGGCCGCGCACCGCGCGGGTGGTATACCGGGCGCTGCTCCATGAACACGGTCGATCTCGCCGCCGAAATCGGTGATTTCGCCTATATTGCAGACAGCTACGCCGACGATCTGCCCTACTGGGTCCGCGCGGGCGGCAAGGACCAGCTCATCGTCCCCTACACCATGGATTGCAACGACATGCGGTTCGCGATCCAGGCAGGCTTCACGGATGGGTCGCAGTTCGAACGCTACCTCACGGACAGTTTCGACATGCTCTACGCCGAGGGCGCGGCTGGAATCCCGAAGATGCTTTCCATCGGGCTCCACTGCCGGCTGGCGGGTCGCCCCGGTCGCGCCATGGCTCTACAACGGGCACTGAAACATTTCTCGAAACACGACGGCGTCTGGTTCGCCACTCGCGAGCAGATCGCCGACCACTGGGCAAGGGAGCATCCCGTGAAACAACGCATTGCGCCATCGCAGATGGACAAGGAGACTTTCGTCGCGGAATTCGGCCGCGTCTTCGAACACAGCCCCTGGATCGCCGAAGGTGCCTTCGCAGCTGAGCTCGGACCTACTCATGATACTGCGACAGGCATCCACAGCGCCATGGCCCGAGTGTTCCGCGCCGCATCCGAAGAGCGACGGCTCGGAGTGCTGACGGCCCACCCCGACCTTGCGGGCAAACTGGCCCAGGCCAAACGCCTTACCGCCGAGTCCACAGCCGAGCAGACCTCCGTTGGTTTGGATGCGCTTACCGACGCGGAGCGCGCGGCCTTCACGGAGTTGAACGAGCGCTACACCGCCCAGTTCGGATTTCCCTTCATCATCGCCGTGCGAGACAACACCAAGGCAACCATCATGGAAGCATTCCGGCGACGCGCTGCGAACGACCGCGCCACGGAATTTGCCGAGGCCTGTCAGCAGGTCGAACGCATTGCAGAGCTTCGCTTGCAGGAGAAATTCGCCGCATGACCGATCGGATCCGTATCCAGCCTTTGACCGTGGAAGCCTTCGCCCCCTTCGGCGATGTCCTTGAAGTGAACGGCGCACCCGACAAGATCATCAACCAGGGCATGTGCGGCAGACACCATGACCGCGCGGTGCTCGACTTCCCTGACGGCCGTGCGGGGATCAGCCTCTTCGACGCCAAACCGCGCAAATTGCCCCTCACGCTCGATATGGTGGAACGCCATCCTTTAGGCAGTCAGGCCTTCATTCCGATGAATGAACAGGCATTCCTGGTGGTTGTGGCGCCAGACGAGCATGGAAAACCGGGTCGCCCCCTCGCATTTCTCACTCGACCCGGACAAGGTGTGAACTACCACCGGGGGGTCTGGCATGGCGTGCTCACGCCGCTTTCCGAACCGGGCCTTTTCGCCGTCGTGGATCGCATTGGAGAGGGCGCGAACCTGGAGGAGCACTGGTTTCGGGACGAGTTCGAAATCGTGGAGTGACATTTTTACCCGGCGAGATGCCGGACCTGGTTGGAAACGGGGAGAAACACTATGGCCGACGATTCTGTCGGGACGCCGGAGCAGCTGCGCGACCCGAACTATACACCACCTCTGGCCAAGGCCGTGCCACTGGGCATCCAGCACGTTCTGGCCATGTTCGTCTCGAATGTGACGCCCGCGATCATCATCTGCGGGGCCGCCGGTTTCGGCTTCGGGTCCGACAGCGCCGACTTCCCGCAGATGATCTACATGATCCAGATGTCGATGTTCTTCGCAGGCGTCGCCAGCCTGTTCCAGTCGATCGGCATTGGTCCCGTGGGGGCTCGCCTGCCGATCGTGCAGGGAACGAGCTTCGCCTTCATCCCGATCATGATCCCGCTCGTCGCTGGAAAAGGGGTCGATGCCATCGCGGTTCTGATGGGCGGCATCTTCGTGGGCGGCCTGTTCCACACCTTCCTCGGACTGTTCATCGGGAAGCTCCGTTTCGCGCTTCCGCCGCTCGTAACCGGCCTTGTCGTCACCATGATCGGTCTCGCGCTGGTCGAGGTGGGGATCCAGTATGCCGCCGGTGGCGTTCCGGCGATCGGCACACCGGAATACGGTTCCGCACTCAACTGGTCGATGGCCGGGATCGTGATTCTCGTCACCCTCGGCCTCAAGTTCTTCGCGCGCGGAATGCTCTCGGTTTCCGCCGTTCTGGTTGGCCTTCTGGTGGGCTATGCCTTTGCATACCTGTTCGGCCAGGTCAGCCTTGGCAATGTCAGCAATGCAGCCCCCTTCGCACTGCCCGATCCGATGCATTTCGGTATGGAGTTCTCTGTCGCGGCAATCATCGGCTTCTGCCTCATGTCCTTTGTCTCCGCCGTTGAAACTGTCGGCGATGTGTCCGGCATCACCAAGGGTGGCGCGGGCCGCGAGGCGACCGACAAGGAGATTCAGGGAGCCACCTTTGCGGACGGGATCGGCACTGCAATCTCGGGCCTGTTCGGTGCGCTGCCCAACACGTCCTTCAGCCAGAATGTCGGCCTCATAGCCATGACGGGCATCATGAGCCGCCATGTGGTGACCATCGGCGCGATCTTCCTGATCCTCTGCGGACTCATGCCGAAGGTCGGCGCAGTCATCTCCTCGATCCCGATCGAAGTTCTCGGCGGAGGCGTCATCGTCATGTTCGGCATGGTCGTTGCGGCCGGCATCTCGATGCTTTCGGACGTGAACTGGAATCGCCGCAACATGGTGATCTTCGCAATCGCCCTTTCGCTCGGACTCGGCCTTCAGCTTGAGCCGGACGCGCTCCAGTATATGCCGGGAACCCTGAAGGTTCTGGCGACATCGGGCATCCTGCCTGCAGCTCTCATCGCCATCGTTCTCAATCTTGTCCTGCCGGAAGAATTGACTGACGAGGCAACGGAGGAGGTTTCCGGTGGTATGGCCGGGCATGGCCGCGGTTCCCTGCCGGAGAGCAGGCACAGCTGATCCGAAGGACGCCGGCAACACATCCCGAGAAGGACGCCCGCGGCTCTCCGCGGGCGTTTTCATTAGTTAGACCTGCATTCGCGCCAGTTCGGCCAAAATCACGAAACGCCGTCCAGAGCTAGAAATCCACCTCGATAGCAAGACCTTTGTCCACTGCGAGATCGACCACCGCCGAAGCCACAGCCAGATCCTGAAGCCCCACGCCTGTGCCATCGAAGAGCGTGATCTGATCGTCAGAGCTTCGCCCCGGATGGCTCCCGTTGATCACCGCGCCTAGCTGGGCCACATCCGCTGCCGTGATCATCCCCTGCGCAACGGCATGTTGTGCCTCACCGATCGAAACCGATTGCGCCACCTCGTCGGTAAAGACACGGGCCGCGGCAAGCAGTTCCGGCGCAACCTCCTGCTTGCCCTTCGTGTCCGTGCCCATGCAGGCAACATGCGTTCCCGCACTGACATGGCTTGCTAGCACCACGGGATCGAAGGACGAAACGATGGTGATGATCACATCGGCCTGGCGCATACCCTCAAGCTCGACCGCCTCGAAAGGCACACCGGCTTCGCCGGCGACCGCCTCGAGGCGCGCAAGCCGATCCGGGTTCCTGTTCCAGCCGATGACCTTTTCGAAATCGCGCTGCTCCAGCGCAGCCCGAAGCTGGAACGTCGCCTGATGCCCCGCACCGACCATGCCGATCACCTTCGCATCCTTCCGCGCCAGATGCCGTATGGAGACGGACGAAGCGGCTGCGGTGCGAAGCGCAGTCAGCAGGTTTCCCCCTACCATCGCCTTCACCTTGCCGCTGTCCGGATCGAAGAGAATGATCGTCGACTGATGATTGATGAGCCCCTGCCGTTCCATGTTGTGCGGCCAGTAGCCCCCTGCCTTGAGCCCGAGCGCAAGCCCCGCACGATCAAAACCGCCCTTGAACCCATAAAGCGCATCTTCATGCCCGATGGCCTCGCGCACCACGGGAAAGTTACGCGCGTCGCCTGCGGCCATGGCGGCAAAGACTTTCTCCACCGCGTCGAACGCGGCCTGACGACTCACAAGGTCGGCAATCTCCCTCTCCGGCACGATCCACATGCATCCCTCCATTCGCAAAACGCATCCGCGCGCCTCAGCCGATAGGAGCCGTGGCACGCGAACACCGGGCGGCTCACTCCCGAGCCCGCCCGTTCTCCAGTTCGATCAATCAGTAGGCCTTGCCGCGAGCCGAGACAGGCCAGAGCGTCTCGACCTTGCCGTTCCGCACGCCCACATACCAGTCATGGACATTGGCGGTCGGATCGCAATGGCCAGGCACCAGCCGCAGCTTCTCGCCCACCTTCAGCCTGCCCTGAGGATCGGCAATCACCCCGTGCTCATCCGAGCACTTGATGTATTCCACATCCTCCCGCCCGAAGATGAACGGCAGTCCGCTGTCCACCGACTGTGCCTTCAGACCTGCGTCACAGATTGCCCTGTCCGCCTTGGCGTGGCTCATCACCTGCGTGAGGATGAAGAAGGCGTTCTCCCACTCACCCTGATCGATCCGCCTGCCGTTTTTGTCGAGAATGCGTCCGTAGTCGGCATCCATGAAGGCGTAGGAGCCGCATTGCAGCTCGTTGTAAACGCCCGAGTTCGCTTCGAAATAGTAGGAGCCGGTGCCACCACCCGAGACAAGCTCCGGCTCGAGGCCCGCCCCCTTCAGACCATCGACCGCATCCCGAACCATTGCGATGGCGATGTCGAGTTTTTCCTTGCGCGCCTCATAGCTGTCGAGATGCTGCATCGCGCCCTGATAGGCTTGGATACCCGCGAAACGGAGCCCGAGTGCTGCATCCACTGCGCGCGCAATCGCTAAAACATCCGCAGCTGTCGTCACACCACAGCGCCCGGCACCGCAGTCGATCTCGACGAAACATTCCAGCGTGGTGTCGTGTTTCTCCGCCGCGGCCGAAAGCTCAGCCACGTTCTCGATATCGTCGACACAGACGATGATCCGTGCCCCGAGCTTGGGCAACCGCGCCAGCCGGTCGATCTTGGCCGGATCGCGCACCTGGTTCGACACCAGCACGTCCTTGATCCCGCCGCGGACAAACACCTCGGCCTCGGACACCTTCTGGCAGCAGACACCCACCGCGCCGCCAATCTCCTCCTGGAGCTTCGCCACATCAACCGACTTGTGCATCTTGCCATGGACACGATGCCGCATCCCATGCGCCTTCGCGTATTCTCCCATCTTCCGGATATTCCGCTCCAGGGCGTCGAGATCGAGCACCAGACACGGCGTCTGGATATCGGCCTCATCCATGCCCGGCAGCGCGGGAACATCGAAACCCACTTCAAGTTGGTCGAGCTTGGTATGTGCGTTCATGTCGATAACTCCCTTCACGTCAACCACGGCAGCCTGTCGAGATCGACATTGCCGCCTGTAATGATCACGCCGACACGCTTGCCCTTGAACGTCTCGGGGTTCTTGAGAATGGTCGCGAGCGGCACCGCGCTCGACGACTCCATCACCACCCGCAGATGTTTCCAGGTGATCTTCATCGCGTCGACGATCTCCTGCTCTGATGCCGTGTAGATGGCCGAGACATGGCGCGAAACGAAATGCCAGGTCAGGTCCTTGAGAGGCACCTTCAGCCCGTCCGCCACCGTGTCCGGCGCATCATCGGCGATGATATGCCCCGCCTTGAAACTGCGATAGGCATCATCGGCCTGCTCAGGCTCCGCTGCGATGATCTTCGTCTCTGGTGCGAGCGTCGAAAGCGTCAGGCAGGTGCCCGAGACCATGCCACCGCCCCCGATGGGTGCGACCACGAGATCGAGCCCGTCCGCCTGCTCGACCAGTTCCTTCGAACACGTCCCCTGCCCTGCAATCACCCGCGGATCGTTGTAGGGATGAACGAAGTCGCCCCCCGTCCTGGCCTGCACCTCGGCGAAGACCGCCTCGCGCGCGCTTGTCGAAGGCTCGCACTCGGTGATCTTGCCGCCATAGCGCCGCACCGTGTCCTTCTTTGCCTGCGGGGCCGTGCGCGGCATGACAACATGGCAGGGAATACCACGCTTCATCGCAGCAAAGCTCAGACATGAGGCGTGATTGCCAGAAGAGTGCGTCGCCACACCCTTGCGTGCCCGATCCTCGTTCAGCCCGAAGACGGCGTTCGAGGCCCCACGCACCTTGAAGGCACCCGGCTCCTGGAAATTCTCGCATTTGAAGAACAACTGCGCCCCGGACAGTTCGTCGAGATAGGCCGAGCGCCGAACCGGCGTGCGAAGGACATGCGGCTTGATCCGCTCGTGAGCGACCAGCATGTCCTCGTACGTCGGAACGTCCATGATCCCGTCCTTCATCACGCCGCGTCCTTCTGCGCGACCAGCCGGTTTGCGCGGTAGTAGTCCTGCGCGGCAGCGACGCCCGAACCCAGAGTGATGTCCAGCCCTAGGTCGGCCATGCACATCTCGGCCGTGGCAATACCCGACAGCGCCATGACATCCGTGAGACTGCCCAGATGGCCGATGCGGAACACCTTGCCCGCGACCTCGCCCAGGCCCACACCGAAGGCGACCCCATAGGCATCGGCCGCGTGGGTCACGATATCCGTCGCGTTGAACCCCTCCGGCGTGCGGATCGCGCTCACGGTGTCGGAATAGACCGATGGCTCCACTGCGCAGAGCTCCAGCCCCCAGGCCCGGATCGCCGACCGCACACCCTCCGCAATCCGCGCATGGCGCGCAAAGACGTTCTCCAGCCCTTCGTCGAGCAGCATGCGGCAGGCTTCGTTCAACCCGTTCAGGAGCCCGACCGCTGGCGTATAGGGATAGGCGTTGTTGGCATAGCCCTTCGCCATGTCATGCACATCGAAGAACGTCCGCGGCAAGCCAGCGGTCTTCGTGGCCTCCATTGCCTTCGCGCTGAAGCCTGTAATGGCGAGGCCCGCCGTCAGCATGAAGCCCTTCTGCGAGCCGGTGACAGCAACATCGACACCCCACTCGTCAAAGCGGAAATCCATCGAGGCGATGGAACTCACACCATCGACGAAAAGAAGCGCCGGGTGGCCAGCCGCGTCGAGAGCCCGGCGGACCGCCGCGATGTCGGACTTCACGCCCGTTGCCGTCTCGTTATGGGTGGCCAGAACCGCCTTGATCTGGTGCCCCGTGTCGGCAGTCAGGATCTCCTCGTAGCGGTGAGCTGGCAGGCCCGCTCCCCAGGGAGTCTCGACGATCTCGACGTCGAGCGCGTGGCGCTGGCACATGTCGATCCAGCGATGGCTGAACATGCCGTTGCGCGCAGCCAGAATCCTGTCGCCCGCCGAAAGCGTGTTGGTGATGGCCGTTTCCCAGCCGCCTGTCCCGGTCGAAGGGAAGATGAAGATCTCCGCGCTCGTGCTCTTCAGAACCTTCCGCACCCCATCGCGTGCAGGATGCAGGATCTGCCCGAAAAGCGGCGAACGGTGATCGATCGTCGGCATGTCACAGGCCTTGCGGAGGTTCTCGGGGATGTTGGTAGGCCCCGGAATGAAAACAGGGTTCTGAAAACTCATCTCTCGCTCCTTCCGTCTTTATGGCGACCCTACCGCAATGAAATCGAGCAAGCCATTTTTTTGAAATTGTTTTTCAAAAATGATAGTTTTGCAAATATCCGTTTATTGCGAACGACATATATTTTTCATATGTTGATATGGTTTTTCATTTTCGCCAGCAGGCACCTTATGGAATCTCGAGAAAATGGCATCGGCGGCACGCGCAGACCGCGCGGCAGGCCCCGTGACTGGGAGGACAAGACCAGCCAGAACACCATCAAGTCGCTTGACCGCGCGATGGAGGTCTTCGAGTTCCTCAGCGAAGCGCAGGGAATGACCCTGAGCGAGATCTCGTCGGAAATGGGCCATTCCCCGGCCACGGTCTACCGCATTCTCGTGACACTGGAGACACGGGGGCTGGTGGAGTTCGATGTCGAAGAACAGCTCTGGCATATCGGCGCGCGCGCCTTCGTCATCGGCGCACGGTTTCTGCGTCGAACACAATTGGTCGACAGGGCGCGCCCCATTCTTCGCCGCCTGATGGAAGAGACCGGCGAGACCGCGAATCTCGCCGTCGAAAAGGGAGGCTCCGTGCTGTTCCTGAGCCAAGTGGAAACCACCGCGAACATCCGCGCCTTCTTCCCGCCGGGCACCCTGTCACCCTTGCATGCCTCAGGCATCGGCAAGGCCCTGCTGGCGGAAATGGAAGAGGAAAGGTTCGCGCGTTTCCTCAAGCGATCGGATCTTTCCGCCTTCACCGAGCACACGTTCATTGACCCGGGCGCGCTGCGGCACGAGATCGAGATGATCCGCGCGCGCGGTTACTCGATCGATGACGAGGAAAAGAACATCGGCATGCGCTGCATCGCGGCCCCCGTCTTCGACATGAACCGCGAGGCCATCGCGGGCATTTCGGTCTCCGGCCCGACGAGCCGAATAGGCCATGATCAGATCAAGACCCTGAGCCGCCCCGTCATCGAGGCAACCCGCGAATTGACGAAGGCCATCGGCGGTGTCGTCGCTACTCGGCAGCCGACCTGAAGTCGAGCATCCCGGTCCGCCCGTTGGCGCGCGGACGCAGCGCCATTGGCCGGTTGACGTCCTTGTAAAGCAGGTAGCGGAACCGACCGGGGCCGCCAGCATAGCACGCCTGCGGGCAGAATGCGCGCAACCACATGAAATCGCCCGCTTCCACCTCGACCCAGTCCTGGTTCAGTCGATAAACTGCCTTGCCTTCAAGCACGTAGAGCCCGTGCTCCATCACGTGGGTCTCGAGGAAGGGGATCACCGCGCCGGGCTCGAAAGTCACCACCGTGACATGCATGTCGTGGCGCATGTCCATCGGATCGACAAAGCGCGTCGTCGCCCATTTCCCATCGGTCCCCGGCATCGGCGTGGGAGTGATGTCATTCTCGTTCCGCACGACCACATCGGGCTGCACGAACCCCTCTGCCGGCTCGTAGGCCTTGCGGATCCAGTGAAAGCGCAGTGTCGCGTCACCCTTGTTGTGCAGGGTCCAACCGCTCGACGGCGGCAGATAGGCATAGCCTCCGGGCACCATCGTGTATGTCCGGCCACACACCCTCAAAGTTGCGGTTCCCTCGACAACGAAGAGGACGCCCTCCGCGTCCGGGTCGGTCTCGGGCCTGTCTGACCCGCCTCCGGGCGCAACTTCCATGATGTATTGCGAGAAAGTCTCCGCGAAACCCGAGAGTGGGCGCGCCAAAACCCAAAGCCGGGTCTGCGTCCAGCCGGGGAGAAAGCTCGTGACAATGTCGCGCATCGTGCCCCGCGGAATGACCGCATAGGCGTCCGTGAAGATCGCCCTGTCAGTGAGAAGCCGATCCTGTCCCGGATGGCCACCATGGGGCGCATAGTATTTCGAAGTCATGATTGCTCCTGAGGCGGCGAGACAGCCAAAGTATGGGTATCGGAATCGCGTCCGACCACCCGTGCCCAGCCTACAACACCTTTCGGTTTTTCTTGAAAATCGCGCGGCGTTCCCAGGCAAACCCCGTGCTTCAGGCCCCCTTCTGCGGCACGCCCGCCACATAGGTCTGCGCGATTGACCTGTCGTCTCCCATGATCTGGAGCACGAAAAGCTCGTCTGCAAGCGTCTCGACCTTCTCCATGCGAAGCGCCATCGCCGGTGTCGCACGCGGATCGAGCACGACGATGTCGGCCTCGGTTCCCGCGTCCAGTGTCCCGATCCAATCCGTCATCCCGAGCACCTCGGCATTCCCGCGCGTGATCCAGTGAAACGCCCGCAACGCATGCAGCTTCTGGTCCTGAAGCTGGAGAATCTTGTAGCCCTCGTTGAGCGTCTGCAACATCGAGTAGCTGGTGCCCCCGCCAATATCGGTGGCAATCCCGCTGGTGATGCCGCGTGCCCGCAGCCCCGCATCATCGAAAAGCCCGCTGCCGAGAAAGAGGTTCGATGTCGGGCAGAACACCGGATGCGTTCCGGTTTCCGCCATGGCACCGATCTCGCGCTCCTTAAGGTGAATTGCATGCCCCAGAAGACTCCGTGGACCCAGCAGGCCGTAGGTTTCGTAGACATCGAGATAATCCCGCGCCTCCGGGTAAAGCTCCGCCGTGAAGGCAATCTCTGCATGGTTCTCCGAAAGATGCGTCTGGATGTAGCAGTCGGGATGTTCCGCCGCGAGCGAACGAGCCATTTCCATCTGCTCGGGCGTGGAGGTGATCGCAAAACGCGGTGTGATCGCATAGGACGCCCGCCCCTTGCCGTGCCAGTCCGCAATGAGCGCCTTGCTGTCGTCATAGCTCGATTGCGGCGTGTCGAGCACCGCTTCTGGCGCGTTGCGGTCCATCATCGTCTTGCCCGCGATCATCCGCATGTTTCGATCCGCAGCTTCGGAAAACAGTGCCTCGGCTGAGGCCTTGTGAACCGAGCAGAAGGCCACGGCGGTCGTGGTGCCGTGATCCGTCAGGAGCGAACAGAACTGCCGCGCCATCGCCCGCGAATGCTGGGCGTTGGCGTATTCCCCCTCCGCCGGAAAGGTGTAGTTGTTGAGCCAGTCGAGCAGTTGCGCCCCCCAGCTCGCCACGACCTGAACCTGCGGAAAATGGATATGCATGTCGATGAAACCCGCCATCATCAGCCCCGGCCGGTGATCGACGACCTCGACCTCCGGCGCCTCCCGCACCACCTCCGCGAAGGGACCACTGGCCACGATCAGCCCGTCGCGGACGAGGATGCCGCCGTCCTCGAGATAGGTATGGGCTTCGGTATCGGAGCTCTCCAGCGGCTCACGATGGAACGTCAGAAGACGGCCGCGCAGGAGCGTTTCGGTCATGGACTGCCTCTCGTGATTGGGACGGGACGGCGCGTCTGCCGCCCCGCATCTGGCCTCAGGTATATTGAGCGGGTGTATCTTCGTCGATGAAATCGGGCTCGTCGGGCACGATGATGCGATGCTCCAGATCCTCCTTCGGCGCGAACCGTGGATAGGTCAGGAGAAACGCTGCGATGATGAGATACCCCACCGTGATCCCGTCGAATTGCGGCGCCTGAAGCGTGGCGGAATGGATGATGCCAACCGAGGACATGACCGCCGCCGCGAAGGCAAACCGCCCGGCATGCTGGAACCGCCCGTCGATCACGTCCGCGACGATCGCGCCCCAGATGAGCCCCGTCAGGATCGCCCCTTGCGAGAGCGCGAGGTGCCCCTCGTAATGCGCACCTTCCATCAGAAGCGCGGCAGTCAGGTTCGTATCGCCCAACCCCGGCAGACCCTCCACACCCGAGCTTCGCAGAGCATTTAGGAGCGCGCCCCACTTCACCATCAGGAATGCGGAAATGTGCGGCAGGATCGCGAAGGCCACCGCCGCCATATGTGTCGTCTTCACCGCGAAGGTCGTGTTCGTCATGAGGCTCACCGAGACAAAGACGAGCACCGGCGCTGCGGCGGCAATCGGGATCAGACCGGCGAGGAACGAGAGAAGCCCGAAGAACGCCGCCACCGCGATCACCAGCGCCACGCCAACGATGTAGCCCGCATGTGCGTCAAGCCGCTTGTAGGCCGGATGTCCGATATAGACCGTGGTCGGAAAGGGCGAACCGAAGAGTGCGCCCACCATTGTGCCGGCTCCGTCCGTCACCTGGCAGACCGCCACCGGGTAATGATCACCCGCGGCCTCGGCCGACTCCACGTTGTTCATCGTCTCGATGAAGTTGTAGATCTGCACCGGGATCAGCACGAGGAAGAGCTCAGGATTGGCAAAGAGATACTGGATGCCCGCCAGCATGTCGCCCAGGTAGGGTATTGGCGGGTAGAACCCGATGCCCTCCACGCTGATCGTGGATTTCCCCAGCACGATCGCGATGATCGTCCCGGCTGCGATCGCGACCAGACCGGCAGGCAGGTTTCCCGGCAGCCGGAAGCGGCCAATCAACCCCCAGAGGATGAACAGCAGCGAGGTAAATCCGATGATCGGGTTCTCGAATATCTCCGCCAGCGGCACCGATCCGATGAAGACCAGCGCAATGCCGCAGAGCGTGCCCAGCATTCCGGCGCGCGGCGTGATCCGCTTCAGGAATGGCCCGACAATCGCGCCGAGCGCGGCCACGATCCCGCCCATGAAGCCAGCACCGATGCCGACCTGCCAGGCCAACATCGGATCGTCCGTTGCCCAGTAGATCGGTCCGATCACGCCGAAGAGGTAGACGAACATCACTGGCGTCGAAATCCCGTAGGGCAGCGCGGTCACATCCGCACCCTTTTGCGCCGCCGCCCGCTTTGCCAACAAGGTATAGACCGCCACACCGGCGATGATCGCCAGCGCCGCCCCCGGCACGATCCGGCCATAGACCAGGTCCGCCGGCATTTGGAACACGAACTGGCAGATCCCGGACAGGATCAGCAGGTTCACGAGGTTGTCGGTAAAGAGCGCCCAGAAGGCGCTGAAATCGCTCCGTGTGAAGAGCTTGTAGTCGTAAGCCGCCGCAGTCATCACGGTGACCCTCCCCTGTTGTGCCCCTGTTCCGCGCGGTCTTGTCGGGCCGCCTGTCGCGAGGCCGTTTTCCGTTATTCCGCTGTTTTCTCGGGTGATCGCACCATCTCGGTCAGAGCCGCCATGACCTCAGCCACCACGAAGGCCGCAATGACCTCCGGTCGCTTGTCTCCGCGCCCCACCGCCCCGATCGGACAAACGAGACGGTGCGTGTCGGCCTTAGACGCTCCGGCGGCGCAGAAGCGCTCGAATTTCACCCGCTTCGTGGCAGAGCCGATCAGCCCGACATAGGCTGCATCATGTCGCGCCAGCGCCTCCGCCGTCAGCAGGAAGTCGAGCGCATGGTCATGGGTCAGCACGATGAAGGCACTTCCCGCCGGGGCGGTTCGGATATCCGCCTCGGCCATGACGGAGAGGCGCTTCTCGATCCCGGCACCGCACATACCGAGCTCCGCCGCACGGTTGTCGATGAGGATGCAGCGAACCGGCAGGTGCTGGAAGAGATCCGAAAGTGCCCGCCCCACGTGCCCGGCACCCAGGACATAGACATGCGGCAGTTCCTCGAGACGCCGCGTTTCCGCCGCCATGGCCGCGGTCCGAGCGTCCCCCGACATCAGCGACAGCGAGATCTCGACCCGACCACCGCAACACTGGCCGATTTCCGGTCCCAGCGGCACATCCATTTCTGTCGCTATCTCGCCGCTCTTCAGCATCGAACGGGCCTTGTCGATGGCCATGTATTCGAGCTGCCCGCCGCCAATGGTCCCGAAGAACCCGTCCACCGCGACAAACATCTCCGTCCCGGCCTCTCGCGGCGAGGAACCCCGCACGCGGGTCAACCGCACGGCGATGACGCGCGGACTTGCTTCGAGGAAAGCGGCGAGCGACATGGGATCAGGCCCTCAACCGCTCGATGGCCATGAGCACCCGCTCAGGCGTCGCCGGCGCATCGAGCCGCGGACAACTCTTGTAATTCGCAACGCTCGCCACCGCATGGGAAAGCGCTTCGAACACCGAAATTCCCAGCATGAAGGGCGGCTCGCCCACGGCCTTTGAGCGCTTGATCGTCCGCTCCTTGTTCTCCGACCACTCCGCCAGCGCCACGTTGAAGACGCGCGGGCAATCCGAGGCAAGCGGGATCTTGTAGGTGGATGGCGCATGAGTGCGCAGTTGCCCCTTGTCATCCCACCACAACTCCTCGGTGGTGAGCCATCCCATGCCTTGGACGAAGGCTCCCTCGACCTGACCCTTGTCCAGGATCGGGTTCAGCGATTTGCCCACGTCATGCAGGATATCGGTGCGCTCGACCCGGTATTCGCCGGTGAGCGTATCGACGGACACCTCCGAGCACGCCGCGCCATAGGCATAGTAGTAGAAGGGCCGCCCCTTGCCCGTCGCCCGGTCCCAGTGGATTTTGGGCGTCTTGTAGAACCCGGCGGCCGAGAGATGCACCCGCGCCATGTAGGCCTCACGGATGAAATCGGCGAAGGGAATGGTCTCCTCCCCAATCTGCACCGCATTGGCGACGAAACGCACGTTCTCCGCAGTGGTCTGCCAGCGCTCGGCGGCAAAATCGATCAGCCGCGCCTTGATCTGAAGCGCCGCGTCCTGCGCCGCCATGCCGTTGAGATCGGAACCGGAAGAGGCCGCCGTGGCGGAGGTGTTGGGCACCTTCTCCGTGGTGGTCTTGGAGATCTTGATCCGGTCGAAATCGACCTGAAGCTCGTCGGCCACCACCTGCGCGACCTTGGTGTTGAGCCCCTGCCCCATCTCCGTACCGCCATGGTTGAGATGGATCGAGCCGTCGGAATAGATGTGCAGCAGCGCACCCGCCTGGTTGTACCAGGTGGCCGTGAAGGATATCCCAAACTTCACCGGCGTCAGCGCGATGCCCTTGCGCACAACCCCGCCCTTCGCGTTCCACTCCAGAACGGCCTTCCGCCGCGCCTGATAATCCGCACTCTCCTCCAGCTCCGCGACGATCCGCGGCGCGATATTGTCCTCGACCGTCTGGTGATAGGGCGTCACATCGCGCCCGTCGTCCGAACTGCCGTAGAAGTTGCGCTTGCGGATTTCCAGGCTGTCCACGCCCCGGTGATAGGCGATCTCCTCCATGATACGTTCCGCCGCGATCACACCCTGCGGTCCGCCGAAGCCCCGAAACGCGGTGTTCGACACCGTGTTGGTCTTCATCGGATGCGAGTTCAGCAGAACGTTCGGGTAGTAGTAGGCGTTGTCGGCGTGAAAGAGCGCCCGATCCGTTACCGGCCCCGAAAGGTCGGAGGAAAAACCGCAGCGCGCGGCGAACTCGCCGGTCATCGCCTCGATCCGCCCCTCGTCGTCGAACCCTACCTCGTAGTCGATCACGAAATCATGCCGCTTTCCCGTGGCGCTCATGTCGTCGTCGCGGTCGGGCCGGATCTTCACCGCGCGGTTCCACTTCTTCGCCGCTATCGCCGCGACCGAGCAGAACAGGTTCATCTGGGTTTCCTTGCCCCCGAAGCCCCCCCCCATGCGCCGCACGTTGATCGTGACCGCATTCGACGGCACGCCCAGAACATGCGCGACCATGTGCTGCGCCTCGCTCGGATGCTGGGTCGAGGAATGCACCGTGACATCCTCGTCCTCGCCCGGAATGGCGAAGGCGATATGACCCTCCAGATACATGTGATCCTGCCCGCCGATCTTGAGCTTGCCCTTGATCCGGTGCTTGGCTGCCTTCATCGCGTCCGGTGCATCGCCGCGCTTGAGCGTCAGGGGCGGTGTTACATAGCCCATATCGGCGGCCTGTGCGGCCTCCGGATCGAGCGCATGCGGCAGGTCCTCGTAGGTCACCTTCGCCAGCGTCGCGGCCCGGCGCGCGGCATCGCGGGTTTCGGCCACCACCGCGAACATGGGCTGGCCCCAGAACTCGACCTTTTCCGTCGCGAAGATCGGCTCGTCATGACGTCCGGTCGGCGAGACATCGTTCACGCCCGGAATGTCATCCGCCGTCAGCACGCCGACGACACCCGGCGCGGCCTTCACCGCTTCGAGATCCACCGCGACGATCTTCGCATGGGCCCGCGTGGAAAGCCCAAGATAGGCGTGCAGCGTGCCCGCAGGCTCCGCAATATCGTCGCAATATTCCGCCCGGCCAGTGACATGCTTGATCGCGCTGTCATGGCGCAGGTCGGTATGAACCCCGCCCCGGATCGGACCGCCATCCCGCTCGGCCCGCGCGAGCTTCTGTGCCACGGGCGGGTCCTTGCGCTTGTCGGTGTCGAGAGGAGCGTCGATGATGTCTTCCTTGCCCATGTCCATCCTCCTCATGCACTCAGCCGCACGGGCGCGTCGCCGCCCTGCTGTTCGAGCCAGAACCGCCGAAACAGGTTCTTCGCCACCTGCAAGCGGTAATCCGAAGAGGCCCGCCAATCGCTCAGCGGCGTGAAGTCCTCTCCAAGCTGCGCGGCGGCGGCCAGAACCGACGCCTCGCTCCAGGCGGACCCCACCAATGCCGCCTCTGCCTGGGCGGCCCGCTTCGGCGTCGCCGCCATGCCACCGAAGGCAATGCGTGCCTCCGTCACCACGCCATTCGCGACCGTGATGTTGAACGCCGCGCAAACCGAGGAGATATCCTCGTCCCGGCGCTTCGAGATCTTGTAGGCGGCATGCAGCGCGTCAGCCTTCGCACGCGGCACGCTGATACTCTCGAGGAACTCGCCTTCGAGCCGGTCCTGCTTGCCATAGGCGATGAAGAAATCCTCGATCGGCAGGGTCCGCCGCTCGCCCCCCCGGCGCAAGGTTATGGTAGCCCCCAACGCGATCAGGACGGGAGGCGTATCCCCGATGGGTGAGCCATTGGCCACATTCCCGCCGATGGTACCCATGTTGCGGATCTGCCAGCCGGCAATCCGGTCCCAGAACTCGGCCAGATGCGGGTATTCCCCGGCCATCGCTTCCCGGCTGCCGGTGTAGCTCACGCCGGCTCCGATCTCGATGGCCGTGCCGGTCACCTCCAGGCGCCGCAAACCGTCCAGATGTCCGAGGAAGACCACCGGCGAAATGTCCCGCAGGAACTTCGTCACCCAGAGCCCCACGTCGGTTGCTCCCGCAACCATCGTGGCACCCGGCACCTCGAGGAGTACATCGGCCAGATCGTCGACCGAGGCCGGCAGGATGCAGCGACTTCCCCCCTTTTCCACCATGACCCGCTGCCCGTCCTGCAAGCCCAAGAGCCGCGCCGTCATCGCATCGCGCTCGCGGGTCAGCGCATCCTCGGCCGGACTTCCAAGTGCGGTCGCAGCCTTTGCCGCGCGGATGATCGGCTCGTAGCCGGTGCAGCGGCAGAGATTGCCCTGAATCGCGGTTTCGATCTCGGCATGTGTCGGGTCCGGGTTGCCCATCCAGAGCGCATAGAGCGACATGACGAATCCCGGCGTACAGAACCCGCACTGGCTGCCATGATGCTCGACCATCGCCTGCTGAACCGGATGCAGCCGCCCGTCCGGCCCTGAAAGATGCTCCACCGAAACCACGTGGCAGGCATCGAGAGAGGCCAGCAGCCGGATGCAGGCATTCACCGGCTCGTAGTGAAGACTTCCCTCCTGAAGCCGCCCGACCAGAACCGTGCAGGCACCGCAGTCGCCTTCCGCGCATCCTTCCTTGGTGCCGGTCAGGCGGCGCTCGATCCGAAGGAAATCGAGCAGCGTGTCACTGGCACCGACGCTGTCCAGCGTGATGTCGCGGTCATTCAGAATGAAGCGGATATGCGATCTCGATGTCATCTGGCCTCCCTGTGTCGCAATCGGGAACTGGCGACGCTCTGATAATGCCTGATCCAATGCTCCCAAAATACGGGGTATTCGGATAAGCTTTTTCAACGATTCGTAGACAATCGGAGAAACCGATGCCTTATCTCGACAGCCTGCGCGTTTTTGTCCGGGTGGTCGAGCTTGGCAGCATCACTGCGGGCGGCCGGGACCTCAGAATGACGCCTGCGGTGGCAAGCAAGCGGATAAAAGAGCTCGAACGGCGCTTAAATGTGCGTTTGTTCAATCGAACGACGCGCAAACTTACCCCCACCGAGATCGGCCATGCCTTCTACGAACACGCCCGCCAGGTGGTCCAATCGCTCGAAGATGCCGAAGCCGCGGTCTCGAACTTCTCGCTGCAGCCCCGTGGCGCGGTGCAGGTCACGGCCCCCCTGGGTGTGGGCAAACGGATCATTGCGCCGTTGATCCCGGATTTCGTCGATCTCTACCCGGAGGTCTCGGTGCGCCTGCGGCTTTCCGACCGCAAGGTGGACATCCTCGAAGACGGTCTCGATGTCGCCTTCTTTGTCGGACGCCCGCCGGATTCGAACCTAAAGCTTCGCAAGATCATCGACACCCCTCGGGTGCTTTGCGCCGCCCCGGCCTATCTCGAGCGTTTCGGCACACCCCGAACACCGTCGGAATTGCAACGCCACAACTGCCTCCTGTTACGGTATCCTCGGTCGCCAGAATGGTTCTGGACCCTTGCCACGAAGGATGGCCCCCTCAAGGTCGAGGTCTCGGGCAGCTACGATTCCGATGACGGCGACGTGCTGACCGACTGGGCGCTCGCGGGCCGGGGTATCATCAACAAGCCACGCTTCGACATTGCCCATCACCTCGCCCGCGGCACGCTAGTGGAGGTCATGCAGGACGCGCCCCCCGAGCCCGCGCTTTTCGGCTGTCTCTATCCCCACCGCCGCCTTCAGGACAGCAAGGTCCGGCTCCTGATCGACTACGTGCTGGACCGCTGCCGCGAGCTGCCGATCATCTCGTCCTGATCTCACCCCCCGATACGCCACGGGATCGACCGCCCTCCCGAGGGTCCGGCTTCCTCGGCCTGCACTCTCCCGTGCAAAGCCGGTTTACGAGGCCATCATACTAGTATATCAGTTCTGGATTATGGGATACCAGTAGACAAGTATCCAATCGGATTTCGTGACCCGTTAAACGGAGCAAGACTTGCTGAAACGTCTGCCAGAAATGCCGCATTCCCGGACTGCGACACGCTCCGTGGGCGATCTTCTGGCGGGCATGCGGCTCGATCCCGAGACGAACATCACCTTCCAGATCTTCGATATTCTCCGCGACCTCATCGTCTCGGTGCAGCTTCGCCCCGGCCAGCGGATCTCCGAGAAGGAAGTCGCGGCGGCTCTCAATGCCAGCAAGACCCCGGTGCGCGAGGCGCTGATCCGCCTTGACGAAAGCGACCTCGTCCGCATCGTGCCCCAGAGCGGCACCTACGTGACGAAGATCTCCGTCAATCGCTACACCACGGCCTGCTTCATCCGCCTTCAACTCGAGCTCGGCGCGGTGCGCGGTGCGGCCTCCTACCCGGATCCCCGCCACCGGATCGAGGAACTCGACGACATTCTCGCACGGCAGGCCGATGCCCTCGCAGAGGAGGATCACGCCGGCTTCTTCGCGCTCGACGAGGCATTTCACCACCAGCTTTTCATCCTTGCCGGCTGCGGAGATGTCTGGCGCACGGCGCGTCGCTCGCAGTTCGACCTCAACCGCGCCCGCCATATCCGCCGGATGCACCGCATCCTGCGCGGCCCGGAGGTGCTTCGGGAACATGCCGCAATCGCGGAGGCAATCCGCACCCGAAACCCAGACCGTGCCGAAACCGCACTCCGCGCACATATCGGCGATCTCGACCGGCAGATCGGCGTGCTCTTCACCGACGAAAGGCTGCATGGGCTGATCGAATTGCCCACCCCGAACTGAGAGGCCCCAACGCCCCAGACGCCCGAAACGGGCACCACAACGGAAAAAGAGACCGAAAAGGGAGGATCCAATGAAAAAGAAACTGCTCGCCACGGCCATTCTCGGCACCACATGCCTGACATCCGCCGCCCTCGCGGACGAGAGCCTGCGGATCACCGACGAGCCGCTCGAACTGACCATCCACATGCACTGGGACCGCGCACAGGGCTACAACGAGAACTACCCCGTCGAGCAGGCGGCACGCGAAATGACGGGCATCCACCTCATCGATGCCACCGCCGGCAAGAACTCCACCGACCAGCGCGAAGCGATGAGCCTGCTGCTCGCCCAGGGCAACCTGCCCGACATCGTCGGTAGCCAGCTCATCAAGCAACCGGTGAACGAGTTCGGCCCCCAGGGCGCCTTCCTGCCGCTCAACGAGCTGATCGAAGAACACGCCCCCAACATCAAGGCCTTCTTCGACGAACGCCCGGAACTGCGCCAGGCAATCTCAGCCTATGACGGCAACATGTATTACATCCCCTACCTGCCCGACGGGAAATACGGCCGCGCCTGGTTCGTCCGGCAGGACTGGCTCGACAAGCTCGGACTGGAGCAGCCGCAGAACGTCGATGAACTCTACGATACGCTCGTGGCCTTCCGCGACCAGGACCCGAACGGCAACGGCCTGAAGGACGAGGTGCCCTTCTTCGTCCGGGACTGGGAGGAACTCATCCGCCTCGTCACGCTCTGGGACGGGCGCTCTTCCGGCTCGGACACACCGCACGACTTCCTGGTCAATGCGGACGGCGAGATCGTCCACCCCTACACGCAGGAAAACTACCGCATCGGCATGACCCATATCGCTGACTGGTACGCACAGGGGCTGATCGACCGCGAAGTCTTCACCCGTGGCACCTCGGCCCGCGACTACCTGCTCTCCGAGGATCTCGGCGGCATGACCCATGACTGGTTCGCCTCCACCTCCGGCTATAACGCCGCGCTGGAGGACGAGATCGAGGGCTTCAACTTCATCCCGTTCCTGCCCCCGGCCTCGGTCAGCGGCAACCGCATCGAGGAACACCGCCGCATCCCGATCAAACCGGATGGCTGGGCGATCAGTTACTCCAACGAACACCCGGTCGAGACCATCAAGTATTTCGACTTCTGGTTCACCGAACCGGGCCGCCTTCTGTCCAATTTCGGCGTCGAGGGCGAAACCTGGGACATGGTCGACGGCGAGCCGGTGTTCAAACCCGAGGTGCTCAACAGCGACCGCGCGGTCAACAGCCAGCTCTGGGAGGTCGGCGCCCAGATCAAGAAGGGCTACTGGCAGGACTACCGCTACGAATGGCAGTGGACCGCACCGGCCGCCCGCGAAGGCATCGAGCTCTACGATTCCGCCGATCTCCTCGTGGACCAGTTCCTCGGTGTCGCCTTCAACAAGGAAGAGCAGGCGATCTACGACCGCTACTGGCCGTCGATCCAGACCTACATGCTCGAGCGCCAGCAGGCCTGGGTGCTCGGTACCGGCAATATCGAAAATGACTGGGACGCCTATCTCGCGACCCTCGACAACATGGGCTACGGCCAGGTGATCCAGGTCATGAACGACGCCTACGCCCGCCAGTACAGCAACTGACCACGACGCATGAACCGGCGCGGCGGGGCCATCGCGCCTCGCCGCGCTGGCTTTTCTCACCCTGTTTCGCTGCCCTCCGGCGGTCCGATTGTCGTGCCCGCACGGATGAACCCCACACATCACGAAGAGAAGAAGGATAGGATGCTGAAAGTCTTGATCTCAGGAACCGGCTTTGCAGGACAAGGCCATGCCGATGCATTTCGAGGAGCGGGTGCCGAGGTGGTCGGCATGGTCGGCCGCACCCCGAGCGTCGTCCGCGAGGTCGCTGAAAAGATGGCCATCCCCTACGCGGGCACCGACTGGCAGGACGCGCTCGAGACCTGCAAGCCCGACATCGTCTCCATCGCCACCCCGGGCGGCGCGCATTACGCGCCCATCAGGCAGGCCATCGCCGCCGGATGCCACGTCTTCGTCGACAAGCCGATGACCGAAAGCGGCGAAACAGCCGTCGAACTCAGACGCCTCGCGGATGAGAAAGGCGTCAAGACCGCTTACGCCGCGAGCTTTCGCTATGCACCCAGTGTTCTTCACGCGAAACGGCTGGTGGCAGAAGGCGCGATCGGCGAGCCCACGGAGATCGAATGCATCTCCCATTTCAATCTGGAGCGCGAGATCCCCTTCGGCTGGTCACACCAGAAATCCGCGGGTGGCGGTCGCCTCAACAACAATTTCACCCACACGCTCTCCATCGCCTGTTCCGTCGTGGGCGACAGGATCCTGGGCATCATGGGCGAGGTGCGCGACGATCTCGGGCGTGCGCCCATCGTCGAGGGCGTCCACAACTTCGCCACGCGGCGCAACTTCATTCCGAAGGATCTCTCCGACCCCTCTCTCGAATGGGGCGAGAGCGATGTCGAATGGTCCTATACCGTGCTGGCACAACTCGAGAGCCCCTTTGCCGAGAAGCCGGTATCGGTCCTCTTCAAGCATGGCGGCCTCGTGCCGCGCTTTCACGAGGATCACATCGTCTTCTACGGCAAGGAGGGCGCGATCTACATCAAGGGCCATTACGGCAGCCGCGAACTCTACCACTACGGCGCAAGCAAGACCTGGACGGAGCTTCCCCTGCCCGAGGACATCGCCGCATCCATCCCGAAGGTGGAGGGCGAGACCGAGCAATGCTGGCACTATCTCGCCCGCGAATTCGTCCGCGACATCAGGGGAGAGAGCGTCGAGCCCTACCCGACCTTCACAGAGGGAAGCCGGTATCAGCAGATCATCGACCTGATCCGCCGCAATGACGACTGGACCGACCTGTCCAACCTGGCCTGAGGAACCCAACGATGAAAATCACCGATGCAAAAGTCTTCGTCGGCGGCCCCGGCAAGAATTACGTCACGCTCAAGATCATGACCGATCAGGGCATCTACGGTCTGGGCGACGCGACGCTCAACAACCGCGAGACCCTGCCCGCGACCTACCTTCAGGACTACCTTGTACCGAACCTGATCGGGATGGACCCGCGCAACAGCGAGGACATCTGGCAATTCTTCTATCGTGGCGCCTACTTCCGACGCGGCCCCATTGCCATGGCCGCCTTCGGCGCGATCGACATGGCCCTTTGGGACATCAAGGGCAAGATCGCCGGCCTGCCGCTCTATCAGCTCTTTGGTGGCAAGAGCCGCGCGGGCGCCATGGTCTATGCCCATGCGACCGGCGCCGACCTCGAAGACCTCATGGACTCGATCTCGTATTTCGTCGAGCAGGGATACAAGGCCGTGCGCGTCCAGTGCGGCATACCCGGAATGCCGAGCGCGAGCTATGCCGTGCCCGAGGAAAAGGGCGCATCCACCTCCTACATGACCGATTTCAGCGGCATCCGGCCCAAGGTCGAGACCTGGGACACCGAGCGCTACATGCGCTACATGCCCGGAGCGCTGGCCGAGATCCGGGCGCGCTTCGGTCCCGACCTGAAGATCCTTCATGACGTTCATCACCGGCTGATGCCGCGCGAGGCCGCCGAATTCGCGAGGGCCGTCGAACCCGTCGGCCTGTTCTGGCTGGAAGATCCCACACCCGCAGAGGACCAAGCCGCGCTCCGGCTCCTGCGCCAGCATTCCACCGTTCCCATCGCCATCGGCGAGGTCTTCAACTCGATCTGGGAATGCAACAAGTTGATCGAAGAAGAACTGATCGACTTCATCCGCGTGGCCGTCACCTACGCCGGCGGCATCACCCATGTGAAGCGGATCGTCGATCTCGCGGGTCTGCACAATGTCCGCACGGGCTTTCACGGCGCACCGAGCCATTCGCCGATCTGCATGGCGGCCCAGGCGCATCTCAACGCCTGGGCGCCCAATTTCGGCATCCAGGAATACCTGGTGCTGGGCACGCCAGAATGTGACGCGCTCTTCCCATCCGAGCACCGGATGGAGAATGGACTCGTTTTTGTCAGCGATACGCCCGGCCTTGGCGTGGACTTCGACGAGGCCGAAGCGGCGCGCTACAGCTACAAGCCGGGCAGCCATCCGGTAGTGCGCCTCGAGGACGGAACACTCTGGAATTACTGAACACTCAACCGGGCATGGGCGAATAGACGCCGTCAAAGCCGTATTTTTAAAGGAAGGAAGTGGCGCCGCTCCGCTTCCTTCTTGATTTCATGTCGACTGATCTTGTATACTAGTCTACAATGAAATGCACGGAGCGGGGGAATCATGAAAATCGCTGAAATCTGGCGAAATGCGAGCAGTCGCATTGGCGTGAGGACTTATGCGCGATACGCTCATCGCGTTTAGTCGTTATGCTTGGGCCATTGCCGCAACAATGCGCACGCCCCGGCATCTGGACGCGCAAACACTCTGGACGCGTCCGATTCACAAGTAACCTGTGTGCTTTTCTAAAATACGATCTTTGAAACTTGGGCGGCAGTTGCCAACCTTTCCGCCCCGGGAGGAAACATGGAAAATGATCTCTTGGCATCGGTACTGGAACGCAGGGTCGATTTTGCCCTCGTCGTTCTCTACCTGATTTTCATCGTGGCCATCGGCTTTCTGTTCAGCGGAAAGTCGAACACGCCGAGCAACTACTTCCGCGGCGGCGGCAAGCTGCTCTGGTGGATGACCGGCGCCAGCGCCTTCATGGTCCAGTTCTCCGCCTGGACCTTCACCGGCGCCGCCGGCAAGGCCTATACCGACGGCCTCGCCGTCGCCGTCATCTTCATCGGCAACGCGGTGGGCTATTTCGTCTCCTTCCTGCTCGTGGCCGAGATGTTCCGCCAGACGCGCTGCATCACGCCCGTGGATGCGATCCGGCGGCGCTACGGTCCGGTTAACGAACAGTTCTTCACCTGGGCGCAGGTGCCGCTGGGCGTCATCCAGGCCGGGATCTGGCTCAATGGCCTCGCGATCTTCACCTCGGCCGTCTTCGGCATCTCCATCGAATGGACCATCGTCATCACCGGCCTCGTCGTGATGTTCGTCTCGCTTACCGGCGGAGCCTGGGCTGTCGTCGCCTCGGACTACGTCCAGATGCTGGTCATCATGGCGATCTCGATCACCGCCTGCGTGTTCGTCGCCACCGAGTTCGGCGTCTCCACCGTGATAGTCGAGTTCCCCAACGACCTCTTCACCAACAACATGAACTACGTCGGCCTGTTCTTCGTCTGGTCGCTGATGTCGATCTCCAAGCAGATCTTCTCGACGAACAACATGTATGACGCCTCGCGCTACCTCGTGGCGAAGGACAGCAAGAACGCCAAGAAGGCCGCCCTGCTTGCCTCGCTGCTGATGCTCGCTGGCACGTTCATCTGGTTCCTGCCGCCGATGGCCACTGCCGTCATGGGCATCGACCTCGAGGCGACCTACCCCACCCTCGGCTCCAAGGCCTCGGACGCCGCATATCTTGGCTTCGTCGACACCGTCATGCCCGTGGGCATGGTCGGCATAATGATGGCAGCGCTCTTCTCGGCCACCATGTCCTCGATGGACTCCGGCCTCAACCGCAGTGCCGGCATCATGTGCATGAACTTCTACAAGCCGGTGATCCGCGGCGGCCATGCCAGCGACGGCGAACTGATGACAGTGGGCAAGATCATCACCTTCTTCTTCGGCGTGATCATCGTGCTCGTGGGCCTCTTCATCGCCTCCCTGAAGGAACTGAGCCTCTTCGACATCATGCTCCAGATGGGCAGCCTCATCCAGATGCCGATCCTGATCCCGCTCTTCCTGGCCGTCTTCGTGCGCCGGGTGCCGGACTGGGCCCCCTGGGCGACGGTGATCCTCGGAATTGGCGTGTCCCTCCTGTCGAAATACGTCCTGACGGCCGACGCACTCGGCGCAATGTTCGGAGCGGAATTCACCAGCCGCGAAGGCAGCGACCTGGTGTTCATCGTCTCGATGTTCCTGCACCTGACGGTCACGGTCGGCTTCTTCTTCTGGACCCGCCGCTTCTACAACGGCCTGTCGCCCGTGCGTCATGAGGAAGTCGACGCATTCTTCGAAGACATCGCCACCCCGGTCGTCTCGGAAGAAGGCGTCAGCGCAACCGACCTGGAACAGCGCAACAAGCTGGGCACGCTCGCCATGATCTACGGCGTGACGATCCTGCTCCTGCCGCTGATCCCGCAGCCCGACGGCCAGGAAGGCGCGTTCTTCGGCTTCGGACTGACAGGCGGCATCGTGCTCTGCATCGGCGCGCTCCTGAAGCTCTCGGCCCGTGGGCCGGCAACGGTGGTCGAACCGGCCGAATGATCCTACCAGGCGCGCGGGCCTGCCCCGCGCCCCGGCCAGACATAACAATGCCCCGGGCCCAGTGCCCGGGGCATTTTCGTTACGGCAGGGTATCGTCCTCAGATCTCTCCGCAGAGCGGGCGTTCGAGAAAGGCGATGCGCCGGGAATAGTCCGTCTCTTCCACCAGAGCGTGGATCATCTTGGCGTAGGCCGCCTCGACCGTCATGTCGCGGCCATCGGCAACGCCGCCCTCCACCAGCACGGCGCCCGCTGCATAGGTTCCGAGCGCCACCCCGCCCTCGGCGCATTGGCTCACCGCCATCACCGGAACTTCGCCCGCCCGCGCCGCGGCCAGCGCCGACCGCAGGGCCTCGGACTCCGGTATCGTCCCAGAGCCGAAACAACGCAGGATGATCGCATCGCAGTTCGTCACCACATGACCGAGCAGATCCGCCGGCATGAAGGGGGCCGCCGCAATGATTGCCACCCGCGCATTCCGTGCCTCATGCCGGATGAGCGCCGCCCCGTCGCGCCGCGGCGGCACATGGGCCGGAACGCAGGAAAACGCGTCGTGCTTGCGCGAATGGGTCTTGTAGACCCGCGCCCCGTGCAGCCGCCGGCCGGCGAATTGCACCCAGACACCGGCGGGCGCATCGAGCACCGCCGCAAAGGCATCACGCAGGTTTCCGGCCCCGTCATTCTCCGGCTCGGTCAGCGGCAGCATAGACCCGGTCAGGATCACCGGCATCTCTAGTCCCTCCAGCGCGAAGCAGAGGGCCGCCGCGGTATAGGCCAGCGTGTCGGTGCCGTGGGTCACGACCACTCCGCGATAGCGCCCCACCGCATCCGCGATCCGGCGGCTGATCCGGTTCCAGTCCTCGGGCGTGGCGTTCGCGCTGTCGATGAGGGGCGTGAGCAATTCGATGTCGATCTCGTGCGCGCCCGTGCGACCGCCCAGCTCCTTCTCGACGAAATCCTCGACCACCCCGGCCTTCGGCGCGAAGCCCGTTTCCGTCCGGGCCATCGAGATGGTTCCCCCGGTGTGGATCAACAAGACAGCCATGCCCCCGCTTCCTCCAATTCATTCACGCGACCAGCGGGGCCTCTTTAGTCGGCACTTGCCGGAAGGCGAAGGGCCTTCGGCTCAGGCAGGCGTTTCTTCGAGCAGCCCGACATCTGGCGTCAGCAGTGCCTGGATCTCCTCCGCCGTGCCGTATCCCAGGGCAACCGCGGATTGCGTCACGCTCAGATCCTCCGCCAGCGCGTGTTTCGCCACCTTCGCCGCCTTGGCGTAGCCGATATGAGGCACGAGCAGCGTCGCCAGAACGAGGCTGTTTTCCAGCGCGCCTTCACACTGCGCCCGATTGGCCTCGATCCCGCGCACGCAGCGCTTGTCGAGCGTATCCATTGCGCGGATCAGCATCCGCATGGATTGCAACACATTCAGAACGATCACCGGCTCGAACGCATTGAGCTGAAGCTGCCCATGTTCCGCCGCGAGCGTCACCGTCAGATCGTTGCCGATCACCTGGAACGCCACCTGGTTCACCACCTCGGGGATGACCGGGTTGATCTTGCCCGGCATGATCGAGCTGCCAGCCTGCACCGGCGGCAGCACGATCTCGCGCAGACCCGAGCGCGGCCCGGAAGAAAGCAGGCGGAGATCGTTGCAGATCTTCGAGAGCTTCACCGAAATCCGCTTGAGGATGCCCGAGAAGGTCACATAGGCGCCGGTATCGGACGCCGCCTCGATCAGATGCCCGGCGAGCGACACGTCCATTCCCGAGATCGTCGAGAGCTTCGCCACCGCCAGTTCGGCGTAGCCGTCGGGGGTGTTGACCTTGGTGCCGATTGCCGTGCCGCCGAGATTGACCTCGAGCAGCAGTTTCGAGACCCGGCCGATGATCTCGATGTCTTCCCGAATGGTTGCCGCGAACCCTGCGAATTCCTGGCCGAGCGTCATCGGCACGGCGTCCTGCAACTGGGTCCGGCCGATCTTGCGGATATCCGCGAAGGCCTCGGCCCGCTCGTCGAATGCATGCGACAGTCGCTGCTGGGCCTGCTGAAGCGCATTGCACTGCGAAACGATCGCCAGCCGCATGGCAGTGGGATAGACGTCATTCGTCGATTGCGACTTGTTCACGTCATCATTGGGGTGGAGATGCTGATAGTCGCCCGGCTGATACCCCATCTTGATCAGCCCGAGATTGGCGATCACCTCATTGGCGTTCATGTTGGTCGAGGTGCCCGCGCCCCCCTGGATCATGTCGACCCGGAAATGCTCGTGGTGCTTTCCTGCAGCAATCTCGTCGCAGACCGCCGAGATCACTTCACCCTTCTCCTCCGAGAGCACCCCCAGTTTCACGTTGGTCCGGGCAGAGGCCTTCTTCACCCAGGCCAGCGCCCGAACGAACTCGGGAAAGAGGCTGAGCTTGATGTCCGAGATCGGGAAGTTCTCGATCGCGCGGGCGGTCTGGATACCCCAGATGCAATCTGCCGGAAGCTCCTTGGCGCCAAGACTGTCTTCTTCAATGCGGGACTTCATCGCGATCTCCGATCAGGCGGTAATTCGATTCTGTCGCCCAGAATACCCACGGATCTGGCGTACAAATAGGCACAAAATTGGGCGGTATGGGCTCAAATTTCCGCGCAGCCTTGCGACTTCCAGGGTCCGATCACCGAGGGTCCAGGCGGGTCCGTCGGATTGCCACGGCCGCTTCGGCCGGTTCAGTCGACTGGATGCTCGGATTGCGAATATTCAGGAAATGATTGGCAAGCCACGAGATGGCGGCTCGCGCTAACCGGCCATACAAATAGCCATACCGAAACCATATCGATTCCATACCGTTTCCATACTCGGATTCCGGTCGCTTTTCGCCGTTTCAGCCGCCTGCGGTGATGCTCACACTAGTGGGCGCACCCACAGCCCCAAACCGTCGATCACGGCTGCGGAACGCCGTCACTTCATCCCTCAGATGCGCGAGCGTGAACTCCGGCCAAGGGATCTCGGGGAAGCTGTATTCGGCGTAAACCCCTTGCCACAAAAGGAAATTCGAGACACGCTGTTCGCCGGACGTGCGGATGATGAAGTCCGGATCAGGCAGTCCGGCCGTATCGAGCGCGGCGGCCATGCTGTCCTCCCCGATCTCCTCGACCGGCCCGTCCCCGAGCTCCGCCGTCATCTTCTGTACGGCCCGCGCGATCTCGTCCCGCCCGCCATAATCGATGGCAATCGTCAGGTTGAGCCGCTCGCATTCCGCTGTCGCCTCTTCCAGGCGTGCCATAAGCCTCTGCAGCTTAAGGGGGATTCTGTGCCGCATCCCGATAAAGCGAACCCGCACTCCTTCTCGTTGCAGGCCATCGAGCTTGCTGAGGATATACTGCTGGAAGATTTTCATGAGCCCTTCGACTTCCGCAACCGGCCTGCGCCAGTTTTCCGTCGAGAAGGCATAGAGCGTAAGATGCGTGACCCCGATATCCGGACAGCCGCGGACAATTTCCGTTACCCGTTTCGCCCCGCGCGCGTGGCCGGAAATACGTGCAAGACCGCGCGATTGGGCCCAGCGCCCGTTTCCATCCATGATGATCCCGACATGGAGAGGCGGGCGGCCAACATCACTCATATACAAGGGCTCTCTAAAACTGATCCATCTGAATAAAACGGATCGTGCTGCCGCGCAACATCGACGGGGCGCAAAACCCAGAATTGAAAACCTTCGACACAAAACGTGAAAGGCCCGCGCTGTGGCGGGCCTTCCGGATCCTGTTGCTATCCAGGTCGGACAGCGGGGTCGCTATCAGACCTGGGCGCGCGGAACCCGGACGTTTTCGACCAGCTCCTGGATCTCCACCGGCGTCGGCTTGGTCATGCCCGAGACGATATAGGCCGTGGCGAAGTTCAGGATCGCACCGATCACACCGAAGCCCGACGGATTGATCCCGAGGATCCAGCCATCCGGCTCGCTCAGAGGAGCAGTACCCGGAATGAAGAACCAGCCCTTGTAGAGGAAGATGTAGACCATTGTCGTAATGAGGCCCACGAGCATCCCCGCAATGGCGCCTTCCTTGTTGATGCGCTTGGAGAAGATCCCCATCATCAGCACCGGGAAGAGACTAGAAGCCGCAAGTCCGAAGGCCAGCGCCACCACCTGCGCCGCGAAGCCCGGCGGGTTGAGGCCCAGATAGCCCGCTATACAGATCGCCACCAGCATCGAGATCCGCGCTGCCATCAACTCCGCCTTGGGCGAAATCGTCGGCATAAAGATCCCTTTCAGCAGGTCGTGGCTAACCGAGGACGAGATCGCGAGCAGAAGCCCTGCAGCAGTGGAAAGCGCAGCTGCGATACCACCAGCGGCCACAAGTGCCGCGACCCAGTTGGGAAGCTGTGCGATCTCGGGATTCGCGAGCACCATGATGTCGCGGTCGAACTCGACCAGTTCGTTGCCAGCCCAGCCATAACCCTCGGCCTCAGCGGCCATTTCCGGGTTCGCATCGTTGTAGTACTGGATGCGACCGTCACCGTTCTTGTCTTCGAACGCCAGCAGCCCGGTTGATTCCCAGCGGTCCATCCATGCCGGACGCTCATCGAAAGGCAGGTTTGCGGTTTCTTCGCCGACAGGGCCGGTCTGGATCGTCGTGGTCATGTTGTAGATCGCCATGGCCGCGACAGCCGGTGCCACCGTGTAGAGAAGCGCAATGAAGATCAGCGCATAGCCTGCCGACTTGCGCGCATCCGAGATCTTCGGCACGGTGAAGAAGCGCACGATCACGTGGGGCAAGCCCGCGGTGCCGATCATGAGCGAGAGCGTGAGCAGGAACATGTTGTAGGTGCCCATGCCCGGACGATCAGTGTAGGAACCGAAACCGATCTCCGTCATCGTCCTGTCGAGCGCTTCGAGCAGATAGGTATCCGAACCCGCAAGCGTGGATCCGAGACCGAGCTGCGGCAGCGCCACGCCGGTGATCTCGATCGAGATGAAGATCGCCGGGACGGTGTAGGCGAAGATCATGATCACGTACTGCGCGATCTGCGTGTAGGTGATCCCCTTCATGCCGCCCATGACGGCGTAGATCGCCACGATCACCATGCCGACCAGAAGCCCGAGCGTGATGGGCAGGTTCAGGATGTTGGAGAAGGCGATGCCGACGCCGCGCATCTGGCCGATCACGTAGGTCAGCGAGATCATCAGCAGACAGATCACCGCCACGGCACGCGCGGTAGTGGAGTAGAAGCGGTCGCCGATGAACTCCGGCACGGTGAACTTGCCGAATTTGCGCAGGTAGGGTGCGAGCAGAAGCGCCATCAGAACGTATCCGCCGGTCCACCCCATGAGGTAAGCACCGCCGGTATATCCGAGAAACGCGATCAGGCCTGCCATAGAGATGAACGAGGCCGCCGACATCCAGTCCGCCGCCGTGGCCATACCGTTTGCGACCGGGTGAATGCCGCCGCCTGCAACGTAGAATTCCTCGGTGCTTCCGGCCCGCGACCAAATTGCGATTGCGATGTAGACAAGGAAGGTCAGCCCCACCGCAATGAGGCTCATAGTTTGAAGATCCATGGTCCCGGCCCCTTATTGCTCGTCTACGTCGAATTCCCGATCCAGCTTGTTCATCCGCCAAGCATAGAAGAAGATCAGGACAATGAAGACGTAGATCGCGCCCTGCTGGGCAAACCAGAAGCCAAGCGGGTAGCCGCCAAGCTGAATTCCGTTCAACAATGGGGCGAACAGGATACCTGCGCCCAAGGACACCAGTGCCCAAACGATGAGGCAGGGAACAATAATGGAAATGTTCCTGCTCCAATACTCTCCGACATCTTTACGTTGCGCGTTCATGTTTCTCCCCAGTTACATAATCTGCGTGTGGCCAGCCCGCGCGCGACCTCCCGAATAGGTGCACGGGACATATTGTTATTCGACACATTAGTTTTTTTGTTAGATGTTTCAAAGCTGATAGTCCAGTGATATTTTGGATTGCAGCCTCTTCGACTCTCGGAAGGCCTCCTTCAGAATCCTCCTGTCGAGGTCGTGCAAACCATCAGGCGCCACCCGATTCGAAAGATTCTTTCCCTGCTCCGCCTGCATCTCGTTGACCCGCATTCGCAACAGGCGAATGTAGTCGTAAGCATCTCTCCACGCTGCAGAATCATTGGAATTGAGCGCGCCTTTTTCGGTTGCAGCTGTAAGTCTGGAGACGGTGTTTGTGGCCGGAATTCCGTTTGCCAGCGCAATGATTCGCATGGCATCGATGAAGGGTGTGACGCCGTTTACCTTGAGATCGATTGTGTTCGACTGATCACCCTTACCTGACAGCCTAAAGTCTCTGATTAACCCTAATGGCGGAGTATTTCTTAAAGCATTGGCCGCCATCTGCTTCAGGAAGCGACTATTCTTGGAAGTTTTTTCAAGTAGCCAGCCTCGCAACTCGTCAAGCGGAGTCTCGTCACCCCATATGGGACGAAAGTCGAAGAAGATCGAACCCTTCAAAAGGTGCTCCGGCGTGCCTTGGTCGATCCATGCGGTGAACCGCCTTTTCCACTCATCAAGCGTCAGACAACACTCCGGATTCTGGGCCATGATCCCGCCGGTACAGAGCGGGAAGCCACTGGCATCCAATGCATCGTTGATCTTCTTCGCGATCGGCAGGAGGATCGCCCGGCCAGCGTCCGCATCCATGCCTTCCGGAGGAGTGAAGACGATGCCGTTGTCCTGGTCTGTTTTGAGGGTCTGCTCCTGTCGCCCCTCGCTACCAAAGGCCATCCACGTGAAGGGCAAGGGCGCTCCACCCTCCTCGTCCAGCACCATCTCGATCAGGCGCACCGCGATCTGGTCATTCAGGAGCGTGATGATCTGGGTGATCTGCGCGACCTTCATCCCTTGCGCGATCATCTGCGCCACGAGCAGATGAATGTCGCCTGCGAGCCGCGCCACCTCCTCAACGCTCGGCGCCTTGTTGATCGACTTCGATAGGTTCACGAGGCCGACCCGCTGCATCGAGAACAGGTCGCGTTCGGAGACGACACCTTTCAGTCGTCCGTCTTCTACCACGACGATATGATGAATGCCCGCATGGGCCATCTTCATAGCTGCTTCGAAAGCGAAAGCTGAACTTGGGATCGTGATCGGATCTTCGGTCATCACCGAGCGGATCGGCTCGGAAGAGGATACCCCGGCCAGCGCCACGCGATTCATAAGATCCCGCAGGGTGAAGATCCCGATAGGTCGACCATCGCCATCCACGATCAGCATGGAGCCGATATTTGCCTGGCTCATCCTTTGGAGCACCTGAGAGATCGGCACGTCCGGACCGCTCGTTGTCGGGCGCCTGAGCCGCTTTTCCTTGAGGGTGAGGTTGAGCGAACTGTCATCGCCCAGCCCTTGCGCTGCCTCGGCCTGGATCTGGCGGCTGACCTTCTCCATCAGGCCGGAAAGTCTGTGAGTGCAGTAGGCGCTGAATGCCTTCGAGATCGCGCGAAGCTGGTTGAAATCGGACTTGCGCATGGTCAGGCAGACCACGTCACCACAAGCGCGCTGGACATTGCGGATCGCCCTGTCAGCGACCAAAGCCCCAATCGGGAAGCACTCCCCCGGGACAAGCTCGAAGGCATTGCCGGAGATCGCCTCGTCCTCCTCGCTCTTTTCGCCGATGACGAGGCCGGATTTCAGAATGTAGAACCACTCCGCCGGTCCCGCCGCAGGATCGGTGATCGCTTCCCCATCCCGGAATGTGACGCGCTTGAGCTTTGTCGCGAGAAAGTCCACATGCGCTGCCTCCATCTTGTCATAAGGCGGATGAGCGGTGAGAAACTCGATTGCCTCAGCCCTCTCCTGTGCCGCTGACGGCGCATTGTCGTGAAGGTTCATCTCAGGCACCATTTCCCGTTCCATGCGCGAACACCGCGCTGCGATGCCGCAATTCCGCGGCCATGTTGGTCCGGCGCATGACTTCACCGAACGTGTCGAGCCCCTGTGCTTCCAACCGCCCGATCATCTTGACGAGCAGATCAGCCGTCGCGATCGTATCGCCCAAAGCGGTATGCCGAGCCGCATTGGGGATGTTGTAGCGTTCGCAAAGAGCGTCGAGTGAGTGATCGTCCTTCTCCCCGTCGAGCAGGCGCGATATCAGCATTGTATCGAGGACCGGATTGTCGAACGAAACGCCCGCTGTTCTTTCCTTCAGGGAAACGAAACGCAGGTCGAAGGCGGCATTGTGTGCGACGAGGACGGCATCGCTCGCCATGGCGTGAAATTGCGGCAAGACCTCGTCGACGGTGGGCTTGTCTGCAACGTCTGCATCCGTGAGCCCGTGAAACTTGATTGAACGTGGCGGGATCGGCCGGCCGGGATTGATCACCCAGTCCATGCCTTCCCCCGAGAGGATACGCTTGCGGACCACCGGCACTGCGGCAATCTGGACAATTTCGTCTCCCTGATCCGGGTTGAGCCCGGTCATTTCGCAATCGAAGACGACGTAGCGCAGTTCGCCGAGCTTTCTCTCGGCAAGATCGGCATCGCCCTGATGCGCAGCCATCAACTCTGCGTCGTAGAATTCCGGTCGCGCGGGATGTCTTCGTGATGGCGCCGCATCCGGGCGCTGCGCTGGTGCGCTGAGTGGAATTCTCAGAAAGCTGCTTCCACTGCTGGTGGGTCCGGATGCCTCCAGACGCGTCCCATGTCGTTCCAGGACGTTGCGGACCCGCTGATGCTCCCCCGGCCCCTGGCATTCGAGTTCGAGCCAGGCGTCAAGTTCCTCGGCATCAACCGGCGCGCCCTTCCAGCTCAGTTCGAGAACCAGACCCGGCTCCTCCGGGCGGGTTTCCACAAAAACCTCCGTCACACTCAGCCTGGCGCCGATCTCGAGCACGAGGGCCTCGATCGCTTCGACGAGCGCCATGCTGTCAACTCGCACCCAGAGCGGAGTTCCGATCATGACTACTCGAGGCGCACCCTCAGGCAAGGTCTTCTGCACAAGCTTGATGAGGTCGAGCGCATAGACATCCACGAGGGTCGAATGACGGAGCATGAGATCGCGAATTCCGAGAGACACGGCATCCGTCATTTCCGCCGCTTCGCGGCTGGCATCCGCAACGATCCGCACGAGCATCTCCTGCTCGCCCCCGGCGGCACTACCAATCTGGCCGATCCGCTCCGCTGAACGACGGATCTCTGCGAGCATCGGGGCAAGCTCCGTTTCGAGTGTGTGCTGCAAAGCATCTCCGCCGGCCAGCAGAGCTTCATCCTCCGAGCCATCGACAAGGGTAATGAGGTAGCCCGTCACTTCGCCGGAATCGCCGATAAGAAGGGCCATCCGACCGTGAAAGACCTTTGCCCCATCGGGCGTGGTGCAGAAGAATGGAGCGGAAATGGCGTTGAGGGAGTCGGGATCCGCCTCATGTCGCAACTCAAGTCGAGTAAGGCTGTGACTGACGGGACCGATATCAATGATATCGCCAAGATACCGCCCTAGTCCTATCCGTTCCGGCATGTCCGGAAGCGCAACCGCGGCCTTGTTGTAAAGCATGATCTGATGCTGATGATTGCAAACGAAAACACCCTCGTTGAGGTTCTGCAATATCGACTCAAGCCAGACTTTTTGCCCACCGGCCTTTGCGGCCTCGGCCAATGCGATGTCGCGCGTTTCCTGACGTGCCGCCGAGAGCGCCTCTGCAAGTGCCTTGCATTCACCCGCGAGTGGACCGAGAAAGCCGGTGCCAGAGAGACCGAAGCGGAGGTCCGGATCCCGCGTCTCGCGGAACAGTCGCATCTTGCGAACGAGGCGCTGAGCGGGAACTGCGACCATTGCCGCGTGCATCCCCCATGCACAAAGCACCACGCCACCCGCAATAGCCGCGGCGGCCACGGGCGCCAACCAACCATCGACACCGGGGGCCATCCGGACAGCCCCCCAACCGGCGGCAAGAGCGGCCAGGGTCAGCAAACCGAAACCCATATGTGATTGTGCGTTCACGTGCCCATCATGCGAAGCGACCCGCGTCCTCCCTGCTTTTTCCAATCCCTTTGACGGTTGTGCTTCCTGTTGGCCTTGATCTGGAACAAGGCAGGCAAGCCTAGCCACAATTCGGCACCACGCGAAGCAGTAATCCGCGCAAGTTTCGGGCGCCTGAAGGCAGAAGAACTGTAATTGAAACGCGGCCGCGTCTAGAGAAGACGACCGAGCCGCACGGGCAACCGCGGCGCATTCAGCGACATGATCCTATAGATCTGGCTGTAGACCACCGCCGTCAGGATAAAGAACACCGCACTGAGCACAGCGTTGTCGTAGGAGATGGTCACGAGGACAAATGCCAGAACAGGAAGGATCCAGGTTACGAGACTTGTTGCCGGGTTACGGAACTCGTGACGGTGCTTTGGAACAATCCTGCGCGCATAGCGCCTGTGAGCGAGCATGTGGAAATGCACGCGATCCGGCCTCCCCACACTATGGCCGTCGCGACGGGATTTGCGGCGCATTGACGAAATGGTCTCGATAACGGGATAGGCACAGATAAGCAGCGCCGCCCAAGCCGAGATCTCCGGATTGCGGGTCGGCAGGAGCACCCCAAGGACGGCAAGCAGAAAGCCGCAGAAATAGGCCCCACCATCTCCCATGAAGATGTGGCCACGTGGAAAATTCACAAGAAAGAAACCTGCGACGAGCGAGCCGAACAGCACGGAAAGCATCAGCACGAGATCGTCGCCCACCTGCCCCGCCACGAAGGCGAAGCCGCCGAACATGATCAGGAGCGAGCCCGCAGCCAGACCGTTGAACCCATCGATGATGTTGATGGCGTTGGCGACGCCGCCGATGCAAAAACAGGTGAAGAAAATCGCCACTGGCGCGAACATGAGCAGGAGATCGACACCAGGCAGGTCGACCTTGTTCATGACGTAGCCGGTGGAAAGCGCGAATACGAGCCCCGAGCCCATCGTCGCCAGAAGTCGCATTTTCACCCCGACCTTCCGGGTAACGTCTTCGAGGAGCCCGGCCATGAGAGCCGGCAGCCCGGCGACCCCGATCGCGAACCAGAATTTCCGCCCATCGTCAGGAAGGAGCAGGCCGAGCGCCAAGTAGGCGAGACCAATCCCGGCTCCACCGATTCTGGGAGTAGGCCGCTTGTGGAACTTCTGCACACCTTCATGGTCGTCATGGGTCATATGACCGTGCCACTGCTGGGTCAGAACCAATGCAAGGCAGGCTAGAAAACAGATGATAAGACCGAGTGCGCCATAGGCGAACAGCTCTTCGAAATTCACATCAACTATCGGATTTTGCATTCCGAATCACTCTGCGTGCGTCTCGGCTAATCTCTAGTGAAATTCTGGTAACCAATCATGAAGGGGAAGGCGACTGTTTTTAGCTCCGCGTTTGCCGCCCTGAGCGGCAATGTGCCCAATAAGATACAGCGCCAAACCAAAACTTTGGCAGTTCAATGCACGGTTATGGCCCCTCTGTCTGCAAAATGCGATGCGGAAAGGCTGTCTACACTGTGGGCGCGACGTTTTGGTCATCGATGCCGGATCCGGAATCCGGACATGTCAATGCGGGCAGATCGCAGGTGACGGCGACAGCAACCGCACTAAAATACGGTCGACCTCACTTGATACGGATCATGGACGACACCGCGGCACTCCATTCAGATCATGACAGAATGATGAAGGGAGAAAGTCCGATGCTCGCGGTCGCGGAAAGGAAAACCACGCTTCAGGGTCGGTTGCAGGAGTTGATGGGTCGTCTGAACCGCATTGAGACCGAACTCGACGAACCTGCAAGCAAGGACTCGGAAGATCGCGCGACAGAACGGGAAACAACCGAGGTGCTGGAGGATCTCGGCGTCGCTGGCATGATCGAGGTCCGAATGATCGAGGCAGCACTCTCTCGGATCGAGAACGGCACCTACGGCATTTGCGCGGAGTGCGGCGACCCGATCAGCGAGGCCCGGCTGGACGTTCTTCCGCACACTCCGAAATGTGCAGCCTGTGCGGGCAAACGCGCCTGACTGGCGCGGATGCCCGACCAGAGGTTTCGAACTCAGGCGCCTGACGTAGGCGTAATGACGATTTCCACCCGGCGGTTTGCCTGGCGCCCGGCTGAGGTCTCGTTCGTCGCGACCGGACTGGAGGCCCCGCGCCCATAGGTCTGGATGCGCCCCGCCGAGGTACCACTTGCAACAAGAATGTTGGTTACGGCTTGTGCACGACGCTCACTCAGGCCCTGATTGTAGCTGGCCGAACCGGTACTGTCGGTATGTCCCACGACCTGAACCACAGAATTGGGATAGGACTGCAGGTTGCGTGAAATCGCGATGATCTCGTCACGGATCGAGGGTTTGACGTCGGAACTGTCCACATCGAAGGTAATGGCTTCCGGCAAGCTCACGATCAATTCGCTGCCAGTATTGACGATCGTCGCACCGCTACCGCCGATGGAGGCCTGAAGGTCCCGCTGCTGGCGATCAAGATAGCTGCCCAGCGCCGTGCCGGCGATGCCACCGACCACGCCGCCGATGATCGTGCCCTCTTCTTCGCCGCCACTGACGATATTTCCGATCACCGCGCCCGCAGCCGTGCCGACCGCCGCCTGTGTCGCCGTGTTGTTGCGCGTTCCATCCGCATGGGTGCAGCCCATGACCAAACTAGTCATTGCGAGCGCACCCACCGCCCAAGATCTGCCTGCCACTGCTCATTCCTCACTGAAGTTTGTTGTTATCATTCTATAGCACCCGGTCCCGGCTGCGAAAACAGGCCACCCCTCAACTCACGGTGACACCCCGCCGGGTAGTAGCACTGCTCAATCACCGATTGGGGGGGCCGGATCCATCGACCTTCGCGACAGACTCAGACAAAAATTTCCCGGTTGCTTTCCCCGTGGCGATTGAACAGCTTTCTATACATACGGCCATGAGTTCGATTTTCCGGAGATTCGCGCATGAGACTGCCTCTCCATCCGAGAGCCGCCCTAGTTCTGTTGTTCACGGCCATACTAGCACCCGAGAAAAGCGACGCACAGGACGTCCGAGAGGAACGCATCAGCCTGTCGGCCGCGGAAAACAAGACGACCGTCCGCGGTAGCCTCACCGGCGAAAGGAGTATTTCCTATCGCCTCGGGGCAGAAGCCGGGCAGCGGCTCCACGTCAAGCTGAATGCGCCCAGGCTCTCTGCATATTTCAACATTTACGCCCCCGGAAGCGGCCCGGGGGAAACTGCGATGGCGAACTCGGGCCTTGATGGCCCACTCATCCCAGAGATCAACACGTTCGACGCAATCCTCCCGACGTCCGGTGAGTATGTCGTGGCGGTCTATCTTCTGGGCGCTGCGGCCCGGCACGAGGAAACCATCGATTTCAGCCTCGATGTCGGGCTTTCGGGAGAGATCGGAGGGACCGTTGTCGCAGATTTTGCCGATGGACTGCAGGGTGGGCCGGATTTCTGGGAGGTCGATGTCAGTACGAGCCTCAATCTGCGGGGCGCGCCATCGACCGGCGCAGCAATCCTGACCTCACTTTCCTCAGGCCAGGTTCTGCAGAATTTGGGCTGTCGAATGGCGGAAGGCCGGCGCTGGTGCCATGTCGCAACGCCCGATCTTGAAATCGAGGGATGGGTTGCGGGAGCGTTTCTCGTTGAATCAAGCGTCGTTCAGGATTCGCCGGAATATAGAGTTGCTTCTGGAAGCGCCTCCGCAGACCAACCCGCAACTGCATTCGAAGATCTGCGCCTGAGCCCAGGGGAACCGCCCATAGAATTGCAGGGTGACCTTCTGGGAGGCGATGCAGTCATCTACAGCCTCGGCGCACTTCGGGGACAGATCCTGACAGTCGATCTGAGTGACAACAACGAAGACATTCGGTTCAACATATTCGGACCCGACAACCGCGCATTGTACCAATCGAGCGACGAAAACTTCGACGGGGGAAGCTACCGCGGCCTGCTCCTTCACGACGGGCACCACAAAATTGCCATCTCCTCCAGCGCCCCGAGGTCCGAGACGCGCCGCTATGCGATCGAGATCGCCTTGGAATGACCCGATGTCATTTCCTGACAGTTTTCAGACCTGACTATTGCCGATCGATCCGATTCCCGACCTCGCCGCCAGCGGCACCACCGAGAACACCACCGACGGCCCCGCCGATCTCGTCATTGACCTGATGGCCGACAATGATCCCACCGGCCGTGCCCAATACAGCCCCGGTGCGACCTGCGTTAACTGATCCATCTGCGTTGGTGCAGGCCGAAAGCACGATCGCCCCGGCCAGTATGATTCCATAGCGCCACATTGTCTGCTCCGTTCTTTGTCGTTTCAGGTGTTCTCGGACGCCCGACTAAGCCGGAAGAATTCGGCGATTGCCCGCGCCCATTCTCGTGAATGGACCGGGCGCCCGATGCCGCGCTGCGCAGTCTCAGCAAGATCCTGCGGGAAAACCGTTCCCGACCGCGTGGCAATGAGGTCCGACGCATAGCCGGCCCCGAACTCCGGATGCGGCTGGATTGAAATTGCGTCCGGAGCGTCGATTGATCCGTAGGAGACCGCAGCAATTGGACAGAAATCCGAACTGGCAAGCACATGTGCTCCCTCGGGCAGTGCCGTTACCTGGTCCTGATGCATCGCTTGCATGGAGAACTGCTGCGGAATTCCGGCCATCCAGTCGGGGCGTGCGCGCATTTCGTACCCATGGACACCAATTCCCCATCCATGCGACGCCTTGCCTGCGCGCCCACCAAGCGCCTGCGCCAAGATCTGGTGTCCGAAACAGATGCCCGCGACCGGAACATGGCTTGCGAGACAGTCCCGTAGAAAGCCTTCGAGCGGAGCGATCCAGGGCAATGGATCGTAGACACCATGCCGTGACCCGGTGACCAGCCAGCCGTCTGCTGCATTCGGCGAAGCAGGCATTTCGCCTTTCACCACGTGAACGGTGAAAAAATCGAAATCCGGCGCGACTTCGGCGAACAATACCCGAAACATGTCGGGATAGCTTCCAAAACGCGGGCGAAACTCCTCGCTGACCTCTCCGGTTTCCAGAATACCGATGCGCACGGCTGCACTCCCACGTCGCAAGTCCTGATCGCCATATGACAATTCGGCGAGCCCGTGGCAATCCGCCCAAGGGCCTCACCAGCGCATGGTCCAGCCGGGCCAACCCCGGGTGATTAACAGACTTGCGATCTGTTCAGAATTTCTTCACCCATTGGTTGCACAGACTGTCGTTAACCAAACGGCGTAGGCTTTACCGTCCCGCATGAGGACGCCTATAAGGTGAAGCGCTTCGACGTGAGACGCATATATACGACTGACGAGCAGCATCCATAGGGCAGATAAATAGAATGTTTGGGGCATTGGGCGGACTGCTTTCGAAGGACATGGCAATCGACCTCGGAACGGCGAACACGCTGATCTACGTCAAGGGCAAGGGCGTGGTACTCTCCGAGCCCTCGGTCGTGGCTTATCACTCGAAAGACGGGAGAAAACGCGTTCTGGCGGTGGGCGAGGACGCGAAATTGATGCTTGGGCGCACGCCCGGCTCCATCGAGGCGATCCGGCCCATGCGCGACGGAGTGATCGCAGATTTCGATGTCGCCGAAGAAATGATCAAGCATTTCATTCGGAAAGTTCATCGCAGCGGCGGCTGGGCGAAGCCGAAGATCATCGTCTGTGTGCCCCACGGCGCGACACCGGTGGAACGCCGCGCCATCCGAGACAGCGTGATGGGCGCAGGCGCACGCAAGGCGGGCCTGATTTCCGAACCCATTGCCGCAGCCATCGGCGCCGGAATGCCGATTGCCGAGCCGACCGGGAACATGGTTGTCGATATCGGCGGAGGCACGACGGAAGTGGCCGTCATGTCGCTGGGTGACGTCGTTTACGCCCAGAGCGTGCGGGTGGGTGGCGACCGGATGGACGAAGCCATCGCCTCCTATCTGCGGCGGCAGCACAACCTCCTCGTGGGCGAAGCGACAGCCGAACGGATCAAGCTGGAAATCGGCACCGCGCGAATGCCCGAAGACGGGTTTGGCCAGCGTATGAGCGTGCGCGGCCGTGACCAGCTCACCGGCGTGCCGAAAGAGCTCGAAATCAACCAGGCACAGGTTGCCGAGGCCCTGGCAGAAACGGTGCAGACCATTGTCGAGGCCGTGATCACCGCGCTCGAACAGACCCCGCCAGACCTCGCTGCCGATATCGTCGATCGCGGGGTCATGCTGACGGGCGGCGGCGCGCTTCTTGGTGATCTCGACCTGGCCCTGCGCGAACAGACCGGGCTTGCCATCACCGTTGCGGAGGACCCGCTCAATTGCGTGGCCATCGGGACCGGAAAATCACTGGAGTTTGAAACCCAACTGGCCCATGTGCTAGATTTCGGGAACTGATGCGGGCCTTCGTGCCCGGCTTTCTCCGGCACCAGAATCTGGGCCGGGTAGAGGTCTGAGGTAGGCCCCTTGTCGATCCGAAACGGTTCAGAACCTGACTATCTCGCCAGCCTCCGCCGAATTCTGCTCGGCGCCGCAACCGTTCTGCTGATTGCGCTCTTCCTCCTGTGGCGGGTCGACAATGCCCGTGTCGAACGGCTGCGCGCGGCCATCGTCGACAAGGTTGTCCCCAGTTTCGAGTGGACCATCAACCCCGTCGCGGCAACCGGCCGTTTGCTGAAGGATCTCCGATCCTACCAGCGCGTACATGCCCAGAACGAGGAGCTGCGCCGTGAATTGCAGCGGATGAAAGGCTGGCGCGAAGCCGCACTTCAGCTCGAACAGAAGAATGCGCGCCTGCTCGCCCTCAACAAGGTGCGTCTCAATGCCCGGACCACGTTCGTCACGGGCGAGATCATCGCCGATGCGTCGAGCCCGTTCCAGCGCTCGGCCATGGTCAATGTGGGGCGGGTCGATGGCGTGGTGGACGGATCTGCCGCCATGGATGGTCTCGGCCTCGTGGGGCGCATCGCAGGCGTCGGGCAGCGCTCGGCACGGATCCTGCTCCTGACGGACGGATCGAGCCGTGTACCTGCCGTCATCCGGCCTTCCGGGCAGCACGCCATCGTCTCGGGAAACAACAGTTCAGCGCCATTTCTCGAGTTCCTCGACCAGCCAGACGCTGTCCGAACAGGCGACCGGATCGTCACCTCGGGCGACGGAGGGCTCTATCCGCCCGACATCGTCATTGGACAGGTCTTCACCGGGCATGACGGCAGGCTCCGTGCCCGGCTTGCCGCGAGTTACGGTCATCTCGACTTCGTGCGTGTGGTGCGCCAACTGCCGATGGAAGAGATCCACGGCCCCGGCGGGCTTATTGGCCCTGTCCTTACCGCGCAGCCCGGTGCGACCGAGGAAAGCGACGACGAGGGGAGCGTTGAGCAATGAGACGGCGCGCGGAACCATACCGCTTTCTGCGTCAGGGTGCGTTCTTTCTCCTCTGCATCGCGGTGGTTTACCTGCCACTTGTCCCGCTGGCTCCCGGACAGGATCGCGTCGCGCCCGACATGCTCTTCTGCTTCGTGATCGCATGGGTTCTGCGCGATCCGGCCTCCGCCCCTCTCTGGATCATCCTCGCCGCAGGCCTTCTGGCAGACACCCTGATGGCACGCCCATTAGGGCTTGGTGCACTCGGGCTCGTGCTCGCCTCCGAGATTGCCCGCAGCCAGCGCACAACCGTGCGAAATACGAACATCGTCATGGAATGGCTTTTTGCCATCCTCCTCTTTTGCCTGATGTGGTTTGGCATGATGCTCGCCCTTCGCTTGAGTTTCAGCGACACGCCTGATCTCAAGACGACCCTGCGTCTGCTGCTCGAGATCGCACTGCTTTATCCGGTAATCTCACTCGCCGTGGCCCTGGGTTTCCGGATGTTCGGCCCGCGCCAGGGAGCGCATGATCCCTACGAGGGGGGCCGCGCATGGTGATCCGCAGTCCGAACGATCCGCCACCCAGGATTACCCGTCGGGGGTTGATGCTCCTGGGGCTACAGATGGGCGTGGTCGGCGCACTCGGTTGGCGGATGCGCGACCTCCAGATCGTGCAGAACGCCCACTACCACCTTCTGGCGGAAGAGAACCGCATCAATATTCGGCTCCTGCCACCTGCCCGTGGCCTGATCCACGACCGCAATGGGCGGCTGCTTGCGGGAAACAGGCAGAACTACCGCGTCGTGATGGTGCGGGAACAGGCGGGCGATCTTGAGGCGGTTCTCGATCGGCTTGGTCGTATCATCGACCTGCCGGACGACAAGCGCGAACGGGCACTCAAGGAAATGGCGAGCCGTTCCGCCTTCGTGCCCGTTGTCGTGGCGGAGCATCTCACTTGGGACGACGTCGCACGGATCTCGGCCAATGCGCCGGTTCTGCCCGGTGTCATCCCCGAAGTCGGCCTTAGCCGCTTTTACCCGGAGGGCTATTCCACAGCACATGTGGTGGGCTATGTCGGCCCGGTCTCGGAACGCGATCTTGCCAAGCTCGAGGACCCTGACCCACTGCTCCAGATCCCGCGCTTCCAGATCGGCAAGACCGGTGTCGAGCAGAGGCTCGAGGAAGACCTGCGAGGTGAGGCCGGCAACCAGCGCATCGAGGTCAGCGCGGCCGGACGCGTGATGCGCGAACTGGGCCGCACCGAGGGCAAGGCAGGCAGCGAGACCAAGCTCACCATCGATCAGGGCCTGCAGGACTACGCCATGGAACGGATGCGCGGAGAAAGCGCCGCTTCCGTGGTTCTCAACGTGACCAATGGCGACATCATGGCCATCGCCTCGTCACCGGGTTTCGATCCCTCGAGTTTCGTTTTCGGCATATCCTCGGGCGAATGGAGCGGGCTTCTCAACGACGAATACCGTCCGCTCTCCAACAAGACTGTTTCGGGTGTCTATCCGCCGGGTTCGACCTTCAAGATATGTGTCGCACTTGCGGCCCTCGAGGCGGGGGTCAGCAACCCGTACGAGACGGTCTACTGTCCCGGCTTTACCCAGCTCGGACGGCGGCGCTTTCATTGCTGGAAGCGTGGCGGGCATGGGCATGTGGATCTGCGTCGCAGCCTCGCCCATTCCTGCGACTGCTACTACTACGAGATGGCTCGGCGGGTCGGTGCGGACAACATCTCCGCCATGGCCCGGCGACTGGGCATGGGCATACGCCACGACCTGCCGCTGCCCGCGATATCCGAAGGTTTGATGCCGGACCGTGCCTGGAAAAAGGAGAACCGGGGCGAGGTCTGGACACCCGGCGACAGCTTCAACTACGGCATCGGGCAGGGCTTCACTCTCGCCTCGCCCTTGCACCTGGCAATCATGACGGCGCGAGTGGCGACCGGGCTCAGCGTCACGCCCCGGCTGGTAAAGTCGATCAATGGCGTGGAGCAGCCAATTCATCCTCTCGAATCGCTCGGGCTTCAACCCCAACACCTGAACGCGGTGCGGGACGGCATGTACACCGTCTCGAACGTGCCCGGAGGAACGGCCTTTCGCTCCAGGATCGTCGATGAGTCGATGGAGCTCGCGGGCAAGACCGGAACCAGCCAGGTTCGCATCATCACCGCGGCCGAGCGTGCCGCCGGCGTCACCCGTAATGAGCAACTGCCCTGGAACAGACGCGACCACGCCCTTTTTGTGGCCTATGCGCCCTATGACCGACCGCGATACGCCATCGCGCAGATTGTCGAGCATGGCGGCGGCGGCTCGAAGGTCGCGGCCCCGATCGCACGCGACATCCTGATGCAGGCGCTTTGGGGCGGGGAGCCGCCGCTGGAGGCCTACCCTTCCGAACAGCGCCGCGAGATCGAGGAACGACGCGAGGCCATGCGAGCCGCACGCGGAGACATCATCGAGCCGGAGGGCGACCCGGCATGAGCTTCGCGGACCCTACCGATCGCGCCCAGCCACGCGGCCTTGGCAAGCTTCTGGCACTGAACTGGCCGCTGAACCTTCTCATTGCCGCGATCGCGGGCGTAGGCTTCCTGATGCTCTACGCCAATGCGGGCGGCAGCTATTCGCCTTGGGCCGGACCGCAAATGGTGCGCTTCGGTGTCGGGATGGTGGCGCTCATCGTGATTGCGATGATCCCGATCCGGTTCTGGCGGCTGATTTCGCCGCTGGCCTATCTCGGCGCGTTGGGGCTGCTCGTACTCGTGGAGATCATGGGGTCGGTCGGCATGGGCGCGCAGCGCTGGATCGACCTCGGCCCGATCCAGCTGCAGCCCTCGGAACTCATGAAGATCACCTTGGTGATGGCGCTCGCAGCCTACTACCAATGGCTCGACCCCGAGAAGGTCTCACGCATCTTTTGGGTGCTGCTGCCTCTGGTCCTCATCCTCCTGCCGACCGCGCTCGTCCTCAAACAGCCGGATCTCGGCACGGCACTCCTCCTGGTGATGGGGGGAGGCGCGGTGATGTTCCTCGCGGGCGTATCGCTCTGGTATTTCGGCACGGCGCTGGCGCTCGGGGCCGGCATGATCGCGGCGGTCCTCAAGTCCAAGGGCACCGAATGGCAGCTCCTCGAGGACTACCAGTATCGCCGGATCTTCACCTTTCTCGATCCCTCGGTCGACCCGCTCGGAGCGGGATATCACATCACACAGGCCAAGATCGCCATGGGATCAGGCGGGCTTTCTGGCAGGGGTTTCATGCAGGGCACCCAAAGCCGCCTGAACTTCCTGCCCGAGAAACACACCGACTTCATCTTCACCACGCTGGCCGAGGAATTTGGCTTCATCGGCTCGGTCGCGCTCTTGGCACTCTACGCGCTGGTGATCGTTTTCTGCATCGCGTCCGCAATCTCGAACCGGGACCGCTACGGCGCCCTTCTCACTGGCGGGATCGCGGTGACGTTCTTTCTCTTCTTCGCGGTCAACATGGGCATGGTGATGGGGCTGATGCCGGTGGTGGGTGTGCCGCTGCCGCTCGTGTCCTATGGTGGGTCGGCCATGTTGGTGCTGCTCGCGGCCTTCGGCTTGGTGCAAAGCGCCCATGTGCACCGGCCGCGCAACCGCGATTGAGGTTGAGCTCTCCCGCACGGCCCGCCTAGAACTGGCTCCATAACCGAGGCAGGGTCAAGGAGCGGCTTAACCATGCAGAAGATCCTTTTCTCCGTATCCGAGTCGGAATTCCGGGCGTTCGCCGGTCCAATCGAGACAGCCTGCCGAGCAGCGGGACTTGACCCGACGATCTCGAAGCAGCCGCAGGATCCCACCAGCATCGATTACATCGTCTTCTCGCCCGACGGTCCGATCGCTGATTTCTCACCCTTCACCGGGCTCAAGGCGGCGCTGAGCCTCTGGGCCGGTGTCGAGCGGATTGTTGGCAATGAGACGCTGAAGGCTCCGCTCGCGCGCATGGTCGATCCAGGCCTGACCGAGGGCATGGTCGAATACGTGACCGGCCATGTCCTGCGCTACCATCTCGGGCTCGATGCGATCCTGGCCACCCAGCGCGGGAGATGGGCGCCGGAGCTGGCACCGCCACTGGCGCGCAACCGGACCGTGGGCATTCTGGGACTGGGCGCGCTGGGAGCGGCCTGCGGTCTCGCGCTCGCATCGCTTGGCTTCAGCGTGGCAGGCTGGAGCCGGAGGCCGAAAGAGATCGACGGCATCGAGTGCTTCAGCGGTGACGCAGGCCTGAACGAGATACTGCGCCGATCGGATATTCTCGTCTCGCTCTTGCCGGCCACACCACAGACCGAGAGCATCCTCGGCGCAGAGGAGTTCGCGCTCCTGCCCGAAGGGGCCTGCCTGATCAATCCGGGTCGCGGCACGCTGATCGACGATGACGCGCTTCTTGCTGCGCTCGATGGCGGCCCGCTGGCCCATGCCACCCTTGATGTCTTCCGTACCGAGCCCCTGCCTGCGGATCATCCCTTCTGGGAGCATCCGAAGGTCACGGTGACGCCCCATATCGCCGCCGCAACCCGGCCCGAGACCGCCGGGGAGGTCATTGCAGAGAACATAAGGCGCTCGGAAGCGGGGCTTTCCCTCCTGCATCTGGTGGATCGCTTGGCAGGCTACTGACCACACCTGCGGCATTCATTTGACAGTTTGTTGACACCTGTCGCAGGTTGGCGCGGAGCCCTGCCCGGTCCTCGGGCGGTCGTCATTTCCAAGGATGGATGCCATGCCCAGACTTCGTTCGTGTTCTGCCTTTGCGATTGCCACCGTGCTCTCTGCCGGATGCCTCACCGGCCCTGTCCTGGCGCAGGATACGTCGACCGAGACGCCGCCGGTGCCCCAGAACGATCTCCTGAACGCAACGGTCTGGATGGAGACCTCGGTCGAATACAAGGCAACGGTCCTGCAGCTCTTCAAGCTTGCAAGAACGCAACTCGATGCAGCGCTGGCCGATCCCACCTGGAGCGCCATGCCGGACAAGCAGGTCGAGGGCTACGAGGACCAACCGGTCGCCATCATCGCAGACCTCGACGAGACCCTGCTCGACAACGGCAACTACGAGGCCTCGCTCATCACCCGCGGCACGAGTTTCAGCTCGTCCGAATGGACCGACTACGTGAACAGCGAAACCTCGGGGGCCGTCCCCGGCGCGCTGGACTTCCTCAATCACATCGACAGCCTCGGCGTGAAGATCTTCTACGTCTCGAACCGAAAGGCCATCGAGAAAGAGGGCACGATCTCGAACATGGAAGCGCTCGGCTTCCCCATGGGAGGGAATGTGGACACGGTGCTGCTGCGGGGCGACCGTGAGGAATGGGGATCGGCAAAGGAGAACCGGCTCGCCTTCGTCGCGAAGGACTATCGCGTGGCGCTGGTCATGGGGGACAACCTCGGTGATTTCAGCGATGCGGCCGACGGGACGATCGCCGAACGGGATGCCTTCCTCGAAAGCTCGCTCGATCACTGGGGCCACGATTGGATCATGTTCCCCAACCCGGAATACGGTTCCTGGGAGTCCGCAGCCTTCGGTGGCGATTGGTCGAAGCCGTCCGATCAGCGTCGCCAGGAGAAGATCGACGCGCTCGACCCCTGGGTTCCCGACGCGCAGTAACCAATCCCGTATTAGCCACCGGAAAGTTGATACGCATCAAGGTGGTTGCGGGGCCTGGCTTTACCATCGGCAGGACACGAGAGCGTCCAGCGGACAAGAAGGAGACAACCATGGCCCATGCCCCGCACGAACTCGCCGAGGAATTTCCGGACAAGGTGCAGCGTATCCAGGTTCTCAAGGCGACCGATGCGCATTTCCGCAAGCTGGCGGAAGAATACGAGACCGTGAACCACGCCGTCTATCGGGCAGAGGCAAACCTCGATCCGACGGACAATTTCCATGAGGCCGAGCTTCGCAAGAACCGTCTCGTGCTCAAGGACCAGATCGCGCGCATGCTCGCCTGATCGATCGAACAGCCATCCGCGGGATCAGCGATCCAGAAAGGATACGATCTCGCGGACGGCCGCGATGCGCGCATCGGCATTGAACTCCAATGTACTAAGCGCGGATTTCTGCGCCTGGTCGAATCCGTGGGTGACGCCGCGAAACGTGCCGACCTCGACCTCCGCGCCCAGAGCCTGCTCTTTCGCGGCAAGGTCCAGGCAATCGCGATCATCCGCAATCGAATCGCCCTCGACCAGCAGGAAGAGCGCGGGCACATCCGCCGACCAGCCTTCCCGTCCGGCGATGCTGAGCGCCCCGCAATAGGGATAGAGTGCGACGACGCTTTCAATGCCGGAAAGGCCGTCGCGCGCCAGGCTGTCGGGCCAGCTCTCGAGAATGGGGGGCACACGACCGGAACTGGCGAGCGCGAGGAAATCGAAGATCGCCCAGCCGCCGTGCGAAGCACCGATGAGCGCAATGCGATCTCCATCCACGAACTCCATCGCGCGGGCCTCGTCGATGGCAACGGCAACATCTCCTGCCCGTTCCGCGCCGGTCAGAAGCTGGCCCGAACAGATCAACCGCCAAGCCTCGTATTTCCCGTAGTCACGCGGTCCATGACTGTCGATGACGATCGAGGCCCAGCCGGCCTCGGCCAGCGCGTGCGCGAGAAACCCGAGATTGTCCTTTGGCCCGTCGCAGCCTGAAAACAGTAGCGCGGTGGGAAAGGGTCCATCGCCGGTTTCGGGGATCACCGTTCGGTAGTATGGAGCGAGCGTCGCCGCTAAAGCCGCCGGCGTGTGATCCGCGGTGGACCATCCCATCGGACCGCGCAGCGTATTTACCCCGACCGCACCGAACGCGGCGACAAGGGTCAGGATTCCTGCTGCTATCGCCGTCATGAGAGATCGGGGCTCCGTCGGTGCAGTTCAGTAGGCTGGCGGGCGGCGGGCAAAGATGTCCCTGAGTGTCTCCGTCCGCTCTGCGGTCCAGTCGTCCGGAGCCGCGACCGCAACCCAGGCATCGATATAGTCCTGCGCCGCGTATTCGTGTCCGAAACCTTCTATTTGCTGCGAAGTGGCCATGTCCAGACCGAGCTGCAAGGTGGTGACGAAGGGAAACCAGCGGAACTCCGGCGCAACATCGGGAGCGCGCGGGCTGTTCATCCACTCAGGGCGCTGAAAAGCCGACGTAAACGTGAAATTAACGATTGGGTCGCTGCCGTATTGCAGAAAAACGAACCGCATCGGCCCCCAGGGAGGATCGCCCTCAAGTCCGGTGCCGTTCTGGTTCATAGCACGGATCAGGGTGCTGTTGCCGAAAATGGGGCGCCAGGCCGCGCTGCCCTCGACGCGATCGTTGCGCACATCCTGCCAGATGGGACTGAGGAAGGGCGAGCCGGCCCAGACCCCGCCCGAGATCGGATCGGCCAGGAGATCGAGCAACGGGAGCGTGGCCTGCGAATTGTAGGCGCCCTGGCTCAGCCCGAAGACGTAGAGCTGGGGGCGGTCGTCTTTCGGAAGTCTCGCCCAGTAGTCGTAGATTGTCTGGAACAGCGCTTGAGACTGATCGAGCCCGTATTCCGGGTGAACCATCAGGGCAAGCGCGCTGGTCAGATAGGAATACTGCACCCCCACGGTGGCGATATCGCCGCCACGGATGAATTCGAGCGTGTCCTGCGCGTATTTATCCATGAACCCCGTGCCGACGGGCGTTGCGATCAGAAGCGCGGACCGCTCAAAGGCCCCGACACGCAGCAATTCGGCCAGCGCCAGATCGGCGCGCGCCTGTGGCGTCGGCGCCGAATTCCGACCCACATAGACCCGGATCGGCTCGATCGCATCAGGGTCGAAGGCGCGCAATTCGTCAATCTCCGGCGCCCGGGAGACGAAGGCTCTGCCCCAGCGGCCCATGTCGCGCCAGCCGATCAGGGAGTGCGGACTGCCCGAAAGATCCGGATCGTCCGGCGGTGCCAGATCGGGGGAAATCATTTCGTCGGCGGTCTCGAAGAAGCTGTCGGCAGCTCGAAAGGCCCGATCCACGAAAACGCCATCCGTGACCGCCCAGGCCAGCCAGGCCGTCAGGCTCAGGGCGATGAGCACGCTCACACGGGGCGGAAGGACACGGGCCAGCGTGGCTTCGATGCGATCGAAGAGAACGCCCAAGGCGCGAAAGATGAGCCAGAGTATGAGCATGACCACGGCGCTGATCGCGAAGACCTTCGTCGGGTGAGACGTATCGACCGGGGGCATGCCTGCGACATCCCGGACCGCATTCTGCCAATCCGCTGCGTGGAACATGGAGTAACCCACGCCCAGGGCAACGAGGACATAGATCACCACGCGCAGAAACACCTCCACCCGCGGATGCTTGGTCGGAAGTTGCAGGAAGCGCCAGATCAGGAGCAGGAGGTTGCCGGCCTCGTATCCCAGTGCGGCCACGAGACCGCTGATCAGACCCTGCAGCAGCGGATCGCGGGGAACGAGCGAGGGCGTGAAAGAGGCGCAGAAGGCGGCAGCGGCAATGACCAGCCCCAGGAGACTCGGCCGTAGACGGGAATGAAAGAAGCCCAGAATCCTGAGCATCAATCCTGCCCCCCGCTAGAGAGCGGAAGGCACGGCATTCCACCCGGCGGTGGTGTCGGAAGGTAGGCCTGCGTGTCGATCGGATCAAAGGCGAATGTGCGCCAGATTCGTGAGGGCAGTTCGGGATACTTGTCGCGGGGCGTCTGGATCTTGCCAAGGTTGTAGCCCTTTGCCGCGAGCGTCTGGCCATGCCCGGCGATGGCCCCCGCCCCACCCGGCAGGTTCCAGTCCATTCGGTAGAAATCGACGTGGGACCGGCGCGCAAGGTCCTCGGCCACCGGGCAAACTTCATCCTGCCAGTCGTAGTAGAAGGGAAGCGTTCCTTCCTCGTGGAACGGCATTTCCAGGCTGTCGAAGTATTTCACGATCGTCCGCTGAGCGAAGGTCTCGGTCGGATCGTCGCGGTCTTCGGTCCGGCCGAACACCGCAAGCCGCCCGTCGCCTTCCACGCCACGCCGTTCCAGCGCATCGAGCTTGCCCGAAAGCATGGCGGCCGAGATCCAGGCCTGCAGGCGGGGATCGGCAAACCCGCCCATCATGACCAGCGGGCCTGCGGCGACGGAACTGTCCGCGCCGGCCGGAACCGCGATGGCATCAAGACCGATGGGCGCAACGCGCAACTTCCCGGTCAATGGGGTCATGAGTTCGGGCTCGCGGAGCGTGATGTTCAGGATATTCCGCCACGAGCGCGTGCTGGCGAGCACGAGCCGCTCCTGCATCTGGGTGCTGGACCCGAGCCATTCGCCCAAATGCGTGTTGGACGACAACGTCGTGAAGGTTTCGGGATCGCAGATCGCAATGAGGCGCAGGTCCGCATAGGAGAAGGGCGGTTTTGGCCGGCCTGTGACGGCAAGGGCGGTTGCGCAGATGCCGGGACCAACGGGGACATCCGTTGCCGGTGCCTGCTGCAGGGCCTTGTCGACCTGCCCGCGCGCGGCATTGGCCAGCGCCTCCATGCGCGCGGCGGCGGGGTCCTCTCCGGACTGTCCGAGCTGCGCAGGGCGCTCCGCATAGAGCGGCAGAGGCCCGGCCTCGTCCATGAGAGCATCATGCCATGCGGGGTCATAGACCCGCGCGGCACGGACCCAATCGCCGAAGATCGCCGCGTTGACCGAGGCGGTGGAGACGCCGCGCCAGTAGCGGCCGCCCAGCGCATTGCTCGAGCGATCAAAGAGGCCCAGCCAGGCGCCAATACCCGTGCCGACGAGCCGTCTGTATTCGCCATCGAAATTGGTGGAAAGCGCGAGAAACATCAGGGCGCGCGAGACGCCCTGGGCCTCCTCCGGGGTCAGCCAATCGTCATTTCGGTCAACCAGGGTTGGGTTTTCGAGCAGGGCGTCGAGCACAGCCGCTGCCGGGCCACCCGAGGACGAACCGGTCGCGCAGCGAAGGTCGATGCCCGCACGGGAACCGGGATGAGCGGCCTCCCAGGCGGAGGCGCGGGCCGCCGCGATCTCGACCTGACCCGACAGCCAGCCGAGCGTGGAGGCCCAGTTGTAGCCATTGCCCTGCATCACGACGCATTGCACGAAAACGCGGGACGGGACGGGGGCGGCCTGCGGGGAGGAAACGAAGAGAAAAAAACCGCTCAGCAAGGCCCATCCGAAGATGGCGCATCGCCCGAGCCAGTTTCTCATGCTGTTCTGCTTCATGCGCCCGACACCCCTCGAAGAACCGTCTAGCGCGAAAATCCTGCGGTTTGAACCGTTCTTCGGAGGGCAGTTTCCAATGTGGGATTAAGGCGGGGTTAACGGCTTTCGGCGCTGCGCCGGACGGACTGCGGAGGGGCATGAAAACAAGGGGAAAATCGGTTCGAAGCCGCTCGGGGCGGATGCATATTCCATGCATATTTCATGCATATTTCATGCAGACAATTTCCCGCATCCGTGACCGGATGGTTAACGGAGTGGGGGATTCTCGGTTTCGCGAAAACCGGACAGAATAGGTGTGGAACGCTGCCGTTGCGCGGGACTGAGTAACGCCGCCCCCCGGATCGACGGCGCGCATGGCGCATGTGGCGCTCAGGTCGGCGGTGCCGGGAAACAGTGGCACAGAACAAACCGAAGGCGCCGTGCCTGCGACGGCCCGGTTTCGAAAACGTCAGCAATTCTGTCCCTTGCCGTCGTTCGAGTTCCGCGCGGCATCGGTCATGAAGGGATCGATAGATAGGAGCTGCTGGACCGCTTCAGCGGGGCGAAGCCCCGGATCGCGCACGCCCCGCCCCCCAAGGCGGGCGCGATTGCGCCCACCTCCGGGTCGCGCGCGAGCCTTGGGCCAAAGGCAGGATGGAGCGGCTCAGCCCGCCGCGACACCCCCGGCCTCGAAGCGTGCGGATTCCCAGGCCAGCATCGCGCGTTTGACCCCGAGGCCCCAGTGGTAGCCGCCGAGACCGCCGGATTTGCGCATGGCCCGGTGGCAGGGAATGAGCCAGCTCACCGGGTTGCGCCCGACGGCGGTGCCGACCGCGCGCACGGCCCGCGGATTTCCCACCGCGGCGGCGATGTCCGAATAGGTCGTGACATGGCCCGAGGGCACCTGCAGCAGGGCCTCCCAGACCTTGATCTGGAACGGCGCGCCGATCATGTGGATCCGCGCCTCGCCCCCCGCGCCGAAGGCCGCCTCGACCCAGGCCGCGATCCGCTCCGGCGCCTCGACGAGCTCCGCTTCCGGCCAGCGGCTCCGCATGTCGGCCATCGCGGCGTCCCAACCGGTCTCGGAGGTGAAGGCAATCCCGCAGAGGCCCCGGCCCGTGCCCATGGCCAGCACCGGGCCGAAGGGGCTTTCGAATTGTCCCCAGGCGATTTCCAGCCCCGCGCCGCCGCGGGCATATTCGCCGGGGCTCATCGCCTCCCAGCGCAGGAAGAGATCGTGCAGCCGCCCTGCCCCGGACAAGCCGGAAGCATGCGCGGCATCGAGCACGGAATGGCGCTCGGCCAGGAGCGTCTTGGCGTGATCAAGCGCAAGATACTGCTGGTAGCGCTTGGGGCTCACGCCGACCCACTGGCTGAACACGCGCTGGAAATGCGCGGGGCTCAGCCCCACGCCCGCCGCGACATCCTCGAGAGAGAGCTGTTCGGGGGCGCGGGCGGCCATTTCGTCGAGCGCGCGCGCCATGACGCCGTAATGATAGGGTTGCAGTTCGGTCATCGCCTGCTATTCCAGTATCCCAGTAAGATGCGGCCTTCTCGCCATTGGTGGGAGGTTAGCGCGCCCCGGCGATTTCAGGCCACCCGAATCCTGCTTATTGGGGCCGACCGGCCCTTTCACAACTGGGAGCTTCATGCCCGAACAGCTGGACTACGCCACGATCTCGGAGATCTTCCGGCGGTTCCATGCGGCGGAGCCCGAGCCCAAGGGTGAGCTCAATCATGTGAATGCCTACACGCTTCTGGTCGCGGTGGCGCTCTCGGCGCAGGCGACCGACAAGGGCGTGAACCGCGCGACCGAGGCGCTCTTCAAGGTGGTGGACACGCCGCAGAAGATGCTCGACCTCGGCGAGGAAGGGCTGATCGAGCATATCCGGACCATCGGGCTCTACCGCAACAAGGCCAAGAACGTGATGAAGCTCAGCCGTATCCTCGTGGAGGAATTTGGCGGCGAAGTGCCCTCGTCGCGGGCCGCGCTGAACGCCCTGCCCGGTGTCGGGAGGAAGACCGCCAATGTCGTGCTGAACATGTGGTGGCGAATGCCGGCGCAAGCCGTGGACACGCATATCTTCCGGGTGGGCAACCGCACCGGAATCGCCAAGGGAAAGGATGTCGTCGCGGTCGAGCGCGCCATCGAGGACCATGTTCCCGCCCCCTACCAGCTTCATGCCCATCACTGGATGATCCTGCACGGGCGCTATGTCTGCACGGCGCGTAAACCCGCCTGCAAGGCGTGCCTGATACGCGACATCTGCGAATTCGAGGAGAAAACCCTGTGACCAAAGCTTTTCAGGTTGTCGGTGTCGGCAACGCGATTGTGGATGTGATTTCGCGGATCGAGGACGATTTCCTGTCCGAGAACAAGGTCGAGAAGGGGATCATGCAGCTGATCGACCGCGACCGCGCGGTCGAGCTCTATTCGCACATGGGCCCGTCGCGGGAAGTGTCGGGCGGATCGGCGGCGAACACCATTGCAGGCCTCGCCTCGCTCGGCGAACGGACGGCCTATGTGGGCAAGGTGAAGGACGACCAGCTGGGCGAGATCTTCGCCCATGACCTGCGTGCGCAGGGCGCGGTCTACGAGACGCCCTTCGCGCCAAAGGATCATGCCCATGAGACCGGACGCTGCATGGTGCTGGTGAGCCCCGATGGCGAGCGCTCCATGAGCACCTATCTCGGCGTGTCGGAGTTTCTCTCGGCGTCCGATATCGACGAGGCGCAGATGGCGCAGGCCGAGTGGCTCTTCCTCGAAGGCTACCGCTTCGACGGGCCGGACAGCCATGCGGCTTTCGCGCGGGCCATCCGGGCCTGCAAGGCTGCCGGCGGGAAGGTGGCGGTGACGCTGTCGGACCCGTTCTGCGTCGAGCGGCACCGGGATGCGTTTCTCGCCATGATCCGGACGGATGCGGATCTCGTGGTGGCCAACGAGCACGAGTTGAAGTCGCTCTTCGAGACCGACGATCTGACCCATGCCATGGACCGGGCCGAGGCGGAGATCGCCATGACCGCCTGCACGGTGGGCGCGAAGGGTGCGCATCTGATCGCGGGCGGTTCGCGCGTTCATGCCGCGGCCACGGCCACAAGTGTGGTGGATGCGACAGGTGCGGGCGATCTCTTCGCGGCGGGGCTGTTGCACGGGCTGGCCACGCGCCGCGACATGCTCACCTGTCTGCGCATGGGCTGCGTGGCGGCGGCGGAGGTGATCTCCCATATCGGCGCGCGCCCGGAGCAGGATCTGCGGGAATTGTTCGCCCAGGAAGGGCTGGCGCAGAAGGCCGCCTGAGGCCACTGCTCCGCACGAGGTGTGTTGCCCGGACCTGTCAGCTTTCGGCGCAAATGATGGGGTCTGCCCTCGCATGAAGCGGCGGAGACATGTCGACCACACGTCAAATCCTCCGAGCCGAGCCCGGACGGCCATCGATCACCCCGCGCAGAATAGAGCGGTTCGTGATATCCTGACGGGACCACTTGCTTGGTCGGGACGATGGCTTGGACGGAAGACGGGCTCTACGGGAGCGAGGCACAACGAAAGCTGCAAGCGCGCTCGCTGGCGGCGGCCGACACGGTCGCCGAGACACCGGGAGCCGTTTTTGCAGCCCGGCTGGCCGGAACGGACGATCCGGATCGGCTTGGCTGGCATCGGATCAGCGCCATATTGCGGGACGAGGGCGCGATGACGTTCCGCATGATAGCGCTCAAGGACTGCTCGGAAATCGAACGCCGCCTCGCGGATATCGGTTGCACCATCACCTGGTGGGATGTGTTTGATGGGTCTCGCGATGACATCAGGGCAGCCTGCAATGACATTCTTCGCCTGCCCCGCGACGACCTCGCATTAGCTGGGCGCTCTGCGAGCGCCGATGGGGATTTCCTTGGATCCGTGCAAGCTTTCATGGCCAAGTCCGGTGTGGCGCCCTTCCCTGCGCAGGTTCTGTCGGGAAGCGCGGGACCATCGACGCTGGCTGTCTTGCTCGACCCTGAGGATTGCTCGGTCGCTGCAACTGCCTTCTCCTATTTTCCCTACAATCGGTTCAGCGCGCACAGGGCCTCGGCCTGGGCAGGATTGGTCGCGGTCCGAGAGGATCTGCGGAATCGGGGTGTCGGAGTTTGGGCCAATGCCCTCGCATTGAAGGGGGCGGTCGATGACCTCGGAGCGCATACGGTGCAGGAATTTGCGCGGACGAGCAACGTGCCCTCCTGCCGGATGATCGAGCGCTGCGGCCTTCGCCTTCGGCCCGATGTCCGTTCCGGAATCGCCCAGCCAGACGGCGCGCAAAGCTTCACGCGGTGATGCGCGCCACAGTGCCCAGCTTCTGCAACCATGTGCCGTAGTGCAGGTCCGGCCACGGAGTTTGCCATAAATCCTGCAAGGGGCCGCAGCTCCCCCGGCACGCGTCAAGCCACAGGCCAAGGGTTGTTTCTCCGCGCGGGGGCGGCATGTCGTCTGGTGGTTTCATCAGCAGAGGGAGATGCGAGACATGACCGACATGCTTTTCCAGGGATGGGGTGGGATCCTGCGCACGATCCTGGTGGGCACGCTGGCCTATGGCCTTCTCGTCGCGGCGCTGCGCAGTTCGGGCAAGCGGACGCTGGCAAAGCTCAACGCCTTCGATCTTGTCGTCACCGTCGCCATCGGCTCGACGCTGGCGACTGTCCTCCTTTCTTCGGATGTGGCGCTGGCCGAAGGCGTGACGGCGTTCGCGACGCTGATCGGATTGCAGTGGATCGTTGCCTATGCCTCCGTGCGGTCACGCAAGGTGGCGCGGCTGGTGCGCTCCGAGCCGCAGCTTCTCATGCGGGACGGAGAGATCTGCGTCGATGCGCTGCGCAGGGAGCGTGTCACGCAGGACGAACTGATGACCGTCATCCGCACCAGTCCGACCTCCGATCCCGACGAGGTGGCGGCCGTGATCCTTGAGAGCGACGGCTCCTTCAGCGTGATCCCGCGCCCCGAAGGTGGCGGGAACGCGAATTATGCGCGCGCCGGTCTCTCCGTGGGGGGTTAGGGCGCGGACGGCCTGGACCGAACCATTCCGAAGCGGTTCCGGCTCGGGATTTTCCGGAATTTTTTCGGAACCGTCGCTGGCTTCACTCGTTGGGCGAGTATGCACAATGCGAGAAGGGAGATGACAATGAAGTTCATGACCGCAACCGCAGTGGCACTGGCCCTGAGCGCAACCGCCGCCATGGCACAGGATACGTCCGTCGATACGGAAGAGATGCAGGCCAGCGAGGATGGCGGCGCGAACGCCACCCATGACGGGCTGATCCGCACCCGCGACATCACCGATGGCACGATCTACACGATGAATGCTTCGGACCATCAGAGCTGGGACCCGACCACACGTCACGATGAGGTCGGCAGCAGTTGGGAAAGCATCGGGGAGATCGAAGACCTGGTCCTCTCGCCCGACGGTAAGCTGGTGGGACTGGTCGCCGAGGTCGGCGGGTTCCTCGACGTGGGCGACAAGCACGTGATGATCCAGGTGGACGACGTGAACCTCGTGGCGGTGGACGACACCGAATACGGGTATGTCACCCGGCTGACCGAGGAAGAACTGGAGTCGATGGAGGACGTCGACGAAGGGTTCTGGAACTGATTTCCACCGTCCCGGTATCGGGGCCGGCAGAGGGCTTCGCGCCCTAGCCGGCCTTCAGCATCATGCCGCCTGTCCCGCCCTGGGGCAGGCGGAACTTTGCGACGGTCTCGCCGAGGGTGGCGGCCTCCCCGCTCAGCGCCTGGGTCGCATCGTTGGTATGGGAGAACATCGCGGCATTCTGTTGCGTCGCCTTGTCGAGCTCGGTGACGGACCGGCTGATCTCCTCGATCCCGCTGACCTGTTCCTTGGTCGACCCGGAGATTTCACTCACCAGGCCCGAGATCTTGTAAATCGAGCCCACGATGCCCTCGAGCGCCTCGCCGACGCGGTTGACGAGATCGACGCCTTCCCGGATCTGACCGCCGTTGCCGCCGATGAGTTCGCGGATTTCCTGTGCCGCGGTCGATGACCGCTGGGCCAGAGCCCGGACTTCGGAGGCGACCACCGCGAAGCCCCGGCCCGCATCGCCTGCGCGTGCCGCTTCGACACCGGCATTGAGTGCGAGCAGGTTCGTCTGGAAGGCGATGTCCTCGATGACGCCAACGATGTTCGCGACCTTGTCCGACGACCCCTTGATTTCCCCCATGGCCGCGACCGCCCTCGCCACGAGCGCGCTCTTGCTTTCGGCATCGGCGGTAGCGTCGCGGACAATACCGTTGGTGGATTCGGCCCGCTCTGCGCTGGACCGCACCGTTTCCGTGAGCTGATGCAGGGCTGCGGAGCTTTCCTCCAGGGACGCCGCCGAGCGTTCCGTACGGTTCGCCAGTTGATCGGCGGCCTCGGACAGGGAGGCCACGCTGCGCTCGATCGTGGCCGAGCTGCCGGAAAGATCCCGGATGACCTGGGCAAGCCGGCTCACGGCAAGGTTGAAATCCTTGCGCAACCGCTCGTAGCCCTCACCGAAATCGTCGGAAATCTGCGAATCGAGATCCCCTTCCGCAAGCTGGCGAAGCCCGAGCGCAAGCCGCTCGACCACACGGGTCTGCTCGGCAAGGCGCGCCTGGCGCTCCGCCTCGGCCTTGGCGCGGATCTCTGCCAGCCGCGCCGCTTCGGCCTCCTCCGCGGCCCGGTGGCGCGCCTCTTCCTCGCGCTTGTGTTCCTCGGCTTCGCGCTCACGCGCATGTTCGGCCTCGATGCGCTCCAACCTCTCGCGCTCCTCGCGGGCGCGAGTCTCTTCCCGTTCGCGCTCGAGCCGTCTCCGTTCGATCCCGCTTTCGCGGAAGACCTCGGCTGCCATTGCGATGGCCCCGATCTCGTCCTTGCGATCCTTGAAGGGAACAATGGTGTTGAAATTCCGTTCGGCCAGCGCCTCGATGGTCCCTGACAACTGGCGCAGCGGCGTTCCGATCCGACGCGTCGTGACCTGTGCGCTGACGAATGCCACGGCAAAACCGGCGGCAAATACGGCGGCCATCACGCCCATCGTGATCCAGGCGCGCTCCGTGACCTGATTCAGTTTGGTGGTCATTCCCTCGGAGGCGGTTTGCTGGAGTTCGTTGATCGCGAGAACAAGATCGTGGAGGGCTTCGCGAAGATCGGATACAGTTTCGGAATTGATCGCTACGGCCTGGCTGAGGCCCTCTTCCGCGTAGGTCGCGGCATCGAGCAGGCTGCGATCCACCTTCGTCAACCGTCGGGTCTTCAAGCGAACGAGATAGGACTCGGCCTTGTCAGGATTGCCGACAACCCTTTCGCCGGCATAGGTCAACATGGCGGCTTCCGCCGCGCCATAGGCCTGCAGCTTCTCTTCCAGAACCGGATCCGCAGCGGTGAAGGTCCGCTTCCAGCGCGCGAAGAGTGTCTGGCTCGGGTCGGTCGATATGCCGTCGAAGACCCCGAACCGGGCGGCATCGTCGAGGGACTTCATGTATCGCGCATTGTCGACCGCCACCCGGTTGAGAAACGCGGCCACGTTCATCACGCGATCGTCCCCGACGAAGTAGTATGCGGCCAGATCCGCGTGACTGCCGAGCGCAGCATCTATCCGGGCAGAAAGCTCGTCCACGTCGAACTGGGAACTGATGGCGGGAACATGGGAGATCTCCTCCACGAATGCCGCGAACGCGCGCCGGATCTCCGCCTCAGATTCGCTATCCTGAAGCGGACTCGCGACATGAGACAGAACGGCCGTTTCGAGCGCCGTGGCCGTCTCGACCTGATGCACCGTATGGGTCGCGTCATGCACTTCGTGTTCGACCACCGACGAGATCGTGGAGACGATCGAAAAGGTTCCGATGACACCGACCAGGCCAATTGCCGCGGCCGCGGCCATGACAAGGCCGAAGGACACGGTCAGCTGTCTGGAAATCGAGTTTACTATCATGAGTCCGGAACCTTCTCTGGCATCATATTCGGCGCGTCGTCCAACCTCATGGGTCGGACTGAAGGGCCGAAGGGTCAGTCCAGCTCAGTGCATGTGATCCATGTGTTCGACGGCCGCCGAAAGCTCGTCCTTCACCTGCATGAGGTTCATATCATCGCCGGTCCTGCCGTATTCCCCGAGCGCGACGTAGGCTGTCGCGGGATGGACGATCGACTCGGTGATCCCGAGCTCTTCACCAAAATGGTCGTAAGCATCGATATCGATGCCGGCGTCTCCGTATATCTCGCCATCGTGCCAAGCGGTTTCCAGCTCTTCGAGGTTCATCTCAAGCATGCTGTCGGCGTTGTCGGCCACGAAGTTCATGAGTTCCGCGGACTCGGGGTGTTCTGCCGCGTATTCCTTCGCGGCCTCCATCCCGATCGCCATCAACTGCTTCTGGTTTTCCTGAAGAGCCGCGACGTCGATATTGCCGGAATTGACCTGCACGATCGTATCGCTGACGATTGCGCGGTATTCGTCGGCATCGAACGCATGCACCGGCAGCGCCGTAGCCAACATGAGGAGGGACAGGGCGGCACGTTTCATCACTATACTCCCAGGCGAACAGTTTCTTCGGTGCTGAGCAATACTTCGCAGAATTTAAAAGAGTATGACCTGCGGCGGGGTGGTTGAGCGGCCAGACCGCCGCCTATTTCGGGCAGTATTGCCCGGAGCCGGATTTGGTCCTTGACGGGGCGGCGTTTTGCGCCTTGCTACAGCCACATGAATGACTGTGGGGAGATTTGAGCATGGCGTACGATTACGATGACGAGAACATCTTCGCGAAGATCCTTCGCGGCGAGATCCCGAACAAGACGGTCCACGAAACCGAGCATACGCTCGCCTTTCACGACATCCGCCCGCAGGCCCCGCTGCATGTGCTGCTGATCCCGAAGGGCCCATACGTGAACTCCGACCATTTCGGGCTGGAGGCGAGCGACGCGGAGATCCTCGATTTCTATCGCACGCTGGCGAAGCTGAGCCATGATCTGGGCGTGGCGCCCGGTGCGGACGGGCCGGGCTATCGCCTCATCGGCAATTCCGGCGATCATGCCCATCAGGAGGTTCCGCATTTCCATATGCATCTGATGGCCGGACGCTCGCTCGGCGCGATGCTGGTCAACCCGGCCTGATCGCCGCGGGATGTGCGCGGGCCATTGCCCGCCGCCACGCCGCCGCGCTAAGGAAGGCATGAGACAAGACGCAGCCTGACGGAGCCAGCCATGAGCATCCCCGCCCCGGAAGTCATCGAAGTGACCTCGACCCGTATCGCCTGCGACGGAGGTGTCGGCGCGCTCGGCCACCCGCGCGTCTGGCTGTCGATCGATCCCAAGACCGGGTTCGTCGAATGCGGCTACTGCGACCGGAAATACGTGCTGAAGCCCGGCGCGGCTTCCTCGGACCACTGACGTGGCGTTCGGCAAGGGTCACCACCTGCATCTGATCGACGGCTCGGGGTTCATCTTCCGGGCCTATCACGCCTTGCCGCCGCTCACGCGGAAGTCCGACGGCCTGCCCATCGGGGCGGTCGCGGGATTCTGCAACATGGTCTTCAAGATGGTGGAGGATGCCAAGGGCTCGGACGCGCCGACCCATGTGGCGGTGATCTTCGACCATTCCGGCAAGACCTTCCGCAGCGACATCTACCCTGAATACAAGGCCCAGCGCCCGGAGCCGCCCGAGGATCTGCGGCCGCAGTTCTCGCTCATCCGGGATGCGACACGCGCCTTCAACCTGCCCTGCATCGAGAAGAAAGGCTATGAGGCCGACGATCTGATCGCGACCTATGGCTGCCTCGCGCGGGAAGCCGGGGGGCGCGTGACGATCATCTCCTCGGACAAGGACCTGATGCAGCTGGTGGGCGGCGGGATCGAGATGCTCGACCCGATCAAGGCCCGCACCATCGGCCCGGACGAGGTGCGCGAGAAGTTCGGCGTCGCGCCCGAGAAGGTGGTCGATGTGCAGGCGCTGGCAGGCGATTCGGTGGACAACGTGCCCGGTGCGCCGGGGATCGGCGTGAAGACGGCGGCGCTGCTCATCGAGCAATACGGCGACATTGACACGCTTCTGGCGCGCGCCGAGGAGATCAAGCAGCCCAAGCGCCGGCAGACGCTGATCGAGTTCGCCGACCAGATCCGGATCTCGCGCGAGTTGGTGACGCTCAAGTGCGACACGCCGCTCGACGAGACATTGGACGAGTTGGAGGTGCGCGAGCCCGACCCTGAGAAACTTCTGACCTTCCTTGCGGAGATGGAGTTCCGCACGCTCTCGAGCCGGGTTGCGTCGAAATTCGACGTCGAGCCGCCGGTGATCGAGAGCAAGCCCGTGCCGTCTGCCAGCAGTTCGGCGGGCGACGGCGAGGGCTGGTCCGGCCCTGCGACATCGAGCTTTCCCGAGTTCAGCACGGCTGACTACGAGACGGTTCGCGACCGCGCGGCTCTGGAGACCTGGGTCGAACGTATCCGGGAACGCGGCGTGGTGGCGGTGGATACCGAAACTACCGGTCTTGACGAGATGGTGGCGGATCTCGTGGGCATTTCGCTTTCGGTTGGGGCCGGAACGGGGTGTTACGTGCCGGTCGGGCATGTGGAAAAGGGCGACGGCGATCTCTTCGGTGCGGGCAAGCGCGCCGAGGGCCAGATGAGCCTTGAGGAAGCGCTGGAGATCCTGAAGCCTGTTCTGGAAGACCCGAGCGTTCTCAAGATCGGCCAGAACATGAAATACGACGCGAAGATCTTCTCGCGTCATGGCGTCGAAGTGGCGCCCATCGACGATACGATGCTGATCTCCTTCGCGCTGCACTCCGGGCTGCACGGCCACGGGATGGACATGCTCTCGGAGACCTATCTCGGGCACACGCCGATCCCGATCAAGCCGCTCCTGGGCTCGGGCAAATCCGCGATCACCTTCGACAAGGTGCCGGTGGAGGATGCCAGCGCCTATGCCGCGGAGGATGCCGAGATCACCTGGCGGCTCTGGGAGACGCTCAAGCCCCGCCTGCCCTACGCGCGCGTGACCCGTGTCTACGAGACCATGGAGCGGCCGCTCATCCCGGTGCTGGCGAAGATGGAGATGGCGGGTGTGAAGGTCGACCGCGATCACCTGTCTCGCATGTCGGGGGCGTTTGCGCAGAAGATGGCGCAGCTCGAGGAGGAGATCCACGAACTGGCGGGCGGCAAGTTCAACGTGGGCTCCCCGAAACAGCTCGGCGAGGTGCTCTTCGACCAGATGGGGCTCGAGGGCGGCAAGAAGGGCAAGACAGGCGCCTATGCCACGGGCGCGGATGTGCTGGAGACGCTGGCCGCACAGGGACACGATCTGCCCGCGCGGGTGCTCGACTGGCGGCAGGTCTCGAAGCTGAAATCGACCTACACGGACTCGCTGCAAGAGCACATCAATCCCGACACGGGGCGGGTGCATACGTCCTACGTGATTTCGGGGGCGGCGACGGGGCGGCTCGCCTCGACCGATCCGAACCTGCAGAACATTCCCGTTCGGACCGAGGAGGGGCGGCGCATCCGCGAGGCCTTCATCGCGCCGGAGGGTCGGGTTCTGGTTAGCCTCGACTATTCGCAGATCGAGCTGCGCATCCTCGCGCATGTGGCCGATATCGAAGCGTTGAAACAGGCGTTCCGAGATGGGCTCGACATCCATGCCATGACCGCCTCCGAGATGTTCGGCGTGCCGGTGGAGGGTATGGACCCGATGGTCCGGCGGCAGGCGAAAGCGATCAATTTCGGCGTGATCTACGGCATTTCGGCCTTCGGGCTGGCGAACAACCTGCGTATTCCGCGCGATCAGGCAAAAGAGTTCATCGACACCTATTTCGAACGCTTTCCGGGCATTCGCGAATACATGGATCGGACAAAGGCGTTTGCGAAGGAGAACCAATTCGTCGAGACGCTGTTCGGGCGAAAGATCCATACGCCGCAGATTTCCGCCAAGGGGCCGAAGGCAGCTTTCGCGCAGCGGGCGGCAATCAATGCGCCGATCCAGGGCTCAGCGGCGGATGTGATCCGGCGGGCGATGATCCGGGTGCCGGAAGCCATCGAGAAACTGCCGGCGAAGATGCTGCTTCAGGTCCATGACGAGCTGGTCTTCGAGGTCGAGGAAAGCGCGGTCGAGGACACGATCGCGGCAGTGCGCAAGGTGATGGAAGGCGCGGCGATGCCCGCGGTGGATCTCTCCGTGCCGCTGGTCGTCGATGCGGGAACCGGGCCGAACTGGGCCAAGGCGCACTGAAAGAGCCGGCGCGGCGCGACTGTACGTGGCGCCGTTTCGACCCTTCCCCAACGAAAATGTGATCTGCAGATCTGTCGGGCCGATGGCGCGGAACTGCCGGTATCGGGCCGTATGGATTCGATATGGTTCGGATATGGATTCGGTATGGCAGCGCGTCGGTTTCGGGCTCCCTGCCGGGGGCTTCCAGCCAAGATCATCCTTCGGCTCACATGGCCGAACATCGGCGCGGCATGAGCGATGCGCGTTGCGCCTACCAACTGATGATCGCATTACGATATACGCAAGATGCACGCCGGGCGGCGCGACGTCACGGGAAAGTCGTGGAACTGGCCCTCGATATCACGAGACCGCAATGATCGGCCCAAGCTCATCGGACCGCAAATCGAAGGCTGCGCCCTACTGGGAGGGCGCAGGCCAGTGGCAGCTGATCAAGATGTTGATCTTGTGGGGGTCGAAACCGGCAAACCTGCCATGGGATGCCGGTTCATTATCATTGCGCAATATTATTACGCTTGCTGGCAGATCGGGGGCTGTTAGAGATCAGGCGCCCCCACCCTGTCTTCACAAAATTCTGCGTTGGGTCAGACCAGAGCGGACAATCGCTCGATCTCTTCCTTCAGATGAAGCTTCTGGAGCTTGAGTTGCTTGATGTCGAGATCGTCGGAAGCCGGTCGTCGCTGTTCGGTTTCGATCACTTCCGAAAGCGTCTGGTGCTTTTTCCTCAGCTCAGACAGATGGGAACTCATGCTCATGTTTTCCTCCATGCTGTTTCGGAACAACCACCGGAGTAAAGCACGATTTCATACTTCTGTCACGCGATCCTGTGTCGCAAATTCGCCGTAAAGGCGAGGCGGAATTTTCGCTCGGGAATCAGGGTCAGAAGACCGCCCGTCGCGATGGCGAAAAGACCGAGAAGACTCACCAGACCGAGCGACTCGCCGAACCAGAAGAAGCCGACCGCCATCGCTGTCAGCAGGTTGAAGTAGAGGAAGGGTGCGAGCACGGTCGCCTCGGCGCGCTGGTAGGCGGCGACGGTCAGGAAGTGGCAGATCGCGGAGACACCGCCCAGGGCCACGGCGCCGATCACGAGAGAGGCGGAGAGCGCGGGAAGGCCGCTGGCGAAGGCGAAGGGCGCGATCATGAAGGAGCCGAGCAGCGACTGGACGGCGAGGGTCGAGAGCGCATCGGTCTTCGTTGTCGCGCCGCGGGTGGCCGCAAGATAGGTGCCAAGCAGCGCGCCGCCCAGAAGGGAGAAGACCGCGCCGAGTTCGATGCCGGCTTCGGGGCGCATCAGGATCGCCGCACCGACGAAGCTGATCGCGGAGCCGCCGAGGCGCAGCGGCGTGGGGTTTTCCTTCCAGACGAGAATGCCCAGAAGCCCGGAGACGATCGGTGCAATGAGGAAACCGCCGACCGCCTTGGCCATCGGGACCATGCCAAGTGCGGTGATGAGCGAAACCATTGCCCCCATGATAAGGGCAGTGCGCCAGACCTGGCCCAGGCGATCCTGGCGGGGGACGACGATCTTCCGCCCGCTCATGAGCGCGATGGAACATGCGATCATTCCGGCGCAGAGGTAGCGGAGAAAGGCGATCATCATCGGCGTATGATCGGTTGCCATTGTCTTCGCAACCCCATCCACCGCCGGGGTCAGCAGCATCGCCATTACAAGAAAGAGAACGCCCGTTTGCATCACTCACACCTCACTGCTGAAACCGGGCAGTTCCTCTACTCGCCCTTAAGTTGCAATTTGAGGCGTTTTTGCTTCTTTAAGGTTAATCAATCAAGACCGACATACGGCCTAGTAATAAATCTTGTACAACACCAGTGAAATCGTTGCCGTCTTGCTCATGGCGTTTCCCCTGATGGATAACCAGCGGAAAATGTAGGCGAAGGGGCGCGGCCGAGGCTTTTCTCGCCCGGACGAGCACGCGATTGGCCGGGCGCCCTTCGCGCGGGGCGAGCGGAAGGATCTCAATTCCACCCGCTTGGGGCGAAAGCGCGGCAAGAATGTCGTCCAGTCGCTCTACGCGGTGGACGATCGTCAGCCAGCCCTTGGGGAGAAGGCGGCGCAACCCTGTCGCGATCCAGCCGGCGAGGTCCACCTGCCCTTCCCTGTGGGCGGTATCGCGGCCCGGATCGCCCGGCCCCGTTGCGTCATCGGCGCGGTAGAAGGGCGGGTTCATCAGAACGTGGTGAAAGCTCACCTGCCGGAGTTCAGACGGAAGCTTCGCGAGATCGCCTTCATGGACGCACATCGCGATCCCGTTCTCTGCGGCATTGCGGCGCGCCAGTTCGGCGTATGGTGGCTGGATTTCGAGGCCGTGAAGCTCGACCCCCTCCACGCGCCGCGCGAGGCAGAGGCCTGCCGTGCCGACGCCGCAGCCGAGGTCCAGCACGCGCTCGCCGGGGCGCACGGGGGCGAAGGCCGCGAGAAACACGGGGTCTGTCGCGGCCCGGTATCCGTGCCTCGGCTGAAAGAGCTGAAGCTGCCCGCCCAGGAACCCGTCGCGGGTCAACTCGTCGTCTGTGAAGGTCACGTCTCGACCAGATCCTCGATCCCGTTGTCGCGCAGAATCGCGCGCGCCCGGAAGGCATCGCGCTCGGCCACGACAAGGCGACGCGGGAACAGGCCGATCCCGCCTTCCAGTATGCTCATATGGACGTCCAGAACAAAGCAGTCTATACCCTCGGCACGCAGCAGAGCACTGCCGAACGCAATGACGGTGGGGTCCGTGGTACGGAGAATGTCTTTCATCTCCGGCAGATTAGGATCTGCCCGCCCCGAGGTCGAGAGCCAACGCATATGAACACTCAAGAGCGTATCGAGACACCTGTCGAACGCCTGCAATCTGCGCTTGCGGAGGACATGAACGCGGTCAACACGCTCATCCGTGAGCGGATGGCAAGCGAGCACGCGCCGCGCATTCCCGAGGTGACGGCGCATCTGGTGGAGGCGGGCGGCAAGCGCATCCGACCGTTGCTGACCCTCGCGGCCGCGCGGCATTGCGGCTATGGCGGTGTCGATCACGTGAAGCTGGCGGCGGCAGTCGAGTTCATTCACACGGCAACTCTGCTGCACGATGATGTGGTCGATGCCAGCGAGAAGCGGCGGGGCCGGCCGACGGCGAACCTGCTCTGGGACAACAAGTCGAGCGTTCTGGTGGGCGACTACCTCTTTGCGCGCTCGTTCAAGCTGATGGTCGAGACCGGTTCGCTCCGGGTGCTCGACATCTTGTCCGGGGCCTCTGCGGTGATTGCCGAGGGCGAGGTGTTGCAGCTTGTGGTGGAGGCGGACCTCGCGACCACCGAGGAGACCTATCTGCAGGTGATCCGCGGCAAGACGGCGGCGCTGTTCTCGGCGGCGACGGAAGCCGGGGCGGTGGTGGCCGGTGCGCCGGAAGAGGAGGTTCGGGCCTTCTACGATTACGGCGATGCGCTCGGCGTGAGTTTCCAGATCACCGACGATCTGCTCGATTACGGCGGGGTTTCGGCCCGGCTCGGCAAGAACACGGGCGACGATTTCCGCGAGCGCAAGATGTCGCTGCCGGTCATCAAGGCGGTGGCGGCGGCGGATGCGGAGGAGCGTTCGTTCTGGGGACGGGTCATCGCGAAGGGCGACCAGCGGGACGGCGATCTCGAGGAAGCGATCGCGCTCATGACAAAGCATGGCGCGCTCGAAGCGACGCGGGCCGCGGCCCTTGCCCATGCAGATCGGGCGAAGGCGGCTCTCTCACGGCTTCCGGCGGGTGCGCTGCGCGACATGCTGCACGATCTGGCGGATTTCGTGGTCGAACGGATTACCTGAACCAATTTAGCAGGCTTCGGCGGCCTCGACCCACCATCCGGGTTGCGCCCGGGCGATGGCACTGGCGGCGCTGCGGGCCTGCGTTTCCCCTGCGAACAGTCCGAAACAGGTGGCCCCCGAACCGGACATGCGCGCGAGGCGGCATCCCGGTTGCGTGTCGAGGGCGGCGAGCACCTCCGAAATGACGGGCTGAACGCTGCGCGCCGGTGGCTCGAGATCGTTGCGGGCCGCTGCGAGTTGGCCCGCGAGCGTTTCGAAATCGGGACGGGGCGGCAGCGGCGCGAGGGGCGGATTGTCCCTGCTCGCGAGCGACTTGAAGACAGCGCCAGTCGGAACCGGCAGGCGCGGATTGACGAGCACCAGCCAGAACGGCGGAAGGTCGAGCGGCTCGATGATCTCGCCGATTCCCGACATGCGGGCGGATCGCGATTGGACGCAGACCGGAAGGTCGGCCCCGAGTGCCAGGATCGCCTCGGGGGCCGGAAGCGGCATGTCGTGCAGACGGGCCATCAGGCGAAGGGTCGCGGCGGCATCCGCCGAGCCCCCGCCGATCCCGCTCGCGACGGGGAGGTTCTTCTCCAGCGTGAGTGCTGCACCACAGCCCTCGAAAAGGCGCGCGGCACGCAGGACGAGGTTGTCGGGTTCCTCGGACAACCCACCGGAGAAGGGGCCGGTGATGGTGAGCGAGAGGTCCGGGGCCGGTTTGGCCACGACCTTGTCCCCCAGCACGGGAAAGACCACGAGGCTGTCGAGCAGGTGGTAGCCATCGGCGCGACGGCCGGTGACATGCAGCGCGAGATTGACTTTTGCGGGCGCGAATTCCTCAAGGACAGGCATGGGGGCTGTCAGCCGTCCTGCTGTGCGTCTTCTTCCTCGGCGAGTACGCGGTCGAGGCCGATATCGAGCTTGCGGCGGATCCGCTCCATGTCGAGATCCGGAGCAGGGCCGAAGGAAAGCGCGCGGCGCCACTGGAATTCGGCTTCCCGTTCGCGGCCCACGAGCCAGAGCACATCGCCGAGGTGATCGTTGATGACGGGATCGTCGGGGGTGAGTTCGACGGCACGCAGCATGTGCGGCACGGCTTCCTCGACCCGGCCGAGGCGATAGAGCACCCAGCCCAGCGAATCGGTGATGTAGCCATCATCGGGGCGGGCTTCGACGGCCTTCTCGATCATGGCGAGTGCCTCGTCGAGGTTCTCCTTCTTCTCGACCATGGAATAGCCGAGATAGTTCAGCACCAGCGGCTGATCCGGCTCGAGCCGGAGTGCGGCGAGAAAATCGGCCTCCGCCGCTTCCCAGTCCCCTGCCCGCTCGTTGGAGATACCGCGGGAATAGAACAACACCCAATGGGGCGGCTGCGGTGCGTCGATGAGTGCCAGCGCATCGCTGTAGGCGCCGGCGGCCTCCTCGAACCGGTCGGCGTTGCGTAGGGCATCGCCCAAGGACGAATGAGTCTCGACATTATCGGGGTGACTCTGTGTCAGTTGCGCGAGGATCTCGATGCCGCCATCGGCATCGCCCGCGAGGCGCACGACATTCGCCCGCCGGATCTGGGCCGAGACATACCAGGCGGACTCGGCGGGGATCTGGTCGAGCGCCTGCTCCGCGAGTTCGTATTGGCCTTCCGCTTCGAGAATGTCGGCGGTGAGCAGATCCGCCTCGACCAGCGACGGGCTGATGTGGGCGGCGAGCCGGGAGTGGATCAGGGCCAGGCGCTCGGATTCGCTCGACGCCAGTGCATTGGCGAGCGTCTGGAAGGCCTGGGCCGCGCCTTCGCGTGCCGACCGCACTTCGGTGAAGGCGACCTCCTCACCCGCGGCGAGCCTGTCGCGCAGGGTTGTCAGTGCGGCATCCGGGAAACCGGCGGAGAGCACATCGTCGAGCAGCGCGATGGCCTCGTTCTCCCGTCCGATCTGGGCGAGGATCTGGGCATGGGCCGCCAGCGCACTGCGATCCACATGGAGCGGGCCGTTGCTGCCACCGGCCATGATGGTCTCGGCGGAGGAGAAATCACCGGCGAAGGCCAGAGCCAGTGCCTTGTGATACTGGCCGTAGGCGCCGAGCGCGTTGTTGCCGCCCATTTCGTCGAACCGTTCCCGCGCGACGGCGAAATCCTGTTGGCCGACGGCAATCCAGCCACGGGCAAGGCCGAGAAGGAGCGGATTGACCTCTCCGCTGCGGTTCTCGAGCAGCTCGCTCGCTTCCTCGAAATCCTCGAGCGCGAGCGCATCGGCGATCAGAACGAGCACGGCGATCTGGTTGTCGGGCATGGCCTCTTCGAGCTTCGCGGCAAGCGCGCTCGCGGCCTCGACATCCCCCTTGGCGACTTCCATCACCACCGCGCTCTGGATCAGCTCCAGGTTGTCGGGATCCAGCATCAGGGCCTGGACATAGTAGTCCGCTGCCTGAGCGTAGTCGTCGCGCATGTCGGCCTGGGTGGCCGCGAGATAGGCGCCGGAGAGATTCGCCGCTTCGACCTTCGGGGCGCCCAGAAGCAGGGCGGAAACACAAACGGCCTGACAGCCCAGACGGGCCAATACTCGGATCAAGGGTTCGATCTCCCGATTACAACAGAGACAGAGCCTATTCCGCTATCCGCCCCGTTGCAATCGCGGGAAATCGCCCTCCGGCGAGGTATGGCCGCCTACATGTTCGGGTAGTTCGGCCCGTCTCCGCCCTGGGGCGTGGTCCAGTTGATGTTCTGCGCCGGGTCCTTGATGTCGCAGGTCTTGCAGTGGACGCAGTTCTGGAAGTTGATCTGGAACCGCGGATTGGACCCATCGTCGTCGGTCAGAACCTCGTAGACGCCAGCCGGGCAGTAGCGCTGCGCCGGTTCGTCGTAGCGCGGCAGATTCATTTCCACCGGAATGTCATCCATGCCGAGCTTGAGGTGGCAGGGCTGGTTCTCGTCGTGGTTGGTGAAGGAGAATGCGACATTGGTCAGCCGGTCGAAGGAAAGCACACCATCGGGCTTGGGGTAGTCGATGGGCTCGTAGTATTTCGCGCGCCGGGTGGCTTCGGCGTCGGACTTGCCGTGCTTCATTGAGCCGAAGAGCGAGCGGTTCTTGAAGAACGAGTTCCACCACATGTCGAAGCCGCCAGCGACCAGCGATGTGCCGAGGCCGTAGCCGGACCAGAGCGGCTTGACGTTGCGCACGGGCTTGAGATCGTCTGCGATGGGACCGGTTTCCACGGCTTGGGAATAGGCTGTCAGTTCGTCGCTGGCACGGCCCGAGGTGATGGCTTCATGGGCGGCTTCCGCCGCGGCCTTGCCCGAGAGCATGGCGTTGTGGTTGCCCTTGATGCGCGGCACGTTGACCATGCCGGCGGAACAGCCGAGCAGCGCCCCGCCGGGGAAGGTGAGCTTTGGCATGGACTGCCAGCCGCCTTCGGAGATCGCACGCGCACCGTATGCGATGCGCTTGCCCCCCTTGAGCACCTCGGCGATCAGCGGATGGTGCTTGAAGCGCTGGAATTCCATGTAGGGATAGAGATAGGGGTTCTCGTAGTTCAGGTGGACGACGAAGCCCACGTAGACCTGATTGTTCTCAAGGTGATACATGAAGGAGCCGCCGCCGGCGTTCTTGCCCAGCGGCCAGCCCATGGTGTGGGTGACCTGGCCTTCGCGGTGGACCTCCGGGCGGACCTCCCAGATCTCCTTCATGCCAAGGCCGTATTTCTGCGGCTCGCGGCCTTCGGAAAGATTGTATTTCGCGATGATCTGCTTGGCGAGGCTGCCTCGGACGCCTTCGGCGATGAAGACGTATTTGCCCAGAAGCTCCATGCCGGGTTCGTAGTTCGGCCCCGGCTCGCCGTTCGGGTCCAGCCCGAATTCGCCGGCCACGACACCGCGCACCTCATCGTTTTCGCCCCAGACGATCTCGCTCGCGGCCATGCCGGGGAAGATCTCGACGCCGAGTTCCTCGGCCTGTTCCGCCATCCAGCGGCAGACGTTGCCCATGGAGACGATATAGTTGCCGTGGTTGTCCATCAGCGAGGGCATGGGCCAGTTGGGGACGCGGATGCTGCCGGAATGCCCGAGCATGTAGAAGCGGTCCTCGGTCACTTCCGTCTTGAGCGGGGCACCGCGCTCCTCCCAGTCGGGGATCAGGGCATCGAGGCCGCAGGGATCGAGCACCGCGCCAGAGAGGATGTGCGCGCCGACCTCGGAACCCTTCTCGAGGACGACCACCTCGAGATCGGGGTCGAGCTGCTTGAGCCGGATCGCGGCCGAGAGGCCAGCGGGGCCCGCGCCGACGATGACGACATCGTATTCCATCGCTTCGCGTTCAATCTCGGCCATACCCACCGTTCCCCATTGCTCGTTTCCTGGCTTGCTGGCGCATTGCGTATCGCAATCGGAGGCGCGCGGTCAAATTCTTCCGCAGCGCAGCATGGGGAGAACACGCCCTTTTCGAAGGGCGAAACGGGCCGGAAGGGCGGAGGTTCGCGTTCCATGCGGCAGTTTTTGGCCCTGCAGGGCGGGATGGGGCGGTTTTGGGCATTCGATGCGCTTGCGCAGCCTGAACGCCTTTCCTATCCTCCCCGTTCGCGGAGGAATGTTCGCGAGGTCAGGCCGAGGCCAGGGGCTTCGGCCTGTTCTTCTATTTGGCGCCCGTTGAAGGGCAGGCGCATGAGGAAAACGAGAATGGAAAAAATCCCGCTGACGACCAAGGGTTTCGCGAAGCTTGACGCGGAGCTGAAGCACCTCAAGAGCGTCGAGCGGCCGGCGGTGATCGCGGCCATCGCGGAGGCGCGCGAACATGGCGATCTGAGCGAGAACGCGGAATATCACGCGGCGCGCGAGAAGCAGAGCTTCATCGAGGGGCGGATCCGCGAGTTGGAAGGGCTGATCGGCCGCAGCGACGTGATCGACCCCAAGCGCATGTCGGGTTCGATCAAGTTCGGCGCGACGGTCAAGCTCGTGGACGAGGATACCGACGAGGAAAAGACCTACCAGATCGTGGGCGAGGCCGAGGCGAATATCGAGCAGGGTCTGCTCAACATGAAGTCACCGCTCGCACGGTCATTGATCGGGAAGGAAGAAGGTGACAGCGTGGAGGTTCGCACGCCCGGCGGCGTGAGGTCCTACGAGGTCCTGTCGGTCGAGTATATCTGACGCAAACCCGAGCAGAGGCGAGCCACGCATGAGCCACGCAACCGAACCGCGCAGCAGCAGGATGGCCAGCATGATGACCAGAAGCCTAACGGGTCGAAGACTTCCGCAGGCAGCGATGGTCTGGTTCGGAAACCTGTCGCGCGGGGGGCGGCTTGCGCTGCTTGCGAGCATCCTGTGGGGCGTGCTGGTGGCGGGATACGGGCTCGGCTATCTCAAGATCGCGGCCGACACACAGATCCGGGGCATGGCGGCGCTTGACGGGCTGTTCCTGCTCATGGCGCTGGTTCTGCCCATCGGGCTGATCTGGCTCGCGGCCGGGCTTGGCAGCACCTTGCGGGTGCAGCGCGAGATGACGGAGGAGCTGGCCGATCTGGCACGTCCGCTGATCGCGGAGCTCGAGGAGACCCGACGCGCACTTGCGGCCCAGCAGGGCGTCACTTCGGACGCGGTCGAGCAGACCCTGCGCACGGTCATCCAGACCCGGCAGCGCGCGGATACCGATCTGTCTGAAGGACTTACGCAGGTCAGTGCCGGGCAGGCGCGACTGGAAACGGCGCTGGCCTCGCTGATTTCGGGGCTGAGCGCGGAACCCGCGGGCTTCGCGGAACCGGCTGCGGCGCCGATCACCGCAGAACCTGCGGCCCCGCCCAGTCCGCGACAGGCCGAGAAACCCGCGAGCGTACCTGTCGCGAACCCGGACGAGCCGACCCTGCCCCATCTGGAGGCCACGGAGGAAGAGGCGGCGCGACCCGCATGGCCCGATCTGGTCCGCGCATTCGATTTCCCGAAGGACGACCAGGATTTCGAGGGGTTCCGCGCCCTTCAGGCCGTGCTGCGTTATCCGCCGCTGGCCCAGATGCTTCAGGCGGCCGAGGACGTGCTGACCCTGCTCTCGCAGGAGGGCGTCTACATGGAGGATCTCGCGGTGGTGACCGGCGAGGCGGGGCACTGGCGGCGCTTCATGGCCGGAGAACGCGGTGCGGATGTGGCCAGTGTCGGCGGCATCCGGGATGACCAGGCGCTGGAACTGACCCGCACGCTTCTCAAGACCGATTCGATCTTCCGCGACTCGGCGCTGTTCTTCCAGCGGCGTTTCGACCGGGTGCTGCAGGATTTCGCCCGCGAGGCCGGCGACCAGGAAATCATCGACGTCGCCAACACCCGCTCGGGCCGGGCCTTCATGCTGCTCGCGCGGCTCAACGGGGCGTTCGACTGAGCCCCGGTCCGGTCGTCACCTGCCCGATCGCGCCCGGATCCGCGCAGCCTCCAGATCCTCGGGCGTATTGATGTTGAAGAACGCCTCTTCCCCCCAGTTTGCGACCTTGAGCGCGCCCTGAGCCTCGGCCCAGGCCCGGACCTTGCGCGCGCCGACCGAGATGTCGCGGCGAAGCTGGTCGCGCAAGTCCGTGGGCCAGATCCCGAAAACCGGATGCAGGGCCCCATCCGTCGAGGCTGCCAACCGGATCGGGCCGCTCCCTGGCGCGTTCGAAAGCGCCGCGACGAGATCAAGAGGCAGGAACGGCGTATCCGCCGCAGCGGTGACGATCCGGGTGAAACCCTGCGCATGGGCCCAGTCGAGCCCTGCAAGGATGCCCGCGAGCGGCCCGGGCCGATCGGCGATGCTGTCGGCGATGACCGGCAGGCCGGTGTCGGCGAACCGTGCCGGATCGCCATTGGCGTTCAGCGCTAGTGCCGCGCATTGGGGGGACAGCCGGGCCTTCACATGGGCGAGAAGGCTCTGCCCGCCCAGAACGACGCGGCATTTGTCGCCGCCCCCCATTCGTCGGGACAGGCCGCCTGCGAGGATCACTCCGGCGATGGGATCGGATGGCGCGAGGTGCATTGGGTGTGTCTCGGGTTGCGGGCGATGGATGCCACAAGATAGACCCGCCCGGCGTGCGGAAGAAAGCGCGCGACATCGAATCGTCACAGGCTGCCCCATGCCCCGCTCTCCAAACCGTTCCGCCTTCCTCGAAGGGTTCCGCCTGACGGTCCCGCTGAACGTGGTGATCGTGCCTTTCGCGCTGCTCTTCGGCGTGCTTGCGGGCGATGCCGGCTGGGACGCCTTCCGCGCGCTTGCGATGAGCGTGGTGGTGATCGCGGGCGCCTCGCAATTCGCGGCGCTCCAGCTCATCGAGGATAACGCGCCCTTCATCGTGATCGTGATGACGGGCATGGCGGTGAACCTGCGCATGGCGATGTATTCCGCCGCCCTCGTGCCGCATCTGGGCGCGGCCCCTCGCTGGCAACGCGTGCTTGCGGCCTATGCGCTCACGGACCAGACCTATGCGCTTTCCGTGCGCCAGTTCGAGATGCGGCCCGAAATGAGCATGGGCGAGCGAATGGCCTTTTTCGCCGGGTCGGCCTCCGCGCTCTGCCCGATCTGGTATGCCTTCACGATCGTCGGCGTGGTGGCAGGTCAGGCGATACCGCCGGAATTCGGGCTCGATTTTGCCGCGCCGGTCACCTTCATCGCGCTCTTCGCGCCGCTTCTGCGAAGTGTGCCGCATCTCGCAGCGGCATTCGTGTCGGTCATTGCGGCGCTGATCTTCGGTTTCCTGCCTTATAATCTCTGGATGATCGTGGCTGCCGTGCTTGCCATGGCCACGGGCGCAACGGTCGAAACACTTCTCGAAAGGCGGGCGCGATGAGCGATGCAGCGATCTGGGGGATCATCGCGGCGCTCGGTGTCGGCACCTTCCTGATCCGATATTCCTTCCTCGGGCTGATCGGGGACCGGCAACTGCCGCCCCTCGCCGAGCGGCTTCTGCGCTATGTGCCGGTGGCGGTCCTACCCGCGCTTGTCACGCCGCTCGTGCTGGCCCCGCAAGCCACGGATGGCGCATTCGATCCGGCCCGCGCGCTGGCGGCCGTGGCCGCGCTTTCGGTCGGGGCGTGGCGTCGCAGCACGATGGCCGCGATCGCCGCTGGCATGGGGGTTCTGCTCCTGGGCCTCTGGCTTTTTGGCTGAAGGCCCGACCACGCGCGGTGATTGCGCTCAGGTCTGGGGACGTTCCTTCAGGAGATCGCGGATCTCGCTGAGCAGCGCTTCCTGGCTCGGGGCATCCGGCTTTTCCTCTTCCGGCTCCTCGGGCATGGTCGCGTCCTTCACCCGGTTCACGGCCTTGACGAGCAGGAAGACCACCCAGGCGATGATGAGGAACTTGATGCAGGCATTGACGAAATTGCCATACATGAAGGACGCGGCATTCTCGCCGTCGCCCACACGAACCATGTGCGACGAGAAATCGACACCGCCAGTGAAGAGGCCGATCAACGGATTGACCAGATCATCGACCAGGGAGGTCACGATGGCCGTGAAGGCCGCCCCCATGATGATCCCGACCGCCATGTCCATGACATTGCCGCGGGCAATGAAGTCGCGAAATTCCTTGAGCATTCTGTCCCTCGTTCTGTAAACGCGGGCCAATATTGCTCAGGATTGCAGAGATCGGCAACCGTTCACATAAACTTCATGTGAAACGCCCCGGTTGTTTGTTCACCGGGGCGCCTGACGCATGAGAGCGCATGCGCCGATTACTGGCGCAGGGTTCCGCCGGTGCTTTTCTCGACTGCCGCGACGATCTTGCCGGATACGGCCTCGATATCCTTGTCGGTGAGGGTCGCGTCCCTGGGCTGAAGGCGCACCGCGATGGCCATGGACTTCTTGCCCGCCCCCATCTGCGCCGCCGCCTTTTCGCCCGAGAAGACATCGAACACCGAAACGTCGGCGATCAGGGCCTTGTCCGCACCGCGGGCGGCCTTGAGCACCTTTTCGGCCTCGACGCTCTCATCGAGCACGAAAGCGAAGTCCCGCTCGACGCTCTGGAGATCGGACAGGGCCAGTGCCTGGCGGGTCGTGCCCTTGCTGCGGGCCTGTGGCACGGCTTCGAGGTAGACGGTGAACCCGACCGCCGGTCCCTTGACGCCGAGCGTCTCGAGCACGCGGGGGTGGATCTCGCCGAACGCGCCGAGCTTCACCTTGGGGCCGAGCGAGACGATGCCGGAGCGGCCCGGATGCCACCATTCGCGCGAGGCGCGGCGCACGGGCGCGGTGGTCGGCGCACCGATGGCGGTGAACACGGCCTCAAGGTCGCCTTTCGCGTCGTAGAGATCGACCGGGCGACGGGCGCCGAACGGATCGCGCGGACCGGTATGGCCGACGCGGATGCCGCTGGCCACGAGCTGCTGTTCGCCCGGCTCGCCGCCCGAGAACACGTGGCCCACTTCGAAGAGGGCAAGATCGGAGGAGCCACGCGCCTGATTGCGCGCCGCGGCCCGGAGCAGACCCGGCAGAAGCGCGGGGCGCAGGTGGCTCATTTCCGAGGAGATCGGGTTCTCGAGCCGCATGTTGTCACCGCCACCGCCGTAGAGACGCGCAGCCTCCTGGTCGATGAAGGCGTAGGTGACGCATTCGTTCATGCCCTGCGCCGCGATGGCGTGGCGCGCCTGCCATTCCCGCTTCTGCATCGGCGTGAGCGTGGCCGAGGCAACGCCGGCGGGACGGGTCATCGGCTTGCCTTCGAGCTTCGTGAGCGAGGCTACGCGCGCGACTTCCTCGACGAGATCGGCCTCGCCCATCACGTCCGGCCGCCAGGACGGCACGTCGACCTCGAGCTTGCCACCCTCGGTTTCGCGCGGCCCAAAGCCCAGCGCCTCAAGCGAGGCAATCTGGGTTTCCCGCGGGATGTCCATACCAACGAGGCTGACGACGCGCACGGGGTCGAGCGGGTAGCTGCGGCGCGTGTCGGGCACCTCTCCGGCCACGGTGATGTCCATGGGCGTGCCGCCGCAAAGCTCCATCACCATGCGGGTCGCCATCTCGACGCCGCTTTGGGTGAAGGCCGGGTCGACGCCGCGGTCGAAGCGGTAGCGCGCGTCCGAGTTGATCTTGAGGCGCCGGCCGGTATGGGCGGTGCGGACCGGATCGAACCAGGCGGCCTCGATGATGACGTTGACGGTTTCCTCGGTGCAGCCGGTGCGCTCGCCGCCCATGATGCCGCCGATGCTTTCGACGCCGGAGGTATCCGCGATCACGGTTTCGCTGCCATCGAAGGTGTAGGTCTTCACGTCGAGCGCCTTGAGCTTCTCGCCCGGCTTGGCGAGCCGCACGGTCAGCGGGCCGTGGATCTTGTCCGCGTCGAAGACATGGAGGGGGCGGGCGCGATCGAAGGTGATGAAGTTTGTGATGTCCACGAGGGCGGAGATCGGTCGCAACCCGATGGCGCGGAGCCGGTCCTGCAGCCATTGCGGCGAGGGGCCGTTCTTCACGCCCTTGATCAGCCGCCCGCAGAAGAGCGGGCAGGCCTCGGTTGCCACGTCGGGCGCGAGGTAGATCGCGAGCGGCGAGGGTTCCTCGCCGGGCACGGGCTCGATCTCGGGGGTGATCACCCGGCCGATCCCGCGGGCGGCGAGGTCGCGCGCGATGCCCGAGACGCCGAGCGCATCGGGACGGTTTGGCGTAATGGCGATCTCGATCACCGGGTCGAAGGGGCGGATGTCGATGTAGCGCGCGCCCACGGGGGCATCGGCAGCAAGTTCGACGATGCCGTCATGGGCATCCGACAGCTCCATCTCGCGCTCGGACAACATCATGCCGAAACTTTCGATGCCGCGGATCTTGCCGACCTTGATCGTTGTGTCGATGCCGGGAATGTAATCGCCGGGCTTGGCGACCACGACCTTGATGCCGGCCCGCGCGTTGGGTGCGCCGCAGATGATCTGCTGCTCGCCCTCGGCTGTCGCGACGCGGCAGACCCTGAGCTTGTCGGCATCGGGGTGTTTCTCGGCTTCCAGCACTTCGCCAACGGTAAAGGCCGCGAGCCGTTCGGCCGGGTTGCTCACGCCCTCGACCTCGAGCCCCAGATCGGTCAGCGCAAAGGTGATGTCCTCGAGGCTTGCTTCGGTCTCGAGATGCTCCTTGAGCCAGGATAGGGTGAATTTCATTGGCCGCGCGCCCCTTGGGGATTTCCAGTCAGGCGGGGGTTTAGGGGAGACGGGCTCGCATGGCAACTCCGGCGCGGAGGGATATTGCGAGCTAATCCTGTGCCGGTTTCTGCTCGAAGGTCGCAAGCCAGCGGCCGAGCAGGGCATCGAGTTGTGCGATCTCGTCGGGTGACAGCCCCTCGACCATGCGGTGCTGGTTGGCGACGTGCTCGGTGGCGACCTCGTCCACCAGCGCAAGGCCCGTTTCCGTCAGCGCGATCACTGAGCCGCGGCCATCTTCGGGGTTGGCCCGGCGCTCGACGAGACCCGCGGCTTCCAGCCGGTCGATCCGGTTGGTCATGGTGCCCGAGGACACCATCGTCCAGGCAATGAGCGTCGACGGGCTGAGGGCATAGGGTTTCCCCGCCCTGCGCAGGGTTGCGAGCACATCGAAGCTCGAGGTGTTGAGCCCGTGGCGGGCGAAGAGCCCCGCGTGTTCGGCGGCGAGGTGATTGTGCACACGGCTAAGCCGCCCGATGAGCCCCATGGGCGTGACATCGAGGTCCGGGCGTTCCTGCCGCCACTGGGCAAGTATCTTTGCGACGTGATCCATACCGGGCAGAAATCAGAAACTTATCTTGACGTCAAGATTTCCAGAAACTATCTCGACGTCAAGATAAATGGAGATTCCGATGTCCCGTTCACTTGATACGCTGCTCGCGGCCTCCGCGCCCGCAATCTGGGGCAGCACCTATATCGTCACCACGCAGATGCTGCCCGCGGGCTATCCGCTGACCGATGCGGTTCTGCGCGCCCTGCCAGCCGGTCTGCTGCTTCTGGCGATCACCCGCGAATTGCCCGAGCGCGCCTGGCTGGGGCGGATCGCCATTCTCGGCGCGCTCAATTTCGCGATCTTCTGGTCGGCGCTCTTCGTGGCGGCATACCGCCTGCCCGGAGGCGTCGCGGCGACGCTCGGCGCGGTGCAACCGCTCATCGTCCTGCTTCTGGCCCGCCTCGCGCTTGGAACGCCGCTCACCGCGCTCAGTCTCTTCGCCGCTCTCGCCGGGATTGGCGGTGTGGCGCTGCTGATCCTCTCCCCCGCTTCAGACCTAGATACCGTGGGTGTTCTGGCCGCGCTTACGAGTGCCGTCTCGATGGGGTTCGGGGTGGTCCTCACGCGGAAATGGCGGCCAGGGGGCAGCGCGCTCGCCTTCACCTCCTGGCAACTCGTGGCCGGCGGCCTGCTGCTTCTGCCACTGGCGGCAATCCTGGAACCCGCCCTGCCCGCGCTTACGGCCTTGAACGTTGCAGGCTTTGTCTGGCTCGGGCTGATTGGCGGTGCCTTGACCTATTTCTTCTGGTTCCGCGGGATCGAACGGCTCGGGCCTGCCGCCGTGACCGGGTTCGGCTTTCTCAGCCCACTGAGCGCCGTGCTTCTGGGCTGGCTGATCCTGGGAGAGGCGCTGTCACCGCCCCAGATGCTGGGTGCCATGATCGTACTGGGGAGCGTCTGGCTGAGCAACCGCGCCGCCCGGTCCCTGCCAGCCGCCGGGGCAATCTCAGGCCGCACCGCGCATCGTGCTGCCGGTTGTCCCGCCTGAGACCCCGGAGAAGGCGCCGACGGTCCCGGCCAGATCGGACGCATCCTCCATGAGCGCCTGTGTCGCGGCGGAGGTCTCCTCGACCATCGCCGCGTTGTGCTGGGTCAGGCGGTCCAGTTCGCTGATGGCGGAGTGGATTTCCGAGAGGCTTGTTGCCTGATCGCGAGCGCCGTCTGCGACCCCGGTAATGCTCTCGGCAATCTCGAGGATGGCCTCCATCACGTCCTGAAGCGCGGTGCCGGTGCGGTTGACGACGTCCACCCCCTGGCGGACCTGGCTTCCGCTCGAGGCGATAAGCCTCTTGATGTCCGACGAGGCTTCCGACGAGCGTTGCGCGAGCGCCCGAACCTCGGAGGCGACGACCGCGAAACCGCGGCCGGCGTCGCCCGCTCGGGCGGCTTCCACCCCGGCATTCAGCGCGAGAAGGTTGGTCTGGAAGGCGATGCTCTCGATGACGCCGACAAACTCCTGCACCTCCATGGAGGAATTCTCGATTTCCTTCATCACCTGAACGGCACTGTTGACCAGATCGAGGTTGTTGCGCGCCTTGTCCCGCGTGGCCTCGGCTCGTTCCCGCGCCTTCTGGGCGGATTCCGCGGAGGTGGTGACGGTCGTGGAAATCTGGGCGACGGAGGCGGACACTTCCTCCAGCGAACTTGCCTGGCTGTCGGTCCGCTGGCTGAGATCTTCCGCGGCCGACGCGATCTGCCGGATTTCGCCCTGCATCCGCATGGCGTTCTCGGTCACCAGCGACAACGCGTGGCGGAGCGCCTCGACGGCTGCGTTGTAGTCCTCCCGCAGCCCCTCGTATTCAGGATCGAAGGCGCTTTCGATTCGGGCGTCGAGGTTTCGGCGCGCGAGTTTACTGAGGGCGGAGCGCAGACCGTCGACGACCGTGGCCTGGCGTGCGGCGATCGCCTCGCGGTGTGCGCGTTCCTTTTCCTCGGTCTCACGTGCCAGCCTGTCCATTTCCTGGGCGCGCTTCGTTTCGGTCTCGGCATGAGCGAGCGCATCTTCCGCCGCCACCCGCGACTTCTCGGCATCGGATCGGGACGCCTCCGCCGATCGGAGCGCCTCCTCGACCTGCGCCTTGGCAAGCTGGGCATCTTCCAGCGCCGTTTCCGCGCGCCGGGTCTCTCCGAGGAGGTCGAGCTTCGCGCGTTCGTTGTCTGCGTCCATGCGCAACCACTGGGTAACGGCATGGTAAAGGACCGCAGTTTCGAGCACGACAACCAGGCCATGCAAGAGCGCACGTTCGACATTCTGCAGCATGGACGCGGGCGGATAGAGCAGTCCCGGCAGGGCAAAGCTGAGCGAGACGTGGTGCAAGGCGATCATACCGGCCCCGACCAGCAGCACTTTTCGGTCCGCCATCGCCATGAGCATGGCAAGCACGGCAAAGAACACCATGTGGCTGTCGAGTTGCCACGGGTGGCCCGCAAAAGCAGCCGTCAGGACGATCGGCTGGCCAATTAACCCGAAAGCTGCCGCCAGCCGCGCGGTTTCCGGCGTGAGCCTTTGCCCGGCCAGACCGATTCCGGCAAAGAAGATGGCCGCAATCGCCAACGGCACCGGATTGTTTCCGACGAGCCAACCGATAAGTGGCGCGACGAACACACCGATGCAGGCCAATCGGGACAGAAGGCCGGCGGCCTCACCTTGAGCGTTCGCGAGCGATTTGCTGACCATCATGCGACTAGACTCCACAGATATTCGCAAGGCTGCGTCCGTCCAGGACCAGCCAGGCCCCCAGCCCTCTCAGGGTATCGGGAAAGGCGGGATCTTCCGAAACCGCGAGGGCCGCGACAGCCGTCCGTTCGGGACCGACCATGTGACCCCCGGCTCGTGCGACCAGGTCTTCCGGGGAAGGCGCCCAGGGCGGCACCGCCACGACGACCACTTCACCGGGCATCGGAGCACTCTGGCTGACGGCGAGAATGGGACCGGCCAACACTCCACCCGCAAGCATTGCACCGATCAACAAAGCATTGGACATGGCCAGTTTCGCGTCCGTTAGACTCTATTCCGGCGCTCAATGTTCACGGAAATCCTGTAAATTCCATTAAATCCCGATGCTTGGGAAAAATGGGGGCTTTCAGCCGACCGGACCGCGCAGGAAAGCCCGCGCGATACCGGTAGACGCGACATGCCTCTAGGGGGCCGTTGCGGCCTGTGCGGGAGCGATAATGGAGCGAAGGGTCTTCCAGATCACCTGGGCGGCCAACTCGGCCCCTTCCGCGCTGGCGTGGTAATTGTCCCCCGCGTAGACGGGCTCCCTGAGTTCGACGGCTTCGAGCCAGCGCTGAGGCACGGGCGCAACCGCATAGCCGTTCTGCCGCGCGACGGATTCGTAGAACTCGATGGTCCTGCGGGCAAACTCCTCCGGCCCCTTGGGCTGGAGCGTGTTGTCAGCGGCTTCGTGACGGTAGAAGGCATGTCCCGGTGCGCGCGGCCAGGGCGGATAGAGCACCACGTTGCGGGTCCGGGCCCGCGCCGCGAGCCCCGCTATCGTATCGGCGGAAACTTCGCGATCCGTTTCGCGGAAGGGCGTGGTGGTGTGATCCTGCAGGACGAGCACATCCCATTCCGAGGCTTCGAGCAGCGGCCCGAGACGGGAAATGCGGGCCGTATCGCGCAGATGCGCCCCGCCAGCCGCAGCCATGGCCACCTCGACTTCGACACCTTCTGCCGCGGCCCTTGCAGCCACGCGGCTCGGCACGTCGTGGCCGAGGGTGATCGAGTTGCCGATGAACAGGATCCGTTGCGGACGCTCTGCAGCCGTGGGCTGGCGGTAATGCTCCGTCAACCTTTCGAGATAATCGTCGGTCAGGAAGGGATCTCGGCGGACCGGTGTTTCGGAGGCCGCCTGGACCTGTGCCGTTGCCGCCAGCGTTGCGATGAGGCCAGAGGCGATCAAGGTGAAGATCCGCCACCCGACAAATGGGAAGCCGATGGGTTTCGCCATGTTCCCGCTCCTTGCTCTTTGCACCATACCCGAATCCTCCAGGAATTCTCCACAAAGCAGGCCGCCGCGACTGAGACGGGCCTCCAGAAAGTCCAAGGGTTTCAGTGAGCCGCGCCACCACCTTTACGGACACGGATCATCGTGCATTACAGTTGAACAAACGTTAGTTTCTTGCCCTTTTTTGCAATTTGGCGCTGTGGGATTTCGAGGCCCGGCCGGTCAAATGTCCGTAACCGGGCCCCGAAGAGGCGGATTCTCGCGCAATGCGAGTGGTGGAGCGGGCAAGGTTCAGCCGACGACCGGGTGACCGCGGCCACGCATGCATTCGACCACGATGGCCTCGCGCCGGTCTGATGCGCTTACCGCACCGGCGGTTCCGCCGGCGAGGCCGCCGATGATCAGCCCGCCTGCCGCGCCTTCGAGATCGTCGCTGTCCTCATCCGCGGCACCGAGAATTGCCCCGGCCCCTGCCCCGAGGACGGCAGCGCCCAGAGTTTCCTCGTCGAACTGCTTCTGGTTCGCAGCCAGCAACTGGCAATCGGCGAGATCGGCGTCGAATTCGGGGGAGGCGGGGCCGTCGATGATCGGCGTGTAGTTGGCGCCACTGTCGGCACAGGCTGCGAGCAGTGCGGTGGCGAAGATCGGAAGGCAGAAAGGTCTCATGTCGGTTTCCTTGGAGTGAGTGAGACAAAAGCGGGCGCGCGTGCCAGGCGAAACTGCCGGGCACGGACGAAGAGGATGACGGGCAAGCCTGGGTTCAGGCGGGATCGTCGCGGATCGGCAGGCCGGTATCCGGGGGTCGGCTGAACCGCTGGCGGTAGTCGATGGCCGAAACGCCCAGATGGCGGTGAAACGCACGACGCATTCGCTCGGCATTGAGAAAGCCGGTCTGTTGCGCGATCTGCTCGATGCCTGCCCGGGTGGTTTCCAGCGCGACGCGCGCCGCCTGCACCCGCGCCGTCTCGACGTAGAGCGCCGGGGTCATGCCCGTCTCCTGCTTGAACCGCCGCGCGAAGGTGCGCTCGGACAGACACGCCCGCGCGGCCAGCGCCGTGACACTCAGCGCCTCGCCGGGATTGCGCAGGATATGCGCGAGCGTTTCGTTAATTGCGGGATCTTCGGCGTTCTGGGCCACGAGATGGGCACTGAACTGCGACTGTCCGCCGGGGCGCATCATGTACATCACGTTGTAGCGTGCGACCTGGAGAGCCACCTCATGGCCCCAGTCCATCTCCACCAGGGCAAGTGCGAGATCCATTCCGGATGTCACCCCGGCAGAGGTCCAGACATTGCCATCACGGACGAAGATCGCATCGCGATCCACCGTGACGCTTGGATACCGGCGCTCGAGGAGCGGACACCACCACCAATGGGTACTGGCCCGCCTGCCATCGAGCAGGCCCGCCTCCGCGAGGATCATCGCGCCGGTGCAGATCGATACGACCCGACGCGACCGGGCGGCCGCAGTCCGGACAAACGATATCAGCGCCTCATCCGCGAGTGCGGACATGGTGCCATGCCCGCCTGTGACAATGAGGGTGTCGATCTCTCTGTCTTCAGCCAGGGCACCGGCAAGCGAAAGGTCGGCCTCCAGGGTCAGTCCGCTCGTGGTGGGCACAGGGCCGGGGCGCGCCGCAACCACGGATATGGCATAGGGCGCGGGGCCTTCGGGCAGGAAGAAGCGGGTCCCAGACAGCACCTCGACCGGCCCGGCGACATCGAGCACATGCGCCTCCGGGTAGGTGAGGACCATCACCTTGCGCTGCCGCTGCCCTGTCTGATTTCGTGTGTTTTCCAACATGGTCTGACAGTAGCCGCATTTCAGCTGTGACCGTTAGGACAACGATCCCTCGCTTTCTGCCAAACGCCGCGAGTGTAAGATTAGCGACTTGTTTCCGAATTGATTGGCAACGTGGCGTTCATCCGAACGGAGGTGCCCTTGCAACGATCCGTGCTAGTTGTTGCCGTCCTGCTGCTTTGCGGGCTGGCTGCGATTTCCTGGGGCGTCGGTGGTCGGGCAACCCTCGCAGCGGCGGCGCTGATCGGCGGGTTTGCCGGATTCGGCCTCTATCACGCCTCCTTCGGTTTCACCGCCGCGTGGCGACGACTTGTGCGTGAGGGGCGCGGCGCGGGCGTTCGGGCGCAGTTGCTGCTGATCGTCGCCACCGCGCTCGTCACCTATCCCCTGATCGGCTGGGAGGCGCAGACCGGCTGGAACATGCATCCCGTCATCCTGCCGATGACGCTGGCCTCCGCGCTTGGAGCGGCGGTCTTCGGAGCGGGCATGCAGCTCGGGGGTGGCTGCGCGTCGGGCACGCTCTTCACGGTCGGCGGCGGTTCGACCCGGATGGTGGTGACGCTGATCGCCTTCATTGCCGGGTCGGTCGCGGCTACGGCGCACATGCAGGAGTTCTGGCTCCGGCTTGATGAGATAACCGGGGTGCCGGGCCTTCCTGCCTTCTCGGTGATCGAGACCTTCGGGCCACTCGGCGCGCTCGCAGCGCTCGGAGGTTTTGCCGCGTTGATCTGGGCAGGGACCGTCGCGGTGGAACGGCGGACCCATGGGCAAGTCGAGACACTGGGCCGGACAGAAAGCTTTGCGCAAGGGCCTTGGGGCAAGGGGCTGGGCGCGTTGGCGCTTGCGGCCGTGGGGATTGCCTGCTTTCTCGCCTTCCAGCGCCCCTGGGGTATTACTTCCGGGTTCGCACTCTGGGGAGCGATGGCTCTGGAGGCGTTGGGAGTTTCCGTCCGCGACTGGGGCTACTGGTCGGGCTGGCGCGCGGGCCAGCTCGATGCACCTCTGCTTGCAGACCGGGTTTCGGTCATGAATTTCGGCATTATTCTGGGCGCCTGCGCCGCTGCAGCGCTCGCGGGTCGGTTCGCGCCGGTCTGGCGGATCTCGCGGCGTGATCTCGTTACGGCCGTGATCGGCGGGCTCATGATGGGGTATGGCGCGCGGCTCGCCTTCGGCTGCAACATCGGCGCCTATCTCGGCGGCATGGTCTCGGGCTCGGCGCATGGGCTTTGGTGGCTCGTTTGGGGTTTTGCCGGATCATGGGTCGGCATCGGGCTGCGCGAACGATTGGGGCTGGATCCACCGATCGGGCACAGCGCGCCTCCCCCGACACACGCCTAGCGACACGGGCTCGGGCGTCTCGTTCTCCCGGATTGGTCAGGGCGGCCCGGCGCGTATCCGCCGAACGGACCGCATATCCGAAGTCAGAGCGCATGCTGCCTTGACCCGATGAGGGGTCGCGGCAGATGTCAGGGCGGCTTGCTTGCTCAGACAATTCGGCATGGAAAGGTCCCGGGGGGATGGGGGAACTTGATATTGCTGCACCTGGCCGCGGTTCGGCGGTCACGCAGTCCTTGTACGCCTTGAGGGTGGACGAGGCTCATTCCGCGTTCGGCACAACCGGCGCGGGCATTCGCATCGGCATCATATCGGACAGTTTCGATGCCGCGCCGCGCAGCCGGGATGGGGGCGGCTATGCCGCGGATGTGGCATCGGGCGACCTGCCCGGGGATGTCACGATCCTGTCGGATCTCAGCGAGGCCGAAGCGCTTTTCACTGGCGCGAAGGACGAGGGGCGCGCCATGGCGCAGCTAGTCCACGATCTTGCACCCGATGCGGAGATCTATTTCGCCAGCGGCTACGGCTCAGAGCAGACCTTCGCGCAGGCCATCAACCGCCTCGTGGGGGCCGGCGTCGATATCATCGTCGATGACCTCTACTACGAGAAGGAGCCCTATTTCTCCGATGGGATGATCGCGCAGGCGGCGGGTCGGGCGGTGTCCAAGGGCGTGGCCTATTTCGCCGCTGCGGGAAATGACGGCACGGCGGGGCTCACGGGCGCGCTGGATTTCTCGGGGAGATCGGGTGTCGCGGGCGTCATTCACGATTGGAAAGCCGGCGCGGGATTCGACGGGGATTTCGACATCTCGGTCAAGGCGAACGCCACCATCGACATCGTTCTGACCTGGTCGGACACGTTCCGCAGCGAATTCGCCGGAAGTTCCGGGGCGACATCGGATCTCGACATCGTGCTGACGGTTGACGATCAGCCGATCACCCTTGGCTGGTATCGCGAAGTCATGGGTGAGGCAGCCTTCGAGCGGAGCCGCGCGGAACTGGAGCGCCAGTTCGTGCCCCTCGGGGGCAAGGTCGATCTCGACACGCCCCTCGGCGGTATCAACGGCAATCTGAGCGAGGACGCCATCGAGACCGTGCGTTTCTTCAATCCCCATGGGGATCGAGATATCGAGATCGGCGTGCAGATCGAATACGCCGCAGGCACATCGGAACCTGCCGCCTTCCAGCTCCGGTTTCCCGGCTCTTCCATGCTGACCGAATTCGTCGATGAACCCGGGCCGAACACCAGGATCGCCACGGTCTACGGGCATGTGGCGGCCAAGGGCGTGATCGGTGTCGGCGCGGCAGGCTACCGCAACACGCCCGCGCAGGGTGTGGAACGGCCCGTTCTCGAGACGTTCAGCGCGCGTGGCGATGTGGAGATCACGCATTGGCCGGATGGCACCCCACGGGGCCGGGCGGACCTGCGGCCTGGGGTCGATATCGTCGCCACGGACGGTGGCAACACCACATTCTTCGGCAAGCACTATTGGTGGGATCGGGATGCGCATCCGAATTTCGTCGGCACGTCCGCCGCCGCCGCGAATGCCGCGGCCATTGCAGCCCTGATGCTGGAAGTCGATCCGGACCTGACTCCGGCCAAGCTTCTCCGCGCGATGCAGGCGGGCGCGATCGACATGGATGATCCGCTGACGTCTGGGTTCGATACCGGATCAGACGCCGCAACCGGGGCGGGCCTGATCCAGGCCGACGCGATCCTCGCTTCCCTCTTCAACGAGATCACCGCGAGCAATTCCGGCAAGACGCGCGGGACCGGGAAGGCCGACCTGATGATTGGCACCGGGAAGGCGGACCGGTTGGACGGGCTGGGCGGCACCGACGTGATCGAGGCAGGCGGGGGCAACGACCGGGCATCCGGGGGCAGCGGGCGCGACATGCTCAAGGGCGGGGCTGACAACGATCGCCTCTTCGGAGGTGCGGGCGGCGACAAGCTTAAGGGTGGAGCGGGCCGTGACCATCTGCGCGGCGATGGTGGCGCAGATATCCTGCGAGGCGAAAGCGGACCGGACCTGCTGACCGGCGGCGCGGGCGCGGATACGGTATCGGGCGGCGGTGGACGCGACACCCTGTTCGGAGGGTCCGGCGATGACGTCTTCTATGGTGGTGCGCTGGCCGACCGTTTCATTTTCGACAGCGGCCGGGACCGGTATCTCGACTTCACTCAGGACGAGGGCGACACGCTTCTGATCCATCATGACGGGCGGAAGCACCTCATCACCAGCTACGGCACCCTGGTTGAATTCGCAGAGCGGTTCGACGTGGCGATCGCCGCTTCCGGCCATGAGATCACCCTGCAGCTTTCCGCCGCCGACCGGTTGACGCTGGAGACCGGCGACACCCCGGCGGGCGATCTCATCATGGGCTAGGGCAAAGCCGGCTCAGGCGTTGACGCCCTTCATGCCCTCTTCGGTGTAGCGCGCACCTGCCACGGCAAGCTCGTCCACGGCGCGGGTAAGTGCGGCGACTTCATCGGCACTGAGGACGAGGTCCAGCGCGCCCGCGTTTTCCTCGAGATACTTTACGCGCTTCGTGCCCGGAATGGGCACGATGTCATCGCCCTGTGCCAGCAGCCAGGCAAGTGCCACCTGTGCAGGCGTCGCGCGCTTCTCCGCCGCAAGCGCCTTCACTGCATCGACGATGGCGAGATTGGCCGCGAGGTTCTCGTCCTGGAAGCGCGGCAGCATGGCGCGGAAATCGCCCGCCTCGAAGCTCTGGCCTTTGGCATAGGTGCCGGTGAGGAACCCGCGGCCCAGCGGCGAATAGGGCACGAAGCCGATGCCGAATTCGCGGCAGGCGGGCAGGATCTCGGCCTCCACGTCGCGGGTCCAGAGGGAATACTCGGTTTGCACCGCCGTCACGGGATGAACGGCATGGGCGCGGCGCAGGGTCTCGGCGCTCACTTCCGAAAGCCCGACATGGCCGATCTTGCCTTCGGCCACGAGATCCGAAAGCGCACCCATCACCTCCTCAATGGGGCGGGTCTGATCCACCCGGTGGACATAGTAGAGATCGATCCGCTCCACGCCCAGACGCGTGAGCGAAGCCTCAAGGGCAGCGCGGGCATAGGCGGGACTGTTATCCACCGAGCGGGCGTATTCGCCCGGCTTGCGCACGATGCCGAACTTGGTGGCGAGCGTCACCTGCGGTTTGCGGCTGGCGAGAAAGCGACCGAGCAACTCCTCGTTGTGGAACGGGCCATACATGTCCGCCGTATCGAAGAAGGTGATGCCGAGTTCGATGGCGCGGTCGAGCACTCGGAGCGATTCCGCGTCGTCGCGCGCGCCGTAGAATTCGCTCATCCCCATGCAGCCGAGGCCGAGGCTGGAAACTTCGAGGCCCGTGCCTTCGGGACCATTGCCGAGTTTGCGCGTCTGCATTCACCATCTCCTTCGTGTTGTGTTGCGAGATAGGTGGGTAGGCAGGCATTCTGGCGCTATTGCGGCGATTGGAAGACGGTTTTCCGGATCTGGAAGATGGGTAGCGGGGTGCCCCAGAAAGTCTTTGCCCCTGAGGAGGTCAGATGGCTTTCAGGTTGGATCTGGATTTCTTTTATCCGGAAAGGTTCGCTTTCGAATACCTTGACAAGAATGGCATAGCAGAAGTCGCCATTTTCGGATTGAGCAGGGGTGATCCGATTGATCCGGCGACGGTGCCACGCATCGCGCAAGCCCAACGAGGCAAGCGCATGCCGGACGTATGCCCGATGCCCGGCTTGAATGCTGTCAGTTCACGGTTTCGGGATCTGGTTGAGGAACTGGAGCCGGGTGTGCACCAGTTCTTCGAGATTGAGTTTAGGGAGCAGGATGGCATCCCAATCCCCGGGCAATATTATACGTTCAACTGCCCTCGACGCATCGACACGATCCTTGTGAACGAATCCGGGCTTGGCTGGAAAGAAGCTCGCAATGGCATGCCAACTCCGAACACGCCCCGCCGGCAATTCTGCATCAGCAGTAACGCGAGTGGTGGAGCACATATCTGGTGTGAGAACTTCAAACGCGTCGCGGGCATCATGGTTTCTGATCAGTTCGCTGCCGAGGTCAAGAAGCGCGAGCTGACCGGCCTTGAAGTCAAGGCAACCTGTAATGAACTGGATGTTCCCTATGTCGCCGAACAGCAGGTTGGGCCGATGCTTGCCTGGTTGAGGGCGAATCCGGATAAACGCAAGTCGTTTCAACTCGGCGACGCGCCATAGGCAGTTCCGTGAAGTTTGCATGTCAGGGCCGCGAAAGCGGTTTTCTCCTTCCCATGCGCGGCTTATGACCCGAACCTGAAACGGCCCCGAGGCATGGGGCGCTTTGGCCGGGGAAGGCATGTCGAGCAAACCTGTTCAACTCATCTGGGACGATGCCCGCGTCTTCCTCACTGTGGCGCGCACCGGCACGCTCACGGCAGCGGCGCGGGAACTCGGCGGCGGGGTCGCCACGGCCTCGCGGCGGGTCGAGCGGTTGGAAGCTGTGCTGGGCGTTCCACTTTTTGTGCGCCACCAGACCGGCTACCGGCTGACGGATGAGGGCACCGCGCTCCTGCCGCGGGCCGAGGCCATCGAGGCGGCGGCGCTCGGGCTTGCCGGCGGGGCCATCGAGGCAGCGGAAGCCGCCGGGCGGGTGCGACTGGCCACGGCGGAGAATCTCGCCAATCCGCTGGTGATCCCGAGCCTGCCCACTCTGATGGCTGCACATCCGCGCCTTACGGTGGAGATCCTCACGGACGTGGCCTCGGTGAACCTGCACCGGCGCGAGGCGGACCTGGCGCTGCGCATGGTGCGCCCCGAGGCGGGCCACGTGGCCTGCCGCAGGCTCGGCACGCTGGGGTTCGGGCTTTACGGCTCGAAGGACTATCTCGAGCGGCGTAAAGGGCGGGCGGATGACCTGTCGCAGGATGCGCTGATCGGCTGGGGCGAGACGCGAGCGGGCCTTCCCGCCGCGCGCTGGATCGAACACGCGCTTGCCGGGCGCCCCCCGGTTCTCACGACAACGACGCTCGCAGGCCAGCTCGGCGCGGCGGAAGCCGGGCTGGGGCTCGCGGTGCTGCCGCATTTCCTCGCCCGGCCCAAGGGGCTTGAGGCATTGCCGGTTCATCCGGGCTGCGACCAGGAGATATGGCTGGTGATCCATGCCGATCTGGCCACGTCGCGTCGGGTGCGGGTGGTGGCCGATCACCTTGCCGCGCTGGTAACGCACCGTCAGCAGGAACTGGCCGGCGTCTGAGGCATTTGCGATCCGGAGCAGATTGACACGAGGCGCGCAACACTGGGAAATCATGAGCGCGCCAGGAAGTATCGGGAGTGGTGTATGGAAAGCGGATCGGACCTTCGGCCATTGGCAATTCACGTGGACGAGTGCGCGCCACGCACGAAGCCGTCGAACTATCCCGAGCCCTTCGCGAGCCGGATGTCGGGGCGCGAGAAACGCCAACTGGGCAATGTGTTCGGGCTCACGAATTTCGGCGTCAATCTGACCCGCCTTGCGCCGGGTGGAGAATCCGCGCTGTTGCACCGGCATACCAAACAGGACGAATTCGTCTACATCCTCGAGGGGCATCCGACACTTGTGACGGATACGGTGGAGATTCCACTCGGTCCCGGCATGTGCGCGGGTTTTCCGGCAGAGGGTGCCGCGCATCACCTCGTGAATCGCAGCGATGCCGAGGTCGTTTATATCGAGATCGGGGACCGCACCGACGGCGATATCGTGGAATACCCGCAAGACGATCTTTCCGCAGCACTTGGGCCGGACGGCAATTGGGTCTTCGCCCACAAGGACGGCATGCCCTACTGAGCGAGCGCAAAAGCGCGGCTTCCGCACCCGGTTGGACTTGAGGCGCGCCTGCGCCATCTCCATCAGGACATTCTGACGGCCGGGTCGCTTCAGTAGCGTCCCTGGGGAGGATGCTGATGCCGCGCAGAGATTTCACCGATGGAGCCTATCCCGTGCCGAGCCGACGGCTGGCGCGAATGGCTCGACTGGGTGGGATGACCACCGGCGTCCTGAGTAACATGCTCACCAGCGGCGCACGGCAGATTGCGCGGGGGGAGCGGCCGCGGCTGCCCGACATGCTGCTCAATCCGGCCACGGCCCGCCGTCTGACGCGCGATCTCGGACAGATGCGCGGGGCAGCAATGAAGCTTGGCCAGATGCTGTCGATGGATGCGGGCGTGGTGCTGCCGCCGGAAATGACCGATATCCTGTCCGCGCTCCGATCCGATGCGCCGCATATGCCCCCTGCCCAACTGAGAGATGTGCTTGATGCGGAATGGGGTTCCGGCTGGTACGGACGGTTCGACCGGTTCGATGTACGCCCCTTTGCCGCTGCCTCCATCGGGCAGGTCCATCGCGCACGAATGCCCGATGGCCGTGATCTGGCCATCAAGGTGCAATATCCCGGTGTGCGCGACAGCATCGACAGCGACCTCGACAATGCCGCCGCCCTGCTGCGCCTGCCTGGGTTGATCCCTCGCGACATGGACCTTTCGCCGGTCTTGCGCGAGGCCAAGCGACAGTTGCATATCGAGGCCGACTACCTCTCCGAGGGTCGGAACCTGATGGCGTTCCACGGGTTGCTCGGGGACACGGACGCCTTTCTTCTGCCTGAGGTGCAGGCCGACCTGAGCACGCCGCAGGTTCTGGCCATGACATATCTGGAATGCCAGCCGCTCGAGGCCCTGACCGATGCACCGCAAGCCCTGCGCGACCGGGTGGCCGGCGATCTGATCGAGCTTGTCTTGCGCGAGCTTTTTGCCTTTCGCCTGATGCAGACCGATCCCAATCTGGCGAATTATCGGTTTGATCCAGCAACCGGACGCATCGTCCTGCTGGATTTTGGCGCGGTGATGCCCATTGCGCCAGAATTGTCAGCGGCCTTTCGACGGCTTCTGAATGCCGCGCTGGAGGACGACCCGGACGCGATCCGTGCGGAAATGCAGGAAATCGGCTACTTTTCGGAAGAAACCGCGCCGCGTCACATCGCGCTCTGTATCGAGATGTTCCGGACGGCAATGGCACCATTGCGGCAGAGCGCGCCTTTCGATTTCGGCCACTCGGATCTGCTCGACGTCCTGCACGGCATGGGGCATGCCATGGGCCGGGATCGCGACATGACCCATGTGCCACCACCCGAGACGCTCTTTCTCCATCGAAAGATCGGCGGGATCTATCTTCTGGCGGCGAAATTGCGGGCGCGGGTCGCCTTGCGGCCGATGGTCGAGCGATTCCGCTGAAAGCTCGCCGCCCGCTTCTGGCCAATGCGCGTTTCCCGCCCCGGACGATTGCCTGAACACACATTGACCGCGCCAGGCTTGCGATCCCACCGCCCGCACGGGTTGCTCCGGCCCGCGATCAGGGTTAATCCCACGAAACGGTGCGCTTCACGATGGCGCAACAGCGGAGACAGGCGGACACATGGGCAGCGATCCACAGCTTCTGGTATCCACGGAATGGCTTGCCTCGCATCTCGAGGCCCCGGACATCCGGGTGATCGACGCGAGTTGGCATATGCCCGATACCGAGCGCGATGCCCGAGCCGAATACGAGGCGGCGCATATCCCCGGTGCGCGCTTCTTCGATATCGATAAGATTTCGGACCCCCAGTCCAAGCTTCCCCACATGGCGCCGCCGCCCGAGAAGTTCGTTTCGGCCGTCCGCGCGATGGGCATCGGCGACGGACATCGCGTCATCGTCTACGATACGGCGGGGCTTTTCAGCGCAGCCCGGGTCTGGTGGCTGTTCCGGCTCTTCGGAAAGCAGGACGTTGCCGTTCTCGATGGCGGTTTCAGGAAATGGAAGGCCGAGGGGCATCCGGTCGAAGACATGCCGCCCCTTCTGCGGGATCGTCACTTCACCGCGCGCCGTGACGCGAGCCTCGTGCGCGACGTGACCCAGGTTGCCGCCACTTCCAAACTCGGCAACGCGCAGATCGTGGACGCCCGTTCGCCCGCGCGGTTTCGCGGTGAGGAGCCGGAGCCACGCGAGGGCCTGCGCCCCGGACATATTCCGGGCTCGAAAAACGTTCACTATGCCTCGCTCCTCAATGAGGACGGCACGCTGAAGTCTGCCGAGGAAACCCGGGCCATCTTCGAGGCGGCCGGTGTCGATGTATCCTCCCCCGTGGTGACAACATGCGGGTCCGGCGTGACGGCGGCGATCCTGTCGCTGGCGCTCGAACGGATGGGAAATCGCAACCACGCACTCTATGACGGCTCCTGGGCCGAATGGGGCGCCTATCCGGATCTGAAGGTCGAAACCGGATGAGCAAGCATTCCGCCGGCGAAGAGGTCGAGTATGCGGTGACATTTCTGGCGATGGAGGAGCGGCCGCGCCACCCGCGACCGCCCCTGCCGGCCGGATCCCCCTGCGCCCTGATTGCTGCGAAATCGCCGCCCAACTGGTATTTCCTGTCGCTCTACGAGGCCGTGGGCCGCGACTACGAGTGGACGGACCAGATCGAGCGCCCGGATGATGAGCTAGCGGCCTGGCTGAACGACGAGAATGTCGTGCTTTACACCTTCCTGCGCGCAGGCTGGCCGCATGGTTTCTTCGTTCTCGACCACCGGGAAACCGAGACCTGTGATCTGGCCTATTTTGGTCTCGTGCCGGAGGCGATGGGGCGTGGGCTTGGCTGGTTCCTGCTGGAAACGGCCGTGCACATGGCCTGGGATCTGCCTGGCGTCGAACGGGTCACGGTGAACACGAATTCGCTCGACCATCCCCGTGCCCTGCCTCTCTACCAGAAGGCGGGTTTCGCGCCCTATCGACGCGCAACCCGCCGCCGCATTCTCA
>NZ_JBNAFY010000003.1:201172-621462 GCF_049800915.1 Amaricoccus macauensis
TGTGGTCCCCCCCCCCCGGGCCGGCGCCCCGTCCACCTTGGGGGTGTTGGCCCCCCCCCCCCCCCCCCCCCCCCCCGCCGCATTCTCACCCGCGACCGATCCCTGATCGAAATCTGACCTCTGGAGACCCTAATGTACGAAGCGCTCAAGGCTCCCCCACCCGACAAGATCATCCAGCTCATCGCGCTGTTCGCCGAGGATCCGCGCACCGATAAGGTCGATCTCGGCGTTGGCGTCTACAAGGACCCGGACGGCAACACGCCGGTGATGCGCGCGGTGAAGATCGCCGAAAAGGCGCTCTGGGAGGAGCAATCCACCAAAAGCTATCTGAGCGTTCTCGGTGACAAGAGCTTCGTCAACGGCATGCGCGACCTGATTCTCGGTGACGCGGTCGATGCGGCTCGGATCGGTGGAGCGCAGACACCGGGCGGCACCGGGGCAATCCGTCAGCTCTGCGAGCTGATCCAGCGTGCTACGCCCGATGCAACTGTCTGGCATTCCGATCCGACCTGGCCGAACCATCCGCAGATCATCAATCATGTCGGTCTCACATCGAAGACCTTCCGCTACTATGACGCGGCCGCAGGCGCGGTGAGCTTCGAGGCGATGTGCGACGATCTGAAGGCCGCGGCCGCGGGCGATGTGGTGATCCTGCACGGTTGCTGCCACAATCCGACGGGTGCAAACCTGACTCTCGAACAGTGGGAGGCGATCACCGCGCAGTGCGAGGCGCAGGGGCTCATTCCGCTGATCGACATTGCCTATCAGGGCTTCGGCGACGGCCTCGAGGAAGATGCAGCCGGCGTGCGGCACATGGCGGCCAGCCTGCCCGAGGTGATGATCGGCGCAAGCTGCTCGAAGAACTTCGGCCTTTACCGCGACCGCGTCGGCGCTGCGCTGGTGATCGGCAAGGATGCCGAAGCCGGTAAGCTCGCGGAAGCCAACCTGGGCTCCCTCAACCGCCTGAACTTCTCCTTCCCGCCGGATCACGGGGCGAAGGTGGTTTCGATCATTCTCAATGACACCGAGTTGCGCACCGCGTGGAAAGCCGAGCTCGAGGAGATGCGCCTCAACATGCTGTCCCTGCGCAAGGGGCTGGCGGAAGCGCTGCGCCGGGAAGCCAATTCCGACCGCTTCGACTATATCGCGGTGCATCGTGGCATGTTCACCCAGCTTGGCGGCACGGTCGAGAAGGTTAAGGCACTGCGCGAGGATCACGGGATCTACATGGTCGGCACTGGCCGGATCAACATTGCGGGTCTGCCGGCGGATGGGCTCGACAAGCTTGCCAAGGCGATTGTCAGCGTCGGGATCTGAGTTTTCCCGGGAACGCTTCTGCTGGGTGCCCGGCGCCCGGCTCGTGGATGCCCGGGGAAACAGCTACGACGCGGGAGACAGCGCGGCAGGAGATCTTGCCGCGCTTTTCGCCGCCGCGGGGCGCGGTGACGAATTCTGTCTGACCCCGAATGGGCTCGAGATCCTCGCGCCCGCATCCTTGGGCACCCTGCCCTCCTTCCAGTGTGAAACATCCGGCACCAGCGGAACGCCCAAGCGGATCCGCCGGACGCAGGCCTCCTGGCTCGCGAGCATCGTAATTGATCGCGCGCGATTCGGGATCGGGCCGGGAAGTTCGGTCGGGGTTCTGGGTGGGCTCGAAAGCTCGCTGGCGCTCTACGGCGCCGTCGAGGCGCTCTGCCTTGGCGCTGATCTGCATGTCGTGGGCGGAATGCGCCCGGATCGCCAGCTTGCGCGGCTCGATGCGCAGCGCGTTTCGCTCCTCTGGGCCACTCCGACCCAAGTGCGTCAGCTTGCGGCATGCGGTCGGCCCTGCGCTTCCCTGCGCCATTTGCTCGTGGGGGGCGGGCGGTTCGACAGGGCGACGCGGGAGATGGCCTCGCAGCTTTTCCCCGGCGCGGAGATCACCGAGTTCTATGGCTCCGCGGAGACGAGCTTCATCACACTTACCAGTAAGGATACACCGGACGGATCGGTAGGACGCGCCTATGCCGGCGTGGTTCTGGAAATTCGCGGTGCGGACGGACAAGTGCAGGCAGCGGACAGTCCGGGGGAGATATGGGTGAGAAGTCCTTATCTCTTCACCGGCTACGCTCGGGGCGGCTCGGACCATACGAAACGTGACGGGCCGTGGCTCACAATTGGCGAGACTGGCGCGCTGGATGAGAGCGGACATCTCCGTATTGGCGCGCGGGCAGGACGAATGGTCACTGTGTCGGATCGCAACGTCTCGCTCGATGCAGTGGAAGAGGTACTGCTCGGGCTGGACGGCGTCGCGCAGGCCGGGGTTGTTGCCATGCCAGATCCGTTGCGCGGACAGATCCTCGCGGGCGTGCTTCAGTGCAGCGGGTGTGCGGACCCTGAAGTCATTCTGCGCCAGGCCCGTGCGGCATTGGGTGCAACAGTCGCGCCACGGCGCCTCGTAACAATCGACCACTGGCCTCAACTTGCGTCCGGAAAGACCGATTATGCTGCTCTGCGCGCCCGACTGGATGGCGACGGCAAGTGAGCAGCGCCTGGATCATCGCCGCCAGACGAACACCGGTGGCTCCGCGCGGTGGGGCGCTCTCGCGGCTGGCACTGCACGAGCTTGCCGCTGCCTCTGCCCGCGCCTGTCTCGAGGATGCGGGGATTGCAAGCGACAGTGTGGAGGAGTTGATCCTCGGCAACGGAATCGGGCCGGGTGGCAATCCGGCACGTGTGGCCGCGCTGGCCACGGGGCTGCCCGAGCGGGTGGGCGGACTGACACTCGACAGGCAGTGTTGCAGCGGTCTGGATGCGGTCGGGCTCGCGGCCATGCTGGTCGAAACCGGGCGGGCGGAAATCGTGCTCGCGGGCGGGGCGGAAAGCTATTCGCGACGTCCGCTGCGGCTCGCTACCGACCCTGACGGCGGCCCGCCGCGTCCCTACGATCAGGCGCCCTTTACCCCCTGGCCGGAGCGCGATCCGGACATGCACGAGGCTGCCGACGCGCTCGGACGCAAACTCGGGATCCCACGTGCCGAGCAGGACGCCTGGGCCGTGGAGAGCCACGCCAAAGCGCTGGACGCGCAAGCGCGTGCAGTGACTACAGGTCCTTATCGAGAGATTGCCCGCGTGTCCGGCACGGATCTGGAGCAGGATGCGTTTGCACGGCGGCTTACTCCCGCCCTCGCCCGGCGCGCCAAGCCGATTGCCGGGGAGATCACGTCAGCCAATGCGGCGGTGGCGGCAGATGGTGCGGCATTCTGCCTGGTCGTCTCGGAGCGGATCGCACGCAGCGCGCCCGGCCCTGCGATCCGGGTTGGGACATGGGCTTCTCTGGGTGGCGATCCGGACCTGCCCGGTCTGGCGCCTGTGTCGGCCATTCGCCATGTGCTCGAGAGAGAGGCCCTGCGACCGGAGACACTTTGCGCGGCGGAAATCATGGAGGCCTATGCTGTGCAGGCCATCGCATGCGTGAAGGGATCAGGAATCGACCCAGCCATTGTGAACCGCAGGGGAGGTGCGCTGGCTCGCGGTCACCCCGTGGGCGCGTCCGGGGCAATACTCGCGGTTCGGCTCTACCACGAGCTTTGCAAAAGGGGCGGCACAGGCATTGCCGCCATTGCTGCGGCGGGCGGGCTAGGCACCGCGCTCGCACTCATCAGGGATCGCTGAAGCCCGAGAAGGTCGCGAATTCATCGAGCGGCATCCGGCTCGTCCTGACGCTATTGGCGGGATGGTCCGGATCGGCATGGCCGAGCGCGATGCCGCAGACCACAATCTCTTCCTCCGGCAAATCCAAGTGATCGACCACCACGTCGGCATAATTCGCCAACGCGCCGATGCCGCAGGTCGACAGCCCCTCCTCTGCGGCCGCCGCCAGAAGCGCATGGATCGCCATGCCGAGATCCATGAAACAGCCCTTGCCCATCCCCTTCTCAATGGTGATGACGATGGCGACGGGCGCGTCGAAGAACTGGTAGTTGCGCTCGAATTGGCGCTTGCGGCTTGCGAGATCGCGCTTGTCGATCCCGAGCGCCGCATAGAGCGCATAGCCTGCCTCTCTCTGGCGGGCTTTCAGATGTGGCGGCATGGGCTTTGGAAAGTAGGAATACTCCGAAACCATGGGGCGGCCCGCATCGATGGCCCCCTGCAGCGCCGCCTTCAATCCGTCGAGCGGCGCCCCGGTGAGGACATGGAATTTGCCCGGTTGCAGGTTGGCGCCACTGGGCGCGGCACGCGCGGCGATCAGGATCCGCGCCACGGTTTCGCGCGGCACGGGCCGATCGAGATAGGCCCGGATCGAGCGACGCGCTGCAGCCATGGATCAGGCCCGCGAGAAGACAGCATCGGGGCGGGCGCGCAGGAGCGTGGCTGTGATGAACCCGGCAACGATTGCCTTGACAAGATCACCGGGAACAAAGGGCAGCGCGAGAAGAGAGGCTTCGCCGATGCTTTTCTGCAGGGTGACGGCCATGCCCACGATACCGCAGAGATGCATAACGCCGATCCCGCCGACAATGGCAGCGAGGCTCATTCCAAGAGTAAGGCCACGGGCGGGCAGCCGTTCGACGATAAGGCCGGTTGCAAGCGCCGCAAGCGGGAAGCCCACGAGGTAGCCCGCGGTGGGGCTCACGAAGACGCCGAGGCCACCGCGTCCGCCTGCCAGAAGCGGCAGGCCGAGGGCGACGAGGAACAGGAAGAGGCAAACCGCGAGAAAGCCGCGCCGCGCACCGAGTACCGTGCCGCAGAGCATCACACCCAGGCTTTGCGCAGTGATCGGCACACCGAAGGCGAGGTCGATCTTCGGAATGAGCCCAAGTGCGGCGATGAGTGCCGCGAAAAGTGCGATGAAGGAAAGATTGCGTTCCATGGCCCGGCCCCCGCGTTGCGTCTGATCCGCTTTTCATACGATTCCGCGCGCGGGCGCAACATGGGAGAAGTGCCTCGCGCCGGACATGCTTCGGCCAGCAACATACCGCGCGGCCCGGATTCTCAGCCAGACCCGCCCCGTGCCCGAAGCGCCTCGGAAACATGTTCGGCATCGTCGATGGCCAGAAGCGCGAAGGGTCCCACGATCCTCCAGCCGGGGCGCCGGGCGGATCGGGCGCGCCAGGCTTCCACGAGGCGCCCGCCCTTTTCGGCGAGGACCGGCGTGAACCGGATGACGAGGGCGACCGCCAGTCCCAGCCGGTGGGTCTCAAGTCCGAACCGCCGAAGCGGCCCGAGAAGCCGTTCCGTCACGGCGAGCATGTCGTCGAGCCGGGTGGTCATGGTCACGAGGTTCGCAAGGCCCACACAGGTCACCAGCCGGGCAGATATCTCGACACCCTGAGCGATTGCTCCGCTGACGATGTGCCATAGCATGACCACTGCAACGAAGATCCAGAGCGGACGCAGCATTCGCAAACCTTGGCGCAGGAATCGCGGGCCGGGAACGAGATAGAGAGCGAGCAGGCTGGCGCAGGCCGAGAGACTTGCAACGAGACTTCCGGCAAGTCCCAAGATCAGCGTGACCAAGCAAAGCACCAGCATCTTCGCGGACGCAGGCCAGCGCTGATAAATGGACGGAACGTCAGAGGTCAGTGAAATCATCGAGCCCTCCCAGCTGCGCCATCTCCCGGCGGTATTCGGGCAGCACGTCGCCCGGCATCCCGTCCGCGACCACGCGGCCCGCTTCGAGCCAGATGATACGGTCATACCCATCGAGCGCGGCAAGGTCGTGGGTCACGTGGAGAACGGATTGTTCGAGGCCGGCGAGATAGCGTGTCAGACGTTGGGTCGTCGGCGCATCGAGCCCGGCAAAGGGTTCGTCAAGAATGATGAGGCGCGGCTCCATGGCGGCGACCGAAAGCAGGCAGACGAGGTGACGTTGGCCCTGCGACAGCGTCTGGATCGGGCGCTCTGCCCATTCGGACCGCCCGAACCGCGCGAGAATTCGGGTCGCAGCAGCGCGCGCTTCCCGCCTGGACCGTCCCTGCTGCGCAAGCCCGAAGGCAATTTCCTCCTCGACGGTCGGGAAGATGATCTGATGATCCGGGTTCTGGAAAAGGATGCCCACCGTTCGAATTGCGGCGCGGCGATCCTGCGCCACGTCGACGCCTTCGACCCGGACCGCCCCGGAATCCGGTTGGATGAGACCGGCAGCGAGCCGCGAGAGCAGGGACTTCCCCGATCCGTTGCGCCCGATCAGCCCGACACGCGGCTCTGCAAGCTGTAGCGAAAAATCGGAGAAGATCTGTCGCTCGCCCTTCCTGAGCGAAACATTGTCGATGGAGAGCTGCGCCGCGCGGGTGGCGACGGGCTCCGAGGGCTGGTCCCGCATCTCAGAGTTGCCCCTCCACGGGCAGGAGTCGGGTGATCCCGGCAATTGCCTTCCGGCTTGCGCTGGCGCCGGGTTCGTCGCGGTAGGTTTCGGTCACGCCGTCATTGGCGTAAGTCCAGAGAATATCGCCTTCCGGATCAAGCGAGAGCTGGTAGGTATATTTCGGAAGATCCTCGTCGATCCCGCGCAAAAAGCCATTAGCGATGCTCCGGCTCGCTATGAAAAGGCCGAATTCGGTATTGAGCTTGACCGAGCGCGGGTCGAAATTGAACGACGTAACCACCGAGGGTGTATCGTCGATCACTGCCAGCTTGGTGTGCATCGTCAGACGCGCCTTGCTCTCGGGCGGGAGATCTCCCAGCGCCTGGGGTGCATCGGCACGGATTTCATAGAGTTCCACCCCTGCCGCCAGCAACCGCTTGCGATGGCGCATGTAGCCAGCATGAACATAAGGGTGGTTGGTCGCAGCCAGTGAATTGGTCACGATCCGTACCCGAACGCCATTGGCGGGCAGTCCGGACAGCAGGTCGGCACCCCAATCCTCCGGCACGAAATACGGCGTAAGTATAGTCACCTGGGTTTCGGCCCCGGCGATCTGGCCCATTAACGTTTCGGCCAGGGGCCGCGTCCCGTCCGCTACGGTCTCGCGCAATTTGACAGGCGTATCGGTCACGACCTGTGCGTAACCGGTTTGCAGCGGAACGCGCCCCGCTCTCACATCCGCCAGATAGGCCGAACCGACGGCACGTTCGTAGATCCCGGCGGCGGCCGTATCCGCCTGCGCCTGCAGACCGGCCTCGACGGCAACGACATCGATGGCAGGCTCCTCTCGGCGCAGCGCCTCGATCGGAACAGACCATTCGTCGGACCAGAACGTCTCGAAAGCGTCAGAAATCTCTTCGACCACCGGACCGACGACAAAGAGATCGAAATCCGCGAACTCGCTCTCCGTGTCGATCTGATAGTATTCGTCGGCAATGTTGCGCCCCCCGACGATGGCCAATCCATCGTCCACCACGAAGGCCTTGTTGTGCATCCTCCGGTTCACGCGCCCGAAATCGAGTGCGTAATTCACTACGGTCGGGCTGCGGCGGGACAGCGGATTGAAGAGCCGGACGTCGATCCCCGGATGGCTGGCGAGCAACGCAAGCTGCCGGTCATTCGCCTTGGTGAAGACGTCATCGAAAAGGAGCCGCACGGTGACGCCGCGGTCGGCGGCCTCCATCAGCGCGAGCGAGACGAGACTGCCGGCCTTGTCGGGCTTGATGAGAAAGGATTGCAGATCGATCCTGCCTTCCGCCCGTTCGATCATCGAGAGCCGCGCGCCCAGCGCGTCATTGCCATCCGTCAACGGTATGAACCCGGACTGGCCCTGCGGCAGGTCGATGGCCGCCTCGATCCGCGCAAGTGACCGCGAGGCAGCCATCGAGGATACTGGTTTCGCCTCGGGGCGCGGGGCATCGAAGGGCACGTAGGTGCAGGCGCACAGCGCAAGCGGCGGGAGGCAGATCCGAAGGAGACGCAGACAATCACTCATGGACGGGAGTGATACTGCCTTTTTACCTGACAGGCGAGTTGGAGTTTTGACCTGATCTCGGGGCCGGCCGATCAGACGCGTTCGCCCTGCTCGAGCTTTTGCATAAGTTGCGCCGCGCGGCCGCGGGTTGCCTCCCTGCTTTCGTCCTTCATCCGATCCCAGGTGCGATACATCTGGGCCATGCGTGGATTGCCCTCGAGTTTCTCACGGTTGCGGTCGAGAAAGTCCCAGTAGAGCGAATTAAACGGGCAGGCATTCTCCTCGGAGCGCTTCTTCACGTCATAGGCGCAGGTGCCGCAGTAATCCGACATGCGGTCGATATACTTGCCCGAGGAGGCATAGGGCTTCGAGCCGAGCAGGCCGCCATCGGCGAACTGGGTCATGCCGAGCGTGTTGGGCGCCTCGACCCATTCATAGGCATCAGCGTAGACCTCGAGATACCATTGATGGACCTGGACCGGCTCTGCGCCCATGATCAGCGCAAAATTGCCCGTGACCATCAGGCGCTGAATGTGATGGGCGTAGGCCTCCTCCATGGTCTGCGTCACGGCCTCTCGCAGGCAAGTCATGTCGGTTTCGGCATCCCAATAGAAGCCCGGCAGGTCGCGTGTGGCACCAAGGTGGTTGCGGGAGGTGTAGTCCGGACCTTCCATGTCGTAGATGCCACGCACGAATTCCCGCCAGCCGAGGATCTGTCGGATGTAACCCTCAACTGCATTGAGGGGAGCGTTTCCGTCGCGATATGCGTCTTCGGCCCGCTTGCAGAGATCGAGCGGATCTAGCAGTCCCGCGTTGAGATAGACCGAGAGCACCGAGTGATAAAGGAATCGCTCGCCCGTTAGCATCGCGTCCTGGTAGTCGCCGAAGGATGGCAGTGCTTCGCGCATGAATTTCGAGGCGGCGCGCTTGGCGGCGATGGCGTCAGTTGCGAACCAGAACGGGCGCAGATGACCAAGGTTGTCGGGAAATTCGCGTTCGACAAGGTCGAGCACCTCTTCGGTGATCGCGTCGGGTTCGTGCCGCATCGGGCTCGGCATGAAAAGATCCTGCTTGGCGGGCTTACGGTTCTCGGAATCGTAGTTCCACTTGCCGCCCTCGGGATCCTCCCCATCCATCAGGATACCCGTCTTGCGGCGCATCTCGCGATAGAAATACTCCATGCGGAGCGATTTGCGTCCCTCGGCCCACGCGTGGAACTCCTTGGTGCTGGCGATGAACCGGTCATCGGGCAGGATGTCAAATGCGAGGGGGCAAGCCTCCAAAGCCTGCCGCAGCCGCCATTCGCCGCATTCCGTTGCAAGGACACCATTCGCCTCGAACTCCGAATGGCGCCGCATCAGCTCGCCGCAGATCGATCTCGAAGTCTCCGGATCGTCATAGCGGGAATAGGCGACGCGCCAGCCGTCCGCTTCCAGATCCTGCGCAAAATGGCGCATGGCCGAGAATATGAAAGCAATCTTCTTCTTGTGGTGGCCCACGTAGCTTGCCTCGTCGCGCACCTCGGCCATGACGATGACGTCCCTGTCCTTGTCCGCAGCCCTCAATGCCGAGAGACCGGGCGAGAGCTGGTCGCCCAGCACGAGGACGAGCCTTGGCGCTACCACGAGACAACCTTTCCGTCCCAGGCAAAGAAGCCCCCGGTGTTTTCGGGTGTGAGGCCATCCATCACCGAGACAAGGTTGCCCGCGGCCTCCTCGGGCGTCACGGCCGGGTGGCGCCCCAGATAGGCCTGGGTCAGTTCGGATTTCACCGTTCCGGGGTGGAGCGCGACCACGATCGCCTCGGGCCATTTGCGGGCAATCTCGATGGAGGCAGTGCGAACGACCTGATTGAGTGCCGCCTTCGAGGCGCGGTAGCTGATCCAGCCACCCAGGCGATTGTCTCCGATCGACCCAACCCGCGCGGACAGGGTTGCGAAGACCGCCCGCCGATCGCGCGGCAAGAATGGATGAAGATGCTTGAGCAGGAGCGCCGGACCGATGGCATTCAGCGCGAATTGCGCCGCCATTGCCTGCGATTCGATCTGCGCAAGCGCCTTTTCGGGACCGTTTCCGTCGATCTCGAGCGCACCGGTCGCATCGAAGATTAGGTCGAACTCACCGCTCAACCTGCCGGCTGCCGCTGCAATGGAAGCCTCATCGGTAACATCCAGCCCGTCACCGGAACGCGAAAGCGACGTCACCTCCCAGCCGCCGGAGCGGAGGCATTCCGTGAGAGCCGAGCCGATGGCCCCCGTCGATCCGATAATGAGTGCGCGCATCTTGATCACTGTCCTCCGGGCTTCCCACCCTCAGATGGTGGTCCGAATTGCCACTTCGTCCAGTGTCTGCGCCGATCCGCGGATTGAGCGAGATTCATCCTGAATCGCAAAACAGACTCGCTTTTGTCCTCTGCCTTGCGGCATGTGGGGCCAAAGGCCAGGCGGTATTCTAGGAAGTCCCGCGTGGGCAAGCCGACCCGACACACTGTTTTTTGAGCAACGCATGCGGCAACAGACACGGATGGGCGATTTTCGCAGTTGCGAAAGACCTGTATACTAAGGTCAGGAGTAGTTCCCTGGTGGTGTTGGATTTCAAATTGTTTCGGCTTCTTCTCAGCACATGTATCATGGTGGGTGCAGCCGGCCTGGTGACGGTCGGACTGATGGCGGATACGCTGAACATCTGGCTGTTGAGCTTCATATACAGCTTCCGGATACACATCGGTGTGGTCGGCATCCTGTGCGGGATCGCCGCAATCATTGTCTATCGGCGCAATTACGTGGCCTATCTGATCGTCGCGGTTGGAATCGGCTCCACCGTGTTCGCCTGGTATGAAGCACGGGCCTTCTCGCCTTGGCCAAGCTTCGGGGCGAGTGCATCCACCACTCCGAACATGCGCGTCATGTCCTTCAACGTGCTCGGGGACAATCGGCAGGGGCCACGACTTGTCTCGATCATACGTGACATCGACCCTGATGTGGCGGTTATTCTGGAGGCCAACGCGCTGCTTCTGGAATTGCCTGAATTGTCACAGACATATCCCTACCGCGTGGGGTGCGGGGAGTTGGATCGGGGCTGCGATTCACTCATTCTGTCGAAATATCCCCTGGAGAACCGCAAGGCGCTTACGCTCAGCCGTTTGAGCCAGAAACGGCTCCTGATGGCGGATCTCGTCTACAAGGGCGTTCCGATCCGTATCACCAGCGCGCATCTGACAAAGCCTTATTACGATGACATCCAGCGCAGCGAGATCTGGGAGGTCATTCGCCACCTGAACCGATACGAGGGAAACCTCATTCTGACCGGCGACTTCAACGCTTCGCTCATGCAGCCTTCGATCCGCCGCATTCCCGAAATGCTCGACCTGCGCACTGGCCCCTTCGAACCGGCGAGCTGGCCGATCAAGGCAGGCCGCTGGGGGATCGCGATCGATCATATTCTTACCAGACCGGCGCTCGAAATCATCGCGACACATCGGATCGAGGAAAACGCGGGCTCCAACCACTACGGGCTCTATGCGGACATTCATGTGCCCGGCGTGGAGGCGGAAGCCGATGATGGTGTGGCGGCGGCAACGCAGTAAGCATCGCACGACGCTCATTTCTTGAAAGGTTCCACACCTTCGCGTAAATGATGCTGACCAATTGAACACGGTCAGGAGTGGTGGCAATGGCGGGATTGATGTCGGGCAAGCGCGGCCTGATCATGGGCGTGGCGAACGACAAGTCGATTGCCTGGGGCATTGCCAAGGCCTGTCACGAACAGGGCGCGGAACTCGCCTTCACCTATCAGGGCGAGGCACTTGGAAAGCGCGTTCAGCCGCTTGCTCAGTCGGTCGACTCCTCATTGGTGCTCCCGTGCGATGTGACAGATGACGCGTCGATGGATGCAGTCTTCGCCGAACTCTCCGAGAAATGGGGCAAGCTGGATTTCCTCGTCCATGCCATCGGCTTCTCGGACAAGTCGGAGCTGCGCGGCTCCTATACGGAAAACACAACGGCCGCGAATTTCGGCCGCACGATGCAGATCTCGGTCTATTCCTTCACCGCGGCCGTGCAGCGAGCGCTGCCGATGATGAACGACGGCGGTTCCTGCCTTACGCTTACCTATTACGGTGCGGAAAAGGTCATGCCGCATTACAACGTCATGGGCGTTGCCAAGGCCGCACTCGAGGTTTCGGTCAAATACATGGCGATGGATCTCGGGCCGCGGAACATCCGGGTGAACGCACTTTCCGCCGGGCCGATCAAGACCTTGGCTGCGTCCGGCATCGGCGATTTCCGCTACATCATGAAGTGGAACGAGCTGAACGCGCCCCTGCGGCGCAACGTGACGCAGGAGGACGTCGGCAAGTCCGCGCTCTATCTGCTCTCAGATCTTTCCTCGGGCGTGACGGGCGAAACGCATCACGTGGATGCCGGCTATCACGTCGTTGGCATGAAGGCTGAAGACGCACCCGATATCGATGTGGTTTCGGGACGCAAGGGCGCGTGAGCCCGGCGGCATGCCGAAATGCTGCCGAAACTCTCGGGAGAACGCGACCCCGAACCGGAGCCCAACACTCTCGTAAGGCTCGCGCGCGGATCTGATCCGGTCAAAAGCCGTGATCGCAACCGGAAGTCTGGTGGAGCGGAGGCGGAGCATCGCGATCGCGATGATCGCGCTCACGTTCCGCTCCTACGGATTTGGGCGGATCACATTCATCGCGCTCGACGGAATCCCCGGCTGAAGTATCGGCAGCTTTGCAACGCGGGAACTGGCCATCGGGCCTCCCGCATTCATTCAGCGGTCCGCCTGAGCTTCCGGGCATGTGGACGACTGCGGCTCATGACTGTATGGTCCGCCGCAGCCATATCAGAAGAAAAACTGCGCCATGAATGATCGTCTTCCCCATGAAAAGGGCTTCCACGTCTCTTGGGACCAGATTCACCGGGACAGCCGCGCGCTGGCCTGGCGGCTTGACAAGCGCGGACCGGATGACGGCGCTTGGCGCTCTATCGTCGCGATCACGCGTGGCGGCATGGCCCCCGCCATGATCGTTGCCCGCGAATTGGACATCCGCAAGGTCGATACGATCTCGGTGAAATCTTACGACTGGCAGGAACAGGCATCCGCTAAGGTTCTGAAATCACCCGACGCGGATGTCATGTCGGACGGGGGCAAGGGTGTCCTGATCATCGACGATCTCGTGGACACCGGAAAGACGCTCGAACTGGTTCGGCAACTCTATCCGAACGCCCATTTCGCGACAGTCTATGCCAAGCCGCAAGGCCGCGAGATGGTCGATACCTTCATCACGGAAGTCAGCCAGGACACGTGGATCTTCTTTCCGTGGGACATGGCGCTTCAATACGTGCGCCCGTATCGGGGCAACTGAACGCGCCGTTCCCGTCAAGGCCCGGCGTGAATGTTTCGGCTGCGGCTCGCCTGGCCTTGCCCCGCGCGTCCGCCATCCGTTGCAAGGCATCCTTGACCTCCGCGACGGACGCTTCGACCGGCAGAGCCCCGTTCACGGTGATCACCGGGCAATGCAGTTGATCAAGCCAGATGAGGTGGCGCTGCAGGCTTCGCAGCGACAGCCCACCGGTGTCATATTCCGCGGCCCAGCGAAGAAATGCCTCGGCACCGCGGGGGATTTTCCATGTGCCACGCTCTTCGCCAAGTCCATGGCGAAGCGCCTCGCGACGCCGCAGACGCCTCAACCGCAAGGTGGTCTCGGTGCGTACGAAGACGACGAGATCGAACCTGTCGGCAAGCCCGTTTCCCCAGCTTTCCAGAGCCCCGCTCAACACCCAGGTGGGTCGGGGCAGGAACATTTCTTCCATCAGCCTCAGCCTGTCCGGGATCGAACGTTTTTCCCGGAACGGCGGGTCAGTGGGTAGCCAGTAGTAATCGTCGGTGTCGTGGTGCGGGATGGAAAAGGTCTCGGCCAGAGCCTGGCCGAGGGTTGTGACTCCGGCACCTGCAGCACCCGTAAGATGAATCCGACATTGAGTCATAACGCAAATATACGGCGTATGATGCGGTTGCGAAAGACGGTTTGTGAAACTTTTGAGCCAGCGCTCACCTTTCCTTAACGTCTATCGGCATTGCCCGACAGGAAAGCCGGGCAAAAATCCCGCGCACCAGACCGCCAGGATGGCGGGAAGAACGCGACACCCGGCGTCGGGCTTGCCCTTGGTGTGGGAGGGAGCCAAATAGACCGTTGGGCCAAGCGAGGGAACGGACATGGGCGAGAACGCGGACAGAAGCGGCATCTTTGCGGGGGACGATCCCTTTGCGATTGCCAGGGCGTGGCTCGCCGAGGCGGAGAAGAGCGAGATCAATGATCCGAACGCCATGGCTCTGGCAACCGCCGACCCTGACGGCCTGCCGAATGTGCGCATGGTTCTGCTCAAGGAAATCGAGCCGTCGGCCTTTGTTTTCTATACGAATTACGAAAGCCGGAAGGCAGAGGAGATCGAGGCCAGCGGCAAGGCGGGCTTTGTGATCCATTGGAAAAGCCTGCGCCGCCAGATCCGCGCGCGCGGCCTCGTGGAACGGGAGGACGGCCCGAAAGCGGACGAATACTACCGCTCCCGCAGCCTCAAGAGCCGGCTCGGTGCCTGGGCCTCGCAACAGTCGCAGCCGCTTTCGTCGCGGGGCGCGTTGATGGCGGAAGTGGCGCGCATCACCGCTGCAAAGGGGCTGAATCCGGACCGCCCCCCCTTCTGGGGCGGGTATCGAATCACGCCGGTCGAAATCGAGTTCTGGGCGGACGGGGCACACAGGCTGCACGACCGGTTTCGGTGGACCCGCAGTGATGCTGCATCGCAATGGAATGTCGAACGTCTGAGCCCCTGAGGCCCCTCGGGCGCCTTGATCGGGACATGACGATCTGCCGCGAATCGGCCTCCCCGGACCGGCGCCGGGGGCGCGAATCCGGCATGTGACAATGATATGCATTCCATATGCATTTCATGCAGAAAAAAATCTGCCCCGCCCCGTTCTGTTGCCGCTTCGGCCTCTGGACCGCGCGCGTCAAAGCCCTAGCTGGTAACCCGACCGGCGGTTTGGATGGCAATGTCAGGCAGTTGTCGTCCCGCGTGCTTCGGCCTGGTTCCAGGCCGCGAGTGGGCGCCCCGGCGAAACGACAGTCCCCCATCACCGGCTTCGAGAGGCATCGTCAGATTTTTTTTGCTGCGATGCAGCAAAAACAGTTGAAATACGATCATGCGGGGTCAAGTTAGGGGCAGTCGACAACGATTAACCCAGTAAGGAGGAGCTACCCAATGGCTACCGAACAGAGCTTGAATACCTTCATCTCGAAGCTGCCTGAAAGCTTCCCGATCGACAAGGACGCAACCATGAACGCCTTCAAGTCCATGGCTGCCTTCAACGAGCGTTTTGCCGGTATCGCAATCGACACCGCAAGCCGCACCAACGAGATCACCGCGAACACCACGCAGGAAAGCCTTTCGCGCCTGCGCGAGCTGACCAAGGTGCATGATGACGCATCCGAATACGGCCAGGCATTCGTGAACTTCGTGCAGGGCCAGATGAACCTGACGCGCGACACTGCCGAAGCTTACGGCAAGGTTCTTGGCGATGTCCGCGAGCAGACCGCCGAGCTGCTTTCGCAGGCTGGCGAAACCGCGAAGGAAACCGCCGAAGCCGAAGTGAAGACCGCCGCGAAGAAGACAACGTCGCGTGCGAAATCCGCTGCCAAGGCGCCGGAAAAAGCCGTCGAGGCGGCTGAAGAGACCGCCGAGAAGGCTGAAGAGAAGGCCGAAGGCGAGAACGCCTGATTCAGGCAACAGAATGACGGCGCGATGCGTGTGTTTTGACGAGTTTGTGTGACGAGTAGCGTATTGGCGTAACGAGTAGCGTCGCAGCCCATGAGCGGCGGGTGTCGAAGGTGAAAAACCTTCCGCCCGCCGTTTTGCGTACAACGGTCGTCCAGATGCGCGGTCGCACAAAGATCAGAGTTTACATGGCGGCAACTTCCGCAACATACCCTTGAATGGATCAGAAGCCATTCCCGCCGGTGAGGTATCGCTTTGCAATGCAGATACGGACCTGCCACTCGCAAGGCATCAGTCGCGAGATCATGCGGAATAGCGGCCCTGTGCTTATCCGCGATGGCAGGTCAATCACTTGCCTCCCGATGCCTTGCTGACGATTTTGAAATAGCGCGAGCTTTCCATTCTTTCGATTTTCTTGCGTTGGAGAGCTTTGCGCTCGCCCTGCCCATCGGCATTCTAGAGAGCTACGAGTATGGGCGACAATTCAACGCGGTTCATGCTGCGGTTGGAAACAGCAAGAACCCGGATGCCATAGCCCTCGCATATCGATTCGGAGCTGGCCTGGATCACCGAGACGCGGACGGTCGCACCCCGTTGCATCACGCGATAGACGCGAACGCGGCTGACGCGACAGCGATCCTTTTGAATCTCGGAGCCAGCACGCTTGTCGAGAATGGGGCGAACCTTAACGCAGTCGAATTTTGCAAGATTGCTCTGAGCTACGTGCAGAAGCATGAAGCGTGTCACCTCGTCCTTGCACATGGGAGCAAATGAACGACCACCTCCAAGCGCGTCGTATGACTTGTTGCGAGAAGATTGCTCCTTTTGCCGTCACTGCCGCCCGTGGGAAAGGACATCCAATAGTGCGACTGTCTGGCCTTGGCACCCCAATCTCAGCGGCTCGCCCTCTAAGCCATTGGTGCTGGGAACCAATGGCACGGAACAAGCCGAAGGCGCCGTGCCTGCGACGGCCCGCCCGGACGGGCTGGCGCATCGTCGATGCAGGGGCAACAACCCGATCTAGGCAGTGTCGTCACCATAAACTGCGCCGAACAGGCGGTGTTGCGCCAACCCACGGCCCGCCGCTGGCACGGCCTCAAGAACGGCGACGTTCCGCGCCTCGTAGCCAACTGCCGCTATCGTCCCGTCTCGCCATTGGTGCTGATTGACCAGGGCACGGAACAAGCCGGAGGCGCCGTACCTGCGACGGCCCGACCGGACGGGCTGGGGCATCGTCGATGCGGGAGCAACGACCCGATCTAGGCAGTGTCGCCACCATAACCTGCGTCGAACAGGCGGTGTTGCGCCACCCCCCCGGTCCGCCGCTGGCACTGCCTCACGAGCAACAGACATGAAAAAGGGCGCGCCGCGGGGGCAGCGCGCCCGTCCCCAGGCTCGAAAGATCAGGCGGCGGAGGCCGTCTCTTCGAGGGTGGGATAATCGGTATAGCCCTTTTCGGTGCCACCATAGAAGGTGTCGCTGTCAGGCGTGTTCAGAGGTGTGTCCTGCCGGAGACGCTCGACGAGATCGGGGTTGGCGATGAAGGCTTTCCCGAAGGCCACGAGATCGGCCTTTCCGGTCTCGACCGCATCGATCGCCGCCTGCCGGTCGTAGCCGTTGTTGGCGATATAGCTGCCGTTGAAGCGCGCCCGCAGCGCCTCGAGGCCGCCTTCGGGCCATTCGCGCGGGCCGCCCGTCTGCCCCTCGACGAGATGGAGGAAGGCGAGACCGTAGGCATTGAGCTTGTCCACCGCGGCGGTGAAGGTTGCGACGGGATCGCTGTCGGTGATGCCGTTGGCGTTGGAGAACGGCGAAAGGCGCACGCCGACGCGGCCCGGCTCCCAGGTTTCGCTCACGGCCGCCACGACCTCATCGAGGAGACGGACGCGGTTTTCGACCGAACCGCCATAGGCGTCGGTGCGCTGGTTGGCCCCATCCTTGAGGAACTGGTCGATCAGGTAGCCATTGGCGGCGTGGATCTCGACGCCATCGAACCCGGCTGCGCGGGCATTGCGGGTCGCCTGACGATAGTCCTCGATCAGGCGCGGGATCTCGGAGGTTTCCAGAGCGCGCGGCTGGGAAACCGGCACGAAGCCGTTGCCGTCATAGGTGCGGCTCTCTGCGGTGATGGCAGTCGGGGCGACCGGCGCCTGGCCATTCGGCAGGAGCGATGTGTGCGAGATGCGGCCCACATGCCAGAGCTGGATGACGATCTTGCCGCCCCGTGCGTGGACCGCATCGGTGACGGCCTTCCATCCTTCGATCTGGGCCTCGCTGTGGATCCCCGGCGTCCAGGCATAGCCCTTGGCTTCCGGCGTGATCTGGCTGCCTTCGGTCACGATGAGGCCGGCGGAGGCGCGCTGGGCATAGTAGCGGGCGTGGATCTCGTAGGGCGCATCGTCTTCGGCGCGGGCCCGGTTGCGGGTGAGCGGCGCCATCACGATGCGGTTTGCCAGTTCGAGGCTGCCGAGGCTCGTGGGCGTGAAGAGGCGGGGAAGCGTCATGGAGGTCTCCTGTGTCGCATCTTGTTTCTGGATCGTTCAGTCCAGAAATAGGGGCGGTCAGGTGGACAGGGAAGAGGCCGGCCGGATTTTCTTTTGCATCCGGCCGTCTCGGAGCTCACTCCGCGAGGCTGGCGGCCTCGGTTTGGGCGGGCAGAAGCAGGGAGGTCGCCCGGTCGAGGCTCGCGCGGATCCGCTCCGGCGGGAGGCCCGACTTGCCGAGCGTCAGCGTGCCGATGGCGAGCGACACGAGCGCACGGGCGGTATCGGCCGAGGCGGCGGGATCGTCGGGCGAGAGTGCCCGGGCGAAGACCTCCTCCAGCGCTTCGAGGTGTTTGCGCCCCATCTCGGTCACGTCCGGATCGTGTGGGGCGAGTTCGGTGATGCAGTTCACCAGCATGCAGCCATTCGCGCTCTCCTTGGGGATCGCGATGGACTCGAGCATGACGGGCAGCGCCGCGCCGGGGGTTTCCTCCGAGAGTGCGCTGAGCCGTTCCTGTGCGGCGGTGGAATAGGCCTCGAGGGCGGCGAGAAGCACGCCGCGCTTCGATCCGAAGCAGGCGTAGAAGCTCGACCGGCTGATGCCCATGGCCTCGGTGAGATCGTCGAGCGAGGTCGCCTCGTAGCCCTGCCGCCAGAACACGTCGAGGGCGGCGGCGAGCGCCTCCTCCCGCACGAATCCCCGTGGGCGCCCCGGTCCGGGCTGCGATGTCTTCTCGGGCGGTGTGGCGATGCGTTTCATGGGTCTAAAATCGGAACATCCGGTCCGGAATTCAAGGTCTTCTACCACGAGTCCCGGAAGTGTGCCATTCCCCGGGCGTGGGGGCCGGAATTGAGCCGTGCCCCCCTTGCGCTGGTGCGGCGTTCCGTGTGGCCCCGCTGCCCTGAGCGGATTTCCGCCGACCGTGCTTGATACTCGGCATGGTCATGTTTCCGGCGGGAATTATCTACAAGTGTGCCGAAAATCTTCGGCGGCTAAACTTCTCAGAGAGGCGAAAATCGCTCGCAGTCGCAGCAATAGCCCTTACCGATTAATGTCTGTTGCGTTAATAGCAAGAATTGTTACGGTCAAAGAGGGTGGATGGCGCATTCGCCGCGCCGTGCGAGTGAGAAGTGTTTGGATTGCGCCAACCTATTTTTTCAGGTTGGCCCTGTGGAATGAAGTCCGGTGATGGTTGTCCGTGGCAAGGTAAAATGGTTCGATACGACGAAGGGTTACGGGTTTGTCGTCACGGGCGATGATGAGGGCGATATTCTGCTGCATGGCAACGTGCTCAGAGCCTATGGCTTCACATCCGTGGCGGAAGGCGCCGATATCGTTCTGCGGGTCCAGGTCACGGATCGGGGTCGGCAGGCGGTTGAAGTCGTCGAGGTCGTCCCGGACAAGGTTCGCACGGAAGCCCCCGAGGGCATCATTCCCGATCTGCCCGCCGGCGGGTCCGGGCCACTCGAACCCGCGCGGGTGAAGTGGTTCGACCGGGTGAAGGGCTTCGGGTTCGTCAACGTCTTCGCGAAGCCCGAGGACGTCTTTCTGCACATGGAGACGCTGCGGCAATACGGTTATGGCGAAGTCGTGGCCGGCGACGTTCTGGCCGTGCGGGTGACGCAGGGGCCGCGCGGGCCGATGGTCTACGAGGTGCGCAGCTGGGACTACGTCGCGCGGCTGAACGCGCCCGTTCATTCGGAATGAAACACCACATCTTCGCCGCGGGTGCGACGCTGCTCGCAGGCTGGCTGGCCGCCGGTGCGGGTCTAGCCGCAGAGTGCGCGCCGGGTCAGCTCGATCTGCGCGACGCCGATTCGGTGCTGCGGTTCCGGGTCGAGGTGGCCGATGATGCCGCAGAGCGCTCCCAGGGGTTGATGCACGTGGAGGAGATGCCGCGGATGGCGGGCATGCTCTTCGTCTATCCGGAGGCGCAGCCGGTTTCCTTCTGGATGCGTAACACGCTCATTTCGCTCGACATGCTGTTCTTCGACGAAACCGGCACGCTCGCGCATATCCACGAGAACGCGGTGCCGCTCGACGAAACGCCGATCCCCGGCGGCAGCGACATCCGCTACGTGCTGGAGATCAACGGCGGGCTGGCGGAGACCTTCGGGATCGAGGAGGGCGCGGAATTGCGCAGCCCCGCCATCGATCAGGAGCGCGCGGCCTGGCCTTGCGGATGAGAACCGCGAAAGATTGAGGCCGGAAGAACGCACGGGCTTCGCTTTCGCTCTTTTCATGGGCCGCACATCAGGATAATCGGAGGCCGTCGGGGCGTGGCGCAGCCTGGTAGCGCGACGGTTTTGGGTACCGTAGGTCGTGAGTTCGAATCTCGCCGCCCCGACCATCATCTGACATTGATACAGGTTTCATCGGGTATCGGGTCCGATTGACCGCAGGCGTCAGTCAGCGGAGGACGCATCGCGTATGGCCCGCATTGTCGGCGCGACTGCCACAAAGTGACGACGGATTACAGGGAATTCAGACAACATCTTCTGCAGCGCACAGGCCGTGCCGTTCGGCGAAGCAGATCGCCCGATAGACGAAGTGATTCATTCACGCTGTCTTTGCACCTCTAAGGGAGTTGCGAAGATCGCGCTCGTGAATCCCGAAACGTGTAAGGCTTTCTACGACAAACACAAAAATCAGCTAGATGCTCTGCAGTAAGGTTGAAGCCATCTTTACTCTTCCTGCGAGCCCCTTAATCTGCTGAGAGTTTATCATCTATTTTGCGTCCGGCACCCCAAACCGGATTACAACTGAGGGGTTCAAAATGTTTGGTTTTAAGCGAAAAGCCGTCACTCAACGGGTTATTGAAGCCGTGCGCCCAAACATCGCGGCTGCGCAGATGGTCGGCGGAATCGACCGCGCATTTTGGGATGACAGAGCCGTATTGGGCTACCTATTCGGCCAAATCCTCATCTTCATCAAAATTCAAGGCGGAAACCGGCTTTCAAACACGGAAACTGCTCAGATTCTCGCAGATACATTCACCGCTTTGTCGAATGCGAACGGCGAGAGAATTGCTACGGAAGTAGCAAGACTGAACCAAACTAACGAACCGGATTTCGAAGCCGCGAAAGAGCGTGGGATGGTCGTCGTCTCTTATACATTGGGCTTGCTCAAGAACGAACAGCACGAACCGCTCGTGCTTGAAGCAATGTACTCGATCGAAGACTCGGGGTCGGAACCCAGCCGGGAGAACGTCTCTGGCTATCTATTCCACATGTTCTGGACTGAGCGAACTGAACGGCTACGCGAAACTCAACTGTGACTGACAATGCCGAGCACCGTTTTGACGCTGGGAGATAACGGCACGGAACAAGCCGGAGGCGCCGTGCCTGCGCCGGCCCGACCGGACGGGCTGGCGCATCGTCGATGTAGGGCTTTCATGCGGATCCAGGCAGTATTGTCACCATAAACCGCGTCAAACAGGCGGCTTCGCGCCACCCCCCGGTCCGACGCCGGCCCGACCGCGCAAACGGCAGCGGTCAATGTGCGAGGATACAATCGTACGAGACAAGCCGGAGGCGCGACAAACCAAGGCGACGTGCCTTCGGCACGATGGGCTGGCGCATTGTCGATGCAGGGTTTTCATGCAGATCCAGGCGGTGTTGCCTATTCCTTCCCAGCGGTTGGCTCTGCCCCGAAGCCGAAAATCTCCGAGGCATATTTCGCCGTGATCCCGTGGACGAAGGCGGAGATCAGCACGGCGGTGATGGCCACCGCGAGAATGCCGTGAATCTCGCTGACGCCTTCGAAATCCATCGCCACGAAGACGGCGAAGAGTGCTGTGGCGAGCCCGCGCGGGCCGAACCAGCCATAGAACAGGCGTTCGTTTCGCGCCGTGGGCGTGCCGAGGAGCGAGATCCAGATCGCCGCGGGCCGCACGACGACGAGCGACACGATGACCACCATGAGCATCGCGGGCGTGAGATAGGCCAAGGCTTCGGGCACGAAGAGCGCACCGATGAAGAAGAAGCTGAGCATGGCGAGGAACTGGCCGTCGCCCTCAAGGAAATGGCGGGCGTGTTTCACCGAGCCGCCCGCGGCATTGGCGAAGGCGATGCCGGAGATGAAGACCGCGACGAAGGAATTGCCGCCCGCATGTTCGGCGGCGAAGAAGATGAAACCCACGAGGATGAGCGTGGCGACCTGACCGAGGCTCGTGTCCATCAGGTGGCGCTTCAGGACGTGGTTGCGCAGCTTTCCGATGGCAAAGCCGCCCAGCGCGCCGACCGCCGCCCCGATGCCGATCTGGCTTGCCACGAGCGATAGCAGCGTGCCGGTGCCGACCTCGACATCCGCCTCCCCGACCGAGAGGCTGGCGAAAAAGATGACGAAGGGCAGCGCGAGGCCGTCATTCAGCCCGCTTTCGGCGTTCATGGCGTCGCGATAGGTCTGGGGGATCTGGTCGTTGGACTGGATCGACTGGCCGAGGGCGGCATCGGTGGGGGCCAGAAGAGCCGCGAGCAGGAAGGCCTCCCAGAGCGGCCACTGGGGCAGGAAGAGCAGGTTCACGAGCGCGCCGAGGATGATGGCCACGGGCAGGCCGAGGAAGAGCATCCGCCGCGTGCGCTGGCCAATCATTTGTAGCGCTTCGCGGCGAAGCGTGGTGGCATCCGCGAAGAGCAGGAGGGCGAGCGTCACCTCCGCGAGATGATGGAAGGTGGTGGCGGCATCGAGGTCGAGGGCCGCGCCGCCGAGGCCGAAGACCACTCCGAGGCTCAGGAACACCATCGGCATGGTCAGCCCCAGTGCGCTGAACCGGGCGGAGAACATGCAGTAGAGCAGCATCGCGAGCGCGATATAGGCGAGATAATGTTCCATGTTTCCCCGGACTATCGAGTATCGTGATGCATGGGCGGCGCGGGCCCGCTGCCGCTCGAAAAAATGGTCTGACGATCGCTATGGTTTCACAGTAATGGGAAAGCCTGCCGGGGAAAAGCGGCCTCTCCGCTGCCCGTTTCGCGCGGGCCCCCTACCCTTCCCGCGCGGCGCGATACCAGGACACGATCGCGTCGCGCTCGGCCTGTTCCATGTAGGTGATGTTCGCAGGTGGCATGGCGTGGGTGACGCCGGCCTGGATGTAGACCTGCCTTGCGGCGGCGATGATGTCGTGTTCGGTTTCGAGCACCAGCCCGCGCGGTGGCCAGTAGATGCCCTCGTAGAACGGTTCGCGGGAATGGCACATGGAGCATCGGCCGAGCACGGCATCGCGCGCCGCCTCGAAGCCGGGCGCGGAAGCCATCTCGAGCTGGCTGTCGGAGAGCTCGACCTCATAGGCCGCGTCGATCTGCTCCTGGGTGTACATCGGCCGGGTCGAAAGCCACATCACCGCGATGAAGAGCAGGGCGGTGGCGATCCATGTCCAGCGCGGCTCGCCTTTTCGCGCGTGCATGGAGTTGAAGTAGTGGCGGATCGTGACGCCCATGAGGAAGACGAGCCCCGCGATCAGCCAGTTGTTGTCGTTGGCGAAGGCCAGCGGGTAGTGGTTCGACAGCATCAGGAAGATGACCGGCAGGGTCAGGTAGTTGTTGTGGGTCGAGCGCAGCTTGGCGATCTTGCCGTATTTCGGATCGGGGGTGCGGCCTGCCTTGAGGTCGGCCACCACGATGCGCTGGTTCGGCATGATGATGAAGAACACGTTCGCGGTCATGATCGTGGCGGTGAAGGCACCCAGGTGGAGCATCACCGCGCGGCCGGTGAAGACCTCGTTGTAGCCCCAGCCCATGGCGAGCAGCAGAACGAAGAGGAGCAGCATGAGCATCGTGGGCTGCTCGCCCAGCGCGCTCTTGCAGAGCCGGTCATAGACCAGCCAGCCGATGGTGAGCGAGGCCGCGGAAATCAGCATCGCGCCGATGACCGAGAGGTCGGCCTTGGCCGGGTCGATGAGGAAGAGTTCCGCCCCGGCCCAGTAGACCACCATCAGCAGCGCGGCCCCGGAGAGCCAGGTCGCATAGCTCTCCCATTTGAACCAGACGAGATGCTCCGGCATGGTTTCGGGCGCCACCAGGTATTTCTGGATGTGGTAGAAGCCGCCGCCATGGACCTGCCATTCCTCGCCATGTGCGCCGGGCGGCAGGTGCGGCGCTTTCTTCAGGCCGAGGTCGAGGGCGATGAAGTAGAAGGACGAGCCGATCCAGGCGATGGCTGTAATGACATGTGTCCAGCGGACGGCAAAGGCGATCCAATCCCAAATGATTGCGGCGTCGAGCATTTTCCCCTCGCGAAATGTGCGGCTGAAACGAGTATGGGGCGGCAGCGAAACCGCTGCCAAGCCCTTCCCCGCAGTGCAGCAGGCAACTGCCTGAAATTTCAGCTACCTCGGTAGGTCGAGAAACTGTATGGCGAGAGAAGCAGCGGAACGTGATAGTGCAGAGGCTCGGCCATGCCGAACCGGATCGGGATCACGTCGAGAAAGCGGGGGCTTTCGCCGGGGGCGCCGATTGCATCGAGATATGCGCCGGCCTGGAACACAAGTTCGTATTCGCCGGTCGCGAACTCGGCTTCGGGCAGGATCGGGCTGTCGGTGCGCCCATCGTCGTTGGTGGTCATTTCCTTCAAGAGCGTGCGCGTTTCGCCCTCGATGCGGTAGAGGCTCACCGCCATGCCTGCTGCCGGTGTTCCGCGCGCCGCGTCGAGCACGTGTGTGGTGAGATAGCCTGCCATGTCTGCCCCCTTGGTTGATGCTCCGGTGGTCCGAGCGTATTGCACCGCGAAAGGAAATGCGATCACATGTTTTCGGTGTGCGGCGTCGAGTGGAGTGGAGGCGAATATGAAGCGTTACGTCAGGGACATGCACGGTTACGGCTCCGATGCACCCGATCCGCGCTGGCCGGGGGGCGCGAAGATCGCGCTGCAATTCGTCATCAATTACGAGGAAGGCGGCGAGAATGCCGTGATGCACGGGGACGAGGCCTCGGAGGCGTTCCTCTCGGAAATCGTGGGTGCGGCCCCCTGGCCCGGCGAGCGGCACTGGAACATGGAATCGATCTACGAATACGGCGCGAGGGCCGGGTTCTGGCGGCTCTACCGGCTCTTCACCGGGGCGGATGTGCCGGTCACGGTCTATGGTGTGGCAAGCGCGCTGGCACGCTCGCCGGCGCAGGTTGCCGCGATGAAGGCCGCCGATTGGGAGATCGCGAGCCACGGGCTGAAATGGATCGAATACAAGGCCTTCGGCGAGGCGGATGAGCGCGCGCACATGCAGGAGGCCATCGCACTGCACGAGGCGGTGACGGGCGAACGGCCCAGGGGGTGGTATACCGGGCGCTGTTCGGCCAATACCGTGCGTCTCGCCGCCGAAGAGGGCGGCTTTGCCTATGTGGCCGACAGCTATGCCGACGACCTGCCCTACTGGTCGCGGTTCGGGGAGCGGGATCAGCTCATCGTGCCCTATACGCTCGATGCCAACGACATGCGGTTCGCCACGCCCCAGGGGTTCAACACCGGCGAGCAGTTCTACACCTATCTCAAGGACAGTTTCGACGCGCTCTATGCCGAGGGCGAGGCGGGGGCGGCGAAGATGCTCTCGATCGGCCTGCATTGCCGACTGGTGGGACGGCCCGGGCGGGCATTGGCGCTCAAGCGGTTCATCGACTACGCGAAGGGCTTCGAGGGAGTGTGGTTCGCGCGGCGCATCGACATTGCCGAGCACTGGGCCGCAGAGCACCCGCCGCAGCACTACGATCGGCCATCGGAAATGCCGCTGGAGGCTTTCGTGGCGGCTTACGGCAGCATCTACGAGCATTCGCCCTGGATCGCGGAGGGCACCTGGGCGCTGGAACTGGGGCCGGCCCATGACACGGCCCAAGGGCTTGCCTCCGCGATGGCGCGGGTGTTTCGCCTCTCGGGGCGCGACGCGCGGCTGGGCGTCCTGAAAGCGCACCCCGATCTCGCGGGCAAGCTGGCGGAAGCCAAGCGGCTGACGGCGGAATCCACCGCCGAGCAGGCCTCTGCGGGGCTGAATGCGCTCACGGATGAGGAAAAGGCCGCCTTCACGGCGCTCAACGATGCCTACATGGCGAAATTCGGCTTTCCCTTCATCATCGCGGTGCGCGACCACGACAAGGCGTCGATCCTCGAGGCATTCAAGCGCAGGGTCGAGCAGGATCCGGAGACGGAGTTCGCGGAGGCCTGCCGCCAGGTGGAGCGCATTGCCGAACATCGGCTGACGGCGCTGCTGCCGGGGTGAGCGCTCCCTTCTGGCTCGAGCGCCGGATCGAGGAGGGCGGGCGGCCATAAAGCTCGGCGAAGGCCGCATTGAACCGGCGCAGGCTGCCGAAACCGGAGGCGAAGGCGATCTCGGCGAGCGGCGCATCGCTGTCGCTCAGGAGACGCTTGGCCCGGTGAAGCCGTGCGGTGCGCGCGACCTGCGCAGGGCTTGCACCGAGGTGGCGGGCAAAGAGCCGCGACAGGTGGCGCGGGCCGAGACCGAGCCTTGCGGCCAGATCCGCGACCGAACCACCATCGAGCGCACCGGCCTCGATCAGCCGCAGCGCGCGGGAAACGGTCGAGCGCGTGCCGTTCCAAGCCGGCGAAAAAGGTGCGGTCTCGGGGCGACAGCGCAGGCAGGGGCGATACCCCGCCTTTTCCGCCGCGGCGGCGGAAGGAAAGAAACTCACATTGCGGGTGAGCGGCGCCTTCACCGGGCAGACCGGGCGGCAGTAGATCCCGGTGGTGCGCACCGCCATGAAGAAGAGGCCGTCATAGGCGGGATCGCGGCGCAGCCGGGCCTGGTTGCAGGTGTCGAAATCGAGCATGGGGAAAGACTAGCGCAAGCGAGCGCTGCGCGCGAGCGGGCCGGGATGATCGGGTCCGAAAATGGCGAGACGCCAGGCGCGCGGTCGTCTATGCCGGGCTCGGGAACACCGTTGAAAGGCCGGGCTGATGCGGATGACTTCGGGCGATTGGGGGCTGCTCATCCTCCTGTCCCTGCTCTGGGGCGGATCCTTCTTCTTCTCCGCCGTGGCGGTGCGGGACATTCCGCCGCTGACCATGGTGGTGCTTCGGACGGGGATCGCGGCCCTGGCGCTTGCCCCAATTGCGCTTTGGCGAGGGCCGGGTGCGCTTTCCCAAGGCCCGGTGCTGGCGGCTGTCGCGATCATGGGTTTTCTCAACAATTTCGTGCCCTTCAGCCTGATCTTCTGGGCCCAGACCCAGATCCCGAGCGGGCTGGCCTCGATCCTCAATGCGACGACACCGATCTTCTCGATCATCATCGCGCATTTCGCGCTGGCCGATGAACGCATGGCGCCCGGCAAGGCAGTCGGCATCCTGTTCGGCTTCCTCGGTGTGGTGGTGCTTTTCGGCCCGGCCGCGCTCGGGGGCGGTCTGGGTGCTGCGGCGCTCGGGATGCTCGCCTGTCTCGGCGCGGCGCTTTCCTACGGGTTTGCCAGTGCCTATGGGCGACGATTTCGCGAGATGGGACTGCGCGCGCCGCAAGTGGCTTTCGGGCAGCTTGCGGCAACCACGCTGTTGATGGCGCCCGTGGCTCTGCTGACGGACAGCCCGTTTGGCCTGCCAATGCCCGGCCCGCGCACCATTGGCGCGGTGCTGGCGCTGGGACTCTTATCGACCGCTGTGGCCTTTGTGGTCTATTTCCGGCTGCTGGCGCGGGCCGGTGCGGTCAATACGGTGCTCGTGACGCTTCTGGTGCCGGTAAGTGCCATCCTGCTTGGACGGGTCTTTCTCGACGAGGCGCTGGCGCCCCGCCATTTCGCAGGCATGGCGCTGATCGGGCTGGGTCTGCTGGCGATCGACGGGCGGGTCTTTCGGCTGCTGACGCGGCTCAAGCCGACTGCAGCAGGCCGATCGTCTGAATGAGGCGCTCGGCTTCGGTCGCGCACGGCGTCAGCTTCGAGGTGTCCTCGCCGGGATAGAAGCGCGCGCGCAGAGCCGTGGGCATCGGCTCCGGCTGGAAGATCGAGACCCGCGGCGCGATGCGAACCGTCTCTTCGGCCCAGCTTCGCACGAGTGCATCGGCGGCGGCCTTGGAGGCGCCATAGGCCCCGAAGAAGGGCTGGCCGGCCCGTGCGTCGCTCACATATACGAAATGACCGCCCGGGCGCACCGTCAGCAGCGGTTGCAGGAAGGTGACGAGCCGCTTGGTGCCCTTGAAGTTCACATCGACGGCGAGGTCGAAATCCTTCTCGCCGATATGCGGTGCGGGCGAGAGCGGCGGCGCATGGGCCGCGCAATGGATGGCGAGATCGATCGCACCCCAGCGTTCGTAGACAGAAAGGCAGAGCCGCTGGAGCCCGCCATCGTCGGTCATCGAGAGCGGCACCAGCGTCGGCGGTGGCCCGCCCGCCGCCTCGATCTCGTCGGCAAGTTCCTCGAGCCCGCCCACGGTACGCGCCATGGCGATCACATGCCAGCCCGCAGCCCCGAGTGCGCGGGACACGGCATAGCCCAGCCCCCGGCTCGCGCCGGTGACGAGAGCGATCTGCCGGTCGGTCTCGCTCACGCGGACACCTTGAGCTGGAAGCCGGAGGCGATCCGGTCGGCAGGTGTGACGGGATAGTCGCCGGAGAAGCAGGCGTCGCAGAACTGCGGACGCTTGTCATTTCGGCCCTTTTCCTTGCCGCAGGCGCGGTAGAGGCCGTCGAGGCTCACGAAGCGCAGGCTGTCGACGCCGAGATAGTCGCGGATCTGTTCCTCGGACATGGTCGCCGCGATCAGCTTCTCGCGCTCGGGCGTGTCGACCCCGTAGAAGCAGGGCCAGACCGTGGGCGGCGAGGCAATGCGGAAATGCACTTCTGCTGCGCCCGCGTCGAGCACCATCTCGCGGATCTTCATGCTGGTGGTGCCGCGTACGACGGAATCGTCGACAAGGACCACCTTCTTGCCCTCGATCACCGCGCGGTTGACGTTGAGCTTGAGGCGCACGCCCATGTTGCGGATCTGCTCCGTCGGCTCGATGAAGGTGCGGCCCATATACTGGTTGCGCACGATGCCCATCGCGTAGGGGATGCCGGATTCCTGGGAGTAGCCGATGGCGGCCGGCGTGCCGCTGTCGGGGATCGGACAGACGAGATCGGCCTCGACCGGAGCCTCGCGGGCCAGTTCCACGCCGATGCGCCGGCGGGTTTCATAGACTGACTGGCCGCCCACGATGCTGTCGGGACGCGAGAAATAGACATGCTCGAAGATGCAGAAACGCGATTTCTGCCGGCCGAAGGGAAAGACGCTCTCGACCCCGTCCTCGTTGCAGATCACCATTTCGCCCGGTTCGATCTCGCGGACGAACTCCGCGCCGACGATATCGAGCGCGCAGGTTTCCGAAGACAGGATCCAGCCCTCGCCGATCCGGCCCAGCATCAGCGGGCGCACCCCCAGCGGATCGCGCACGCCGATCAGCTTGGAGCGGGTCATGGCGACGATGGAGAAGGCGCCTTCGACCCGGCGCAGCGCATCCTTCATCCGCTCGGTGATGGAGCGCTGGATCGAGCGGGCCATCAGGTGGATGATGCATTCGGTGTCCGAGCTCGACTGGAAGATCGAGCCGCGGCCGATCAGTTCCTCGCGCAGCGCCATGGCATTGGTGAGGTTGCCGTTGTGCGCGATGGCGCAGCCGCCCATCTGGTATTCGGCGAAGAGCGGCTGGACGTCGCGGATCTGGGCGCCCTTCGACCCGGCGGTCGAGTAGCGGACATGCCCGATGCCGATGGTGCCCGGGAGTGTCTCCATCAGCTTGGCGGACGTGAAGTTGTCCCGCACGTAGCCGAAGCGGCGCGCGGAGTTGAACCCGGTCTCGGAGTCGTAGGTGACGATGCCGCCGGCCTCCTGGCCGCGGTGTTGCAGCGCATGGAGCCCCAGCGCTACGAAATTCGCTGCATCCTTGGCATTGACGACGCCGAAGACCCCGCATTCCTCGCGAAGCTTGTCATCGTCAAAGGGATTGGCACGAAAGGACATGTAGGATTCGCCTTTTTTGTGGCCTCGCCTCTCGTATAGTCGCGTCGGCCCGCCATGTCACGAGCCTGTCATGATGCCGGTTGCCGTTCAGGCGCCGGGCGCGTTGCAACTATCCGTGAGGGCGGTGAACTTGCTGGCGACCCATTGCGGCCCCTCCTCGGGGAGCATGGACGCGACACTTTCCTGTGCATTCGCGAGAATCTCGCGGGTGCGGCTGTTGTCGACCTGCGGCACGCCGCCATCGACGCCCATCACCGTATCGTAGACCACGAGCGCGATGATGACGATCAGAAGCCCGCGTGCGACCCCGAAGAGAAAGCCCAGGCCCTGGTCGACCGGGCCGAGCGTGGAATTCTGCACCAGCCCGGAGAGCAGCGGGGTGAAGAGCGAGACGATCACGAGCGCCACGGCAAAGACGGCGGCGAAGGCCGCGAGCATCGACAGTTCGCAGGTCGTGCCGATGATGTCTCTCAGGATCGGGATCTCGCGCACGAGCGGCTCGACGGCCGGGGCGAACACGAAGCCGCAGACCGCAGCCGCGACCCAGGCCACGATGGATAGAACCTCGCGCAAGAATCCGCGTGAATAGGCGAGCACGGCGGACAACACCACGACCACCAAAACCACACCATCAACGATTGTGAAACCGGTCATGCCCGTCCTGCCTATCGGTCGATCGCCCCGAACCCCTTCTCTATGAATGCGCCGAGATCCGCAACCATGTCGATCGCAAGAGAGTTACTGGCTGTGGCCTTCACGCCGCGGGGCACCGATGCTGCCGAAAAACCGAGCTTTTCGGCCTCCTTGAGCCGCGCCCCCGACTGGGCAGGCGGTCTGAGCTCGCCCGAAAGGCTCACTTCGCCGAAATAGACCGTCTCTCGCGGGAGCGGAATGTCCTGGCGCGCCGAGATCAGCGCGGCGGCCACGGCGAGATCGGCGGCCGGCTCGTTGACGCGCAGGCCACCCGCCACGTTGAGATAGACATCGCGGTCGGCGAACCCGATGCCGTAGCGTGATTCGAGCACGGCCAGCAGCATGGAGAGCCGCCCGCCGTCCCAGCCCACGACATTGCGCCGGGCCGAGCCGGGCGCCGAGGGGGCGACGAGTGCCTGGATCTCGGCCAGAAGCGGGCGGGTGCCACCGATGCCCGCGAAGACGGCCGAGCCGGAGACCGGTGCGCCGCGCTCGGACAGGAAGAGGGCCGAAGGGTTGGCGACCTCGGAGAGGCCCTGCCCCGTCATCTCGAAGACGCCGATTTCGTCCGCCGGACCGAAGCGGTTCTTGACCGCGCGCAGGATGCGGAACTGGTGGCCGCGCTCGCCCTCGAAATAGAGCACGGTGTCGACCATGTGCTCCACGACGCGGGGGCCGGCGATCTGGCCTTCCTTCGTGACGTGGCCCACGAGGATCACCGCCACGCCGCGGCGCTTGGCGAAGGTGGTCAGCTCATGGGCGGCGGCGCGGACCTGGCTCACCGCACCCGGCGCGCTTTCGACATTGTCGGCCCACATGGTCTGGATCGAATCGATGATGGCAAGCTGCGGGCGCTCGGCCTCCAGCGTGGTGAGAATGTCACGCAGGTTGGTTTCGGCCGCGAGCTTGAGGGGTGCGTCCTTCAGCCCGAGCCGGGCGGCGCGCATCCGGATCTGGGCGGCGGCCTCCTCGCCCGAGACATAGATCGCCGTCTGGCCCGAGCGCGCAAACGCGGCCGCGGCTTGCAGGAGCAGGGTGGATTTGCCGATGCCGGGATCGCCGCCGACGAGAATGGCGGAGGCGGGTACGATGCCGCCGCCGAGCACACGGTCGAGTTCGCCGAGGCCGCTGGTGTGTCGCGGCAGTTCGGCATCCTCCACCGAGAGGTCTGAAAGCTCGACCTTGCGACCACGCGAAGCCCCGAGGCTGCGTTTCTCCGGGCCGGAAGCGGAAAGGCCCGCGTCCTCGGTGATGGAGTTCCACGCGCCACAGGCATCGCAGCGGCCCGACCATTTGGCATGGGTCGCTCCGCATTCGGAACAGACGAAACTCGCGCGGCGGCTCATGGGGGATCGCTCCAGCTGAGGCGTGGGCGCACAGATGTAGGGTGCGGCGGCGTTCAGGCGCAAGGGCCATCGACCTATGGGGCGCGCCCTGATGCGTGACACCCGCGTGAGTGCGAATTGTCACGGACGCGGAACGGCAGGGATGCAGACTGGCTTCGACGCTTCAGACGCCTGTCAGAATTGATGTTTTCAGATCACCAAAGGTTTGCCCCATGCCGACGACCTACCGCTTCTTTGGAACATCCGCCGACGAGACGATCAGCTGGGATCCCTGGACCCCGATGTCCCCCAGTGTTTCGGCATGGAAATGGGAAGCCAGCGGCGGACATTACCGGCTCGACTATGACTTCGGCAGCGGCACATTCAAACCGGTCTGGGTTCCGCTGGAGGTCGATGTGTCTCCATACTCGGGTCGGCCTACTTCCAGAACGGATTACATCTTCGCGCGCGGGGGCGATGATATCATTGATGGCGGCGGTGGCAGCGACGTCATCTACGGGCAAGGTGGCGACGACACGATCGTCAGCCGAAAGGGAGACCGCATCAACCCCGGCAGCGGCGACAATACGGTTCGCGTCATCGGCGGAGAATACACCGAATTCGGCACGGCGAATGGCCGCACGATGATTTTTTCGGACCCCTCTGACTATCTGGATTTTCGGGAGGTGAACGCCGACCTGTTCATCGTTGCATACGATCAGGACATTCTGGATGAATTTCATGGGGGCGAGGCCGGACTCTATCATCCCCAGATGACCCACGCGATCTTCGGCGGCTTCGATACCCTGACGACCGGGTCCGGCGATGACGTGATCTACGGCGACAGGGGCTACAAGGCGTATCGCACCGGCGACGGCGACGACACGCTCTATCTGGCGGGCGGGGTAGAATCCGTGGTCGATATGGGGGCCGGGAACGATACCGTCTCCGCTCGTGGAGATGAACGCTTCCTCCTCGAGGGGGACGAAAGCCGCGGTGCGGCGTCATACGATAACCTGAACGTCAACCTTGGGACGGGCGACGACACCTATTTCGGCTCGGACGGCACCGATCTATTCATCTTCGGCTTCGAAGGGAACGATCTCCTGTTCGGCGGCGCGGGTGGTGACAACCTCTTTGGCGATCAGAACAATGACCGGCTTTTCGGCGAGGATGACGATGATCAGCTTGAAGGCGGCGCTGGTCGCGATGTTCTGGTGGGAGGGAATGGCCAGGATCTACTGCACGGGAATGCCGGGCGGGACACGTTCCTTTTTGACTACGCCCGCGAGTCGAGACCGGGCGCAGACCAGCACGACAAGATCGTTGCCGGGTCAGGTGGTCTGATAGTCGGCACCGACTATGGCATCGCCTTCGACAATCCGGGCGCGGCGGCGGGCGACGTGATCGACGTCTCGCGGATCGACGCGAACTGGACCGGCGCGGGCGATACCAGCGACCAGGCGTTCACCTTCGGCGGTCGGGGCGTGGGCCATATCTGGACGGTCGAGGACGGCAGCGGCAACACGCTCGTGCGCGCCGAGAACAACAGCGAAAGAGGCGTCGATTTCGAGATCCTGATCGAGGATGGCGAGGAGGTGGCCGCGAGCGACTACAGCGCGGCGGACTTCATCCTGTGACCGCGCAGCCGGTCCGTGCGACCTTCCTATCGCGTCAGAGACCGGACCCGAGCGAAAGCTGGGGGTGGCGGTTCATGTCCTTGTAGAGCAGGTAGCGGAAGGTGGCCGGGCCGCTGGCGTAGCACCCCTGGGGGCAGAAGGCGCGGAGCCACATGAAATCGCCCGCCTCGACCTCGACCCATTCGTCGTTGAGCCGGTAGACGCCCTTGCCTTCCAGCACATAGAGCCCGTGTTCCATCACATGGGTTTCGAGGAACGGGATCACCGCGCCCGGCTCCATGTTGACGATGGTGACGTGCATGTCGTGGCGCATGTCCGACCAGTGGACGAAGCGCGTGGTGGACCATTTGCCGTCCGTGTCCGGCATGACCTCGGGTTCGACATCGTTGTCGTTGGAGACGATGACTTCGGGCAGGTCGATGCCTTCGGCTGCCTCGTAGCGCTTGCGGATCCAGTGGAAGCGCGCGGGCACCTGGCCGTGGACGCGCAGCGCCCAGGAACAACCTGGCGGCAGGAACACGTAGCCGCCGGGAACGATGCGGTGCTTCTTGCCCTCGATGGTGAGATCGAGCTCGCCCTCCATGAGGAACAGCACGCCTTCCGCGCTCGCTTCGGGTTCGGGCGTGTCGCTGCCGCCGCCCGGCTGCACCTCCATGAGATACTGCGAAAAGGTCTCGGCAAAGCCCGAGAGGGGCCGTGCGAGCACCCAGGCCAGCGTCTGGTTCCAATGCGGCAGGCGGCTCGCGGTGATGTAGCTGAGCACGCCCTTGGGAATGACGGCATGGGTGTCGCGGAACACGGCGCGGCCCGAAAGAAGCTGGGACTGGGGCGGCAGCCCGCCGACCGTGGGGAAATACTTGTGCCTGGGCATGGTCCCGCTTTCCTGGAGTGATCTTTGACCCGAACGGCTTAGACCAGCCGGACCCGTGAGTTCAACCTTGTGCCCGGCCTGGCGCGCGCGGCGCCCCGACTGCTCACGAACCGGCAACGCGTTCGTGATCCGGGGCGCTGATCCGCAGGCACGAGCGGGGCGTAAGTCATTGCAAGGTCAGGAAAGCTGGTTAACGACCGGTGAATCTGGCCCTGCGTGACAAACGCCGAAACAGGGAGGAACCCATGGCGAATATAGTCGAGACGGTTGTCGAGGTCAGTGGTGCCAGTGGCTATGACGACAATGGAAATGACTTCGATCTGCTGCGCGACGCGGTGCTGACGGCGGGCCTCGCGGAAGCGCTGAGCGACCCGGCTGCGGAGTTGACGGTCTTTGCCCCCAATGATGCGGCCTTCGTGGGACTAGCCCAGACGCTCGGCTATGAGGGCTCGGACGAAGCCGGGTCGCTCGGCCATATCGTCGATGCGCTGACGCTACTCGGCGGTGGCGATCCGATCCCGCTCTTGCAGCAGGTGCTGACCTACCACGTAGTGGATGGCGCGTTCTTCAAGGACGACGTGGTGGCGCTGGGCGACGGTGCTGCGATCGGAACGTTGCAGGGCGGCGAGGTGACGCTGGACCTGAGCGTTCCGGGGCTGATCGATCTCGATCCCGGCCTCGACGACCCGGCGCTGATCGGCTTCGACGTGGACGCGGACAACGGCGTAATCCATGTGCTGGACGGCGTGCTCCTGCCCGTGGCGGTGAGCGCGATCCTCTCCCAGCCCGACACGGACTTCCTGATCGGAGATGGGGACGGTGACTACTACCGCACGGGCAAGGGGGCCGATTTTGTCGACGGGAACGGCGGCCACGATCTCATCTTTGCCGGGTCCGGCAAGGATGTCGCGATCGGGGGCAGCGGCAACGACGGCATTTCCGGCGGACGCGGGAAGGACATCCTGCTCGGCGAAAGCGGGCATGACACGATCTATGGCGGTCGTGGCGACGACATGATCGAGGGCGGAACCGGAAACGACTGGATGGCCGGTGGCCGGGGCAGCGACACCTTCGTTCTGGAGGCAGGTAGCGGGCACGACACGATCGTCGGCTTCCAGGAGGGCCGCGACAAGATCGACCTGTCGGGTTACGAGGGCATCGAGAGCTTCGACGACATCGATATCAGCGGGCGTTGGTTCGGCACCAAGGTCGAGTTGGGCGACAGCGACCGGCTCTGCCTCGTGGCGGTGCGCAGCCACGATCTCGACGAGGGCGATTTCCTCTTCGCCTGATCTTTCGGGCAGATATTCCGGGCGGTCGCGGTCTGCGGTCGCCCAACAAAGCGGCAGACCATGCGTCTCGGCGAGCTGCATCGTTTTTAATATGCATGTAAAATGTTCAATTTCCACAAAACTGCACTTTCTGTGCAGGAAGACGGGAATCACCTATCAGATGGCAGGAAACGCGCCTATCACTTGCCGCGTCTCTTGGCATACTAGTCTCGAACCGAAACGCACGGTTCCAGACCTGGATCAGACGCATGGCTCCAATTACGGAACATACCGCCATCAGAACCGTTTCCTCTCCAACGGGGTTCGGTGGTGTGTCGCCGGCCATGGGCCCACCAGATCCGAGACCGTGCCGGAGGCTTCGCGGCAACTCCGGAGCGACCACGATGGCAATCCCCCCTCACCATCGTGGCCTGCTCCGGAGAACGACATGGTCGGGGCCGGATTGTGAAGGCAGGGCGTCGGACAAGTGGCTCCTGAACGCCAAAGGTTCAGGAATTTGAGGCTAGGCGAAAGGCGCAGGAGCGTTTGATGCATCCCAGACTTGTTGTGTCGAACCGCGACCCGTTGGTCGCGACCGCAAGAAAGGTGGAAATCCCGCCCGAGGAACAGGCCGCGATCAGCGAGACCATTCTGTCGGTTACCGCAGGGGTCGATTCCCGTGACTTCGATCGCGTACTCAGCGCCTTCGCCGATACCGTCATCATGGATCGCACCAGCTTCCCCGGAGGCATGGTCGTGACCTTGAGTGCCGAAGACATCGTGGCGCATTTCAGAAGCTTCATGCCCGGTTTCGACCTGACGGAACATCTGGTGGTCAATCACGAGGTGGTCAGCATCAATCCCCTACGGGCACATGTGCTGGCCGAGTTCGCAGCGATCCATCGCATTGGTGACAAGTGCTGGGCGCTGGGCGGCCACAACGAATTCGTCCTTATCCGGTCCGGCACGCGCTGGCTGATCGCTTTCATGAAAATCGTGATCCAGTGGGAAGCCGGGGACCGCGATCTTGCGCAGACCGCACGTGCGCGCGTGGCGGAGGCCAGAGAGGCGGACTGAACCCGGCGGGAACTGCCGCACACGGCCCCCTATTCAGGTCGGTATTCCGCAGGTGTCGCACCGAACTTGCGGCGGAAATGCATGGCGAAACGGCTCATGTCCTGGTAGCCGACCCGCCAGGCCACCTCCGAGACGGAAAAGCGGGTCGTGCGCAAGAGCAGCGCCGCCATGTCAAGCCGCGTCGCGATGATATACTGCAGCGGCGACATTCCGACGACCTTCCGAAACGATCGCGCGAAATGGGACGGGCTCATGGCCGCCAGATCGGCCATCACGGTCATGGAGAGGTCGGTGGCAAGATTGTCGTGGATGTATTCGAGGACCCGGCGCAGGCGCCTGTCCTCCATGCCGAGATGCAGTGGAGGCAGCGGCATGATGGTCTGGACGATCTGCGCGGCGAGCGCATTCTGCATGGTTTCCCGGTAGATCCGCTCCCGCGCGGCGCCAGCGGTATCACTCAGGGCGAGGCTCAATTGCAGAACGAGCGGGTCCAGATCTCCAATGATTGCATCGAAAGCGACATCGGTGGGGCATCCGAAATCCTCCAGAATGCGCCGATCGACGGTCACGAACACCACTTCCAGCGAGGCGTCGTAGGAGCAGATCCCGTCGCTTCCCGCCGGAAGCAGCCAGCCCTGGTTGCGCATCAGCGGTACATGGGCTGTCGCGGATGACGCATGCGAAAAATGATGCGTGGGCTGGTCGTTGCGGAAGATGCCGAGGGAGAGGGACGGAAGCGCGTAGAAGCCTCCGCCCGGAGGTAGGACACCAGCGTTTGAATGAACCTGTGCCATGGCTCGATCATACGCCTTCCGAGCAGGCTTTCAACTCAAACGAGATGGCTGTCTGCGGGAAAGCGCCATCTCGGCTCGGGTGATCGCGGACAGTGACGGAAGGCTCGCACCTAGCCGCTGACGCTCTTCAGCACCTTGGCGAAAAGCTCCGCCTTGGCGTGGTAGAGATCGGGCATGTCGAGCTTGGCCTTGATCTTGTCGCGGGCGGCCTTGCGACGGGAGGCACTGCCCGAAGCATCCTTCAGGGTTTCGATGATCCGTTCAGCCAGGTGGCCGGGCTTGCGCAGATCCACCAGCCGAGCGTTCTTCTCCGAGGCGTATTCGGTCACTGGCGCCGTGTCGGAAACCACCATGGCGCAGCCGATGCTCATGGATTCGAGCATCGACCAGGAGAGCACGAAGGGCACGGTGAGGTAGACGTGGGCATCCGAACGACGCAGGAGCCTGCGGTATTCGCCGTAGGGGAGACGCCCGGTGAAACGGACCCGCGAGCGGTCGACGCCTGCGTCCGTTAGGGCCTTCTCCTTCCAGTCGGTCTCGCGCTGGCGTGTGCTGCCGTAGGCCACGCGGTTCTCGCCCGCGATCACGGCCACGGCCTTCGGGTCCGCCTCGAAGACCGCCGGCAGGGCGGCGACGAATTGCGGGAAGCAGCGGTGCGGCTCCATGCCACGGGTGGCGTAGGTCACCACATGGGCATCTTCGGCGACCAGCCCGTCGAGGGTCGAGCGGCGCTCCTCCGCATCCGGGCAGAGATAGGCGGTGTCGATCCCGTCATGCATGACCGACAGCGCGGACCGAAAGACCGGCGGGAACTGCCGCGCCTGGAACTCGGTGGGGCAGATCGCGGCGCTTGCAGCCGAGAGATCCATGGCGATCGGCGCGTTTCTCGATTGCTCGACGATGGCCCCCTCGACATTGGAGGGCGGCTTTTCTCCATTCAGTTCAGCGAGATAGACCACATCGCTTCCCGGGTAGCGGTACCACCATTCACAATAGGCGATGAAGCGGGCCTGGGGAAAGATCTGCTTTGAGAACATCCCCGCGCCCCAGCCGGTATGGGCCACCACGAGGTCCGGGCGGTAGCCCTCCTTGCGTTCCGCGAGGGCGGCGCGGGCGAAGGCCTGGGCGTTGATGACCGCCTTTTCCATCGGTTGGGCGTAGGGGTGGGTCTCTTTCGCGGGTTCGCGATGGGGGGCGTAGTTGAAGATCCGGATGCCATCGGCGGAGACATCCTTGGCGGCGGTGGCGAAGGACACCTCCCAGCCGAGGCCCGAAAGCCACTGGCCGAAGCGGCCGAACTGGGCAGGGAAATTGTCGTGAATGAAGAGAACGCGAGGGGTTCTTGCCATGTTTTCAGCCACTTGACCCACCATATGCCGGGATCGCAAGACCCGCCCGCGGGGCCGTTCTTCGCGCTCTGCTCATGATCACTCCGGATTACGTTCCAAGCCTCGGGCGCAGGCTAGAGCAATCGCATCGAGATGCAAACGCCCAGGGAACAATCCGCCTCAAACGGCCAGAACCGCCCGAAAACCGCGTATGGAATCGATATGGTTTCGATATGGAAACGGTATGGCAACCGAAAGACTCAGGTTTCGTCCTCCGCGCTGCCTGACCCGTCGTTGCCATCGTCTCCATCGGCATCCGTGCGCTCGTGACGATCGACGGTCTGGCGGGTGACGACGCCGTTGCGGTCGCTCCCGGCCGGTTGGGCCGGCGGCGCGCCTGCTCCCGCGAGGCTCACATGCGCGGGCGGCGGGGCGCCCTCCTTGGCCTCCCCGAACCAGAGCGTGAGATGGGGGAAGGGGATCTCGATCCCGGCAGCGTCGAAGCGCTTCTTCACCCGCTCGGAATAGGCCCGGCCCACGCCCCACTGTTCGCCCGCGCGGGTCTTGAGGCGGGCGCGCAGGATCACGGCGCTGTCGGCCAGTTCCTGCACCCCGAACCACTCGATGTCGCCGAGGAGCTTGGTGGACCATTCCGGGTCCTTCTGCATGTCGGCGAAGGCCTCGAGCATCTCCTCGCGGGCGGCGTCGATATCCTCGCGATAGGCAACACCGATATCGGCCACGTGGAAGCCGTAGCCCATCATGTGGTTGGAGACGAGATCGACGGAGGAGAAGGGAATGACGTGGAACACGCCGGACACGTCGCGGAGGCTCACGGAGCGGATCGTCAGCTTTTCGACCACGCCGGTCTTGCCGCCCGCCTCGATCACGTCGCCCACGTTGATCGCGTTCTCGAACTGGATGAAGACGCCGGTGATGATGTCCTGAACCAGTTTCTGCGAGCCGAAACCGATGGCGAGCCCGACGACACCGGCGGAGGCCAGGAGCGGCGCGATGCTGACGCCGATCTCGGCCAGCGAGGTGATGAGCACGAAGAGCAGGATGGCGATCAGCGAGGCGTTGCGCAGAAGCGCGAGTAGCGTCTGTTCGCGCGCCGAGGGCTCGCGCGCATGATGGGGTGTCAGCCGGTAGTCGATCCAGCCGGTGATGGCGAACCAGGCGACGAGGCCGAGGAAGCCGATCAGCATCAGGCTGGTGACGGTGCCGAGAATGTCGATCCCGAAACGGGTTTCGATCCAGTCCCAGAGCGCGATCACGCCCACGGTCTGAAGCACGAAGGCTGTCCAGATCACGATGACGGTCCAGCGCAGGAGCCGCATCAGCACCGGCATGAAGGCGTTGATCCGCGTCTCGAGCGCCGGGAAGGCGGCACGGGCATTGGGCGGGAGCCGGAGGCCCTCCTCCCCGACCTTTCGCAGGTAGCGGATCACGGCCATGCCCAGCGCAAGCGCGACGGCGATCTGCAAGGACGACACGAGCACCGGCACCCCATGCCCGCCTTCCGTCAGGGCCTGATGGGCCAAGAACGCGAGATAGGCAAAGACGGCGAGGTGCCAGTAGGGCACCACCACCGAGAGCGCGAGCAGGCCGACATCCTCCTCGCTCTCCGCAACGCGCTTCTGCACGTGCTGGATGGGCGTTTCGCGATGAACGAGGACGAGGGTGGCGACATGGGCCAGGACGGCGAGGTTGATGAGCATGACGACGGCCTGGCCGAGAATGGGCCGGGTCACCTCCCCGATGACGGTGGCGGCAAAGACCTCGCTGAAGGTGAGAAAGGCGATGACCACGGAGGCGTGGAAGGTCCAGGAGCGCGCGGTCGAATCCTCGAACGGGACGAGGCGCATGTGGGGCGAAGCCGGGCTGAAGAAGGCACGCAGGCCGATGATGAGAAACGAGACGACGATGAAGGCGGCCAAAAAGCTCGTTCTGAGCAGGGTTTCCGCTTCGCTGTCCGGGCGCAGGGCGCTCGCCAGCACGAAGGACACGATCCCGGCGAAGATCATGGCCACAAGGTCGATGGCGGCACCAACGAGGCCGATCAGCAGCTTGCGGATCGGGCCCACCTCCTTCGACCTTTCGCCAAGCCAGCGCAGGAACGGGCGGACCGCGAGGCGCGTGAGCCATGCCAGCCCGATGCCCGCCCCGGCGAGCAGAGCGAGGCTTGGGAGCAGCGCGGCGATGGCGGATAGATCCTCGGCGTCGGCTGCGGCAAGGGCCCGGAACCGGGCGCCCGCAACCGAGAGGTCCGAGGTGAAGGAGCGGAGGCCCGAGGTCGTGCGCTCCTCGAACCACTGGATCAGGCGGTTGCCGATGGAATCCTGGGCCGGTCGGGCCTCATCCTCTGTGGCGCCCTCCTCCTCGGTCGCGGTGTCCTCGGCTGTGCCATCTTCCGCGGGGGCGTCCTGGGCCGCGGTGTCCTCCTCCGAGGGCTCGGAGGCTTGCTCCGTTTCGTTCGAGGGCTGCGGCTCCTCCGCGTTCTCCGGCGGCGGGTCTTGCGGCTCGGTGCCGGAATCGGCGGGCTCCCGGGTCGTTTCCTGTGTCTCGCCAGAGGTCTCGGCCGGCTCCTCCGATGCCTGACCCTGCGAGCGGGATGTGCCGGTGGCGGTGGCTGCGCCCTCACGCAGGGTCTCGATCAGTTCGCCACCGATGGATTCGGCCTGTTCCGCCGCGCCGGTTTCGCCCGTGTTCGTATTCTGCTGGGCATGGGAGGGTTGCGACCCTATCAGGAGACAGGCCAGTGCAAGCACGAAGACGGCGCCGCGCGCGCCTCGCCAGTTCAATCTCTTCATGTCGCGCCGATGATTGTTTCTCCCTTGGGCCGATCTTGGCCGGAAGGCGGCGAAACGTCCACAGAAACCGGCATTTGGCCGGTTGACCCGTGGCGCGATCGGTGCCCCCCTGCGAGGAAGGGAAAACACAATTGTGCCTGTCGCATATCGATGCCCCGAAGAGCACCGACATACGACAGGACCGGTTTCCGCGTTCAATTGTTGACCTGAAGCCCTGAACGTTCCAAACAGAGAATGTTGACAGTCTTGGAACATCAGTTTCCAGGTCGGATCAGATCATCGGATACGTGGCCAAACGTATTCGATGATCTTGATCGCAATGAGCACAAGCTCAGCTGCGATCTCGAACAGGCTGAAGTCTGGTGGTCCTTGAGACATGATCTCTTCCTTTTGTGAAAGCGCTCAGCGCCAATCGCTGTGCCACTACCAGTAGAGGATTACCGCAGGGGATACGCAATATGAAGATCAAATATCTCCACACAATGGTGCGCGTCACCGATATCGAGGAATCGAAGAAGTTCTACTGCGATCTTCTCGGCCTGCCGCTCAAACCGGTTTCTTTACAGGCTTAGTCGGATTGCAGGCCCTCAAGGCGTCTGCGTTCCTCTTCCGAGAGCGGCGCGGCGGGGCTGACGGGCGCGGAGTTCGCGCGGGAGCGGATGAAGGCCACGGCGATGGCCCCGCCAAACAGCAGGAAGAGCGGCCCCGAGAGCCAGAGCAGCGCGTTCGAGGCCGAGAAGGGCGGGCGCATCAGGACATATTCGCCGTAGCGGTCGACGACGAAATCGATGGCTTCGGCATCGCTGTCTCCCTCGACGAGGCGTTCGCGCACAAGAAGCCGCAGGTCACGGGCGATCTCGGCATTGGATTCGTCGATGGATTCGCTCTGGCAGACGACGCAGCGCAGTTCGGCGGTGATGGCGCGGGCGCGGGCCTCCATCTCGGGATCGTCGAGCACCTCGTCGGGCTGGATCGCCTGGGCCATAAGCGGCGCGAGGGTGAGGCAGAGGGCGAGGATCAGGCGACGCATGGGCTTACTCCGCTGGCATCGCAGCCGCCGGCGGACGGGCGGCCCGCTTGGGCGCGCCGACCCGGTAGCGGCGATCGGTGAGGCTGACCACGCCGCCGATCGACATCAGCAGCGCCCCGCCCCAGATCCAGTTGGCGAAGGGTTTCACGTAGGTTCTGAGCGCCCAGCCGCCGCCCTCCTGCGCGTCGCCCAGCGCCACGTAGACATCGCGGGTGACGCTGCGGTCGATGCCGGCTTCGGTCGTGGGCATCCGCTGGACGGGGTAGACGCGCTTTTCGGGGGTGACGGTCGCGATCACGTTGCCCCCGTCGAGGATGGAGACATGGGCGCGCTGGAACTCGTAGTTCGGTCCCTGCCCCTGCTCGATCCGCTCGAGCCGCAGGGTATGGCCCGCGACCTCGAACGTGTCGCCCGGATTGGCGACGCGGATGTCTTCCTGCGCCCAGGCGGTGATGCAGGCGATGCCGAAGATCGTGACGCCGAGGCCGGAGTGGGCCAGCGCCTTGCCCCATTCGGCGCGGGGGAAGTTCCCCAGCCGGCGCAGGGTTTCGGAGGCCGGCGCCTTGCCGAGCTTCGCGCGGGAGAGGAGGTCCATGGCAGCGCCGCCCACGAGCCAGACGGCCAGCGTGATGCCGATGGGCGCCAGGATCGAGCCGCCGGTCTGGAGCGCCCAGACGAGCGCGCCGAGGGCGATGGAGAGCGCGAGCACGCCCCAGAGCGGCTGCATGGCCTTGCCGAGCGCGCCGCGCTTCCAGGGCAGGATGGCGAAGGGCGGCAGGATCACCGCGAGGGCCACCATGAAGGGGGTGAAGGCAAGGTCGAAGAAGGGTGCGCCAACCGAGACCTTGCGGCCGAAGAAGAGCTCCGCACCCAGCGGCCAGATGGTGCCGAAGAACACCACGAAGGTCGCGACCACCAGCAGGAGGTTGTTGAAGACGAGCCCGCTTTCGCGGCTGGTGGCGGAGAAGACCGAGTTCGAGCGCAGCATGGGTGCGCGCCAGGCGTAGAGCGTGAGCGAGCCGCCGATGAAGGCCGCGAGGATCCAGAGCAGGAAGACGCCGCGTTCGGGGTCGTTGGCGAAGGCGTGGACGGAGGTGAGCACGCCCGAGCGGACGATGAAGGCGCCGATGAGCGAGAAGGAGAAGGCGAGGATGGCGAGGAGGATCGTCCAGCTCTTCAGCGTGTCGCGCTTCTCGACCACGATCGCCGAGTGCAGGAGCGCGCAGGAGATGAGCCAGGGCATGAAGCTCACGTTCTCCACCGGATCCCAGAACCACCAGCCGCCCCAGCCGAGCTCGTAGTAGGCCCAGACCGAGCCGAGCGCGATGCCGAGCGTGAGGAAGACCCAGGCGAGCAGTGTCCAGGGCCGCACCCAGCGTGCCCAGGCGGCATCGACCCGGCCCTCGATCAGGGCCGCGATGGCGAAGGAATAGGCCATCGAGAGGCCGACGTAGCCGAGGTAGAGAAACGGTGGATGGAAGGCGAGGCCCGGGTCCTGCAGGAGCGGGTTGAGGTCGTTGCCGTCGAGCGGCGGGTTCGGGAGCCGCAGGAAGGGATTCGACGTGAGCAGGATGAAGGCGAAGAAGGCCACTGCAATCGAGGCCTGCACGGCGAGCACGCGGGCCTTGAGCCCGTCGGGGAGGTTCTTGCCCCACCAGGCGACCATGGCACCGAAGAGCGTCAGGATCAGCATCCAGAGCATCATCGAGCCCTCGTGATTCCCCCAGACGCCGGTGATCTTGTAGAGCAGCGGCTTGTGGGAATGGGAATTCGCGGCCGCCAGCCTGAGCGAGAAGTCGGAGACGACGAAGGCATAGGTGAGCGCGAGGAATGCCGCGAGGGTCAGCGCGAACTGCACGCTGGCGGCCGGCACCGCCACCCGCATCCAGTCCGACCAGCCACGGTCTGCGCCGATCATCGGCACGATCATCTGCACGACGGCGACGAGGAAGGCGAGGATCAGGGCGATGTGCCCAAGTTCGACGATCATGCGCGGGCTCCGATGCTGGCAGCCCGGGCTTTATGCTCAAGATTTCCCGCGGGATCAAATCAACTAAGGTGGAAGACCCTGCGTGTTGCGGAAGAGATCAGGCGTCCATAAAGAACGCCTCGGGCGTCTTCATCGCGGGAAGCGCGCGCATGGCTGCGATCCAGCCCGACATCACCGGGGTCGGTTCGACGCCGGCCTTCTCGAGCCACTGGACATAGCCCCAGATGGCGCAATCGCCGATGCCGGGGCCAAGCCCGTGGAAGAACGGCCCGGCCCCGAGGAGTTGTGCGAACCGGGCGCAATCGACATCGTAGCGCCCCTTGAGCCACTCCACCGCCCGCGCAAGTGGCTCCGTCTCCGGCACGCGGCGCGGCTCATCCTGCGTGCGGCGCGATTCAATAAGCTGCGGCAGGCACATTCCGATGCGGTTTGCCTCCCACATCAGCAGCTCGCGCCCGCGGCGCAGACCCCCCGCCGTCTCCCCGCCCAAGCAGGCAAAGCGGCTGGCGATCTCCATGAGGATCGCGCCGGACTGGAAGAAGGGTTCGCCGTCGATCAAGAGAAGCGGCACCTCCGCAAGCGGGCTCGCGGCCAGGAATTCCGCCGGGCGGCTTTCCGGGGCGGCCCAGATGTCCACCAGCACGGTGCGGTGATCGACCCCGGCCAGAGACAGCGCGAGGGCGACCTTGCAGGCATGGCCGGACTCGGGGTGACCGTAGAGAAGGATGTCTGTCATGGGACCGCCGGAAGAGGGGAGACGCCCGAAGACTGCCAAATGTGCCGGGCCGGGTAAAGCGGCCCCTGCCCCGGTCCCGGCCCTGTTCCGCCATGCGCCCTCCGCATCCCAGCCCTACCGAAACGGAAATTGTGCAGGTGCAGCATTCGCCTATGTATGGAGCAACGCAGATATTCAGATGGAAGGATGCACCACATGAGCATCGCCTCTTTCGAACACGGCACCCGCACCACCTCGCTGAAACCGGCTGTCTTCGCCAAGATCGACGCATGGCTCGATGGCTTTCGCCGGGACCGGGCCGAAGCGCGCCGCCGTCGCGAGATCTATGCCCGCGTGTGCCGCGAATTGTCGCTTCTTTCCGATTCCGACCTCGCCGATCTCAAGCTGTTTCGCAGCGACATCCCGCGGATTGCCCGCGAAGAAGCCTATGGCGGCGTGAAGGCCTGAGGCACCTCAGGGCTGCCTTGCGCCTGACCTCACGCGCCATTCCTCCACGGCGGCATTGAATTCCGGGTCGGATGCCCGGACTTCCACGGCGGGTTCGCTGCCGGTGCTGCCGAACGAGGCGTTTTGGAAAACCGATCCCAGGAGCGGGGTCGGCTCGGCGCCGTCACTGGAACGCGTGACCGAGAGCGTCTTGGTGATGGCCTGTGTCTTCGAGGGCCGTGCCTTCTGCTGGGTGCGGAAATGGTGCAGTTCGCGCGCACCAAAGTAGAACGAGACGATCGCCCCGAGCAGCCACCAGAGCTGGTCCGGGATGAGATTGAGGCCCGTCATCCGTTCGGAAAAGCCCTGCGGATCGGCCATTGCATAGACGAACAGCAGAAGCGTGCCGATGGCCAGCATGGGCCGGGGCAGACGGTTGAGGCCCTCGACGAAGCGGTCGAAGGGCCCCAGCGGCGGCCGTGAATACTCGGCCTTGTACTGATCGAGCGTGCCCTTGATCCGCTCGAGATCGGCCTGGTCCTGCTCGGCGGCGTTCCCGACAAACACCTCAGCCACACCACCCACGGCCCCCCCGATCTGCTCTGCGGTGCGGCCCAGGCCGACGACGCGTCCTATCAGTCCCATGCTGCTGTCCTCTCGTCATGCTGTTCGCGGGTGAAATGGAAGCGGGGCGCGATGAACTCCTCGGCCCGCACGATCCAGCCGCCCTTGCCACCGTCCCGCCTGCGGGCATATTTCCGGCTGGCCGGACGGCGGTCCGCAAGCTTGTAGTAGTAGTTGCGGCGGGCGATGCCGTAGGCGTCCACAAGATGGTCCGGTGCGGCTGCCATGGCCTTTTCGACCGCTGCGGCGGTCTTGGGGCCGATCTGGCCGTCAGCGGTCAGGGACTGGCCGAAATATCCGGTGAGCCCCTGCAGGATGCGCACGGCATTGGCGCCCGCATTGACCTGCATGTCAAAGACGCTCGCCTGGAGCGGATCGGGCAGTTCGCTGATCCGGGGGCCGTGGAAGTAGTGGTTCACGTAGATCTCGATCGCCTGTTCGAGGCTGAGGGCCTTCACGTCGGCGGTCGTCACCCGGCCGTCGCCGGTGAGGTCGATGCCGAGGGAACGCATGGTGTGGATGGTGACACCGAAGTTGGTCGCCCCACCCGGGTCGTCGGGGTCGTTCACATACCCCCCTTCGCGGCGCACGATCTCTGCCGCGATCTCGTTTACGGAATGCATTTCGCCAATCCCTGACCTTCATGGAAATGGCGCGACTTTGACACGATTGAACTAAAATGCGGTTTATCGCCGTGGGATGCCACAGCGCGCGCCTCTTCGGCGCGGCCATTCCGATCGAGGGGCTTCTGGCCTAGCTTTCGGGCTGGGGGTTCACCCCGCCGCCGTGGCGCAGGAGGCCGCGCTCCTCGAGCGCGTCAGCGACCTCCTTGGGCATGTAGCTTTCGTCGTGCTTGGCGAGAACTTCGCTGGCCACGAACACGCCGTTCTCGAGGCTGCCGGTGGCGATCACCCCCTGCCCCTCGCGGAAGAGATCCGGCAGGATGCCCTCGAAGGTCACGTCCGTCTCGGCGCCGCCGTCGGTTACGGTGAACTTCACGGCGTGGGCCTCGTCCCCGCGGGTGAGCGAGCCTTCCTCGACCAGTCCGCCGATGCGGAAGCGCTCGCCGGGCTTTGGCGGGTCCAGGGCGATGTCCGAGGGGCTGCGGAAGAACTCGATGCCGTCTCGCATGCCGTATCCCACGAGCCCGGTCGCGGCCACGAGCATCACCGCTCCCAGTCCGACAAGCTGCATCCTGCGCTTCTTCTTCAGCCCCATGCCCATGGCGTGTCTTCCCGTTCCCTTTTCGGCCTAGCTGCCGTCCGGCTGCATCCGGTTGAGCGCCGCGTTGAACTCGGCTCCGAATATGATCACCATCCCGGTGATGTAGAAGAACATCAGCGTGATGATGACCCCGGCCAGTGTACCATACGTCACCGCATAGCTCGGTGCATATGAGAGATAGGTCGAAAATGCGGTCGCGGCGATGATCCAGAGCAAGGCGGTGAGAATCACGCCCGGCCAGAGCCGGATGGAGCGCGACAGTCTCCGGCCCGGCAGGAACCGGTGCATGCCCCAGGCGAAGCTGACGAAGACGGCGAGTCCGAAGGCATAGGTGAGATAGCCGGTGATGCCGGGCACCTGCACGTGCAGAAGTTCTGTCGCCAGCCGGATCAGCAGTGGCGAGAGCAGGATCGTGAAGCCGAGCAGTGCCGCCACGATGGCGCCCACCATGACGAAGCCGATGGCCCTGATCCGGTTGAGGAAGAACGGATCGGGCCGGACGAGGTAGGCGCGGTCGAAGGCCATGCGGATTGAATCGACCGCATTGGAGGCGACATAGATCGCGAAGAGCACCGAGATCGTGAGGACCGAGTTGCTGCGGCCCTGGAGCACCTCGCCCACCACCGGCTCCAGCGTGCGGGCCATGTGCTCGGGGGCGATCTCGAAGAGCGCCTCGATCACCGCGTCCGTGTTGTCGGGGCCGACGATGAGGCCGGTAAGCGCGGTGGCGAAGATCAGGAACGGGAAGATCGACAGCAGGCAGGAGAAGGCGACGAAGCCAGCCATCGCAGCTCCGTCATTGCGGTTGAAACGCCTGATCGCATCCCAGAGCACGAGGAAGAAGCGCCTGGCCTTCAGGAATGCGTGCCGCGCCCTCATGGGAAGAGCGGCGGCGCCATCAGCCCCATGGTTTCGGGCAGGTCGAGCAGGAGGTTGGCATTCTGCACGGCCTGGCCCGAGGCGCCCTTCATCAGGTTGTCGAGTGTCGAGAAGACCATGCACCAGCCCGGGCGGCGATCCGCCACCACACCGATGTGGACCATGTTCGAGCCGCGCACGTGCCGCGTGGCCGGGGCTTCGCCGATCGGGAGCACATCGATGAAGGGCTCGTCGGCATAGCTCTCCCAGAGCGCGGCGTGGACGTCGCCCGCATCGCCACGCACGTAGATCGTGGCGAGGATGCCTCGGTTCTGCGGCAGGAGGTGCGGCACGAAGGTCACGGCCACATCGCGGCCCGCCGCCTTGCTCAGTTCCTGGTCGAACTCCGCCAGATGACGGTGCTTGGCGACGTTGTAGGGGTGGAAGCCCTCGGAGACCTCGGTGTGGAGCGTGCCTTCCTTGGGCGAGCGGCCTGCGCCGGAGACGCCCGTGGCGAGGTTGATGATGATGTTCTCGGGGTCGATCACGCCCGCCTTCAGGAGCGGCAGGGTGCCGTAGAGGCCGGTCGCGGAGTTGCAGCCCGTGCCGGCGACCAGCCGCGCGGCGCGGATCTCGTCACGGTAGAATTCGGTGAGGCCGTAGACCGCCTCGGCCTGCAGGTCGAGCGCGAGGTGCTCGTGGCCATACCATTTGGCGTAGACCGCCGGATCGCGCAGCCGGAAATCCGCCGACAGGTCGACAACCTTCAGCGAGCGCGGCAGCTTGGAGATCACCTCCTGCGTGGTGGCGTGCGGGAGGGCGCAGAAGGCCAGGTCGATGCCGCCGAAATCAACCTCGCCGATGGTGGTCAGCGTCGGCAGGTCGAGGCTGCGCAGATGCGGGAAGACATTGCCCATCTCCTGCCCGGCCTTTCGGTCGGCAGTCAGCGCGCGGATTTCCATGTGTGGATGGGTCGAGATCAGACGGATCAGTTCGGCGCCCGTGTAGCCGCTCGCCCCGAGAATCGCGATCTGATAGTCCTTGGCCATGCCATTCACCCATTCTGTGTTCAGGCCGGTGATTTAGAGCAAGCCGGGGGGGCGTTCAATCGCCGTGGCGGATTCACGCGCCTACCGATAGGCGGCCTTGTGCAGATCGGTCACAAATTGACCCTGCATGCCCTCATAGGCCGTGTTGGTGAGCGCAATGCAGGTCATCTCCGCCATCGGATCGATGAACCAGTCGTGCCCGTAGACCCCGCCCCACGCCAGCGTTCCGGGATTGTGGGGCTTCTCGGCGGCATCCGGGTCCAGCACGATGGACCATCCGTAGCCGAATCCGGTTCCGGGGCCGAGTGTCTTGGGGTCGAGCGGCGCATGGTTCGCCATCATGGCAGCAACGGTCTCGCGCGAGAGAATCGGCGCGCCGCCCGTGCGGATGGCCTCGAGAAAGGCCATGATATCGGGTGCAGTGCCAGCCATTCCGGCGCCGCCCGAGGGGAAGGACGCCGGGTCGAAGATCCGCGCGGGAGCGAAGCGCACGGCGCCTTCCAGAAGCGGCAGCACCTCATTGTCGCCCATGGGCCGGGGCTGCGGCTCCGCATCGACATAGGGTGTGGCGAGCCGCTCGCGATCCCGGACCTCGAATGCGGTGTCGGCCATGCCGAGCGGGCCGGTGACATGGCGCGCGACCGCTTGCGGAAAGCTCTCGCCCGTGGCCGCCGCGATCACGGCCCCGAGGACGTCGAGCCCGACGGAATAGCGCCAGCGCGTGCCGGGCGGAAAGGCGAGCGGAGCCCGCGCGATTCGCGCAAGATTTTCCGCCATCGAGAGGCCCGGCTGGTCGAGCCCGTCCGAGATGCCTTCGGCGTCGTAGCTACCGCCGCGCTTGAGAAAACGGTACTGCAGCCCGGACTTGTGGGTCAGGAGCTGTTCGAGGGTGATCTCCGGCTCCGTTCCGTCGGGAAGCCGGGGCCGGAACTCCGGGAGCCAGCGCGTCACCGGGTCGGCCAGCGAGACCACGCCCAACTCGACGAGGCGCATGATCGTGGCGGAGGTGATCGGCTTGGTGATGGAGGCGAGGCGGAATATGGTATCCTCGCGCATCGGCGTGCGCGCCTCACGATCCGCGAAGCCCGCGGCACGCCGGTAGATCATCTCGCCACCGCGCATGACCATGACCACCGCACCGACGATGCGATCCTCATCGAGCGCACTGTCGATGGCGGCATCCAGGGCATGATTCAAAATTGCACGCTGACTCATCACAACGAACTCCGTATAATCACAATAACCACTCCAGAATATCTGACGGACCATGAAATTCAAGAGCGATCGATGTGATAAATCAGGGACCGCAGGAAAACGTCGCGGCCGGCCGCCGGCCTTCAATCGTGAGGAGGTTCTGGAAAAGGCCGCACGGCTCTTCTGGAGTCGGGGCTATGAGGGAACCTCGATTGCCGATCTGACCCGCGCCATGGGCATCACGCCGCAGAGCCTCTACGCGGCCTTCCATTCCAAGGCCGATCTCTACCGCGAGGCCCTCAAATGGTATGGATCTACCCAAGGCACGCTCAGCGCGGATGCGTTGGATGCCCCTGATGTCCTCGAGACACTTGCGGCGTGGCTCGACAGTCAGGCGAGTGCGTTCGCGGAGGCGGAAACACCTCCTGGCTGCATGATCTCGACGGCGGTCCTGGGATGCGCCGAGGAGAACGACCCGATTGCCCGACAGGTCTCGTACCTGCGCACAGCGACCATCACCAGAATCCGCGACAGGCTGGAGCGCGCTAGATCCGAAGGCGAACTCGCAGCCGGCACCGACACGACAGCGATCGCCCGGTTCGTGGGCGCCATCATACAAGGCATGTCGGTTCAAGCGCGCGACGGGGCGACGCATTCCGATCTTGCAGCCGTTGCGCGCCTTGCCTCGATCGAAATCAGACGGCATCGCGCGGCACGGACGCACCGCTGATCGAGGAAAGACCATGCTCCTCGGGGGCCGCCCATCTGTCGGGCACCGCCTTGAAGCTCACCGCCGCACCGGTGAAAAGCTCCGCGCGTGCGCCGACCGCGGCCGGATCTCCCGTCGTCAGGTAGCGAATTTCGCCCGTACCTCCGCCGAACCGGTCATGTCGCACGAGATAGCTCGCGAGGCTTTCGGCGACCAGATCGGGCTGCGACACCAGCGTCGTTGTCGCGGGAAGGGCCGTGCGGAAGGCATCCTCGACGAGGGGATAGTGGGTGCAACCCAGAACGGCGCTCTGCGGCGCTGGCAGGCGGTCCAGAAGGCTCTGAACGTGGTCCGTGGCGATGAGCCGCGCCAGCGCCATGTTGCCGTCCTCGATCGCCTCCACCAACCCTGTGCAGGCTTGCGGCTCCACGTGCACATCGCGCGCCCGGAAGCGCAGCTCGCGCGGAAAGGCGCCCGAGGCAACGGTTGCCTGCGTGGCGAAGAGCGCCACGTCGCGAAGACCGGTATGGGTGGGCGGCGAATTGTCGCCCCAGTCGCGGCGGGTGAGGTGTTCGATTACCGGCACGAAGACGCCGAGCACCCGATGCGCGGACGGATCGAGCCAGTTCACCTGAAGATCGTGAAGCGCGACGGCGGACGCGGTGTTGCAGGCGAGAATCACGAGCGCGCAGCCGTGGCGGAAAAGCGTTTCAACGCCTGAGATTGTGAGATCGTAGATTTCCTGCGGCGTGCGCGGCCCATAGGGCGCATGGGCGGTATCGCCGAGATAGAGGAAATCCTGATGGGGAAGTTGTCGCCGAACCGCCTCAAGCACGGTAAGCCCGCCCAATCCGCTGTCGAAAATTCCGATCGGCATGGGCTCCGGTCTCTGCCAGGTTGCTGAGAGGAGGTGGCACGCCCTAGGGGAATCGAACCCCTCTTTCCAGAATGAAAATCTGGCGTCCTAACCGATAGACGAAGGGCGCGTGACGGGGGGCTATGTATCGCCGGGTGCGGGGGTGCGCAAGACCGAATTTCGAGAAATCTGCACAAACGTGAAGATTTTTTAAACTGGTCGGCGGCGCTTCGGGAATGGTCCGCTCAGGCCGCGCTTTCGGCACCCGCAATACGACAAGACCAACGCTTCACCGACCATGCGGGATGCGATTCCGTCCATTCGGCAAGCTGGACCGGTGCCAGCCGCATGCAGGCGCCATGAGACATGTCGAGGTAGAGAAGGCTTCTTTCCTCGCACGCCGGAGCACTGCCTGCCAGACAGGCGAGAAACACCAGTTCCATCATCGCGTCGCCTCCTGAAAGCCGCCGGCCGATCCGCGACCATAGCAGTTCGATGCCGGCCACAGATCCGACACCTTCGGGTAGGTTCCCGCCCATTGCCTGGCCTGCGGGAGCGGCATCGCACCCGACCAAACGAAAAGACCCGGTCGAACCGACCGGGTCTCTGGGATTGTCTCTGCCGATGGAAGCGGCAGCCTGCCTTGGCGGCCTCAGGCCTCGTCGGCCACGGCCACTTCGGAGGTCACGTCCTTCTTGGTCGCGTCCTCGTCGAGCGCTTCGATTTCCTTCTCGAGCTCTTCCTTCGTGACCGGCTTTTCGGTCACGGTGGTCAGTTCGAGAATGTAGTCGACGACCTTCTCCTCGAAGAGCGGTGCGCTGACCTGCTGAAGGGCCTGCGGGTTGCTCCGGATGAACTCGAAGAACTCGCGCTCCTGGCCGGGATACTTGCGGGCTTCCGCGAAGACGGCCTGCTGCACTTCCTGGTCACCGACCTCGATGTCGTTCTTCTTGCCGAGATCGGCAAGCAGAAGGCCAAGGCGGACCCGGCGCGTGGCGAGCGCGTTGTGCTCTTCGGTCGGCTCGATTTCAGGGTGATCATGGCCCTGATGGTCCGGATTTTCCTCGTGCCAGAGCTGATGCGCGATCTGCTTGGCCTCGGTTTCCACCAGCGACGGCGGAAGTTCGAAATCGACCTTCTCGTCGAGCGCGTCCATCAGGCGGCGCTTGACCACCGTGCGGCTGGCCTGACCGTATTCCGCCTTGAGGCGCTCGGTGATCTGCTCCTTGAGCGCAGCCAGATCGTCGGCCCCGAAGCGGGTCGCGAGTTCGTCGTTGATCTCGGCGGTCTGGGCGGCCTTCACATCCTTGATCGTGCAGGCGAAGACGGCTTCCTTGCCCGCGAGATGCTCGGCACCGTATTCATCGGGGAACTTGACGGTGACGTCCTTCTTCTCGCCGGCGGTGACGCCCACGAGCTGATCCTCGAAGCCGGGGATGAAGTTGCCCGAGCCCAGCACCAGCGGGAAATCCTCGGCGGCACCGCCCTCGAACTCCTCGCCGTCGATGGAGCCCACGAAGTCGAGCACGACCTGGTCGTCGGTCTCGGCGGCTGCGCCCTCACCCTTCGATTCGTAGCTCTTGGCGTTCTCCGCGAGATTCTCGAGCGCGCTCTGGATGTCGCTTTCCTCGGGAGTCACGACCGGGCGCTCCAGCGTGATCTCGGAGAAGGCGATCTCCGGCACGTCGGGCAGCGCCTCGTAGGTCATGGTGACCTCGATGTCGTCGCCTTCCTTCCAGTTGTCCTGCGTCATCTTGACGTCGGGCTGGAGCGCGGGGCGGTCGCCGGTCTCGTCGAAATGCTGCTTCATCGCGGCATCGATCGATTCCTGCATCGCTTCGCCCAGCACGGACTGGCCGAACATCTTCTTCATCAGGGCCGCGGGCGCCTTGCCCTTGCGGAAGCCCTTCATCTGGAAATCCTTGCGGGCCTCTTCCAGCTTCTCCGTCACTTTCGCTTCGAGCTCGGCAGCCGGAACGGTGATGGCATAGCCCCGCTTCAAGCCTTCGTTCAGGGTCTGAGTGACCTGCATTTACGTCTTTCCTCGTCGTCGCCGTATCTTCATCTGGTGCGGGCGGAGGGACTTGAACCCCCACGCCTTGCGGCGCCAGAACCTAAATCTGGTGCGTCTACCAATTCCGCCACGCCCGCGGCCATGGGTCACGGGAAGCCCGCGAACCAAATCGAGGCCGCTCTCTACCAGACGGCGTCAAGGCGCGCGAGCGAAAAATGCAGGCCCTCGCACCGGGGAGCCACTTGCTTTTCCGCCTAATATTTGCCCAACATGCTTACTGCATGAGCAACTTGTGTCGAATCTTCCGCCCGGACAAAGGCCGCTACCGCAGGGCACATTGAACTTGGTGGCGCATGTTGCTTTGTCGTGACGCATTCAATCGAACACTCGCCCAAATACGGTCAGGGGGCCCGTCGGCATGAAGAAAATCGAAGCCATCATCAAGCCATTCAAGCTCGATGAGGTGAAGGAGGCCCTGCAAGAAGTCGGCATACAGGGCCTGAGCGTCGTTGAAGCGAAGGGGTTCGGACGGCAGAAGGGCCACACCGAACTCTACCGTGGTGCGGAATACGTTGTCGACTTCCTCCCCAAGGTCAAAATCGAGGTCGTCCTCCCGGATGAACTCGTCGAGACGGCCATCGAGGCCATCGTCTCGGCCGCGAAGACCGGCAAGATCGGTGACGGAAAGATCTTCGTCTACCCGGTCGAACAGGCCATTCGCATCCGGACAGGAGAAGAGGGCGCCGACGCGCTCTGATTCCTGCCCGACTTGCCCCGGCGGCGCCCTTTCGGGGGCGCTGACAGGGCAATACTGCAATCACAAAAACGTCTAACCAGATCGAGGAAGTCAGATGAGCGACATCACCTCTGTAATGAAGAGCCTCAAGGACGACGAGATTCCCTACGTCGACCTGCGGTTCACGGATCCCAAGGGCAAGGTTCAGCACGTCACGGTCATGTCCGATCTCGTCGATGAGGAATTCATCGAGGAAGGCTTCATGTTCGACGGCTCCTCCATCGCCGGATGGAAGTCCATCGACCAGTCCGACATGAAACTGATGCCGGACCCCTCCTCGGCCTATGTCGACCCCTTCTTCGCCGAGAAGACGCTCTGCCTGCACTGCTCGGTCGTCGAGCCCGACACCGGCGAGCCCTACAGCCGTGACCCCCGCGGCACCGCGGAAAAGGCCGAAGCCTACCTGAAGTCCTCCGGCGTCGGTGACGTGAGCTACTTCGGTCCCGAAGCCGAGTTCTTCCTCTTCGACAACGTTCAGGTCTCCAACGACATGAACAAGGTCGGGTTCGAGATCGACGCGATGGACGCGTCCTGGAACACCGGCACCGAATACGAGATGGGCAACATGGGTCACCGCCCGGGCGTCAAGGGCGGCTACTTCCCGCTCCCGCCGGTCGATGCCGCCCAGGACATCCGCGCCGAGATGCTCTCGACCATGAAGCGCATGGGCCTCAAGGTCGACAAGCACCACCACGAGGTTGCCTCGCCGCAGCACGAGCTCGGGCTGATCTTCGGCACGCTCACCGAGCAGGCCGACAACATCCTGAAGTACAAGTATGTCGTGCAGAACGTCGCCCATGCCTATGGCAAGACCGCGACCTTCATGCCGAAGCCCTACTACGGCGACAACGGCTCGGGCATGCACGTCAACATGTCGATCTGGAAGGACAACAAGCCGCTCTTCGCCGGCGACAAGTATGCCGACCTTTCCGACGAAGCACTCTACTTCATCGGCGGCCTGCTGAAGCACGCGAAGACGCTGAACGCCTTCACCAACCCGACCACCAACAGCTACAAGCGCCTGATCCCGGGCTTCGAGGCACCGGTGCTGCGCGCCTACTCCGCGTCGAACCGCTCGGGCTGCGTGCGTATTCCGTGGACGGAAAGCCCGAAGGCAAAGCGCGTCGAGGCCCGTTTCCCCGATCCCTGCGCGAACCCCTACCTCGCCTTCGCAGCCCTGCTGATGGCCGGTATCGACGGCATCCTGAACAAGATCGATCCGGGCGAAGCTTCGGACAAGGATCTCTACGATCTGCCGCCTGAAGAACTGGCCTCGATCCCGACGGTCTGCGGCTCGCTTCGCGAAGCACTCGAGACCCTCGAGAAGGATCACGAGTTCCTGCTCGCCGGCGATGTGTTCACCAAGGACCAGATCGAAGGCTACATGGCGCTCAAGTGGCAGGACGTCTACATGTTCGAGCACACGCCGCACCCGGTCGAGTATCTGATGTACTACTCGCTCTGAGGCTTCGGCACTCGGAACGGAAAAGGCGGGTCAATCGACCCGCCTTTTTTCATTCATCGAACCCTTTTAGCGGGCCACGACAGCATCAGGCGGATTTCGTCCCTGCCCCATCGCGCGCCGCGGCCCGGGCCTCGACGGCCACCCAATCCCGATCCTGAAGCACTTCGCGGATCGAGGCCGATGCCATCGGGCGGCCGAAGTAGTAGCCTTGCACCTCCCGGCACCCCTGGCGCTTGAGGATATCGGCCTGGGCCCGCGTTTCGACCCCTTCCGCATTCGAGATCATGCCGAGCGAGCTGCCGAGATTGATAACGGCCTGGATGATGCTTTCCGCGTCGGCGCTGTCTTCCAGCCCGCTCACGAAGGACCGGTCGATCTTGATCTTGTCGAATGCAAAGCGACGCAGGTAGCTCAGGCTGGAATAGCCGGTGCCGAAATCGTCCATGGCGACCCGAACGCCCAGCTCCTGGATCTTCGTGAGGATGGCGACGGTTTCGTCGGTCTTCTGCAACAACACCCCTTCGGTGATCTCGATTTCGAGCTGACCCGGTTCGATACCGGTTTCCTTCAGCGCGAGGCGGATCGTTTCGGCGAGGTTTCCGTGGCGGAACTGTACCGGCGAGACATTGACGGCAAATTTCAGGCCCGGCCAGGCGCGCGCCTCACGGCAGGCCTCGCGGATCACCCATTCTCCGATAGGAAGAATCAGGCCGGTTTCCTCAGCCAGCGCAATGAACTCGTCCGGCGCGACAAGACCTTCGGTCGGATCGTTCCAGCGCAGAAGTGCCTCGACGCCGATGATCTCCTCGGATGTCAGGTCGATCTGCGGCTGGTAGTGCAGCTCGAACTCGCCCTCGGCCAACGCCCGACGCAGGCCTTTCTCCAGAGCCTTGCGTGCCCGGAGCTGCGAATTCATTTCCTCCTCGAAGAACTGGAACGCGCCGCGCCCGGCCTTCTTTACTTCGTAGAGCGCGAGATCGGCTTCCTGAAGCAGCCGCGTTCCCGTCACCGTCACGCCCGTCTCGGTCAGGGCGATGCCGACGCTCGCGCCGATCACGGCCTCATGCCCATGCAGTTCGAAGGGGGCCTCCAGCGCCTCGATCAGGCGGCCGGCGAGCCGGGCGCTTCCATTCGGCTGATCCGCATGCTTCTGGATGATGGCGAATTCGTCGCCCCCAAGGCGCGCGAGGATATCGCTGCTGCGCAGAATGCCCTTCATCCGCTCCGTTGTCTGCCGGAGAAGTTCATCCCCCGCTGCATGCCCCAGAACGTCGTTCACCTCCTTGAAGTGATCGAGATCGATGCAGAGAACCGCAAGCGGCTCACCCGTCCGGATCGAACCCTGGATTGCGTTCTCGAGCGATTCGTTCAGCAGGAAGCGGTTGGGCAAGCCGGTCAGAGGATCGTGGCTTGCAAGGAAGGCCGCGCGGTCGATCACCCGGCGCAGCAGGCCGATCGGCAGCATCCGGAGCAGAAAGAAGGCAACAAGCCCTGCGACAGATGTTCCCGCGAGAATCAGGAGGCTCCGTGTCAGCAGCCCGCGGAGGCTTTCATGCGCTTCGAGGCTGCCGGCCACATGACCGGCATCGTAGAGCGGCGCGCTTGAGGTTATGATCGGCCAGGGAAGGTCCGATGCGCCCACCTCCGTCACGAACTCGGCGTCCTTGTCCAGGACGCGCATCAGGTGCATCTCGGAGACCCCCGCGAGAATATCGTCGATGCGCCGGGTCTCGAATTGCCACAGCATTGGATTGCGACCGACGATCTGGGAGATCAATTGCGCATTGAGCGTCGCCTTGGCCTCGAGGCTTCCCCGCTCGTATTGGGCCCCGAAATGGAAGTGCAGAGCCGGCGGAAGGATTGCCGTTGCGAGCGCAAGGACCATGGCCACGGCCGTGGTGATCCGGACGACCCCCGGGTCGATATCTGAGTTTCGATCTTCCGAGAACCATCCGAACATGGCTTACTCCGCGGGAACGTGGTCGTACTGCTCGAGAAGCGCGCGCCCTTCGTCGGAGAAGACGAAGGCGGCAAATTCCCTGGCGAGCGGTTTGGTGTTGGGGGCCGTCACGAGATAGAGGCTCTTGCTGAGGCGCTCCGGCGTATCGTCGACCGGGGCCTTCGCGGAACTCACGAGGCGCAGCACCTTGAGCTGGCGGTTCTCGGTCGCGATCTGTCCGGTTGCCACGAGACCGATCGAGCCTTCGAGGCTTTCGAGCGTCTCGGCATTTTCCTGATCATTGGTCGCGGAGAGGAGGCCGTCCCGCTCGAGGGCTGTATCGACGGCACGTGCCATCTGCTCGGACATGGCGCGCAGGATCTTCGTATCGGTCTCCCCGGCCTGACGCAGGACCAGCCGGATCGGCGTCCCGTCGGGCCAGTCGGTCATCTCGCCGGTATAGATCGCCTCGAGTTCGTCGGGCGTCACCGCATCCGCGGCCGTGCCGAGCGAGGTCACCACCGCGAGGCCGGTCATCGCGTAGACCTGCGCCGTGGCCCCTTTCTCGCGTTCCGCATCCTTCAGCGGCCGGGATGCCACGCCGAGATCGATGGCATTGGCCAGCACAGCCTTCACGCCGCCACTGCTGCCAAGGCTCGGCAGAACCGTGACCTCGACATCGGGGTGGTGTTTCTCGAAGGCCTCGCCCAGGACCGTCATGCTGCCGAGCGCGACGCCCGTCCCGCCGATGCGCAGGGTTTCGGCCGAGACCGCACCCGCGGCCAGAAATGCGATGGCTGACATGGCCAGGGTCATGGGCTTCATGCGGGCGTAGAGACTCATCCGATCATTCCTCCGAATCGACATTTTCGGGGAGAATGACGTGAAAACCTTACGATTGCCGAAAATGGGCCTGAACGCGGTCAAACGGTTTTCAAACAGGGTTAAATCCCGTTAATCGATGCGTCCGATCCGGATGCCCCAGCCGCCCAGCGCAGCCTTGTGCAATCGCAGGATGCCCGTATCGTGACGCTTGTGCATTGCGGGAGGGTGCGATGCGATCAGCAAGGAGTATGGGTAAATGAAACTTGGCATTGTCGGCGCAGGCATGGTCGGAAGTTCGGCCGCCTTCGCTTCGGTCATGCGCGGTGTGGCGCGGGAAGTGGTTCTCGTGGATCTTGCCCGCAGCCTTGCTGTCGCGCAGGCCGAGGATATCGCGCATGCCATTCCCTTCGCCACGGCCTCTTCCGTGCAAGCCGGTGACTATGCCGATCTGGCCGGGGCTTCGGTGGTCATCATTGCCGCAGGTGTCGGGCAGAAGCCGGGCGAATCCCGGCTCCAGCTGCTGAGCCGCAACGCCGAGGTCTTCCGCGTGGTGATCGGCGAGGTTCTGGCGGCGGCCCCGGATGCGATCCTGCTGATTGCATCCAATCCGGTCGACATCATGACCCATGTGGCCACGCAGCTTTCCGGTCTGCCTCCGGAGCGGGTGATCGGTTCCGGGACGATCCTCGATTCGGCGCGGTTCCGTTCGCTTCTGGGTCGTCATCTGAGCATCGCGCCGCAATCCATCCATGCCTACGTGCTCGGGGAGCATGGCGACAGCGAGGTGCTTTGCTGGTCCGGTGCCCGCGTGGGGGCGTTGCCGCTGGCGGATTTCGCGGCTCATGTGTCAGCGCCCATCACCCAATCCGTTCGCGAGGAGATCGATGCCGGGGTGCGCCGGGCCGCCTATCGCATCATCGAGGGCAAGGGCGCGACCTATTTCGGGATAGGCGCGGGCCTCGCGCGGATCGTGGCCGCCATCCGGCAGAACGAGCGGGCTGTCTTCTCCCTCTCCATGCTGGCGGAAGATGTAGAAGGGTTAGGGCCGGTCGCCATCTCCGTGCCTCGGATCCTTGGTGCCAAGGGCATCGAGGGCAACCTGATGCCGCACATGAACGACGAAGAAGCCTCGGCGCTCAGGGCCAGCGCGGAGATGCTCAAGGCCACGGCCGACGCGTTGGAACTCTAGGCCCCCTGCCCCGTCAGTCCCACGGTAATATTTGAGGTTGTGCTCAACCCCACATTTTGCGCGCAGCGATCATGCGAATGTCTGCTCACTGAAGAGTTAGTCAGAGAGATCAGGCGCTCCAGTGGCGCGCAAGACATTGGGAGTGGGCATTGACAGATCAAAGCAGGATTTCCGGCGGCACGCATGTTGGCGACGTGCAGGAACCGAATGGGGACCTGATCGCCAAGGGAAAGCCGGACCCGCTCGGCGATACGGTGCACGCGATTTACGTGCAGACCTCGCAATTCACGATCTATACCGCACGCCTCAGCGATGAGGAGTTCTGCCGGCTGCGTTACTGCCTGTCTTCGTCCTGTCCGCAGGAGTGTAAGAAGCTGCGCGAAAGGCTCGGCACCATAATCGGTCCGATCGCCATGATAACCTCCACACTCTGCGGTTCCCGGCCACGGCTGCCCTGGCCGGCCTACCGCAGAAAGCACTTCGAGGCGCGGGCCGATCGCTGCGCCGAACTGATGGCCAAGGCCAAGCAACTCGCCTTCGAGGGGAAGGTGGAACAGGCGGAAGAGCTGCTGGAGGGGCTGCTGCACGAGGTCCAGACCGGTCGGGACAGCAAGAACCGGATGCGCTACATTCTGGCCAATCTGACCGCCTTGCTCGCCTTCATGTTTGCCTGGGCGGTCCTGCCTGCGACGGAAGGCGTGGGCCTTTTCAAACCCATACTGACGGGCAAACTCGTAACGGCAACGCCCACCGTGAGCTATCAGGACGTGCTACTTCTCGGAGCGATCGGGGCCTTCTTCGCGGTGTCCATCGGGGTGAAGAAGGTGAAGGTGCAGCATTCGGTGACGATCACGGAAATGATCTATACCGGGACGGTCCGGATCATGATCGGCGTGATTGCGGCCCTGGTCATGATCCTGCTGATGCTGGGCGACTTCCTCCCCGTTTCATCGGAAAAGATGACTTGGGCGATGTATCTCTTCGGTTTCATGGCGGGGTTCAGCGAAATGCTGATCCCCGACGCATTGAAAGATAAATCGCCGAAACTGGGCAGCCCGAAGCAACCCGACATGCTGCCGGATTGAGTTCCAGCTTGACGGAATATGATAGCTGACTTAAGTCAGCTATCATGATGCCCAACGCCATAACCCGATTCCGCCGCTTCAGCCGCGCCGTCACTTCCGAGGTCGGCGCGCTCGACGTTTCCTTCCTCGGACGAGGACGCCCACTCGGCTCCGCACGGGTACTGAACGCTGCCGGGCATGGAATGACCGATGTTGCCAGCATCCGCACCTATCTCGGGCTGGATACCGGGTTGATGAGCCGTCTGCTGCGGGGACTGGAGCAGGAGGGCCTGATCGAGACCGTCCCTCATCCCGATGACGCGCGCCGCCGCCTCGTTCATCTGACGGAGAAAGGCCAGGCCGAATTCGAGGCGTATGAGCGGCTTTCGGACGCGCAGGCCGAAGAGGTTCTGGCCCGCGCCCCCGACCCCGAAGCACTGCTGGCGGCAATGGACCTCGTGGCATCGACATTCGGACGCGACCGTATCAATCTCCAGGAGATGAACCCGAGATGCGATGCAGCCCTCCAGTGCCTCGCGGAATACTACGCGGAACTGAACCGGCGCTTCGACGGCGGATTCGACGTCTCGCTTTCCCGCGATCCGGAGGCTGCGGACATGATCCGGCCCCGCGGTGCCTTTCTCGTCGCCATGTCTGACGGGGTGCCGATGGGGTGCGTCGGGTTGAAGGGCTGGGGTGGCGACTGGGCAGAGATAAAGCGGCTCTGGGTTGCACGTTCGGCGCGCGGCCTCGGGCTCGCGAAACGGCTCATGACTGCTGCCGAGGATGCTGCGCGCGAACTCGCGATAGCCACGCTCCGGCTCGACACCAACAGCGCCCTGCCGGAAGCCGAGGCGCTCTATCGTCGCCTCGGCTGGTCCGAGATTGCGCGCTTCAACGATGACCCCTATCCGGACCTCTTCTTCGAAAAGCGCCTCTGACACCCTCTCGCAGCGCCCGCGCAGCGGGGTGGGCGGGTGGGCGCGCGTGGGCGCTGCGACCTATCCCTTCAGGATTTCGTCGACAAAGACCGGAAGGGTTTCGCTTGCCGGCCCGTAGAACTTCCGATCGAAGACATACGCGTTGTCGGATGGCTCCAAGTTGATCTCGCAGGTCTCCATTCCGAAACTCCTGGCAAGCTCGACATAGCCTGCTGCCGGGTAGACCGAGCCGGACGTGCCGACGGCAACGAACATCTCGGAGGCTTCGAGCGCGGCCTCGATTTCCTCCATGCCGTAGGGCATCTCGCCGAACCAGACCACGTCCGGTCGCAGCGAATTGTCGCGCCCGCAGGAAGGACAGGCGTCGAGGATCGACAGTTCTGTCTCGCATCGCGCTCGCGCTCCGCAGCGGGAACAGAGCGATTTCAGCAACTCACCATGCATGTGGTGCACGTGCCGGCTGCCCGCACGCTCATGCAGATCGTCGATATTCTGGGTGCAGAGAAAGACCCCTCCGCCCTGATCGGCCAAGCCCTTTTCCAGCCGGGCCAGCGCATGATGCGCGGCATTGGGTGCGGCTCCAAGCAGGTTGCGGCGGCGCAGGTTGTAGAAGTCGTGCACGGCAAGCGGATTGGCCGCAAAGGCCTCGGGTGTGGCGAGTTTCATCGGATCGAATTTCGACCAGATCCCGCCCTTGTCGCGAAACGTGCCGAGCCCGCTCTCGGCCGAGATCCCTGCTCCGGTCAGCACGAAGACGTGCATGTTTCTTCTCTCCCGCCGCTTTGCCCGATGAAGCCTGCGGCTCCCTGCGCCGTCAACCCCGCCACAAGTCGATCGGACAGGATCGTGGCCATTGAGATGCGTGCGAAATTGGGCTCTGCTCGCAGAAGGAAATGGGGGAGGAAAAACATGGCAAAGCTGGATACAACCGGCGGCGTGACGGGCGACACGCTTTTCGAACTGCGATACGCGCGAAGCCGGGACGATCTCTGGGGTATGCTGGATCGGCTCTACGGGACGCATCCGGGCTATCCTGCCTTCCGAAAGGCGCTCGACCGGGCGCTGAAGGTCGCATGGCGCGAGCGGGCCGACGACCTGAAGCTCCTGGACCTCAGGCGAGACCTCGAACCCGACTGGTTCCAGCGGCCAGACATGACCGGTTATTCCTTCTACATCGACCGCTTTGCCGGCGATCTCGAAGGGGTGGTGGAAAGGCTCGACTACCTGAAGGATCTCGGCGTCACCTACGTGCATTTCATGCCTTGCCTGAAGCCGCGCCCCGGTGACAGCGACGGCGGCTACTCGGTGATGGATTACCGCGCCATCAACCCGGCCTTCGGCACGATGGAAGACTTCGAAGCCGCGACCGCGGCCTGCCGGATGCGGGGCATCAGCGTCTGTGTCGATCTGGTCATCAACCATACCGCGAAGGAACACACCTGGGCTAAGAAGGCGCGCAAGGGCGACCCGACATACCTCGACTACTACCTGACCTTCCCCGATGACACGCTGCCGATGCAGTACGAGGAGACGCTGCTCGAGGTCTTTCCGGACAACGCGCCAGGCAATTTCACCTACTACGAAGATATGGGGCGCTGGGTCTGGACCACGTTCAACGAGCACCAGTGGGACCTGAACTGGGCCAATCCGCAGATCTTTCTCGAGATGACGAAGGTCATGCTTTTCCTTGCGAACCGGGGCGTGGAGATCCTCCGGCTCGATGCGGTCGCTTTCATCTGGAAGCGGATGGGGACGCGCTGTCAGTCGGAACCCGAATGCCACATGCTTCTGCAGGCGCTTCGGGCGGCCTGCCGCATCGTGGCGCCGTCGGTGATCCATCTCGAGGAAGCGATCGTGAGCCCCGAGGAGATGCTGCCCTATCTCGGGCGGGGCGAGCATGACGGCAAGGAAGGCAACCTCGCCTACCACAACTCGCTCATGGTGCAGTTCTGGTCGGCGCTGGCCGCGCGCGACACGCAGCTCATGACCCATGTGCTCGGCACGCATTTTCCGCCTGCCCTGACCAACGCGACCTACGCGACCTACCTGCGCTGTCACGACGATATCGGCTGGGCGGTGACGGATGCGGATGCCTCCGCGGTGGGCCTCAACGGGCCGATGCACCGCGCATTCCTGTCCGATTTCTACGAGGGCGACTTTGCCGGCTCCTTCGCGAAGGGCGAGCTATTCCAGGTCAACCCCGAGACCGGCGACAAGCGCATCAGCGGTTCCTGCGCGTCGCTCTGCGGGTTGGAGAAGGCGATCATGGCCGGAGATTCCGCCGGCGTCGACCGTGCCATCGACCGCATCCTCATGGGGCATGCGCTGATCGCGAGCTATGGAGGTGTGCCGCTGGTCTACATGGGTGACGAAATCGCGCTGCTCAACGACTACAGCTATCACGATGTGGCCGATCTCGCCCATGACAGCCGCTGGCTGCACCGGCCCCGGATGGACTGGGAGAGGGTGAGCGCTGCACAGGCGGATCGCGGCTCGCCCGAGGGCCGCGTTCTGTCCGGATTGCGAGAGATCTTCGCGCGCCGCGCCGCCTGCCTCGAACTGCACGCCCGCCATCCGACCGAGATCCTGCATACGGGGAACGCGCAACTCTTCGCCTTTGCCCGGCGCGCTCCTACCGGGGCGATGGTCTGCGTGTTCAACTTCGCCGAGACATGGACCTCGATCCCCGAGAACTGGGCAATGCAGCAAGGCGCGACACGGCGCCATGACGCACTGTCGGATGCCCCTGCCGGCGATGGGCACGGAGCCATTCCGCTACCGCCCTATGCACGGCTCTGGCTGAGATGATGGCCTGATTGTTTCAGGACAGTAATGGAAATCCTGCTGGTTTCACATTGTCGACACCTCTCGCGCTGTTCAGAAAAAATCCCGACCGAACCGGGATAGAAAGCGCGACGGAGTCAGGGAGCATTGGAGAACCAGAAATGCATCGGATAGCGTTAATCACGGCCGCACTCGGCCTCGCTGCTTGTAGCACGAGCAATCCCTACCAGGGCGGAACCTACGTGGATCCCCAAACCGCGCGGAACGTCAACTGTGGCGCCGGGGTGATTGGCGGGGCCGTCGTGGGAGGGATCCTGGGAAACCAGATCGGCGGGGGCAAGGGTCAGGACATCGCGACCGCCGCCGGAGCCACGGTCGGCGGGCTGCTTGGCGCTTCGCGGCAGGAATGTCAGCAGCAGCAGACCTACAATCATCCCGCCTACAACCAGCCGGCTTATAACGGCTATCAACGGACTTCGAATCCGGTGATCGTTGGCTACGACCAGTACGGTCGTCCGGTCTATCGCTGAGCGGCTCGACCCCGGGTTTCAAAACCACATGTCCGCCACGCGACGCCCGTCGCGTGGCAGGTCATCGAAGCTGTCGAGCCCATCGAAATGGTCTATTTCAAGCCGGGAAACCGCTTCCGGCTCATCCGCCATGCGGATGTTGACGGCCATCATGCCCTCGTCTTCCGGGTTGCCTCCAACGATCCTGTAGAAGGCCAGGCAGCCGCATGTGGGGCAGAAGTGATATTCGATCACGGGTCCGCGCGTGTATGCGTTGCTGAGGCCTGTTGTGGTGATCTGTTCGCCTGCCTTGCCATAGATCCAGAGTGCGCCATAGCGACGACAGATCGTGCAGTTGCAGGCGGTAGCCGACCCCGGATTGCCTTCGAATTTCCAGGTCACGCTTCCGCAGTGGCAGGATCCCGTGAGCATCGCGCTTTCCCTCTCGATTCCCCACCATTTTTTTAGGTCAGGATCGCGAGTCGGCAAAGACCTCGCGCACCCAATCGAGAAAGGCACGCAGCCGCAAGGGCGGATGGCGGTTCTGCGGGTAGAGGGCCGTGAGCGGCATGGGCGACGGCGGGAGGTCTGCGAGCACCTCCACGAGACGGCCGGCCTAGAGAGCATCGCCAAAGCGGTAACGCGGGGCCTGGATCAGGCCGTAGCCGAGGCCTGTCTAGATACTGACGAGATGGTCGGAGCGGGCAGCGGCCTGATGCTGTTCCATGGCGACGCGCCCGAAACCTGCCCAAACGAGGCGCGCCGCACCAGGATCCCCGCCCCGGTGCGGCGCTTGAGCCGCTGCCCTGTTCAAATGGTGTAATCGGTCAAACGCGTGTTCGAAAAATGGTTTGGTAACTTGAAGGTCGTGGGCAGCGACAAACTTGTGCCCGTGGCCGAGGCTTAGCGGCCGGGGCGCTCGCAGATCTGGCGGGCGCAGTTGCGACCGGTAAGCGTCTGCTCCTCGGCGGCGGGTTCCGCGTAGGTGGTGGCGTCGGTTGCCGTGATTCTAGCCTCTGCCACGAGGTTGGAGGCCGGTTTGACGGTCCGTGTCCGCTCGCCTGCATCACGGGCCGAGGCGATGGTGCTCATGCCGGCGGCAGTGATGAGAAGCGCGGTGAAGAATGCGGTCTTGAAGATGCGTGTCATGTCTATTGTCCCTTGAAACAGTCTCTGATCTCTCCGCCCCATCCGGCACTTGCTACTCGCTATACTCGTGTTCTTGCCGGGGGTTCGTGTCGTGAGGAGAAATTGCCTCAAGTGGGCGTGACGCTCTGTGAGGTTTCGCACGAGCCGGAAAAAAACGCGTTTGCCCTCCGATTTTCCTGTAAGCTCCCGGCAAGAAGAACGAGGGGCGCACCGTTCGGTCGCGTCGAGGACATGCGGGAGGCGCGGAAGGGCGAATGCAACTGAACGATGAGGAAATGGCGCATTTCATGGGCGTCGCGCGCGAGCGCTCGGTCGGGGCGGGAACCGAGCTTGTCGCGGCCCAGGATACGACCGACGAGGTCTTCGTGATCCTCGAGGGCATGGCGCGGGTCGCGGTGCATTCCGAAGACGGACGGATGATCGATTTCGCCGATGCAGGCCCCGGCGAACTGGTGGGTTTCATCGCGGCGCTCGACGGAGGCCCGCGGACGGCGAGCGTGATTGCGAAGGGACCGATGCGGATCGCCGTGTGCAACCGGCGCAGCTTCCTTCAGCTTCTCGATCAGCGCAGCTTTGCGGATGCGGTCATGAAGAGCCTCGTGAAGCAGATGCGCGGGCTGTCAGAGCGGGTGATCGAGTTCAGCACGCTTCTCGTGCGCGAACGGCTCCTGCGCGAGTTGTTGCGCCGGGCGCAGGCCGAGGATCAGGAAGCGACGGACGAGGGCGAGTCCGTGCGGCTGAGGCCGGCGCCGACGCATTTCGATCTGGCCGCACGGATCAGCACCCACCGCGAGGCGGTGTCGCGCGAAATGAGCGGGCTTTCGAAACGGGGTATCGTGAAGCGCGAAAAGGGCGATCTGGTGGTAGACACCGGCGCCTTGGAAGACGAACTCGACAGCCGGGATCTTTAGGGCTGCACCGGCTCAGAGGTCCGCTTCGGCAAAGACCTCCGCAACCCAATCGAGGAAGACACGCAGCCGAAGGGCCGTCTGCCGGTTCTGCGCATAGAGCGCGCTGAGCGGCAGAGGGTCCGGAGGAAAATCGGCCAGCACCTCGACGAGCCGACCTGCGCGGAGGTCTTCGGCGAAGCGGTAGCGCGGCGCCTGGATCAGGCCGTAGCCGAGGCAGGCGAGTTCCGCGACCGTCTCGGCCTCGTTGGCGGTGACGCGCGCGGGCAGCCGGATTTCATGCAGGCGCGCCCCCTCGCGAAACTCGAGCGGCACCACCTCGCCGGTGCGCGAAGAGACGAAGCCGACCATCCCGTGGCCGTCCAGATCGCCGGGGTGGCGCGGGGTGCCGTGGCGCGCGAGATAGGCGGGGCTTGCGCAGGTGATTTCCGGGATCATGGCAAGCCGTCGCGCAATCAGGCCGCTGTCCTCGAGCGTTCCGGCCCGGATCACGCAATCCACCCCTTCGCGAACCAGGTCGACCAGCCGGTCGCCCTGGCCCAGATGCAGGTCGATCCGCGGGTAGCGCGCGGTGAATTCGGGCAGGCGTGGCAGGAGGAAGCGCCGCGTCAGCACCCCATGAGCGTCGATGCGCAGAAGCCCATGGGGTTCCGCCGTGCTCAGGTCGGCCTCGGCCCGTTCAAGCGCCGCGAGGATATCGAGGCAGTTCCGGTAGTAGACCTCGCCATCGAGGGTCGGTGTGACGTGGCGCGTGGTCCGGTCCAGCAGCCGGGTGCCGAGCCGCGCCTCCAGCTGCTTAATCGCTTCCGTCGCGGTGGAACGCGCAAGCCCGAGATCACGCGCGGCCGCCGAGAAGCTGCGACGCTCGACGACCCGGATGAAGAGCTGCATACGGTCGAGCCGGTCCATCACCTTGTTCGCTAATGCCGAATTGTGAAGTCATAATTGATCGCATTGTTTTCGACATTCATGCAACCGATTTTGCATGGGCAAGGGAATCGAAGCAAAGGGAAGCCTCATGACACGAACAGCGATCATCACCGGCGCATCGCGCGGGATCGGCGCGGAAATCGCGGAAACACTGGCGCAGGACGGCTTCGCCGTCGTGGTCAACTATGCGCGCGGCAAGGATGCGGCAGATGCGGTTGTCTCGAAGATCGAGGCTGCGGGAGGACGAGCCATCGCAGTCCAGGCGGATCTCAGCGCGCCGGAGGGTGTGCGCCAGCTGTTCGACACGGCCGAACAGGAACTCGGCGGCGTGGACGTTCTGGTGAACAATGCAGGCGTCATGGCGCTTTCTCCGGTGGCCAAGACCACGGATGAGGCCTTCGAGGCGCATCTCTCGCTCAATGTCGGCGGGGTGTTCCGGGGCATGCGCGAGGCGGCCAACCGGCTGCGCGAAGGTGGTCGGATCATCAGCTTTTCCTCCAGTGTCGTCGGGCTCTACCAGCCCGGTTACGGCGTCTATGCCGCGACGAAAGCCGCAGTGGAGGCACTGACCCATGTGCTCGCCAAGGAGGTCGCGGCAAAAGGCATCACCGCCAACTGCGTGGCGCCCGGGCCGGTCGCGACGGAGCTCTTCCTGACCGGCAAGAGCGAGGACCTTGTGGCAGGTATCGCGAAGATGAACCCGTTCGGTCGCCTCGGCGAACCGGAGGACATCGCGCGCGTGGTCTCGTTCCTGGCGAGCCCGGAAAGCGGCTGGATCAATGGCCAGACGATCCGCGCCAACGGCGGCATGGTCTGACACGGAGAAGCAAAATGCCTTTCGTGAACATCAAGATCCCCGAAGCCGCGTTGAGCACTCCCCAGAAGGAAGAAGTCATTCATCGGGTCACGGACATGCTCGCCGAGTATTTCACCGAGGCCGCGCGGCCCCATACCATGGTTCTCATCGAGGAGGTGAAGGACGGCGGTTATGGCCGGGCCGACGCGGTCTATGTCACGCCGGCCCCTTTCCGCGCACGGGATTAGGCAAACCGCGCCCGGCCGGACGGGCGCTGCTCCTTGCCTTCCTGTTTGCCAAGCTCGCCAAACAAGATATAGCATCGCCCAATTCGCCCGCCTCTAGAGGTGGCGGGCCTTTGGAAAAGAGGTGCTCCATGGCCCAACCCCACGATCTCTTTGGCGATGATCCCGACTCCAAGGGATATGATGCGTCCGCCATCGAGGTGCTCGAGGGGCTGGAGCCGGTCCGCAAACGCCCCGGCATGTATATCGGCGGCACCGATGAGCGGGCACTTCACCATCTGGTTGCAGAAGTGCTCGACAACTCGATGGACGAAGCGGTGGCGGGTCACGCCAACCGGATCGAAGTGGAGCTTCACGGTGATTTTTCGGTAACCGTGCGCGACAACGGGCGCGGCATTCCGGTCGATCCGCATCCGCGCTTTCCCGACCGCTCGGCGCTGGAGGTGATCCTCTGCACGCTGCACGCGGGTGGCAAGTTCTCCGGCAAGGCCTACCAGACTTCCGGGGGTCTGCACGGCGTCGGCATCTCGGTGGTGAACGCCCTTTCGGATTTCGTTGCCGTCGAGGTTGCGCGTTCGAAGAAGCTCTACCGCCAGGAATTTTCGCGCGGGCTTCCGCAGGCCCCGCTCACGGAAGTGGGCCCGACCCAGAACCGGCGCGGCACGAGCGTGACCTTCCATCCGGACGCTCAGATCTTCGGGGCGGACGCCCGGTTCAAGCCCGCGCGGCTGATGAAGATGGTGCGCTCGAAGGCCTATCTCTTCTCGGGCGTCGAGATCCGCTGGAAATGCGATCCGGCCTGCATTGGCCCCAAGGACGACACGCCGGAAGCCGCGACCTTCCACTTTCCCGGAGGACTGGCGGATTACCTGGGCGAGCGGCTCGAAGGCGCGCAGTGCTATTCGGACGCTCCCTTTGCCGGAAAGGTCGAGTTTGCAGAGCGCTACGGGTCCGGGGCGATTGGCTCGGTGGAATGGGCGATCAACTGGACCCCGCAGCGCGATGCCTTCGTCTCGTCCTACTGCAACACGGTCCCGACGCCTGAGGGCGGCACCCACGAACAAGGCTTCTGGGCGGCACTCCTGAAGGGCATTCGGGCCTATGGCGAACTGGTGAACAACCGCAAGGCCGCGCAGATCACCCGCGACGACCTGATGGCGGGCGGCTCGGCCATGATCTCGGTCTTCATCGCGGAACCCGAATTCGTCGGTCAGACCAAGGACCGGCTGGCAACCCAGGAGGCTGCGCGGCTGGTGGAAGGGGCCGTGCGCGACCGGTTCGACAACTGGCTGGCTGCCGACACGAAGACCGCGGGCGCGATCCTCGACTACCTTGTCCTGAAGGCCGAGGAACGGGCACGGCGCCGGGCGGAGAAAGAAACCCAGCGCAAAACGGCGGTGAAGAAGCTGCGCCTGCCGGGCAAGCTCGCGGATTGCTCAGGCGCGACCAAGGGCGGCTCCGAGCTTTTCCTCGTCGAGGGCGACAGCGCGGGGGGGTCGGCGAAACAGGCGCGAAACCGGAAAACGCAGGCCGTTCTGCCGCTTCGGGGCAAGATCCTGAACGTGCTGGGGGCGGCCTCGTCGAAGATGATGGCGAACCAGGAGCTGAGCGATCTTTGCCAGGCGATGGGGGTCCAGACCGGCTCGCGCTTCAACCTCGCGGACCTGCGCTACGAGCGGATCATCATCATGACGGACGCCGATGTGGACGGGGCGCATATCGCCTCGCTGCTCATGACGTTCTTCTTCACGCAGATGCGGCCACTCATAGATCACGGGCATCTGTTCCTCGCGGCACCGCCGCTCTACCGTCTGACGCAGGGCGCGAAATCCGTTTATGTTCAGACAGATGCAGAGAAAGACGCGCTGCTGGAGAAGGGCCTTGGCGGGCGGGGCAAGATCGAGGTCTCCCGTTTCAAGGGCCTGGGCGAGATGATGCCCGCGCAGCTCAAGGAGACCACCATGAGCCCGGACAGTCGGACCCTCATCCGGGTGACGGTGACGCTGCCGGACGACGAGGATGGCGAGGACGACACGGCCGGGCTGGTGGAACGGCTGATGGGCAAGAAGCCCGAAATGCGCTTCCAGTATATTCAGGAAAACGCGCAATTCGCGGAGGATCTGGACGTCTGATTTCGCAGGCTCCGGGCAGGAAATCGGTATATGCAAACAATATGCATTCCATGCATATTTCATGCATATGATTTTGTGGCCACGCCCCGGGCACTGAAATCGGGTCAACGTTCAATTTGGCACATTTCCGTGCCGTGCCGAACGCCGCAGTGCGGCCCCGGTGCTCTTGCGCAAGCCCCGCCCCTTGGGCCAAGCGCGATTGCGCCCACCTTCGGGGCGCGCGCGATCGGCGGGCAGTGGTCCTTCAGGTCGTCTCGCGCGTGGTCTGGGCGGACATCTGGCTCAACATCAGATCGCAGACCCTGCGGAAATAAGCATCGTTGAGCTCGCGCTCCGTGAAGTCGCGCCGGTGGGACGAGGCCTTGATACGCGCGACCATGGCATCGGTGATGGCCCGGGGATCGGGATTTCCCCGCGCGAAGATGGCCGGGTCGGACAGGGCTTCCGGGGCGACCTGCCAGAAGATCGCCTTGGCATCATCGATGGCGTAGCCGGGATGGGTCATGGCCTCGGCCTCTTCGGCGACTTTCGCCATCTGGCGGGCGAGCGGGTTGAGGCCACGCTCGCGCAGGAGGCCCCTGAGCGCGGCGTCATCCCGGGCGAGGGCGAGGAGGGCTTCTCTCTTGTGGAAGGTGGCAGGGTCGCCGGCGAGTGCGCGCGCGGCGAGCAGGAGGCGCGCGACTTTCAGGAATGACGTGATCTCGAATGCGGCCAAACCAATGCCCTCCGACGGGACAAAGGTCCGTGGAAGAGTGATTTGTGTCAAGGCTGGGGGCACGGTGCGCAGCACCGGATCGCGCACGCCCCGCCCCCACGGGCGGGCGCGACTGCGCTCACCTTCGGACCGTGCGAGATCGCCGGGCGGAAGTCCTTCAGATCGTCCGGGGCGCGGGCCACGCCTTTGGTGCCCACCTTCGGGGTGAGTGCGCTGCTTCGTCCAAGGCCCGACCGACCCGACATGACAATCAAAGTTAATGCGCAGTGAAACTGCGTGAAATTCATTGACCCGCGGCAATAGTATTTGATTAACGTTTGTTAACACGAAATAGTGTGCAAGGCGGATCGGGGGATCCGGTGGTTTTCGCAAATTTCTTGCGTCGGGTGGGGACAGTTCAGAATGGCTACTATTGATCTCGAGGGCGGCGTTGCGCCGGAAGGCACGTCCAGTTCCAGCAATTATCTCGTCTGGACCTTCGATGTTTCGGGCGCGCAAACCAGCGATGTCCGGATCTACTACCGGTTCCTGACCGACACCGCCTATGTGGGCACGGATACTTCCGCCGCCTACGACAGCTATGTCACCATCGACACCGACGAGACCTCGGAAAGCGTGCGCCTGCGGGTGACGGCGGATGCGCTTGCGGAGCACGACGAGGCGGTGGTGCTCGAGGCCTACAGCGTCTCGGCGGGGAACAACTTCATCTATTCCGGGCCGGTGATGCGCTCGGTCGGCTGGATCCTCGACGATGACGGGGTGAACGAGAAGCGCGCGCTGCATGTCTCGCGCCCCATCGTGGCGGAAGGCGACAATGGCCGCACCGATGCGGTCTTCGAGCTTTCGCTCTCCCGCCCCGCGGATGGCAACATCACGGTGGATTACGAGACGGTGGACGGCTCGGCCATCGCCGGCGAGGACTACATCGCGAAGAGCGGCTCGGTGACGTTTCTCGACGGCGAGGATACCGCGACGGTCACGGTCAGGATCAAGGGCGACACCGATATCGAGCCGGTGGAGGGCTTCACCCTGGCGGTGGATGCGCCCGAGGATATCGTGGATGTCTCCATCGGCGAGGCGGAAATCCTCGACGATGACGCGGCGGCCGATGCGGGCATGCCCTCGGTGCATGTGAGCGGGTCGGCGCGGCCCGAGGGCACCGGGTCGAGCGCCAACTACGCGAATTGGGCGATCACGCTGAGCGAGGCGGCGACGGGCACGGTGCGGGTCTACTACCGGACCTTCTCCGACACCGCCCTCGACGGCTATTATTATGCCGGCGCGGACGTGCAGCACGTGGATTCCTACGTGACCTTCGATCCGGGCGAGACCAGCCAGACCGTGCGTGCGCGCATCAACGCCGACGCGCTGACCGAGACCGACGAGGCGGTGACGCTGGAGGTCTACAACGTGAGCGGCGGGCCGAAGCTTGCCAATGATGTGCCCTATCTCTCGGCGACGAGCTGGATCCTCGACGACGACGGCATCACCGACAAGCTGGCGATGGTGGTCCGGAGCCCGACGGTGAACGAGGGGCACAAGGGCGAGCGCAACGCGGAGTTCGAGTTCGAGCTGTCCCGGCCCGCGACGGAGACGATGACCGTCGACTACAAGACGGTGGACGGATCGGCCAAGGCGGGTGTCGATTACGAGAAGACCAAGGGCAGCGTGACCTTCGTGGAGGGCCAGACCAAGGCCTCGGTTGCGGTGAAGATCCTCGGCGACAAGGATTTCGAGGCGAGCGAGCATTTCTCGCTCTCGATCGATGCGCCCTCGGAGATTGCCTCGATTTCCAACCACATCGCCACGATCCTCGACGACGATGCCGCCGCGGATGACGGGATGCCGACGGTTTCGGTCGATGGTTCGCACAGCCCCGAGGGCACGTCCTCGCAGTATCTCTACTGGACGATCAGCCTTTCGGAGCCGCCGACCGGCCCGGTGGACGTGGAATACCGCTTCCTTTCGCGCGAGGGGATCATCGGTTCGGACACCTATACCTCCTCCTACAGCGGCACGGCGCGGTTCCAGGCGGGCGAGACCTCGAAGATCGTCTCGCTGCGGCTGATCGACGACACGGTTTCGGAGACCGACGAGACGATCACGCTCGAGGCGTTCAACGTCACGGGCGGGGCGAAGCTGGAGAACGGCGCGCCTGTCCTGCGGGCCGACAGCTGGATCATGGACGACGACGGGACGACCAACAAGCTGGCACTTGCGGTTTCCGAGCCGACGGTGACCGAGACCGGGCTCGATGACCGGCACATCTCCGTCAATGTCTCGCTGTCGCGGGCGGCCACCAGCACGTTCTCGGTGGATTACCGAACGGTCGACGGCACGGCGAAGTCCGGCAAGGACTACGTCAAGAAGAAGGGCACGCTTACCTTCGAGGAGGGGCAGCGCGAGGCCTCCTTCAGCCTCAAGGTTCTGGGCGACGCGAAGCTGGAGACGCCGGAGACCTTCCGGATCGCGATCGATGCGCCGGGTGCCGTGGCCGATGTGCAGTCGGGCACGGTGACGATCCATGACGGTTCGATCACCGGCTCGACGGAGGATGACAGCCTGTCGGGCACGAAGGGGTCGGACGCGATCTTCGGGGACGATGGCAACGATCGCATCACCGGGCTGGCGGGCGACGATGCGCTGGCGGGGGGCAACGGGAAGGACGAGATCCTCGGCGGCGACGGGAATGACGAGATCCTCGGCGACAAGGGCAAGGACACCCTGAAGGGCAACAACGGCAACGACAAGATCTTCGGTGGCAAGAGCAACGACAAGATCTCCGGGGGCAAGGGCAAGGACACGATCAAGGGCGGCGCTGGCGACGACAAGATCGAGGGCGGACAGGGCCGCGACAAGCTGCAGGGCGATGACGGGTCCGACATTTTCATCTTCAAGTCCGCCGAAGAGGCCGGCAACAAGGACAACCGCGACCTGATCACCGATTTCAAGCGCGGCAAGGACATCGTGGATCTCAGCAAGATCGACGCCAACGAGCGCAAGTCCGGCGATCAGAAGTTCGACTTCATCGGCAAGGACAGCTTCTCGGGCGACAAGGGCGAGCTGCGGATGAAGAACGGTGTGCTCTCGGGCGATATCGACGGCGACAAGACGGCCGATTTCCAGATCGAACTCGACGGAATCCTCAACCTCTCGAAGGACGATCTGATCCTCTGAGGCTGCAGGATCGGGGCGGGCCGGGGGACCGGCCTGGCCCTTCCCCGTTCTGCCGCGCGTTAGGCATGTGATGCGACAACGGGTTGCGGGCTTGCCAGTTTTACCGAATTTCAAACTGTTTGTAGCATCTCTGCGGCGTATTTCCGTGTAGTAAGAGGTTACAGCATGTCGGATCAGGCTCTTGGGGGCGCGCAAGGTGGCCGACATGTGGGTTGGGTCTTTTCGGTGCACGGATCGCGGGCCCGTGTGGCCCTGCCCGAGCCCACGGTCGGCGCCGAGGACCAGAGCCAGAGGGCGACGGTGGGCAAGCTTCTCGCCATCCGGGGCCGGGGCGTGACCCTCATCGGCATGATCACGGAAGTCAGCGTCGATCCCGAGACGGAACGGGGCGGCGCGAAGGCCCATGCCCTGGCGCAGCTCGACCTGATGGGGGAGATCCTGACATCCGAAGGTGCATCGCGTTTCCGGCGTGGCGTGCGCGACTATCCGGCCATCGGCGATCCGGTGGAGATGATCGGACACGAGGAGCTGAACCTCATCTTCGCCACCGGCGGGCAGCGGTCGATCCGGATCGGGCAGATCACCGAGGCGGAATCGACACCGGCCTATGTGGACGTGGACCAGATGCTTTCGAAGCATTTCGCCATCGTGGGCTCCACCGGCGTCGGCAAGTCGAGCGCGACCACGAAGATTCTCAACGAGATGACCGAGAGCCGCAAGGATCTGCGGGTGCTGATGCTTGACGTGCACAACGAGTATACACAGGCTTTCGGGGCGCGCGCCACGGCCATCGGGGCGCAGAACCTGCACCTGCCCTACTGGCTGTTCAATTTCGAGGAGATCACGGATGTGATCTATGGCGGCAAGCCGGCCGCACCCGAGGAGGTCGAGATCCTGCAGGAGCTCATTCCGGTGGCGAAGGGGCTCTATGCCAGCCAATCCTCCGCGGAAGGTCCGACCATCGAGAAACGCCGGCCGCGACACAACGGTTTCACCGCCGACACGCCCTCGCCCTACCAGATCGGCGACCTGATCCAGCTCATTGACGAGCGGATGGGCAAGCTGGAGAACCGCTCCTCGCGGATGAACCACAACCGGCTGATGATGCGGGTGGACGCCATCCGCAACGATCCGCGCCACCAGTTCATGTTCAAGAACGCGATTGCCGGCGGCGACACGATGGCGCAGGTGATCGGCCAGCTTTTCGGGCTGGAGACGGCCGAACGACAGATCACCGTGCTGCAGCTTGCGAGCCTGCCCGACGAGGTGGTGGATGCCGTGGTCTGCGTGGTGTCGCGGCTGGCCTTCGATTTCGCGCTGTGGTCCGACGGGGCGCTGCCGCTGCTGCTCATCTGCGAGGAGGCACATCGCTATGCCTCCTCCGACCATCACTCGGGCTTCGCCCCGGCGCGGCGGGCGCTCAAGCGCATTGCCCGCGAGGGACGGAAATACGGCGTGCATCTCGGGCTGGTCTCCCAGCGCCCTGCGGAAATCGATCCGACAATCGTTTCCCAGTGCGGCACGTTCTTCGTGATGCGGATGACGAACGACAACGACCAGGCGCTCTTGCGCTCGGCGGTCTCGGAAGCGGCGGCGAACCTGCTGTCCTTCGTGCCCTCGCTCGGAGAGCGCGAGGTGGTTGCGATGGGCGAGGGCCTGCCGCTGCCGACGCGCTTCATCGTGGACACGGTTCCGCAGGAGGGACTGCCGTGCAGCGACATGGGCTCGCGCGGCGAGAAGCAGGCGCCGGGCTCCTACCAGGAGATCGTGCAGACGGCGATTCAGCGCTGGCGCAACGCGACAACGAGCGACGTGCGCCGGGACAGGGATCTGGCGGGAAGGCCGCCGGTGGCGCGCCGCCGGGTGGAGGCCCCGCAGCAGAACACGCTCGCCATGGGGCTGCGGTCGCTTTCGGATGGCGGCGCGGCGGGGGTCTCTTCCGGGACGTCGCCTCTGGAGGGGGGAACCGGCGGGAACGGGTATGTTCCGCTTCGGCGCTGAGGGGTGAAACGCAATGACGCAGGAATCGGCAGCCCCCTCATGGGATGACGGCGGCGCGGGCTCGGGGCCATCGCTGCACGAAATTCTTGCGGCGGCGCCTCTCGGGCTCGAGTTGCGCGCGCCCGACGGGACCGTGCGCAGGCTTTCCGGCCCGGCGCCCGAAGAGGCCGATCTGTCCCAGTCAAGCGACACCGGCACGCCGCGCTATCGTCGCGAGCACCTGAGCGTTCCGATCGGGGGAGAGGACTACGAGCTGTCCTTCCACGTGGATCGCAGGATCGATGCGGACCGCGAGGAGGAACTTATCCGCCGGGTCTATTTCGACGAGCTGACCGGCCTGCCGAAGCGCGTGCTGATGGAGGAAAGCGTCGCGACGCTGATCCGCAGCGATCCCGGCCCCTTTGCGCTGGCCTTTCTCGATCTCGACGGCTTCAAGAACATCAACGACTATTACGGCCACAATGTGGGCGATCAGCTGCTGACCGCGCTGTCACGGCGCATACAGGGGATGCTGCGGCCGACGGATGTGCTGGGGCGGTTGAGCGGGGATGAATTTCTGCTGCTGCTGACACCGGTGAGCGGGCGCGACGAACTGGCGCTCGACCTTGACTGGCTTTCGGAGCGGCTGAAGGAGCCGTTGATCGTCGACGGGTTCGAGATCTTCCCCTCGGCTTCCATCGGGGTCTGCACCTATCCCGACGATGGGATGACCTATGACCAGCTCAGGACCAACGCGGACCGGGCGATGTATGCCAGCAAGGCGACGGCCAAGGGCACGGTCTGTTTCTACAACCCCTCCATCGAGCACGCTGCGGCGGAGCGCAACCGGCAGGAACAACGGCTGCGGCTGATGATCCGGGACCGGCGTGTGACCTGCGCCTATCAGCCGAAGGTGAACTTCCGCACCGGGGCGATCACCGGCGTGGAGGTGCTCATGCGCTGGTACGACGAGGACGGTGCGATGCACGGTCCAGGAGACTTCCTGATGCTGGCCGCCGAGCTGGGGCTGCTCGATGCGATCACCCATCACATTCTCGAACGGACGATTGCCTCCATCGACCAGATCAACGAGGCCTTCGGCCGCGACAGTTCGATCAGCATCAATGTTGCGGCCTGTCAGGCCGGGGATTTCGAATTCATGCAGGGGCTCGTGAACGCGCTGGAGGCCTCGGGTTTCGCGGATCGGTTCATGCTGGAACTGACCGAAGAGGCTTTCCTGCCGTCAACGAGCTTCCAGGCGCATATCCTGCCGCTGATCCGCTCGGTGGGCGCGCGGGTTTCCATCGACGATTTCGGCGTGGGCTATTCTTCGCTCTCGTCGCTTGCGGCGATCACGGCGGACGAAGTGAAGGTGGATCGGTCCTTCATCACCAATGTCCATTCTCGACCGCGGAGCCAGAGCATCCTTCGCGCCATCGAGGCGCTTGCGACATCGCTCGGCATGAACATCATCGTGGAGGGGGTCGAGAAGATCGAGGAGCTGGCCTATCTCAAGGCCGAAACCGGGATCGACTGCGCGCAGGGGTTTTGTTTCTCGCGGCCGCTCTTCCTGAGCGACCCGGACATTCCGGGCCAGGAGTGCCAGACGCGGCTGAGCGCGCCGACGCGCGGGTCCGAGCCCCTGCCCCGCGCGATTTCCTCCGCGCGCTGATCCGGGGATCAGACTGGCAGGACGATTGTCTCTGCCGGGAGAACGAGGGTCGAGACTTCTGCCGCCGGTTCTTCGTCGGCTCCGGGCTCTTTCGTGAAGAAGCTGATCAGGAACACGAGACCGAGGATTGCGATGGCAATGACGGCCACCATGCCCGCGAGCGGAACGGCGTGGCGTTTCTTCTGCTTTTCAAGATCGGTGTCGGGTGCGGACATGGGAGCCTCCATCCTCGGGGTTGCAGTATCTTTGCCCTAACGATTTGTGGCCCGACGGGCCGGGAGCGAGCCGCGGGCGGCTGACATTATCGTGATGCGCGGCCGGTCGCCGGAGCGGTCAGCTCTCCTGTCGGTCGGGCAGATCGTCATGGCTGGTCGAGGCCATCTCGTCGAGTTCGGCCTCGGTCATCGAGTCGTACATGTCGCGGGATGCGCCCTGAAGATCGGACGGATCGGTCTCGCCACGCTTGGCGGAGAGGGCAGCACCTGCGGCCTGCTGCTGGGCCTTGGACTGGGCTTTCATCGGCATTCCTCCGGTCTTGTCCGTGGGGGTTCCACCGGATTGAGGGTAGGGCGGAGGGCGCGGTCGGCAACGTCAGCCACGAGGCGGTGGCCGGAGAAATCCGTTGGCGATGATCCGTGTGACGTCCCGGATTTCCTCGTCTGGCACGTCCAGCCGGCCGGTCAGCAGCCGTTCCCAGGCGAAGGCGGAGACGATTTCGGCGGCCAGTTCCGGATTGGCGCGGGGGGCGGAGGGCTGTCGCGCGGCGGCCTCGGCAAAGAGCGTGGCAAGGTCGCGGCGGCGGTTGAGCAGGTAGTTGGCCAGGGCCTCCGAGGTTTCCTCGTCGGTCTGGGCTTCGGCGATGATCATGCGGAAGATCTGGCCCATGGGCCCTTCCCGCCAGCGCTTGAGCAGTTCGCGCAGGAAGATGTGAAGCTCCTCGGCCAGATCGCCGGTGCGCTCGAACCGGGGCAGGCCCTTCTGGCGGTGATAGACGTCGAGGAGGAGGATCATCCGTGTGGGCCACCAGCGGTAGATCGTGGGCTTGCCCGCCCGCGCACGCCGCGCCACGGCCTCTATGGAAAACCCCGACGGCCCGGATTCCGCGAGAATGGCCTCCGCGGCTTCGAGGATGGCCTCCGCACTCGCCGGGTTGCGCCGCGCACCGATGGACCGGCGTGGCCCCTCCTGCTCCTCTTCCGTCATGTTCGCCTCGGTCTTTCGTTGTGACAGTGGGGGTTCATAACACGGCACTTGACGGAACGATACGGTCCGTTTTATATAATGAAACGTTCCGTTTTGATAGAGGGTGTTCTCATGTCAGCATCTCCGCCCGCCGTTTCCCGCATCCGGTTTGCCCTGCTTGTCGGTCTGGGTGTCTATCCGCTTGTCACGGGGCTCCTTTACGTGATCGTGCCGCTCACCCTGGAGTGGGCAATCTGGCAGCGGACCTTCGTGCTGGTGCCGCTGGTGGTTGTGAGCATGGTCTGGGGGGTGATCCCGCGGATTCACCGCCATTTCAGCGGCTTCATCCTGCGGTGAGGGTGCGGCGCTAGCGGTTGGCCGCCGGGCGCCAGCCTGCGGCTTCGGCTTCGGCCTCGTCGCAGAACCAGGCCTCGCCATTGGCCTCGTTGATCTTGGTGCGGCTGTAATACTTCGACCAGGGCGTGTGGTAGATCCGCTCGCCCTTGCCGTTGATGTTGCCCTTGATCGGGCAGCCGGTGCGCGGCGCGGAGGCGGCGGCGCGTTGCCAGCGATCGGCGCGAAAGGCCCAGGCGGTCTGGGTTTCGGCCTGCCAGATGCCGAGGCCAGCGGCACGGGCGCGCGCTTCTTCGGGGGCGTAATCATCGCTGTATTCGCGGTAGGCCCATGCAAGCCCCTCGGAGACGAGCGCCCGGCCGATATCCACCCCGGCGGCCTCGCAGGTCGCGATGATCCGGCCGTAGGGGTCACGCTCACGGCCCGTGCAGACCACCCGTCCCTGCCCTGCAAGCTCCCGGAATCGCTCGAGTGCCCGTGCGCCGCAGGGCCATGTGCCGCCGCCCTCATGGGTGCAGGTCTGTGACAGTTCGGGGGCATCGACACCGTGGAGGCGGATGCGGACCATGCCGATGTCGAAGGTGTCCGCATCGAGGGCTTCGGGCGTGCCGGTGATCTCGGCGTGGGCGGAATGGGGAATGGCAAGGGGCGCGGCAAGAGTGGCGCAGAGCAAGAGGGCCGCGAGGCGCATCTGCCGCCGGAAAATTCGGGTCAAGTCGTTTACCATGTGGTGAGTTGTGCTGGCGTTTTCGCCAACATATGGTTAACCGAACCTGCGTAGCAATCGTCTCGGGACCACTATCCCGCTTTATCAACCGCCGGCCGGCGGAGGCCCTGACTGATGCGAATGACCCGTTCGACCACCTTTCTCGCGGCACTCGGCCTTGTCGGGTTTCTCTCTGGCGCTGCACCTGCACAGGATGTCGAGCCGGTGGTGGAGGGAGCGACAGACATTCCCGTCGAGGAATGGACCGCGATGGTGATGGGCAAGACGCTCGTCTACCGCATCGAGGGTCAGCTCTGGGCGCACGAGCATTACTATCCCGGTACCAACTACGTGTCCCTTCAGCTTTACGACGGGAGTTGCATGAACGGCACCTGGGATTACTCCGAGCCGTTCTACTGCTTTCACTGGGATGTGGAAGGCACGGCCTGTTTCCGGCACGCGCGCATGGGCAACGATATCCTGATCCTCGAAGCGGGATCGGGCGACGATGTGCCTCTCATCCAGGAAATGACGGCGGTGACGGACATCCCGCTTCAGTGCCAGCCGCCGATCAGCTGAAATCCCGGCCGCCCGCGCCAATTTCCGCCGGTTTCTTCACGCCGATCTTCCGGGTCGTTTCATTCTGCATCAAGCAGAGCGATGTGGCACCCCCGATGATTTCACAGATCAATTCCCTTACTACTTACCGGTATGTTGCAAGTATAAAGTATGAAATTCAGATTGCATTAAGCTGAAACCATTTGGAAACTACGTTTATTTGACAAACCTGGATATACACCGCTGGAAATTCAAAACACACCAGCGAGGAAACCTGCATGGCACTTATCATCGGAGATATCGATACCGATCTTCTTGCGACGGACATCAAGGGATTCCTTTCCGAATCCATGCCGGGCTCGCTGGATTCCGTGACGGGCGATCTGGAAGATTGGGTCGATGCCAACGAAGAGCGCCTGGAGGACTGGCTCGACGCCCTGATGGAGCGCCTTGGTGATTGGGTCGACCAGGTTTCGGACGAACTTTCCGATGCGAAGGCGGATGCTCTGGGCGATTGGCTCGATACGCTCGAGGAGGATCTCGAGGAGTTCATCGAAACCGGTCTCGAAGCCTATGACAACATGCTCGAAGGTTCAGGGGACGATGACGAGATCCGCTCGGGCGACGGTGATGATGAAGCGGAAGGCCGCGGCGGTGCGGATCTGATCTTCGGGGGCCAGGGGAACGACCTGCTGAAGGGGGGAAGCGGTGCCGACAAGCTGATCGGCGGCGCGGACCTCGACATGCTGAAGGGCGGTTCGGGCAAGGATACGCTGAAGGGCGGGTCGGGCGATGACGACCTGATCGGCGGCGCCGGCAAGGATATTCTCAAGGGCGGCTCGGGCGCGGACAGCTTCATCTTCCGTGACGCAGATGAGTCCCGCAACGGGCGGAAGGCCGACAAGGTGGTCTTCCAGCGGGAAGACGGCGATGAACTGGATCTGAGCGAGATCGACGCCGACGAGACCGAGGCCGGCGATCAGGAATTCGAATGGATCGGCCGGGAGGATTTCTCCGAGACGGAAGGCGAGCTTCGCATCAAGGACGGCGTGATCAAGGGCGATATCGACGGTGACGGCAGTGCCGATTTCTCGATCAAGATTGTCGGCTCGATCTTCGAAAGCGACATCCTTATGTGATGCGCGCGCCCTGCCCGCGCAGGTGCATCGCGACGGGCAGGGAGTTACGCCAAAGAAAAAGCGCGGACGGGTTCGTCCGCGCTCGACTGTTTCTGGCGGTATGAGCGTCCGGGACGGGGACGCCCGAATGCAGGATCAGTCGTCCCGGTGGACGCGTTCCTTGCGCTCGTGCCGCTCCTGCGCTTCGAGGCTCAGCGTCGCGATCGGGCGGGCTTCGAGGCGCTTGAGCGAGATCGGCTCACCGGTATCCTCGCAATAGCCGTAGGAGCCGTCCTCGATGCGGCGCAGCGCGGCGTCGATCTTCGAGACGACCTTGCGCTGACGATCGCGGGTGCGGAGTTCGAGCGCCCGGTCGGTCTCCTCGCTGGCGCGATCCGCGATGTCGGGGATGTTGCGGGTGCCTTCCTGCATGTGCTCGATCGTGCCCCGGCTCTCCTCGAGGATCGAGTTTTTCCATGTCAGCAGCTTCTGACGGAAATACTCGAGCTGTCGCGGGTTCATGAAGGGCTCGTCTTCACTTGGCTTATAATCGATTTCGAAAGACGTCTCGGCCTTCATCGGACTAACCTCAACTTCAAGGACTCCGGAGCCTTCAGGAACAGACATGCGCCCATCTGAAAGGCACCACCATATGTTGCGCACCCGATACCGGGTTTGCTCGGCAATGTCACGCGAAGAATACCCCCCCGCAGGCGGAAAAAACAGGGCGCTGCGATAACTTGGCTAACGAAGCGAACGACCCGCACCGGTTGCACGCCCGGGGGGATCCGTTGCATGCAAGCCGCGGAATGCTGCCCACAGCGGCACTTGCGCAACATCGCGCCTTGCACGAGACAGGGACGCTGCTAGCTTGCATCGCTATCATGAACACAGAGGCAGACGGGCGATGAAATTTCAGGGTTCGGACGAGTATGTAGCCACGGCGGACCTCACGGTGGCGGTCAACGCGGCCATCACGCTCGAGCGCCCCCTGCTGGTGAAGGGGGAGCCCGGAACGGGCAAGACCGAGCTTGCCCGGCAGATTGCCTCCGGCCTCGACCTGCCGCTGATGGAGTGGAACATCAAGTCCACCACCAAGGCGACACAGGGTCTCTACGAATACGATGCGGTGAGCCGCCTGCGCGACAGCCAGCTTGGCGAAGAGCGCGTGCATGACGTGCGGAACTATATTCGCCCCGGGCCGTTGTGGAATGCATTCGCATCCAAGGGGAAGGTGGTTCTGCTCATCGACGAAATCGACAAGGCCGATATCGAATTCCCCAACGATCTCCTGCAGGAGCTCGACCGGATGGAATTCCATGTCTACGAAACGGGCGAGACGATCCGGGCTGAGGCACGGCCCATCGTGATCATCACCTCGAACAACGAGAAGGAACTGCCAGACGCCTTCCTGCGCCGGTGTTTCTTCCACTACATCCGGTTCCCCGATGCGGAAACCCTGGCGAAGATCGTGGAGGTGCACTACCCAGGCATCAAGCCGCATCTCGTGCGCACCGCACTGACGCAGTTCTTCGAGATCCGCGAGACGCCGGGGCTGAAGAAGAAGCCCTCGACCTCGGAGGTTCTTGACTGGCTCAAGCTCATCCTCTCCGAGGATCTCCAGCCGGAGGATCTGCGGCGCGAGGCGAACCACTCGCTGCCGAAGCTTCACGGCGCCCTTCTGAAGAACGAACAGGATGTCCACCTGTTCGAACGTCTCGCTTTCATGGCGCGACGGGACAATCGATGATGCGGGGTTCGTTCGCAGAATCACATGACAATACGAGAATTTGCATGTATGCTGCACTGCAACATGCTTTTGAGGTAGGCCGAAGATATGATAGGACCGTACTATTCCATGGAGGCCGCGAATTCCTGGATGAAGCTCGCCCTCCACTACACACAGATGAACATGGCCGCGGCGGAAGTGATCGCACGGCGCACGGTTCAGATCAGCCAGGGGGCCATGACAGGACCGGAAGCCGTTGGAATGGTTCTGGAAAAAGCCACTGCTTTCGCGGCAGCGAGCGAGGGCGCGGCCGTGGCTGCGGCTCGTGGAGCCGACCCTGTGGGCATCGCGGCGGCCGCGCTGAGCCCGATCCGCGCCAAGACCCGCTCGAACGCCATGCGGCTTCGCCGCTGATCCGAAGGCCTTCGCGAAGTGGAGCAGCCGCATGATCTCGGTGCGCCCACTCGCACGTGCGGATGAGGCCGTCTGGCGCGGTCTATGGCGGGATTACCTGGCCTTTTACGAGACGGAACTGCCCGAAACCGTCTACAGGACGAGTTTCGCCCGGCTTACCGACCCCGAGATCGGGGACTACCACGGGTTGATTGCCGAGGCGGATGGCCAGCCGGCCGGGCTCGCTCACTACATCTTTCATCGTCATGGCTGGCAGATCGAGGATGCCTGCTATCTCCAGGATCTCTATGTCGCACCGCAGCATCGCGGACAGGGCGGGGGTCGCGCGCTGATCGAGGCGGTTTACGCCGCAGCGGATGCGGCCGGACGGCCGAATGTCTACTGGCTGACCCAGGATTTCAACGCCGAGGCACGGCAACTTTATGACCGCGTGGGCACCCTCACCCCCTTCATCAAATACAAGCGACCGGGAAAATGAGAGCGCCGATCCGCCTTTCGGGACTGGCGGGGCTGACGATGCTGGCAGCCTGCACCCTGCCGGAAAGCGACCGGACGACGATCTCGACGATCCGGTTCGGCGACACCTCGCGGCCCATCGGCGTGGCGCGCTCGAACGCCGATCTGGCCGAGGATTTCCTCGACATCACCTTTGGGCTCGAGAACGGCGAGACGCTCGACGGGCTCTTGCGCTACGAAGGCCCGGTGCGGGTCTACATGGGGCCGAACTCCCTTGCGGGCTATCGCCGCGATCTCGATGCCCTGCTCGCGCGGCTGCGTCGGGAGGCCGGGATCGACATCCGCGAAACGGATGACGCGGATGCCGCCGAGATCGTGATAGAGGCGGTTCCGACCGATCAGATCGCGCGGTTCTTTCCCGATGCGGCCTGTTTCATCGTGCCTGGTGTGGAGAACTGGAACGGGTTCCTGCGCCAGCGGGATTCCCAGCGGACTCGCTGGTCCGAACAGGAAACGCTCACCCATGCGGTGATCTTTCTGCCGCAAGACTCGCTGCCGCAGGATGTACGGGACTGTCTCAACGAGGAAATCACCCAGGCGCTCGGGCCGGCCAACGATCTCTACCGGCTGCCGGATTCGATCTGGAACGACGACAACTTTCACGGCGCCGCGACCTCCTTCGACATGCTGATCCTGCGCACGCTCTACCAGCCGGAGTTCTCCAGCGGCATGAGCCGGGACGAGGCGCAGGCGCAGGTGGTCCCCGTGCTCAACCGGATCAATCCGAAGGGGCGCAATCTGCCGCGCGAGCCGCGCGCGCCGGAATCCGTCGCGTGGTCCAGCGCCATCGAGACGGCCCTTTCGCGCAGGGCGGGCCGAGCGGAACGGATGCGGGGGGCAATCTCGGCCTCGCAGATCGCGATCGAGATGGACCCGACCGACCACAGGCTCGGCGTGTCGCTCCTGACGCTGGGCCGGCTCAACCTTCGCCAGAACCCGGTGGCCGCGGCGCAGTATTTCTCCGATGCCTACATGTCGTTCGCGCGCCAGCTCGGGCTGGAGGACGTGCGCACGGCCCAGGCGGGTGTCCATCTCGCGGCAATGGCCATTGCGACCGAACAGTATGACATCGCGGCCGATCTCGCCGACCGGCATGTACCGGCGGCAATCGAGGCGCAGAATGCGATCCTCGTGGCGGGGCTTCTCTCCATGAAGGCGGACGCACTGAGCGGAATGGGAGAGGAAGAGGCCGCACGGGAGACACGGGTCGACAGCCTGCGCTGGGCGCGATACGGCTTCGGCGACGACAGCGGAGATCTGGCGCGCGAGCAGGCGTTGCTTGCAGCCCTCGCCGCGCCCGACATGGAGTGAGACCGTGCTGATCCTGATAGCCTTCATCCTTGGCGCATTCTTCGGCTGGCGCAGGGCGAAGCGGCGCGGCGGCGACCGGTTCGACGGGCTTCAATACGCGGCCGTTCACGCAATCCTCTTCGCGCTGCTGACCATGGCTGCTATCGTGGTGCTTCAGCGGCTGGGGGTGATCTGAACCCATGTTCACCGGGTTCTTTGCAGATCTGCGTGCAGCGAAGGTGCCGGTTTCCCTGCGGGAGTATCTCACCTTCCTCGAGGCGCTGCGGGCGGATCTGGTGCTCTATGACGCGGAGGGATTCTACTATCTGGCGCGCGCGGCGCTGGTGAAGGACGAGCGCCATCTTGACCGGTTCGACCGAGTGTTCGCGGCCGTGTTCGGCGGGCTGGAGGATCTGACACTGGAGGAGGTCCTCGAGAGCGTCGATCTGCCGAAGGAATGGCTGAGAAAGCTTGCCGAGAAGCATCTCACCGCGTCCGAGCGTGCCGAGATCGAGGCGCTGGGCGGGTTCGACAAGCTGATGCAGACCCTGGCGGAGCGGCTGAAGGAGCAGCAGGGCAGGCATCAGGGCGGCAACAAGTGGATCGGCACCGCGGGCACCTCGCCTTTCGGTGCCTTTGGCTACAACCCCGAGGGCGTGCGGATCGGGCAGGACGAGAGCCGCCACCAGCGCGCGGTGAAGGTCTGGGACAAGCGCGAGTTCCGCAACCTCGACGATTCGGTCGAGCTCGGCACGCGCAACATCAAGGTGGCCCTTCGACGGTTGCGGAAATGGGCGCGCGACGGGGCCCATGACGAGTTGGATCTCGGCGGGACGATCCGCGCGACGGCGGAGCAGGGCTGGCTTGACGTGAAGACCCGCCCCGAGCGGCGCAACGCGGTGAAGGTGCTGCTGTTTCTCGATGTGGGCGGCTCGATGGACCCGCATATCCGGGTGGTGGAAGAACTGTTTTCCGCCGCGCGGATGGAGTTCAAGCATCTTGAATACTTCTACTTCCACAACTGCATCTACGAGGGACTGTGGAAGGACAACCGCCGACGGTGGACCGAGCAGATCCCGACCCTCGACGTGCTCCATACCTTCGGGCCGGACTACCGCGTGATCTTCGTGGGCGATGCGGCGATGTCGCCCTACGAGATCGCCTATCCGGGCGGGGCGAACGAGCACTGGAACGAGGAGAGCGGCGAGACCTGGCTCCGACGGGTGCTCGACACCTGGCCCCATGCAATCTGGATCAATCCGCTGACCGAGGCGGCCTGGGGCTATACCCATTCGGTTTCGATGATCTCGCAGATCTTCGGTGGACGCATGTATCCCATGACGCTCTCGGGGCTTGAGGATGGCATCAAGGCGCTGGCGCGATGATGGTGGCGATCAAGAGGCTGTGGCGGCAGAACCGCCTGCTCCTGATGGCCTTCGTGCTGGCCTGTGCGCTCACGGTCTTCTTCGGCGGGCGCATGGTGCTCAATGCGATCTACTGGGGCGATCCGATGCACCGCGACCAGCCGATCGCGGGTTGGATGACGCCACGCTACATCGCCCATTCCTGGCACGTGCCCCCCGAGGTGGTGCTGGACGCGCTCGAGATCGAACCCAAGCGCACCAAGGCAAAGCCGCCGACGCTGGCCTCGATCGCGGAGAAGCGGGGTGAACCGCTGCCCGAGCTCGAACGGCGCATCGAGGAGGCGATCGCCGGATTTCGGGAGCGCAAGCCGTGACAGATCTGCTCTTCAGCCTCGTGGCGAGCTACGGGCTGGTCGTGGTTCTGCTTTCGGCCTATTTCTCCTGCCTCGCGCTGCCGGTGCCCACGGCCTTCGTGATGCTGGCGGCGGGCGCGTTCTCGGCCTCGGGCGACATGGTGTTCTGGCAGACGCTGCTTGCGGCCTTCGGGGGTGCGGTGTGCGGCGATCAGACCGGGTTCCGCATCGGGCGCTATGGCGGTGTGCGCGTGATGGCGTTTCTCAACCGCGATCCGACGCGGGCAAAACTCGTCGCGCGGGCACATCGGGTGGTCGACCGCTGGGGCGGTGTGGGGGTTTTCTTCTCGACCTGGCTGTTTGCGCCGCTCGGGCCCTGGGTCAATCTTGCCGCCGGTGCAGCCGGTCTGAGCTGGCTGCGCTTCACCCTCTGGGACGTGGCGGGCGAGGCGATCTGGATCACCTTCTACCTGAGCCTCGGGTATCTCTTCTCGGATCGGATCACCGAGTTGGCGGACATTCTGAGCAACTCCGTCGGGCTGCTGCTGGCCGGGCTGGCGGCCGTGGTGTCGGGCTATCTCCTGCGCAACCGTCTGCGTCGGATCAGTGCCACGCGCGCGAGCCGCGCACTTGCGGAAGAAGAGGTTCGGGAAGCCGGCTAACCCTTATGGCGAAAAGCCCTGTGCCGCGCGCGACGCGCTTGGCATGATGGGCAGGCAATTGCCAATGCGGGATAGACAGCATGGACCGGCCCCACGCCAGCCCTGAACGGAACACCTCTGCCGCGACCGGCCCGGCGCGGGGGCTGGCCGCGCTGTTCGGCATGACAGACACGGTCTGGGAGCGGCACGCGAATCCCTGGAGCGGATGGAGCCGGGTGCCGATCCTGCCGCTGATGACGGCGGCGATCTGGTGGCGCGACGCGCTTGACGGGCTGTTCTGGCCGGCCATCGCGGCTCTCGTGGTCTGGACCTGGATCAACCCGCGGGTCTTCCCACCGCCGACCACGACGGCGAACTGGATGTCGAAGGCTGTCATGGGCGAGCGGGTCTGGCTCAATCGAAAGCGGGTTCCGGTGCCGCGGCATTACCACCGCGCCCTCCCCATCATCATGGGATTCTCGCTGGCCGGGTTGCCGCTGATCGGGCTGGGCCTCCTGTTCGAGGACGCCTGGCCGCTGCTGCTGGGTCTGGTGCTGAGCCTGCTCGGGAAGTTCTGGTTTCTCGACCGGATGGTCTGGCTCTATGATGACATGAGCCGCACGCACCCCATATATGCTTCATGGATGCGCTGATCTCTCTATCCGGCCCGAACGCATGGTCTATCTGACGCCAATCCTGATGGCGGCGCTCTACGGGCTCGTCATGTATCAGTTTTCCGCATGGCGCACGGCGCGGATGCTGGATGCGCAGTCGCGCGCCTTGCAGGACCCGCAACTCGAACCGGTGTTCGGCAAACTCGCCCGCGCCCTCGATCTGCCGCAGCTCAAGGTGCGGATTTTCGAGATCGAGACGGTGAACGGGCTCGCCGCGCCGGACGGGCGGATCTTCCTCACCCGCGGGTTCTACAACCGGTTCCGGCAGGGCGAAGTGAGTGCGGAGGAGATCGCGAGCGTCGTGGCCCATGAGCTCGGCCATGTGGCCTTGGGCCATTCACGGCGCAGGATGGTGGATTTCACAGGGCAGAACGCGATCCGGGTCGGGCTTTCGATGGTTCTCGGGCGGCTCATTCCCGGACTGGGCGTGCTGCTTGCCAACCTGCTGGCCTCCATGCTCGGCGCGCATCTCTCGCGTTCGGACGAATACGAGGCCGATGCCTATGCGGCCGCGCTCATGACGAAGGCCGGGATAGGGACAGCGCCGCAGACCCGGCTGCTGGGCAAGCTCGAGCGGCTATCCGGGCTGGGCGGGCGGCCACCGGCCTGGATTGCGAGCCACCCGAAGTCCGAAGACCGGATCTCTGCCATCGAGCGGCTGGATGCGGGCTGGCGGGCGCGTTAGGGCTGGCGACAACGGTTCAAACTGAAACAGTTTGAACAAAGGATTTCATTCCAAGTCTTGATTTGGCCAGAATCCCTTTTTCATTCGGTGTTTCCGCCTGACACGGTTCCGGTCTAGTCGCTCTCAACGCGTTCTGGATCGAAAGGCAAATCTGCCAGTTCGCGTTGCGACATTGCCTGAAGTGCGGGGTGTGAGAGCGGGTCGCGGCGCCAGCTTTGCCCCGATATCGGTTCGGGCGTGTGCCTCACCAACCTCACGAACCATTTGAGAAGCGGATTTTCCATTCCGGCAGCATGTGACGTTCCTGCTCACCCGAAAATTGAAATCATGAACGGCTGAGTTTAGAAAAACTATATGCGTCACCTGAACAGGATTCCCCTTTCCGGGCTTCGAGCCATTGAGGCCGCGGGCCGGGCGGGCACACTTGCGCGCGCAGCGGAAGAACTGGGCGTCACCTCCGGCGCCCTAAGCCAGCGGATTTCAAAGGCAGAGGCCTTGCTGGGGCGCAAGCTCTTCCTGCGCACGCCTGCCGGGCTGGTGCCGACGGAGCTTTGCGCCAATGTGTTGCCGCGGCTTACGCGGGCCATGTTGGAACTGGACGCCATTGTTGAGGACATCGATGCGACGCGGCCCTGCTCGCTCGTGGTCTCGGTCGCGCCGATCTTCGCCAGCCGTTGGCTCATTTGGCGAATCCGGCGCTTCAACGAACTCTGGCCGGGCATTTCGGTGCGTATCGAACCGGGCGTGCCTTTGGTCGATCTCGACACGTCGGACGTGGATGTCGGCATTCGCGTGGGCCGTGCCCCCGGCAAGGGCGTCGAGGCGGTGAAGCTTCTCGACCAGCGCATCTTCCCGGTCTGCACGCCCGAACTGGCGGGCACGATCCGCACGGAAGAGGATCTATTTGAGCTGCCGGTGATCCGTGAGAACGAAGAGCTTTATGGCTGGGAGGAGTGGCTTGCGCCCCTTGGCAGACGCCCGACCGATCTGCCGGGCGGGCCGACCTATCGCGATGCCTCGCTCTGCCTCGATGCCGCGATGACCGGACAGGGCCTGTTCATGGCCTGGGAAACGCTCGCGTGCGATGCGCTGGAGCGCGGTCGTCTGGCGGCGCCTTTCGCGCGGCGGGAAAGCACCGGAGCGGCCTACTGGTTCGTGACCGGGTCGAAGGCCCGGCGCAACCCGAGCGTGATGCGGTTTCGCCAATGGTTGCAGCAGGAAATGGCCTGTTCGGTGGTGAACTGGCGCAGGGACGCCACGAACTGACCCGGAAGGAGGGGTTCGGAACAGACGGCCCGCGCGATAGGCTTGGGGAAAACCGGGGTCTATCCACCATGCTCAAGCTTCTCGTTGCCCTTGCCGCGCTGGGTCTTGCCGGGACCGCGACAGCAGACACCCTGGCAGTGATGCCGGTGATGTTTCTCGACACGTCGGGCGAGGACGAGGACCAGTCGGCGGCTCATGCGGCGCGACTCGCGGCCATGGGCGACGCGCTCGTGAGGGATCTTGCGGCGGATTACGACGCCGTGGTGCTGATCCCGGAGGGTGACCTTCAAGCCCGTTGCCCCGGCGAGGCACCGGACTGTCTGGTCGGGTTGGCCCGCGCCGCCGAGGCCGACGTGGCGCTCTTTGCCGCCGTGCTCAAGACCTCCACGCTCATCATGCGGATGTATGTGAACGTCGTCGATGTAGCCCAGGGGCAGGTCATCACGCAGCGCGAGCTGAACTTTCGCGGTGATACCGACGAGAGCTGGCAGCGGGCGGAACAGTTTCTCGTCAGGAACCTCCGGGAGCGTTGATCGACCCTGCGGCAAAGCGATCACGCGAGAGGGTGTTGGCTTCCAGTGCGTCGAGCCGGGCGAACACCTGCTCCGGATCGCCGCCTGCGGCACGGCGTGCCCGCGCCCAGGCCCGGCGCGCGGAGCGGGGGCTCCAGGGCAGGGCCGCCGTATGGAGCCAGCGCCGCAGTTCGGCGGGCAGCGCGTCGAATTCGGCCATGGCATCGCCCTCGCGACGCCGCCGGGGCAGGCGGGTCGCGGCGTTACGCGGCATGGGAGCGCCCCCAGGCCGGGAACGGATCGGGCAGATCGGACCAGACCTCGGGCTCGAAAGCGCCCGATTGCGCCACGAGGCAGGCATCGAGCCGCGCCGAGATCGCCTCGCGGTCAAGATCGGCCCCGATGAACACGAGTTCTTGCCGGCGATCTCCGAAGGGCTCCTGCCACTGGGCCGTCATCCGCGAGACCATGTCCGGGTCATCGGGCCAGTAGTCCCGCGGCACGGCCGCCCACCAGCGCCCCAGCGGGCTCACCGAACTGACGGCGCCCGCGAGGCTGAACTCGGCTACCCACTCGGGCCGCGTGGCAATCCAGAAATGGCCCTTGGCGCGGATCACGCCGGGGAGAGGACCGTTGAGAACGGCCTGAAGTGCGGCCGGGTGGAAAGGCCGCCTGGCCCGGTAGACGAAGGAGGAAATGCCGTATTCCTCGGTTTCCGGCACGTGATCCTGAAAACCGTAGAGTTCCTTGAACCAGAGTGGGTGGGTGTGGGCACTGTCGAAGTCGAAGCGGCCGGTGTCGAGGATGCTTTCGGTGCGGACGCGGGCATGGTCCGTCTCGATCAGCAGCGCGTCGGGATTGAGGCTGCGGATGATGCGGCGGGCCACGGCGAGATCCTGGATCCAGGCCTCGCTGACCTTGTTGAGCACGATCACGTCGGCGAACTCGATCTGATCGACCAGCAGGTTGACGATGGTGCGCTCGTCTTCCTCACCGAGGCTTTCGCCGCGCTGGGACAGGAAATCGTGGCTGGAATAATCCTTGAGCAGATTCACGGCGTCGACGACCGTGACCATGGTGTCGAGCCGGGCGATGTCCGAGAGGCTGCGGCCCTCCTCGTCCCGGAACTCGAAGCTCGCGGCGACGGGCAGCGGTTCGGAGATGCCGGTCGATTCGATCAGCAGGCAGTCGAAGCGATTCTCGTCGGCGAGGCGGCGAACCTCGGTCAGAAGATCCTCGCGCAGGGTGCAGCAGATGCAGCCATTGGTCATCTCGACCAGCGTTTCCTCGGCGCGGGACAGCTCGGCCCCGCCGGCGCGCACGAGATCGGCGTCGATGTTCACGTCCGACATGTCGTTGACGATCACGGCAACGCGGCGGCCTTCTCGGTTGTTGAGGATGTGGTTGAGAAGCGTGGTCTTTCCGGCACCGAGGAAACCGGAAAGAACGGTAACGGGGAGGCGCGGATCGCCGGGCTGGGTCATGGGGAAGCCTTGGAAATGCCAGGATTCATGTATTGTTATAATATAACATTGCGGATCACAACCCGACAATTACCCCCAATTGCGGTGGACCGCCCCAGCGGCTACAGATTCGGGCATGTTCCAGCCCGCGATCTTTGACGAGGGGCCGTTTGCGCCCTGCCCCGCCGCGTTCAACATGGCCGCGCATACCTTCGCGCCGTCAGCAAACGCGCCTGACCGCGTGGCACTGGAGGTTCTGGCACGCCCCGGGGAAGTGGCCGAACGCTGGACCCATGGCGATTTGCGCGAGGCGGTCCTGCGCACGGGTGGCGGATTGCTGGAGCGCGGGATCGGGCGGGGCGACCGGGTGCTGATACGGATCGGCAATTCCTCGGACTTTCCCATCGTCTTCTTCGCCGCCAATGCCATCGGCGCGGTGCCGGTGCCCACATCCGCGCTGCTGACGGCCCATGAAATCGCGGGGATCATTGCGGATCTGGACCCCGCCCTGATCTGTCTCGGCGCGGGGCTCGATCTGCCCGAGACGCAAGTGCCGGTGGCCGGAGCGGATGAACTGCGGAGCTGGCGGGACGCGGAGCCGGCGGATTTCGCAGATACCCGCGCCGACGATCCGGCTTTCATGGTCTACACTTCCGGAACCGGGGGGCGCGCCAAGGGCGTGGTTCACGCCCAGCGCGCGGCATGGGCCCGGCGGATGATGTGGGACGGCTGGTATGGGCTGACACCCGAAGATCGGGTGCTTCATGCGGGAGCCTTCAACTGGACCTACACGCTCGGGGCGGGGCTGACCGACCCTTGGGCACGAGGTGCCGCCGCACTCATCTATACCGGGCCGCGGGACCGGCATGTCTGGCCTGCGTTGGCCGAGGCTCATGGTGCGACGCTTTTTGCCGCAGCGCCCGGCGTCTACCGGCAGATGCTTGGCGATGATGCGGCGCTGGCGCGCGGCTTCGAGGGGCTGCGCCACGGATTGAGCGCCGGAGAGGCGCTGCCGAAACAGGTGGCGACGGCGTGGTCGGGCGCCACAGGCAAACCGATCTACGAGGCGTTGGGCATGTCCGAGGTCTCGACCTACATCTCCTTTTCGCCCGACCGGCCTCCTGCGGAGGGGCGCGCAGGCTATCCCCAGGTGGGCCGACGTATTGCGATCCTGGGCGAGCGGAACGATGTGCCGGTGTTTTGCGGCGAGGATGGATTTCTGGCTGTCTCGCGGCGCGATCCGGGGCTGATGCTGGGCTACTGGCGGCGACCGGAGGAAACTGACGCCGCGTTCCGGGGCGAGTGGTTTCTCACCGGTGACCGGGCGCGGATGGATGCGGACGGGGCGATTACCTATCTCGGGCGCAGCGACGACGTGATGAACGCGGGCGGCTACCGGGTGAGCCCGGCGGAGGTGGAACATGCGCTTCTGCATCATCCCGGCGTATCGGAAGTGGCGGTGGTCGAAATCCCGGTGAGGGAGGGTGTTTCCGTGGTGGCGGCGCATTATGTTCCCAGAAATGCGCCGGTTCCGGAGGCGGACCTGGCAGCGCATTGCGCGCGGGAACTGGCGCGCTACAAGTGCCCCCGAATCTTCCGGGCCGTCGAAACCCTGCCGCGCAGTGCAAACGGCAAGATCCTGCGCCGAAAGATCAGAGAGATGGAGACCAGCGAATGACACGCCTAGAGATCATTTCCGATCCGATCTGCCCCTGGTGCTTCATCGGGGTGTCCAACCTGATGCGGGCGCTCGAAGCGCGACCAGATCATCCCTTCGTGCTGCAGTGGCGACCCTTCTTCCTCAATCCCGAGATGCCCCGCGAAGGCATGGATCGCCGGGAATACCTGGAGACGAAATTCGGCGGCAAGGAAGGCGCGGCGCGAGCCTATGCCCCGGTGGTCGAGGCGGCCGAAAACGCTGGTTTGCCGATCGATTTTGCCGGGATCAAACGCACGCCGAACACGCTTGATGCCCACCGGGTGATCCACTGGGCCGAGGCGGAAGGCGTGCAGACCCGCGTGGCGATGGCGCTCTTTCGGGCCTATTTCGAGAAGGGCGAGGATATTTCGGATCCCGAGACCCTGGCGCGGATCGCAGGGGCGTCGGGCTGCAACGCGGAGGTGATCGCCACGCTTCTCCAGGGGGATGCCGACCGGGAAGAGATCGCGGAAGCCGGGGCCGAGGCCGCGCGGATGGGCGTGACCGGCGTGCCGACCTTCATTCTGGGCGGGCGCTATGTGGTGACGGGCTGCCAGGCACCTGACATGTGGATGAAGGTGACGGACGAGCTTGCGGCCGCCGCCGCGCAGATGGAGGCGGGCGCGGGGTGAGCAAAATGGTCTTCCGCTTGTCATTGAACGCGCAAAAACTACGAAGAGAAGATACCCTAGCGCACACTAAATTTCAGTCTGGCTGAGCTTCTCTAAATAGCATTGCACCATGAGTAAGGACAAAATCCTCAAGATCTTCACACCCGTCCGCCAGGATAATCTTTTCAATATCTTCCGGCTTTGAATCCGGACGAAGTCCGCAAGGAAGGTTAGCGAGCAACTGAGCCTTATCGACCAACGGCTGCCCAAAAGAGAACCCAGCGCTCACCATCAGCGCGAGTATTCCGGTCCCGACAATCCGTAGAAACACATCCATCCCTCTAGAACGTAACTGTGAAGTAGGGGCCAATCTCCAATCTTTTGTAATCGTGCTTCTTTAGGTTTGAGTCTGCCCCCTGAAGTCCGACATTGAACCCTATTGTAGCATGATCAGTTACCGGAACGTAGTAGGAAGCATCAAAACGCCCGGCTAAGTCCACGCGCCCCTTTTTGTCGTAAACTTGGTAGGAAAGATTTCCACCCAACAACACGACGCCGGATCCAACTGGACGGAAGTATACAAAGGAAGGGCGCAAATCACTACGCTCCAAGTTCGGCTGATCAACGGTATTCCTACGACCTACAGAGAAGTCCGCAACCAATATGGAACGGTCCTTCAAGATGAACGTTTTCTGGACAAAAGCTCGAGTTGGAAAAGCTACTCTAGCAAAGTTGAAGAGACTAGGTCTGTATCGTGCAAACATGAATTGGTTCACGCCAAATTGGTAAGAACCAGCACGGCGCGACACTGCCAGCGTTGCAGTGATGGTATCCTGATCATTTTGTTGGCGCCGGCTAGCTAATCCAAGCGAAGCGGAATAATTCCATCGGTCCAGCGCGGTGCCGTTCGATACGAGCACCAAATCATTCTCGTAGTAGGCCCCGTCGCCACTGCGTAATATGGGGGAAAACGTATTGCTGACATAGGTATCACTCCTTGCAACCGGGGAACAGGCAAAGAGCAGCAGAAACGCGGCGAAGACTTTGGATCCGGTGGGAGACAGGAAACCCGCAACTAGTTTCACATCAGCAAGCCTTTTCCGTATTAAATAGATTTCGCGCCTTTTCCGTCGCTAGGTTTTGTACGACGAGCGCAGGGTTGGACCCTTCCGCCAGGTCTTCCAGTTTGGCCCTAGCTTGAGCGGAAAGGATCGTCGCTTTAAGATGATTGCGATCGATATTCCTTGCCATTTGCGCATAACATACGGCGTTCTCGACCAAGTTCAGCATGGTTGAATCTTCCGGTTCCACATGATTTTCATTCAATATGTCAACATAACTTAAATACACTATTCCGAGGCTCATAATAGCTTCAAAGTTATTAGAGTCATCTCGAATTAAACCCTCCAACTCACTTATAGCCGCTTTTTTGTCTTCTATCCTCTTTGCAAGCGCTCTCATTTCGTCTTTACTTCTCTCGTCCAATGCAACTGCACGATTATAGCGAGCGGCTACGAAGCCGTCGGTTTCTGCAATCGCTTCTTCATAATTTTTTAAAGCAGTTGGAATGTTTCCTGCTCGGAAGTGGATAAGTCCAATTAGGTTGTATGCCCATTCCTCATCACCCTCGGCCCTATCGAGAATGCTCTCTGCTATAGCCAGCGCCCGCGTATCATTTTCAAGTTCCTTCCAAGCGAATATCGCCGCAGTATACGGATGCACAGCCTCAACAATTTCTAGCGCTCCAAAATGTATATAGCTATCTTTTATTTTTAAATGTTTAGATGGCACATTAATGATCGCAGTTTCACGACCATCTATACGCAATCTCAAATGTGATCTTTGAGGAGTGCAATCATCCGTCCTGCCTATTTGATTAATGGCTACGGTTGGGTCCAGAAAGCCTCGGTTGCATACGATATCGCCGCGGATTGTGATATCGGATGTCGAGAAAAAATCACTGGCGAAATACACAAGCGTCTGAAGCGAAATCCCAGCGCCTGGCAGGATGACATCAAACTCGTCTTTCTGAGTAGTGAAAGAACTTAAATGTGTCGCCTGATCTTCTTTGATAGTTCTAGATCTTCGAAAGATTTCGTTTATACTATCCTTCAGCCTCTCCGTCGTCACTGTCGAACTATAACCGAAAGCTTCCCAATCAGCCGGGACACTAACCATTTCTATACTTACCGTTTTCGTAGACATTTCCTTTATAAAGACTACTAAAAAAATAATAAAAAGGATAATTACAAATATACTTGCCAATGAGCTCGCTATTAGCGTCAATATATTCCTGGCTGACCTCAAGAAAGACTTATCGCGCCCTCGCCTCCTTTTAGCCATTTCCTCACCTAAAAAACATCATTCCCTGTGCAATCACAATGAAGCAAGTATCAAAACAAGCCATTGGTAGGGTAATCCAATCAACGCAGCCTAACACATTCACAAAGAAACACATATGAAATATGCTCTTAATGCGATAGCAGAAAGGGAGCTAGGTTCTTATACGGCTATAGGGTAGTGAGTCTGGGGGAGCTACTTTATGGCAACCAGCAAAGTTCACCCTCATATATCGAACATGAGAGCATCCGACGGATCATTCGGACTAGCCCCGGCGCTGGTTCATGATCTCGAGAAGCTTTGACGTGATCCCCGGCTCGGAAAGCGCGTGGCCCGCGGTGGGGATCATGTGCAGACGGGAGTTGGGCCAGGCCTGGTGCAACCGGTAGGCGGTGTGCGGCGGGCAGACCATGTCGTATCGGCCCTGGACGATATGTCCCGGAATATGCGCGATCCGATGCATGTCCCTGTGGATCTGGCCATCGACCTCGAGGAACCCCCGGTTGATGAAATAGTGATTCTCCAGCCGCGAGAAGGCCCGGGCATACTGGCCTCCCGGAGCACCGCGGGAAATGCCCGGATCGAGCACGGCAAGCGCGCTTTCCCAGCCGGCCCAAGCGCGGGCGAACCGGATCTGCTCGGCCTCGTCAGCGCCGAAGAGGCGCTTGTGATAGGCCGAAACGAGATCCCCACGTTCCTCGGACGGGACCATTTGCGAGAAGGTGCGCCACTGGTCGGGCCAGAACTGCCCTGCCCCGCCGGCATAGAACCAGTCGAGTTCGCCCTGCGTCATGGTGAAGACACCGCGCAGCACCAGCGCCTCAACCCTGTCGGGATGAGCCTGTGCGTAGATCAGTGCGAGGCAAGCCCCCCAGGAGCCGCCGAAGACCGTCCAGCGCTCAATGCCCAGTTCGACGCGGATGCGCTCGATATCGGCGACAAGATCCCAGGTGGTGTTGTTCTCGACGGAGGCGAGCGGGCCGGAGCGACCGCAGCCGCGCTGGTCGAAGAGCACACTTCGGTAGTGCTGCGGGTCGAAGAATCGCCGCATTCCAGGCGAGCAGCCACCGCCAGGCCCCCCGTGCAGAACCAGCACGGGCACCCCCTCCGGTGCACCGCATTGCTCCACATAGACCCGGTGGCCTCCGGGCATGTCCAGCATCTGTTGCCGGAAAGGCTCGATCGGAGGGTAGAGGCCGTTGCGCGGCGCTTCGGCGCTGTTGCGCGTGTTTTCCTTCATTCGCGGACTATGTATCCCTTCAAGGCGCTACACAATCGCAGAACGGACACATGATGGCAATGCAGAGCCAGACCTCCATCGACACGCAGGAAGTCGCAAAATTCGAGGCAATGGCAAGCGAATGGTGGGATCCAAACGGCAAGTTCCGCCCGCTTCACATGCTCAATCCGTGCAGGCTCGGCTATATCACGGACCAGATCTCGGCGGAGTTCAGCCGTGACCTCAAGGCGCGCACGCCCTTCGAGGGATTGAGGCTGCTCGATATCGGTTGCGGCGGCGGTCTGCTTGCAGAGCCGATGGCGCGGCGCGGCGCCGAGGTCGTGGGCGCGGATGCAGCCGAGCGCAACATCCCGGTGGCGCAGATCCATGCCGAACAATCCGGGCTCGACATCGACTACCGTCACACCACGGCGGAGGCGCTTGCGGATGCGGGCGAGCAGTTCGACGTGGTGCTGAATATGGAGGTGGTCGAGCATGTGGCGGATCCGCAATCTTATCTCGACACCTGCGCGGCCCTTCTCAAACCCGGCGGGCTGATGATCTGCTCGACGCTCAACCGCAACCCGAAGAGTTACGTGATGGCGATCATCGGCGCAGAACACGTGATGCGCTGGTTGCCGAAGGGCACCCATGACTGGCGCAAGTTCATCACGCCGGACGAGCTCTTCGAGATGCTGGGCAAGGGGGGGCTCGACCCCGTGGACCGCAAGGGAATGGTGTTCAACCCGATCTCCTGGAGCTGGTCCCTGTCGGATCGGGATCTGTCCGTGAACTACGTGACGGCCAGCGTGAAACCGGGCGATCGGGCCGAATCCTAACGGATATTCATGTTGAAGTTGCTGCAATTGGTGCCGCCCCAAGCCGGGGCGTTTAAATGTTTCGGTTACATTTGGGAGTAGATTGGGCCCCGGTGGATCAGGAGAATGATCATGATAGGTGGGCTGTATAATACGACTTCGTTGCTGATTGAACCGACGCGCGCGTTGGGTGAATTCCTGCGCACGACGGAGGGAAGTTCCATGCCGGTATCTTCCCAGCGGTCGATCGACGGTGTCATGAACTCGGTGAAGGGGCTGGATGCGGTACCCGAGCCGGAAAGGCTTCCGACGGGGATAACGACCTTCATTCCCGTCGTCGTGAAGATGCGTGAAACAAAGGCTGCAGAAGCTGCAGAGGCCGACCGCGCGAAGGAAGCGATCGAGACTGTCGCCGCGCCGTCCGCGGACAAGAGCGAGCCCCAGACCGTCGGCGGTGCCGACAACACGGTGGCGCCCGAGGCCGTTGCGGCACCCGCGGCGGATGCTCCGGTAGCCGAGACCGGCGAGACGATCGGCGTCTACATGACGTCTTCCGATTCGGCCGAGCCGGAAGCGACGCTCGACACGTTCATCTAGGGGGCCGTACCGCGGCCGCCAATTTATTGCGCATTCTCTGGGCTCAGCGCGGGGGGACGGGCGAATCCGCCCCCGTCTCACCGCCGAAGCTCAGGCGAATCGCGCGCAGGATCGGAAGGGCGGCACGCAACTCGTCATCGCGGACGCCAGCCACCAGTTCGTCGAGGACCGGGGCGATATTGGTGACCGCCCGGTCACGCGCGGCCTGGCCGGCGGGACTGAGGCTGACCCATTTGCGGCGCGCATCGTCCCAGTCGGGGCGCACGTGCACGTATCCGGCATCATCGAGCTTGCGGATCGTGTTGGTCATCGCGCCCTTTGTCACATGGAAGACGCGCGCGAGCTGGGCCGGTGTCTTCTCACCGCCGAGCCGTGAGAAGTGATTGAGCACCATGAAGTGCGAAAGCTCCATGCCCTTCGGCATGGCACGGCTGATCCTGATCCGCGCCAACTGCTCGATCATGACGATCTCGCTGAACAGCGCGACGACGAACGGATCCCCCTTTTGCCTGTCCATCAGGCCGACTCCGGGCCACAATAGCGCCTGTCGTGGGTGAGCGCGGGGATCTGCCTGCGCGCCCGTGCAACGGCCTCCGGATCGAGATCGACCAGCGTGACGCTGTTCGCGTCTTCTCCCGCGTCGGCCATCACTTCGCCCCAGGGAGAGACGGCAAGCGAATGCCCAAAGGTCGCGCGCGCCCGCCCGCGTGACGCAGCATGGGTGCCGGTCTGGGCGGGAGCGAGCACGTAGGCGCCGGTTTCGATGGCGCGCGCCCTCATCAGCACATGCCAATGCGCCTTGCCCGTCGGCACGGTGAACGCCGCAGGAATGGTGAGGATCTCGGCGCCGGCCTTTGCCAGATCCCGGTAGAGATGGGGAAAGCGCAGGTCGTAGCAGACCGACAGTCCGAGCCGCATGTCGCCCGCAGCCGTCAGCACGGCCTGCTCTCCGGGCCGGAAGGCCGCCGATTCGCGGTAGGATTCGCCCTCACCCACCTCGACGTCGAACATGTGGATCTTGTCGTATCGCGCGGAGATCCCGCCATCCGGGCCGATCAGCAGCGACCGGTTGACGAAGCGCGGCTCGTCCGGCTCATCGGCCTTAAGGCAGAGGCTGCCGATCAGGAGCCAGATGCCGAGCTCGTCGGCGACAGCACGCAGCCGCGCGAGCGTCGCATCCTCGGCCTCGGGACGCAGTCGCTCCTTCTGAAGCGTGCGCGAGAAGGTCACGATATTGGTGCATTCGGGCGTTGCGATCAGCGTCGCCCCGCCCGCCGCGGCCTCACGCGCAAGAGATTCGGTGACGGGCAAATTCTCCGCCGGGTCGTCGCTCGAACAAAGTTGCAGGAGCGCCGCGCGCATCGGATCAGGCCGCGAGAAGCGGGTCGAGCTTGCCCCTTTGATCCAGCGCACTCAGATCATCGAAGCCGCCGACATGATGCTCGCCGACGAAGATCTGCGGGACTGTCCGTCCGCCATTGGCGCGCGAGATCATCTCCTGGGTGCGCGCGCGATCCCCGGCGATGTCGATTTCGGTAAATTTGACACCCTTGCGGGCCAGAAGACGCTTTGCAGCATGACAGAAGCCGCAGGTCGGCTTGGTGTAGATCGTCACCGGTTTCATTCAATTATCCCCATGGTTACGTCCGTTATAGGTCGCCCCTTTCCTCGAATGCAACGCGACAAAGGGCCAGAACGTTCACCCTTGTGGCACCGGCGGCCAGCAATGCCTCGGTGCAGGTGCCGAGTGTCGCTCCGCTGGTCAGCACGTCGTCGAGCACCAGAACGGAGCGTCCCGAAACGCGCGTCATGTGGCGCGGGTTGACCGAGATTGCGCCCGACTGGTTGGCAGCCCGCTGTTCGCGGTTCATGCGCTTCTGGGCGATGGTGGCGCGCTTGCGCTCGAGCAGATCGGGGACTGCGGGAAGGCCGGTCTCGCGCGAGAGCGCACGGGCAAGCTCCGCCGACTGGTTGTAGCGCCGCTTGAGCAACCGGCGCCAGTGCAGCGGGACGGCGGCGATAAGGTCGGAGTCGGCGATCACCCGGCGACCGGCACCGGCCATCCAGCGCGCGAGCGGGCGGGCCATGTCGAGCCGGTCGGAATGCTTGAAACCGAGGACCATGCGCCGAGCCGCACCGCGATAGACGAGGGCAGCGGCGCCCCGCTCCCAGGGGGGAGGATGGCGCAGGCAGCTTTCGCAGAGATCGCCCTCCCCAGCCTCGCCCACCAGTGGCACGCCGCATTTGCAGCAGGTGGCGCCGGCGATGAAATGGGTCTCGCGCCAGCACTCGGCACAGAGCCCGTGCGAGGCATCGGTGAATTCCATGCAGGCGAGGCAGCGCGGGGGATAGATCGTGTCGAGCGCCATGCGGCCGAGCTGAACGAGCCGTGTCTTGCCCCCGTCGAGGAACGTGGTAACGGTTGCGCCCATGGCACTCCCTCCGCGCCTTTTTGATACCGAACTGCTGGCCCGGCGACGCGCGCGCGCGCGGACCCTCGGCGGGGCCGATTTCCTTCAAGAGGCGGCCGCCGACGAGATCTCAGAAAGGCTGCTAGAGGTTAACAGGACGTTTCGGCAGGCCGCGCTGATCGGTCCGCGGCCCGACATCTGGGAGCCGATACTCTCGCCCCGGATGGCAGGGGATCTGACGGCGGTGGCCGACGACGAGACGCTGGCGCTGGCGCCTGGCGGTTTCGACCTGGTGGTTCATGCGCTTTGCCTGCATTGGGCAAACGACCCGGTCGGGCAGATGGTTCAGGCGCGACGTGCGCTCCGCCCCGACGGGCTGTTTCTCGGTGTGATGTTCGGTGGCGCGACGCTCAATGAACTGCGCAGTGCGCTCGCCCAAGCCGAAACGGAGATGACCGGAGGGCTCAGCCCCCGCGTGGCGCCCATGGGCGAGATCCGCGACCTGGGCGGGCTGCTGCAACGCGCGGGGCTTGCCCTGCCGGTGGCTGACAGCCTCAAGCTCGATACGAGCTACGAAAGCGCGGTCCACTTGATGCGCGACCTGCGCGCCATGGGTGAGACGAACGTGATGGCTGAGCGGATGCGCCGGCCCCTTCCCCGCACCCTGCTGGCGCGGGCCTGTGCGATCTATGCCGAGCAGTTCGGGAGAGAGGACGGGCGCATCGGAGCCACCTTCGAACTGGTGTTCCTGACCGGATGGGCGCCTGCGGAAAATCAGCCGCAGCCGCTGCGACCTGGCTCGGCCAAGGCGAGCCTCGCCGATGCACTCGATTTCGGCCGCAAGTCCACCCCACCCGACACGGGCGACCCCGGCACTTGAAGCGCCGCGTGGTACGTTTATGTCCATGACAGCCGGTCGGGGCGCGCGGCCCCGCGCAAGAGAGGTTCCTCCGATGAAAGACACTCCCAGCCCGCAGGTCGCCTCGCTCGAGCACGCGCCCGCCGACCACCCGAAGCTGCCGAAGCCGCGGATCGGCGTGATCCTGTCCAACCTCGGCACACCGGATGCGACGGACTACTGGTCCATGCGGCGTTATCTCAATGAATTCCTCTCCGACCGGCGGGTCATCGACTACTCGCCCTTTTTCTGGCAGCCGCTCCTGCAACTGGTGATCCTGACAAAACGCCCGTTCAGTTCCGGGGAGGCCTATCGCGGGATCTGGAACAACGAGGCGGACGAGAGCCCGCTTCTGACCACGACACGGGAGCAGGCCAAGGCGGTGGGCGAGCGCATGGAAGCGCGGTTCGGCGGCGAGGTGATCGTCGATTTCGCCATGCGCTACGGCAATCCCTCGACGAAATCGGTTATCGAAAAGCTGCGCGATCAGGGGTGCGAGCGGATCGTCTTCTTCCCGCTCTACCCGCAATATTCGGCCACGACGACGGCAACGGCCAATGACGAGGCGTTCCGGGCGCTGATGAAGCTGAAATGGCAGCCCGCCATCCGGACGGTTCCCTCCTACCACGATCATCCGCTCTACATCGCCGCTCTCGCGGCCTCGGTCGAGCAGGCCTATGCCGGGCTCGAACAGCGGCCCGACGTGCTGGTGACAAGCTATCACGGCATGCCGCTGCGCTATCTGACCGAGGGCGACCCCTATCACTGCCAATGCCAGAAGACGACGCGCCTTCTGCGCGAGCGGCTCGGCTTCAGTGGCGAGGAGGTGGTGACGACCTTCCAGTCCCGCTTTGGTAACGAGGAGTGGTTGCAGCCCTACACCGTGGAAGAAGTGGCGCGTCTCGCTGAAGCCGGAAAGCGCCGCATCGCCATCATGGCCCCGGCCTTTTCTTCGGACTGCGTCGAAACGCTTGAGGAAATCAACGAGGAAATCAAGGAAAGCTTCGTCGAAGCCGGCGGCGAGGAGTTCACCTACATTCCGTGTCTCAACGCGGTTCCGGACCATATCGACATGATCATGGCAATCCTCGAGAGAGAACTTGCGGGTTGGGTCAAGTAACCGGAAGAACAGATTTTTTGGGCGTCCCACTGTTCAATGGACAAAAAAGGCCGGATCACGATGGTGATCCGACCTTAGAAACCAAAGCGAGATTACGAAACCTTCGGGTTAACCTGCTGATTAATCGAAGGTTTCAGGTAACGATGCCGAAGGGGCCCATGTTGGTGGGACGCTTCACCTCGGCGTAATTTCGTTGCTGAACTCGGGCAGCCTTACCGATCGGACGACCACGGTATACCGTATCTCCATCGCGGACGATGACATCGCCATTCTTGAGAGCCTCAACAAACTCGCCATGAACTGATACGCAACTGGACAACTGGATCGTCTGATACATCTTTTTTCTCCACCCTATGGTTCGCTCTTTTCGTGGAACCAACCATATCGTTTCGTCACGGACGTGTCACTTACTAATCAGTATGAATTAAAATTTTCGAAATTTTTCAGAGCAAATCGCGCAACATTGACAAAAGTGGCAGATCGGCGGGAGGCATGGGATAAGACGCAAGGTCTTGAACTCTCACCCATTTCAACCTCTGCCCCTCGTTCCCTTGCGGGATTCCCTTCCATTTCCGACATACGTAAACTGGCATGAGAAGGTGGAACGTCTCGTAGCCATGTGAAGCAAATGTGAGGGGGGCGAGGCAGCTTTCCCAGGTATCGATTCGCAGTTCTTCATGGAGTTCGCGAATCAAGGCGGCCTCGGGCGTTTCGCCTGATTCGATCTTGCCGCCGGGGAATTCCCAGAGCCCGGCCATTGCCTTGCCCTCGGGCCTTTGCGCGAGAAGGATGCGGCCATCGCTGTCGATCAGGGCGACAGCGGCAACCAGCACCAGCTTCATGAACGGTAGTCCGCGTTGATCTCGATGTACCCGTGGGTCAGATCGCAGGTCCAGACGGTGGCCGAGCCGGTTCCAATGCCGAGATCGACCGCGATACGGATCTCCTGGCCCTTCATGTAGGCCGCCGCGTCCGCCTCGACATAGTCGGGCGAGACCCAGCCCTGTTCGGCCACGAGAATGTCCCCGAACCGGATCGAGAGCCGATCCCTGTCAGCCTCCGCTCCGGACTTGCCGACGGCCATGACGACGCGGCCCCAGTTCGGATCCTCTCCGGCGATGGCGGTCTTGACCAGCGGTGAGTTGGCAATCGACATGCCGACCTTGTGGGCATCCTCATCCGATGCCGCACCGCTGACGCCGACTTCCACGAACTTGGTCGCGCCTTCGCCGTCGCGCACGACCTGGTGGGCCAGTTCGCGCATGACAGACTCGAGTCCGAGCCGGAAGGCCGATAGCCGCGGGTCGGAGACGGAGACGATCGGCTCCATTTCGGCCTTTCCTGTCGCCGCGACCAGCAGGGTGTCGGATGTGGAGGTGTCACCATCGACGGTGATTGCATTGAAAGTCGTTCGGGTCAGCTCAGAAAGCGTGTCCTGGAGAAGTTGCGGCGATATGGCGGCATCCGTGAAGATGAAGACCAGCATGGTTGCCATGTCGGGGGCAATCATGCCCGACCCCTTGGCAAATCCCGAAATCGTGACGGGCACGCCGTCGAGCTCGACATTCGCCCCGGCCCCCTTCGGGAAGGTGTCGGTCGTCATGATGGCGCGCGCGGCAGGTTCGAGCGCATCGGCCTCGAGCGATGCCTCAAGCTGCCCGAGCACGGCCGTGATGCGCTCGGCAGGCAGGGGCTCTCCGATCACACCGGTGGAGGCCACGAAGACGTGATGAATCGGTACACTCAAGGCGCGCGCCGCCTCGGATGTGGTCACGTCCACGGCGCTTTGCCCCGCCTTGCCGGTGAAGGCATTGGCATTGCCCGAATTGACGACGATTGCATAGCCGCCCTCTTCCGCGCCCTGCGTTTGAAGCCGGTGGAGGACCTGTTCGCACCAGAGTACCGGTGCGGCGCGGGTTGCGGATCGGGTGAAGGCGCCCGCGATCGAGGCGCCCCCGCAGATTTCCGCCAGCATGACATCTGTTCGACCCTTGTAGCGCACCCCCGCCTGGGCAGACGCGAAACGCACGCCCGATACAGGTGACAGGTCGGGAAACCCGCCGGCCGGCGCCAGCGGGGATACGGGGAGGGACGATTTCGCCATCGACGTCTTTACCGCTTACTCGGTGGTTTCAAAAATGCTGGAGTCGCTGATGGCCGCGGGTGGTACATCCGCCCCGGTCTCGACGATGTCAGCCGACTCGCGCATCTCCGCAATCGCGTCCTGGACCTGCTCCTGGCGAAGCTGATCCTCGATCTGGGGACGCACTTCCTCAAGGCTTGGAGCGGCGGATTCGCGGGTCTCGTTGACCAGGATCAGGTGATAGCCGAACTGCGTCTCGACAGGACCGACCACCTCGCCGGGGGTTGCTTCCGTCACGGCCGCCTCGAACTCGGGCACCATGCGGCCAAGGCCGAACCAGCCGAGTTCGCCGCCATTCTGGGCAGAGCCGTCCAGCGAATTTTCCTGGGCGAGCTGCGCGAAATCGGCACCTTCGTCCAGTTCGGCCTTCAGTTCGTTCGCCTTTTCCTCGCTGTCCACGAGGATGTGGGAGGCGTTGAACTCGGGCTCCGGCTCAAAATCGGCATACATCTCGTCATAGGCGGACTGAACGGCGCCTTCCTCGAGAGGCTCGGAGATGATGTCGGTGATGGCGTAGGTGGCCAGCGCGCCGCGGCGCTCGTTCTCCAGGAGGATCACCACTTCCTCGGGGTCTTCGTCCGGGGAGCCGGAAGCCGACTGCGCGAGAAGCGTCTGGTCGATCAGCTGCTCCAGCAGGCCCGGAAAGAGTGCGTCGTCAGGCACCTGCTGATACTGCTGGGGAAGCCGGCTGCGCAGGACGACCAGGTTGCCGAGGGTGATATCGGTTCCGTTCACCGTTGCGAGAACGGTGGAGGCATCGTAATCGGCCCCTTGCGCTGCTTCGTCCTGCGCCAAAAGCGGGGACGAGGCCAGCACGCCGGTAAGGGCCGTTGCGATCAGGAGGGTGCGCATGAAATTCTCCGCGTCGTGTGCGCCGCGTCAATCGGGCGCACTTGGGTAGACTGGCGGGCCTGGAACGGACCGCGCCGCTCGAAATTGCAGTGACAACTCCGCCTGTGGCGACGTTGACAGGCGCGGCCCCGCCGCTTACATCCCAGACCGGCTCGAAGAGGGGTTTCGTGCGCCTGGCGCAGACTTAGACCGATCGGCGCCGGTGAACAAGCGCCCACGTCATGACATTTCGGTGGGCGCGGAGAAGCGCCGGAAGTGCGAAAAACCGCACCGCCGAGTAAGATATTGAGGACGAGACGCAATGCTGGGACTGGGCTCGATCGCGAAGAAGGTGTTCGGCACCCCGAATGATCGGAAGGTCAAGTCGGTACGGCCACTGGTTGAAAAGATCAACGCACTCGAGCCCGAATTCACGGCCCTGACCGACCAGCAGATCATCGACAAGACGGCGGAATTCCGCGAGCGGCACGAGAAGGGCGAGACACTCGACCAGTTGCTCCCTGAGGCCTTTGCCAATGCGCGCGAGGCCGCACGCCGCACGCTTGGCCTCCGGCCGTTCGACGTGCAGCTGATGGGCGGGATCTTCCTGCACCAGGGCAATATCTCCGAGATGAAGACCGGTGAGGGCAAGACGCTGATGGCGACGCTGCCGGTTTACCTCAACGCGCTTGCCGGACGCGGTGTCCATGTGGTCACGGTCAACGACTATCTCGCACGGCGCGACGCGGAATGGATGGGGCTGGTCTACCAGGCCCTCGGCATGAGCACCGGCATTGTGGTGCCCGGCATGGCCGAGGAGGAAAAGAAGGTCGCCTATGCTGCGGACGTGACCTATGCGACCAACAACGAGTTGGGCTTCGACTATCTGCGCGACAACATGAAGTCGAGCCTCGACCAGGTGCTCCAGCGAGACCACTTCTTTGCCATCGTCGACGAGGTGGACTCGATCCTGATCGACGAGGCGCGCACGCCGCTCATCATCTCCGGGCCGAGCCAGGACCGCTCCGAGCTCTATATGACGATCGATCGCCTGATCCCCGAGCTGACGCCCGAGCATTACGAGTTCGATGAGAAGCAGCGCAGTACGACCTTCACCGAGGAAGGCAACGAGTATCTCGAGAAGCGGTTGCTGGAGAGCGGCATTCTCGAAGAGGGCGCGACCCTCTACGATCCGGAAAGCACGAATATCGTTCACCACGTCAACCAGGCCCTGCGCGCGCATGTGATGTTCAAGCGCGACAAGGACTACATCGTGCGTGGCAAGGACATCGTGCTCATCGACGAGTTCACCGGCCGCATGATGGCTGGGCGGCGGCTTTCCGAGGGGTTGCACCAGGCGATCGAGGCCAAGGAAGGCGTGCCGATCCAGCCCGAGAACGTGACCCTCGCCTCCGTGACCTTCCAGAACTATTTCCGCCTCTACGACAAGCTTTCGGGCATGACCGGAACGGCCGCAACCGAGGCCGATGAATTCGCCGAGATCTACGGGCTGGGTGTGGTCGAGGTGCCGACGAACAAGCCGATCATCCGCGACGACCAGGACGATCAGGTCTTCCGCACCGCCCGCGAGAAATACGAAGCAATCGTCGAGGAAATCAAGCGCGCGCATGAAGCCGGACAGCCGATTCTCGTGGGCACGACATCAATTGAGAAGTCCGAGCTTCTCTCCGACATGCTCAAGAGCAAGAACGTGCCGCACAACGTCCTGAATGCGCGTTACCACGAGCAGGAGGCGAAGATCATCGCCAATGCCGGCGTGCCGGGCGCGGTGACGATCGCCACCAACATGGCCGGTCGCGGAACGGACATCCAGCTGGGCGGGAATGTCGAGGCGCGGGTGATCGAGGCCCTCGAGGCCGAAGGCGACGACGCCGATCCCGTTGCGATTCGGACCCGTGTTCAGGAAGAGGTCGCGGAAGCGAAGCAGAAGGCGCTCGATGCGGGCGGGCTTTACGTGCTTGCCACCGAGCGCCACGAGAGCCGCCGGATCGACAACCAGCTCCGTGGCCGCTCGGGCCGTCAGGGCGATCCCGGACGCACGAACTTCTACCTCAGCCTCGAAGACGACCTGATGCGGATCTTCGGCTCCGACCGGCTCGATTCCATGCTGAGCCGGCTGGGCATGAAGGAAGGCGAGGCCATCATCCACCCCTGGGTGAACAAAGCTCTGGAGAAGGCGCAGGGCAAGGTCGAGGCCCGCAACTTCGACATCCGCAAGAACCTGCTGAAATTCGATGACGTGATGAACGACCAGCGCAAGGCGATCTTCGCCCAGCGCCGGGAGATCATGGAAGCGGAAGACCTCTCCGAGATCACCCGCGACATGCGCCACCAGGTCATCGAAGACGTGATCTCCGAGCACATTCCACCGCGCGCCTATGCCGAGCAGTGGGACATCGAGGGGCTCTCGGCAGAGGTGAAGCGGGTCTTCGGCACCGAACTGCCACTGCAGGAATGGGCTGACGAGGAAGGCGTGGACGACGAAGCGATCCGCGAACGCCTGCAATCCGAGACGGACAAGCTTATGGCGGCTAAGGCCGCGCGCTATGGCTCGGAAACCATGCGCACCGTCGAAAAGCAGGTGCTCTTGCAGGTGATCGACCAGAACTGGCGCGAGCACCTCGTGACGCTCGACCATCTGCGTTCGGTGGTGGGATTCCGCGGCTACGCGCAGCGCGACCCGCTGAACGAATACAAGACCGAGGCCTTCCAGCTGTTCGAGACCCTGCTCAACAAGCTGCGCGCCGAAGTGACGCGAATGCTCGCCCATGTTCAGATCATGACGCCGGAACAGCAGCAGGCCATGGTCGAGGAGATGCAGGCCCGCGCCAAGGCGGAAGCGGCAAGGCTGGACGCGTCCCACGCAGAGGCACCAGCCCCCGCCGAACCGACTTCCGAAACACCGCAGCCCCAGCAGGGCGCTGATCCGTTCGCCGCGCAGGAAGCGGGCAAGGTCGTGCCGCTTCCCTCCGGCTCCCGTGTCGATCCCGACGATCCCTCGACCTGGGTACATTGCGGGCGCAACGAGCCCTGCCCCTGCGGATCGGGCAAGAAATACAAGCACTGCCACGGGCGGGTCTGAGCTCCAAGTCCGGGTTCCGGGTCAAGGGTCGCGCGAGCGACAGTGCGCAGGCACTGCTCGCCCTTGACGCGGGCACGTACGATTACAAAATGGACGCGGCGCCTTGAGGGGCGGTTCGACCCCTCAAGCGCTTCCCAACCCAATGGCTCCCCGCGCGACAGCGCGGGGCCGGGTCCGACGGACAGCCAACCGCATCGCCAGATGCGGGCGCTTCCGGCGGAGCCCCCCCTCAAGCGCGAGAGGTGTCCATGTCCGAACTGCCGCCCGCCGAAGACCTGAGCGCCTACCTCGCCTTCTTCCGCGCCGTCGAGCCGTTGAAGGATACCCTTCGAAGCGGCTTTACGGCACAAGGCCGTCCCGAAAGCACGGCCGAGCACACTTGGCGGGCCTGCCTGATGGCCCTGGTACTGGAAGATCGTCTACCGGGCATCGATCTCAAGCGGTTGCTTCAGATCCTCATCATCCACGATCTCGGCGAAGCCGTGAGCGGCGATATTCCCGCCCCTGAACAGCGGGGTGACAAATCCGATGACGAACGCGCCGACATGGAGAGCCTTCTAGGCCACCTGCCCCAGCCCGTAGCGGAACGGCTGCTCGCACTCTGGGACGAATACAATTCCGCCTCGTCCCCTGAAGCGCGCCTGGCCAAGGGGATCGACAGGCTCGAGACCGTGCTCCAGCACACCCAAGGCCGGAACCCGCCTGATTTCGACTATTTCTTCAATCTCGGCTACGGGCGGCAGCACACCGATGCGCATCCGCTGATCCGAGAGCTGCGCCGCCCGGTCGACACGGAAACCGAGCAGCTGTCGCGCCTCAGCGGCGATCAGAAGACGTAGCTGTCCGCTTCGGTGGCGAAAATCTGCGTCCAGTAGTGATTGTATCGGAGATTCCCGCCATCGTTTTCGAGCAGAACATGGCCGATGCCGATCTCGTCGAAATTCTCGCTCAGCATGTTGCTCCGGTGACCGGGGCTATTGATCCAGGCCTGGACGACCGCTTCCGGCGTCGAATAGCCCGCCGCGATGTTCTCGCCGAGTGCCCGCCAGTCGTAGCCCTCCGCGCCGACCTGGGCAGATGTATTGGAATGGCGGAACATGTCGCCCTCCGCCATTTCGCGGCTCCAGTCTTCTGCCGCCGCAGTCAGCCGCGCATCGGCTTCCAGTGGGTCGACGCCGTTCTGGACGCGGAACGCGTTGGTGAGCTCGAGGACGCGTGCTTCGAAAGCCGCGAGTCCATCACTTCCGGAGCCAGTGGCCTCGCCGGAACCACCGCTGCCCTGACCGCCGGTGTTGCCGATGGGATCGACTTCGATCCGGACGTCGTCGATCTTGATCCAGGACTGTTCGTTCTTCCCGGTCTTCTGGTTCAGGAAGCCGCCAAGTTCGAGTTCATGGTTGCCGGCCTCGATCTCGCCGAGGGAAATCGTCACCTCCTGCCAGCCGGTGGATTGCCAGGCTCCGCCGTCCCCATCGCCCCGCAGCCGCGCCACGGCGTCACTGTTGCCGCGGCCGAATGCCTCGCCATCGAGGGACAGGCGAAGCTCGGTGTATTCGTTCGACTCGAAATTCGGCGTAGCGGTGATCTTGTAGCGAAAGGTGACCTCGGCCTCGCTCCGGCTTTCCGCTTCGAAGGTCTTTGCCCAGCCGCCAGAGATGTCGTCCACGGTGCGGTCATCGCGCCCGCCCAGCCGGACGATAAGGCCACCATCAGCGCCGAACCCCGCCCGCGACGAGTGCCAGCCATGGGCGTAGGGCCCGCCGGAGTAGCCCCCGAAGGCGTTGTCGGAATAGCTGAAGCCGTTCAGCCCCCGATCGAAACTCGAGTAAATCTGCATTGCACCACCCTTAGTGTGTTCTTCGCCCTGCACCGGACGCACGCGCCGTTCTGCTCAACCCAAGCGTGTTGTCGGGTCAAGTTTTCAAGCCTCGAACCGCATAGTTGGGTGGCCCCCATGCGACAAGTTTGCCGTATTCGGCTCGGCATGGCCTTGCCGATTTGGCGCGACATTCCGCCCACCGGGACAGCAGGCGCGCGCGAGCAACAGGTTTTTAATGAAAGAGCGGATGCCCCGTGCGTGTCAGTTCAGGGGGATTTCCGTCGCGGTCTTGTTCGCCTGATAGACCTCAGACATCTCGGCATAGGTCTTGTTGAGCGCGTCGACGCGCGCGAGGAACCCCGCCCTTTCGACCTCGGGCGCGGCTTCGATCCCGGCCATGAGACCCGAACTGACCCAGTAGACGTTTTCGCGATTGTAGCCGCCAGGCTCGAGGGTGAAGACCTCCTTCAGGATCTTCAGGTCATGCGGGATGTTGAAGCTGTCGCGGCTGTCCTCGTGACTGAACAGGAAATAGAAATTGTCGTATCCGCCCCAGGTGATCGCGGAAAGGCAGAGCGTGCAGGGCTCATGTGTGGCAAAGAAGATGCAATCGGCGGGAGCGGGCCGATCCTCGGGCGCCATTTCGTAAAGCAGCTTCATGGTATGGACCTCGCCGTGCCACAGCGGGTTCTCGATCTCGTTATTCGTGCCCGCGATCACGAGCGAGAAGTCGGACTTCCTGAGGATCGCAGCCCCGAAAACCTTGTTGCCCTTCGCAACCCCCTCCCGCGTCAGCGGCACGATATCGTTTTCCATGACACTCAGCAGACGGTCGATCAGCTTCGGCTCGGGAATGGTCGCCATCAATGAACTCCTCGCAATACACCGCCCCCATTGGGGCAGAGGCTGCACCCGCGATCAAGCGGCAAATTGCGGCTCAGCCATTCTCCCGCAGCACATGGCCGGCAAGATAGAGCGATCCGCAAATCAGGATACGCGCGCCGGGCCATTCCGCGGCGGCCTGCACGACGGCCTCCTGCACGGAGGCCGCCTCGGCCGCGGTGATGCCTGCGGATCGCGCCGCGAGGGTGGTTTCATGGGCAGACAGGGTTGCGGCTTCACCGGGAATCGATACCGCTTCGAGCCGTTTCACGTGCGGCGCAAGCGGCGTGAGGTACGCCGTCGCGTCCTTGGTTCGCAGCATGCCGCAGATCATGACGAGCGGGCGGGCCGGCAGGCGCCCCAGGGCCTCCGCGAGCGCCACACCTGCCGCCGCATTGTGGCCGCCATCAAGCCAAAGTTCCGCTCCGTGGGCCTGCGCGGCCTCCACAAGCGGACCCTTGCGAAGCCGTTGCAGTCGGGCGGGCCATTCGGCCTGCGTCACGGCGGCGGCGCATGTCTCTTCCTCGAACCCGAGCTGGCGCAGGGCCGCAATGGCGATCCCGGCATTCGAGACCTGGTGGGCGCCGATCAGCCGCGGCATGGGGAGATCGACAAGGCCGCCCTGATCCTGGAACGCCATTCGTCCGTGTTCCTCCCAGACCTGCCAATCCTGGTTGGCCACTTGCAGATCCGCGCCCACACGGGCCGCTTGCGCTTCGATCTCTTCGAGCGCGGCATCGTCCTGCGGGCCGACGATACACGGCACATCGCGTTTCATGATACCGGCCTTTTCACCAGCAATCTCGGGCAGCGTCTCGCCCAGATACTGCTGATGGTCGAGCGAGACCGGCGTAATGACCGTGAGAGCGGGCTTCTCTATCACATTGGTCGCATCGAGCCGCCCACCAAGCCCGACCTCGAGCAAAGTGTAATCCGCCGGAATCCGCGCCATCGCGTTGATGGCTGCTACGGTCGTGATCTCGAAATAGGTGATCGGCTCCGAACCGTTGACGCGCTCGCAATGCTCGAGTTCGGCGGTCAGCGCCTCCTCGGAGATGAGGTCTCCCGCCAGCCGAATGCGTTCGTGAAAGCGCGCGAGATGGGGCGACGTATAGACATGCACCCGCTTTCCCGACGCTTCGAGCCCTGCGCGCAAGGTGGCAATCACCGAACCCTTGCCATTGGTGCCCGCCACATGGATCACCGGCGGCAAACGGCGTTCGGGATGCCCGAGGCCCGCCAGAAGCCGCTCGACCCGCCCGAGCGTCAGGTCGATGATCTTCGGGTGGAGCGCCATGAGACGCTCCAGAACCCGGTCACTTCCCGACGTCATTGCCCGGGCAGAGCGGGGGGTGCGTCCGCCGGGGCCGGCAGATCGCCGTAGACCGGCGGCGTGGTGTTCATCAGCAGGCGCAGAAGCCGGGCAAGCTCATCGCGCATATCCTTGCGATGCACGACCCGATCGAGCATTCCGTGATCAAGCAGGTATTCGGCGCGCTGGAACCCCTCGGGCAAGGTCTCGCGGATCGTCTGTTCGATGACGCGTGGGCCAGCAAAACAGATGAGCGCACCGGGTTCCGCAATTTGCACATCCCCGAGCATGGCATAGCTCGCCGTGACGCCACCGGTTGTCGGATCGGTCAGGACCACGACATAGGGCAGCCCCGCCTCGCGCAGCATCTGCACCGCAACGGTCGAGCGCGGCATCTGCATCAGCGAGAGAATGCCCTCCTGCATCCGTGCGCCACCGGCGGCGGAAAACAGGACCAGCGGGCAATGCAGTGCGATGGCCCGCTCGACACCGGCAATGATCGCGTTCCCGACCTGCATCCCCATGGAACCGCCCATGAAGGCGAAGTTCTGGCCGACGCAGATCGTCTTGAGCCGGGCAATCTCGCCCTCGGCCACGATCATTGCGCCTTCTTCGCCGGTCTTCTTGCGGGCCTCACGCAGACGGTCGGGGTAGCGCTTCTGGTCCTTGAAGCCGAGTGGATCGTTGAGTGCCGGGGGCACCGGCACCTCGGTGAAAAGGCCGCCGTCGAAGAGTGCCGTGAAGCGCTCGCGCGGCGTGATCGCCATGTGGTAGTCACAGTTCGTGCAGACGTTCAGCGCGTTCGTCAGTTCTCGGTGGAACAGCATCGTTCCGCATTCGGGGCATTTCAGCCAAAGGTTCTCCGGCACCTCGCGGCGGGAGAACAGCGAATTGATCTTGGGTCTGACGTAGTTCGAGATCCAGTTCATGTGCCCCTTGGTCCTTTGCCCGCATCAGGCGCAGAAATAGGCCCGCCTTGCCCTGATTGCAATCGCATGTGCCGCCCCCAAATCCCGAACCATATTCCGTAGAGAAGCAAGGCACCCGCGATATCGCTCAAATGCAGAAGACGCATCGTCGCGACATCTTGAGTCTCGCCGCCCATTTCAAAGAGGCTCAGGCCAGCGAGCGGCGATGGCGGCGCGAGCACGAGAAGCGCGAGCGCATTGTTGGCGAAATGCAATCCGATGGCCGGAAGAAGATCACCGCAACGCGCTGTCACATCAGCGAAAATCAGGCCGACGAGGGTGGCGCTCGCCACCACGAGCCAGGCATTGGGTCCATGTATCGTCGCGTCCCAGTGCAGCGCCCCGAAGAGGATCGACGGCACGCCAAGCCAGACGATCCGCGAACGAAACCGCGCGGCGAGCGACTGCATGAGATACCCGCGAAACACGATTTCCTCCGCGGAGGTCTGGATGAGCACACCCAGCAGCCCGAAGGGAAGCAGCATGAGCCAGCGCCCCGGGGGCACGTTCGGCGTGGCGTCTAAGAACAGGATATAGATCAGGGTTCCGATGGACAGCACGGCGAGAAGGCCCGCCGCGGGCATCCAGAAGAGCCGCGGGCGAAAGCCTTGGGGGCTGACGAGGCTCATGGCATTCCGGCGTTGGGCCAGGCGCGCCGCGAGCACGGCGCCCAGGGTCATGCCACCGAAGAGATAGAGAATGAGGAGGGTCATCCCGGCTGGATGGCCTCGGACCGCGGGGACCTGCGTGAGAACGAGGGCGCTCGCGGTGGTTACCACCCCCCAAGTCGCGGCAATGATCACGCAGCCGAGCAGGGTCCGCCAGACCTGCACATGGCGCCCGACCGGGGCGATATAGGCCTCGAAAGGGCTTGTGGGAACGGTCATCCAGTGGCCGGGTCGCGGTTCCGATCACCGCGCGCAAGCGACAGCTCATGCTGCCTTTGCCGTTCCCGGAACCGCGCGCGATCCGCATCCGTGTATTCCTCGAGACAGGCCGCGCAACTCACGCCCTCTTCAAAGGCCGGATCGGCCTTGTCCGGCTCTGAAATCGGCCGACCGCAGGCGTGGCACATCTCGTAGGGACCGGGTTCCAGGCCATGTCCGACCGAGACCCGCCCGTCGAACACGTAGCACTCCCCGTTCCAGAGGCTTTCCTCGCGGGGAACGGTCTCGAGATATTTCAGGATGCCGCCCTTGAGGTGGTAGACCTCCTCGACCCCTTCGCTCTTGAGGTAGCTCGTGGCCTTCTCGCAGCGGATGCCACCGGTGCAGAACATCGCTACGGGGCGACCCTCGAAGCGGGAGCGGTTCTCCTCCCACCACTTCGGAAACTCGCGGAAGGTCCGTGTTCCGGGATCGACCGCTCCGGGAAAGGTGCCGATCGCAGTCTCATAGTCGTTGCGCGTGTCGATGAGCACGACATCGTTGGATTGCACGAGCCGGTTCCAAGCGTCGGGCTCCACATAGGTTCCCACATCACGGTTCGGGTCGACCTGCGACTGACCCAGCGTCACGATCTCCTTCTTCAGGCGAACCTTCATGCGGGCAAACGGCATTTCGGGCGCGAAACTTTCCTTCACCTCGAGATCGGCGCAGCCCGGAAGACCCCGCAGATAGCCGAGCGCCGCATCTATTCCGTCGCGGCTGCCCGCAATGGTGCCGTTGATTCCCTCGCGGGCGAGGAGCAGCGTGCCCCGGATGCCGTTCGCATCGCAAACCTCACGGATGGGCGCGCGAAGCACGGCCGGATCCTCGAATGGAGTGAACTTGTAGAGTGCGGCGACGACGAAAGTGCTCATCGCGTTGCATTAGCAATCACCCGCGGGACTGCCAAGCCATGAGAACGGGAGCGATGGCGCCCGGCTGTGGGTTTTTCCCTTGTTCGACGCGCGCCCGCTTGCAACCTTGAAAGCGAACAACGCCGCGGCAGCGAGCGTGGCAAGCAGCAGAGCGAGAGGCCCATGAGAGAGACGCGATCCGACCTGCCTCCAAAATCGGGCGTTCTGAACCGCCTGCACCACCTCGCAGGGAATTTCGCCATCACGGTCGTAAACCTGTTTCGCCCGCGACTGACACTTGGGGTACGTCTGGCGGCATTCGACCGGGAGGGTCGCATCTTTCTTGTCCGGCATTCCTATGTTCCGGGCTTCTACCTGCCCGGCGGAGGCGTGGAACTGGGGGAAACCTGCCGCCAGGCGGTGATGCGCGAAGCAGAGGAGGAAGGCGGGCTGGAGTTCGAGCGGCCACCGGAGCTCTACAACGTCTATCGCAACGATGGACTGGCGCGACGCGATCACGTTGTTCTGTTCGTCGCGCGAAACGTGCGCCTGCGTGAGGAAGCAACACACACCGGCGGGGAGATCCTCGATGCCGGCTTCTATCCGCCAGATGCGCTGCCCGAGGCTGCGACGAAGGCGACGCTTGCACGGATCGCGGAAATCAGGCGCGGCCCAGCAACCACCGACGATTGGTGAAGCGGTCCGCCCGTCAGGTCGCCGTCAGGCCACAGTCAGGACGATCTTGCCGATATGAACAGAGCTTTCCATGCGTGCATGGGCCTCGGCGGCCTGTTCGAGCGCGAAGGTCTGATCCATCACGGGCGCGATCCGGCCGTCTTCGAGCAGCGGCCAGACCTCGCGACGCAGATCCGCGGCAATCCCGGCCTTGGTGGCCACCGATTGCGGACGCAGCGTGGAGCCGGTGAGCGTCAACCGCTTGACCATCACCTGCGCGAAATTCACCTCTGCCTTCGGTCCCGAGAGAAACGCGATCATCACGAGCCGCCCGTCCTGCGCCAACGCACGAACGTTGCGGCGAATATAGTCTCCCCCAACCATGTCGAGGATGAGGTTCACTCCCTTCTTGCCCGTCGCCGCCTTCACCGCCTCGACGAAATCCGTCTCGCGGTAATTGATGGCAAGCTCCGCGCCCAGGTCTCGGCAAACGGCACATTTCTCTTCCGAGCCCGCGGTCGTGAAAACGCGTGCGCCGCGCGCTGCAGCGAGCTGAATTGCCGTCGTTCCGATCCCCGACGAGCCGCCGTGAACGAGAAAAGTCTCGCCCTCGCGGAGCCCACCGCGCTGGAAGACGTTGCTCCAGACAGTGAAAAAGGTCTCGCAGAGGGCAGCTGCCTGAACCATTGAATAGTTCTTGGGTACCGGCAGCGCGTGGGCCGCGGGCGTCGTGGCATATTCCGCATAGCCCCCACCTGGTAGCAGCGCACAGACCAAATCGCCGAGCGCCCAGTCGGTCACACCCTCACCGAGAGCCGCGACGGTTCCCGCCGCTTCAAGACCGGGAAGGTCGGAGGCGTCTGGCGGTGGGGCGTAACTGCCGGCCCGCTGGAGCGCATCGGGGCGGTTGACCCCGGCCGCCTCGATCCGGATCAGGATCTCGCCCGGTCCGGGCGTCGGCACGGGGCGGGAAACGGGTTTGAGCACGTCCGGGCCACCCGGCTCGGAAATCTCGACGACGCGCATCTGGTCAGGCAGGCTCATGCGGCTTTCCGGGACTGGAGGGCGTATTCCCAATACAGGGCTCTTGCGCGCTGGCCGGTCGAGATCGAGCGAAACTCGCGATCCTCGAACCGTGTCACCGGCACGATCTTCTGCGCATTGGCTGTGATGAATATCTCGTCGGCCTGGGCGATGTCTTCCGGCAGCAGCCGCATTTCCAGCACTTCCGCGCCGTCCTCGCGGAGCAGGGAGATCACACGCTGGCGGGTAATACCGTTGAGAAACGTTCCGTTCGGGATCGGTGTGCGAACCACCCCATCCGTGACAATGAAGATGTTGCTTGAGCCGGTCTCTGCAACAAAACCCTGCTGGTCGAGCGAAACGGCATTGCTGAACCCGCGCTTCCGCGCTTCGGCAATGATCCTGCCGTTGTTGGCGTAGTGGCTGGCGGCTTTTGCATCGTTTAGGGCCGAGTCGGGCGCTGGCCGACGGAAGGGCGACATCGTCAGTGAAAAATGGCCCGGCTCGATAAACGCCAGATCCTCCACACATACCGCGAATGCGGTCGAGGCCGGGTCCGGGTCGATCATCGCGGGCGATCCCTCGCGTGACCACATCATCGGGCGAATATAGAGCGGGCGGTCGGACCCGAGCCGGCGCACACCTTCGCGACATAGCGCCTCGATCTCCTCGGCCTGCGTGCAAGGAGAGAGGCCCATGATTTCGGCAGAGCGAATCAGCCGCGCACAATGCAAGTCCAAATCCGGGATCGCGCCATCAAACGCCCTCGCCCCGTCAAAAACGAGCGTCCCGAGCCAGGTCGCGTGGTCGGCAGCTCCCAGAATCGGTGTGTTGCCCTTGTGCCACTGGCCTTCATACCAGGTGACACATTCCGATCCGATAGCCATGCACGTCCCCTTCTTCGGCCGTCTTTCTGCGGCCTGCCTCTCCTGCCCGCCCTCAGGGTTCCGAGCGAACGGAGCCGGGCAGGTCTTCCGGCGCAGTATCGGCAGGCGCCCTGACCCGGTCAAGCACGCGGCGCGGGCCCTGCATAAGGCGCGCGGCCACGGGATTGGCGCGGATCTTGGCCTTCACGTCTTCGAACTGCATCACGTTGTCAATCCGGCGGTGGACGAATTCACGCGTCGCCGACAGATCGGAGCTTTCGTCTCCGAGCCAGTAGAGCGCGGCCGAAGAATAGACGGCCGAGAGGGTCGTGCGCTTCGTATACCAGTTGTAGTCCCTACTGGTGTCGCCGAGCGCTGTCCATATGGTGTCAGCGGTGTGCCAGATGGCGCGCGCTGCATCGGGGGCATGGGTCGGAAGCGCAAATAGAGACGCCGCCCGACGAACCGCTTCACGCTCGTCCGCGACAAGCTGGAGACGACGCATTATGGCGAAGGCGATCCGGTCACGGAAGCGCATCCCGCCAAGATCGGTAGAGGCAAGATCGGCAGCGAGGGCCTCGTCACGCTCGTAATGGAAGGCCAAAGCCAGATCGAGGCCGCCGCGCGGGAACGCGACACGCGCGATGGAGGAATCGACGCCCGAATCCTCGACCGCCTGCGCCAGCGTCCTGTCGCTCCAACCGTCAAAAACCACATTCGGGAGCGCGGCCGCCACTACGGACTTGCGGATTTCGGCGACCTGTTCGTTTTCAGATGCTTCATGTTTCATTCGCTTCCTCCGTGACATACGCAATTACCGATGGTGGACATATCAAGTTCAGTCGTCTATATAGCCCCCTCGCAGCAGAATTCGAAAATTTTGGCAACGGAAAGGTGGTGAAAATCCGTGCAGGTTACCGTTCGTGACAACAACGTCGATCAGGCGCTTCGGGCTCTGAAGAAGAAGCTCCAGCGGGAAGGCGTGTTTCGGGAAATGAAGCTTCGGCAGCATTTCGAGAAACCCTCCGTCAAGAAGGCCCGTGAGAGGGCTGAGGCGATCCGCCGTGCCCGCAAGCTCGCGCGCAAGAAGGCGCAGCGTGAAGGGCTGCTCTGAGGCTGGAGCCGAAGACATCTGACCGACCGGTCACATGGACCTGTGTCTTGCGTGTTCCATGCGAAGGGCACGCATCAACGGCACACCCGACCCCCGTATCTCGCGATACGGGGGTTTTCTTTTGCCCCGATGGAAAGCGATTGCCGATACCGCGTGACCCTCTCCAGATACGATCTGCGGGACATTGCTGCGCCGCACCCAAGCGAGCAAACAAAGCTCGCAACAGATTCGCAAATTTTGATGTAGTCGGATGAAGTGACGCACCAGTATTATTGAATACCAGAAAAAGAAAACCTGCCCGCCTGGAGGAGACCATGGCGCGACAGGTTTTCTATAACAAACTAGTACAACTCTACTGGTTACTCTGATTACTGATCGGGCACCAACACCAGCACCCAACCCCTCGTTATGCGCATGCTCAACATTGCTCACTTCCGTTTAGTTTGCAACGCACAAAAATCTCAGCCCGATGTTCGGTTTCGCCTTTTGAGAGGCAACCACAGTGCAAGAAACGCGTCAAATTCGGGCTCATTGCGCGGGTAGAGCAGGTCGCACGCGCATGGCGAGCCACCGGCTAAAGTCTTTTGAAATCGTTACTTTTGCTGCTCAAACATGCGCGTGTTCTTTCACTTCTGCGCGCTTTCAAGCGATGCCGATTGCTCCCAAACATTGTTCTTTCCCACATCGGCCTCCCTCACGTATTTGTTATCAACGCCCGGAATTTGTGCAAAATCGCGGCGGATCGACTCCGGGAACAGCGTTATTCCCACATTCTGGAACGGAGGGACGGGTCTCAGCGCCGATGTGACCGAATCGGCGCAGAACATTTTCGGGGTTTTCCCGCGCGCCTGGGCATTCGCCAGCACCCGGTCGGCGGTCGCGCGGCTGACCTCGACCTTCTGCGCGTGGACGTAATAGTCGAATCGCGCGTGGTAGCGTTCATAGTAGTCAAGAAAGCGCGGAGTGATGCCATAATGGATATCGTCCGCGCGCGGCAGGTCGGGGTGCTGGAACGTCCCGGCTGGATCGTAGATCACCTGCTGCGAGCCGTTGATGAGCAGGGCCGAGTGCGCTGCACGATTGGTCTCGCTGTTCACCATGGACAGGAGCGTAACCGACGGTGGCTCGTCACTGACATATTGCGCTGCACGAATCTGGGTAGGTTCCGCGGCGCGGTAGATCTCACAACCCGACAGCGCAAGACACGCCGCCAGAGCCGCCATTAGCCGGCGTATCATGCTTTTTTCCAGGTCCGTTAAGGATCAGCTGTTGAAGATCGCAAGGAAGATCAGGATTCCGGCGGATGCACCGAAAAGGTAGACGAAGAACTTGATGAAGCCCGCAAAGGTCTTCTCCTGTTCGGTGATGTCCATCTCGCCGTGCTTGTATTCCGCCATGTCGCTCTCCTGCATATTCGGGCCGATCTGCCGCAAGGCCCTGTTCACGAGACGCTTTTAGCGTGCCCTGCGCTCTCTGTCATTCCCCCCGAAGGGCGGAAGGGTCATGTTCCGCTCACATCGCCGCCAGTGGCGCAGAAAAGCCAGACGCCCTCAGGCGACATTTCCCGGCTCACGAGCCCTCGCCCGTGCAGATGGTTCATGTGCGCTACCGCCTCGACGAGTGCGAGGCCGTATTCCGATTTGCCGATGCGCCGACCATAGAGAACATCGAAGCAGTCACAGGCACTTCGCGGCGTCCGAAGTGCGGCAAGCAGCTTCTCCGCATTTTCCGTTTCGTGGTCGATCAGTTCCTGCAACCGCACATCAAGCCCTCGGAAGGGCCGCTGATGGCCGGGCATGACGATCTGATCAGCGCGAGCCATGGGCAGCAGCCGCTCGCAGGTCGCGACCCACTCTCCCACCGGATCGGCCTCGGGTTCGGTCGCATAGGTTCCGAGATTGGAGGTAATCGTCGGCAGCACCTGGTCGCCCGCGATCACCAACGGCTCGTCGAGGCACCAGAGCATGGCGTGTTCCGGGGCATGACCATGCCCGATTTCCACCCGCCAGCGTCGCCCGCCCGCAACTACCACATCGTCCTGCGCGATGCGCCTGAAGCCGAGCGGCATGGGGGCCAGAACATCTGCGAAGTTCATCGGCCGCGTCTCGATCCGTTCGGCCAGGATCTCCTCTGACATGCCCGCGCGGCGCCAGAAGGCAATCAGTTCCTCGGGCGGCGCGGGCTGTTCATCCAGCATCAGCATCCGGGAAAACAGCCATGTCGTGCGCGTCGCCCAGAGCTCGGCCCCGTGGTCGGTCTGGAACCAGCCGGCATTGCCCACATGATCCGGGTGGTGATGGGTCACGATCACCCGGCGGATCGGGCGCCCGGCCAGCGGCCCTGCGAGCAGCTTGTCCCAAGCCGCGCGCACTCGACCGGTATTCAGACCGGTATCGACGATAGTCCAGCCATCGCCATCATCGAGCGCATAGATATTGATATGGTCGGGGCGCATCGGCAGCGGGATGCGCAGCCAGAGAACACCTTCCGCGACCTCGAGCGCCTCACCCGGACCGGGTGGTGCGTCGAAGGCGTAGCTGATCTCCCGCAGTGCGTTCCCGGCCAGATCGTCCATCAGGACGCGATCTCGTAGGCATAGAGCTGCTCCGCTCCGCCGCGCGCCTGTTCGCAGAGGCCCATCGCTTCGGGCAGCATCTGACGAATGTGATAGGCCGCAAGCGCATCGCGCTGGCTATCACCGCCGGTGAGCGCGGCCTTCAGCAGGTAGTGCCCTCCAAGCGTGAGGGCAAAGGCACGCAGGAAAGGCACCGCACCCGAGAAGCGATCATTCGGCTCCGCGCCCAGCATCCATTCGGTGGCCCCGCGCAGCGATTCCGCCGCCTCGACCAGTCGGCTGCCGAGCGGCCCGCCCGCTTCGCGTGCCGTGGCGGTTATCTCGTCGACAAGACCGAAGGCGATTGCCCCACCATCCATCAGCTTGCGCCCCACGAGGTCCATGGCCTGGATGCCGTTCGTTCCTTCGTAGATCGCCGTCACGCGCACATCCCGGAAGAACTGTGCCACTCCGGTTTCCTCGATGAACCCCATGCCGCCATGAACCTGGATTGCCATGTCCGAAACCTCGCAGCCGGTATCGGTCCCGAATGCCTTGGCGATCGGGGTCAGGAAGGCCGCACGTGCCTTCCAGTCGTCCTCGCCGGTGGCGCGCCCCATGTCGATTGAGAGCGCGCAATCGAGGCAGATTGCGCGCGCGCTCGCGGTCAGCGCCGCCATGTTCATGATCATCCGGCGCACATCCGCATGGCCCAGGATCGTGTCCACGCCGTTCTGCGGCGTGCGGCCCTGCTTGCGGTCGAGCGCGAAGGCGATGGCTTCCTGCAATGCGGCTTCGGCCTGGGACAGACCCTCGATGCCAACGCCGAGGCGCGCATTGTTCATCATGGTGAACATTGCCGCCATGCCCTTGTGCGGCTCGCCCACGAGCCAGCCCGTCGCGCCGTCGAATTCCATCACGCAGGTCGGGCTGCCATGCAGTCCCATCTTGTGCTCGAGCGACACTGTTTTCACCCCGTTGGCCGGGCCCGGATTGCCCTCTGTATCGGGAATGTATTTCGGCACGAGGAAGAGCGAGATCCCCTTGGTGCCCGGCACCGCATCGGGCAGACGAGCCAGAACGAGATGACACACATTCTCCGCCATGTCGTGGTCGCCCCAGGAGATGTAGATCTTGGTCCCCGTGACGGCATAGGTTCCATCGGCATTCGGCTCGGCCTTCGAGCGCACCGCCCCCACATCGGAACCGGCCTGCGGCTCGGTGAGATTCATGGTGCCGGTCCATTCGCCCGAAGTGAGTTTCGGCAGGTAGAGCGCTTTCAGTTCGTCATTCGCGTGATGCTCGAGCGCCTCGATCTGGCCCTGCGAGAGAAGCGGACAGAGCGATATCGCCAGGTTGCTTGATGCGAGCATTTCGTTGACGCAGGACTGCACGGAAACCGGTAATCCCATCCCCCCATATTCCGGATCGGCCGCGACGCCGACCCAGCCGCCTTCCGCGATCGCACGATAGGCCTCGGCGAACCCGTCGGACGTCCGCACCACGCCGTTTTCGAGATACGCGGGCTTGAGATCCCCCGCACGCCGCGTCGGTGCCAGAACATCCTCCGAGAGCTTTGCCGCCTCGGTGAGAATGGCATCCACCATGTCGCCGGTCGCCTCGGCGAAGAGTTCGGTTTCGGCCAGTCGCCCGGCTCCCAGAACACTATCCAGCAGGAAACGCATTTCCTGCACAGGCGCGCGATATGTCATTCGGTTCTCCCCAGACCCAAAACGACGATGGCAGGCCGCTCTTGTCCTGTCGGCCGATCCATCGAAAACAATATGTCGCCGGAGAGTGTATGACTTGCCATTCCTTTCCACAAGCCGGACGACCGCACCTGCGAAATGAGGCCCGCCCGAATTGGCCAGGTGGAGGTTTGACTTGCAGATTCCGCGGCGAAGCGCTTAGGCAGCGCCATGGTCGAACACAACACAGTCATCCTCTCCGATTCCGCCCGCGGCATCCGTGCCGCCGTCAGCCTGCTCCGCTCCGGAGAGCAGGTCGCCTTCCCGACCGAGACCGTTTACGGGCTGGGCGCGGATGCGCGGAACGGGCGCGCCGTCGCGGGAATATTCGAGGCCAAGAAGCGGCCATCCTTCAATCCGCTGATCGTGCATGTGGCCGACCGTTCCGCCGCGGAGGAACTGGCCGAATTCTCGCGCGAGGCGGCCGACCTTGCGGCGGCCTTCTGGCCCGGCCCGCTGACCCTTGTCCTGCCGGTGCGCCCCGGATCGGGCCTGTCAGAACTGGTCACGGCGGGGCTCGACACTGTCGGCATCCGGGTTCCCGAGCACCCGCTCGCGCGCCAATTGATCGCGGCATTCGGCGGCCCCATCGCCGCGCCCTCGGCCAACCCCTCCGGCTCCGTGAGCCCCACCAGTGCGGCGCATGTGCTCGACGGGCTGCGCGGGCGCATCGCCGCGGTGCTCGATGGCGGAACCTGCCCGGTCGGGGTCGAATCAACGATTCTCGGCTTCGGGGAAGAAGGCCCCAGCCTGCTGCGGCCCGGAGGCATACCGGGCGAAGCCATCGCGCAAGCCATTGGGCAAGACCTGATCGCGCCAGAGGCCGGACCGATCATTGCGCCTGGCCAGCTTTCCTCGCATTACGCGACCGACGCGAGCATCCGGCTCAACGTGGCCACACCGGAACCCGACGAGATCGGGATCGGCTTCGGGCACCACTCGCCTGGACATGAGGGACTGAACCTCTCTCCGTCGGGGAACCTGCACGAGGCCGCGGCAAATCTCTTTGCAATGCTGCGCGAAGCCGACGATCTGGCGCGCAAGCAGAATGCGAGGCGAATCGCGGTCGCCCCAATCCCGCAAACAGGCCTCGGCGCCGCAATCAACGACCGACTGCAACGCGCGGCGGCACCGAGGGACTAGAGGAGGTTTTCTTCAGGCGCGCCCGCCACTGACCGACAGAAGCCGCGGGTCGATATTGAGGGTCCGCAGCGCGGCTTCCCATTTCTGATCATGGTGACTGGTGAACACCAGATCGGGTTCGGCGGATGCAATCAACCAGCCATTCGCCTGGATCTCGCTCTCGAGTTGCCCCGGCCCCCACCCGGAATATCCCAACGCCAGCAGCGCCTGATCTGGCCCCTCGCCTTTGGCCATGTCCTGAAGGATATCGAGTGTCGCTGTCATCGCGAAACTCGGATTGACCTTCAGGCTCCCGCCATCGACCTCGTAATCGGAGGAATGCAGCACGAAACCCCTGCCATGCTCGACAGGGCCGCCGAAATGCACCGGGGTCTCGTCGAGATCGACCTCGGACTTGATCTTCAACTGCTCGAGCAGCGCCCGGAATCGCAACTCCGGGGCGGGCTTGTTGATGATGAGTCCCATCGCACCTTCGGGCGAATGCGCGCACATGAAGATAACGGCACGCTCGAAGCGCGGATCGCCCATGCCAGGCATGGCGATCAGAAGTTGACCATCGAGAAATTGCTCATCAGCGGTATCCATGCTCAGAGGATGCGCCTCCCGACCCCGATTATCAAGGCACAGTGAAGCGAACTCTCGCTGACTTGTGACTGTCGCATTCGCTTTGCACAACTTATGATCTGACTTCTGCGAAACCGAAAAAGTTGCCTGCCCGTGAGTCATCTCAACCGTATTGCCTTGCCTGTTCTTGCCCTGTGTGCCGGAATTTCGCTCCCGCAGATGGCGGCTGCGCAATTCGCCTCGCTCGGACCGGAAGGCATCGAGGACGCGCGATTCCTCGAGGGCTGGCGAGAGGAGAGCGGCGCTGTGGTGGCCGCGATTCGCGTCGATCTCACGCCGGGATGGCACACCTACTGGCGCGTGCCGGGTGAGACGGGGATCCCGCCCCAGTTCGATTGGTCTGCGTCCGAGAACCTCGCGGCTCTGAGTTACGAATGGCCGCGGCCGCACATCTTCGAACAGGATGGCATGCGCTACTTCGGCTACGAAGGCGCGTTGACCCTGCCGGTTCGGCTCGTGCCCCAGGATCCCTCGGAACCGATCGTCGCACGCGTCGATCTCTTTCTCGGTGTCTGCAAGGACATCTGCCTGCCGGGAAATGCCGAAATTGCCTCAACGCTTCCGTCTGGAGCCGCGTCTGACGAGGCGGAGGCAATCCGCGACGCTCTCCACGATCGTGCCCTGACCGCCGCCGAAGCTGGCGTCTCCCTGGTGAAGTGCAGCCTCTCGCCCTCGGAAAACGGCCTCGAACTGACGGCGGAACTGGTGTTCGACGCACCGCCGACCGCGGATCAGTTCGCCCTTATTGAAAGCAGCAATCCAGCGCTCTGGATCGGCCGCACGCAGAGCAGCGTCGACGGAAGCCGCCTCACCACCCGCGCCCATGTCAGCGGTGGCGACAGCAGCAACGTCATGATCGATCGAAAGGAAATCCGCCTTTCGGTGCTTGATCACAACCGTGTCGTGGACATTCCGGGCTGCGCAACACGCGGTTGAACCGGCCTGACCGGTCAGGCCTTTCCTCCTTCCCGCTCCGAACGGCCGCCCGTACCGGGCCCGAGAACGACTGCCATCAGTCCCCAACTTGCAAGAAGGATCACGGCCAGGCCGCTCGCAAGCGCCGCCATTCGTGCCCAGCCTTCGCTGAGACCGGGGAACCAGTCGGTTGCCCCAAGCCAGCCCGCGTTGGTGAAGAGCGGTGCCATCACCACCGCAAGCCAGGTGAACGCCACGGCACTCGCGAGCGCCAGGCCCAGAGTGAGCGCGGGGCGCTTGCGCCGGGCGCGCAGGCCGCGCCGCCAGGCTTTCAGCGAAAGGGCGATGTCCCGCTCGACCATCACCAGCGCAGGCACGAGGATCAGCACCATGACGCCACCAAGCCCCAGGCCATAGACCAGCGTCACGACCGTTGGCTTGAGGAACAATGCCTGGGAACTGCGCTCGAAAAGAAGCGGCGCGAGCCCGAGGAGAGTCGTGAGCGTGGTGAGCACGATGGGCCGGAGCCTGTCGCCGGCCGCGGTCACCACCGCCGGTAGCGTCGCGTAGCGGACGCCGTAACTGTCGAGCGTCGAGACAAGCACGATGGCGTTGTTGATGATGATCCCGGTCATCCCGATCAGCCCCACCACGGTGAAGATCGAAAGCGCGAGATCCCACTGGTAGTGCCCCCAGACCGTGCCGATGAAGCCGAAGGGAATGATGGCGAGCACCACGAGCGGACGCACCCAGCTTTCGAACACCCAGGCGAGCGTGAGATAGATCCCGGCGAGGCAGAGCAGGAAACCGATCAGCGCGTCGCCCAGGAAATCGCGCTCCTGCTCCGCGAGCCCGCCCACATCGTAGGTCACACCGTAGCGCTCGGAGATCTCGGGCAGGATGTCAGTTTCGATCTGCCGTGTGATCTCGGCGGCGAGCGCCGGATCGTCATCGTCGATGTCGCCATTGACCTTGACCACTCTGAGCCCGTTTTCTCGTCTCAGGCTTGAGAACCCGAGCTGGCTTTCGACCGTGACGATCTGATCAAGTGCCACATAGCCGCCATCAGCTGCCCTGAGCCGTGTCCTGGAGAGGAAATCGGCCGAAACCTCTTCCTCCGGCAACCGCACCTCGATCGTCGCGGTGCGAGGCCCGTCGGCGAATTCCGCAACCTCGATGCCGGTCAGCCGACCGTAGAGCTCGCTGCCGACCGCATCGATGGTGAAGCCCAGCCGTTCGCCCAGAGGCGTCAGTTCCAGAACCAGCTCGGTCTTGTCATATGAGAGCGTATCCTCCAGCCCGGTCACCGCCGAAAGCGGCGCCAGCGCACTCTTGAACGCATCGGCCGCATCCTTGAGCGTGCGCGCATCCGGCCCGAAGAAGCTCACGTCAATATCGTCGCCTTCCGCGCCGGACCCAAAGCGGCGGAAACTCAGCGCCTCGAGCCTTGGCAGGCGCACGACCTCCTCTTCGAGCGCCTGAAGGAAAAGCGTGCCGGAATATGGCCGGAAATCCGGGTCGATCAGTTCGACTTCCATGCCGCCGAGTTCATCGGGGTCCTTTTCATCTGCCCCCGGCAGCCCGCGCCCGGCCGTTCCGCCGATCTGCGTCACCAGCGTGACAACGGGCGCACGGCCGTATTCCGCCGCGAATCTCTCGTCGACCACGGCGACCGCGCGCTCGAGTTCGCGCGCCATCAGTTCGGTATCCTCACGGCTCGTGCCCGGCAGCATCGCGAAGTTGCCGGTGATCGAGCCCTGCTCGGGCGGAGCGAAGAAGCGCCAGACCACGTCACCACGAATGAACATCGCGGCCGCATTCGCCAGCAGCAGGAGGCAGGCGGCAATTACCGGATAGCGCAGCCGCAGAACCAGAGTGATGAACGGCACGAAGACCCGTGCCCGGAATGCGTCGAGCCCGCGGTTGAATGCCTGGCTCGGCGCATCGATCCACCCGCCCCCTCCGCGCGCAAGCGCGCCCGCCATGTGGTGCGGCAGGATCAGGAAGCACTCCGCAAGGCTCGCGGCCAGCACGACGATCACAGTGAGGGGAATGTCCTCCACCAGCGAGCCGAATCGCCCGCCAATGGCCGTGAGCCCGAAGAATGCGATGACCGTGGTCAGCATCGCTGAGAAAACCGGCAGCGCCATCGTGCGCGCGGCGTTTTCAGCCGCTGCCGCCGGTCCTTCTCGCAGGTGGCGATAGCGCCAGTCCGCGTGTTCGGCCACGACGATGGCATCATCCACCACCAAGCCGAGGCAGAGGATGAGGCCGAAGAGTGACATCATGTTAAGGGTGATACCGGACGCGTACATCAGCGCGATGGCGGCCGCCATGGCCACAGGAATGCCCGCGGCAACCCAGAGCGCCGTGCGGGCATTGAGAAAAAGGAACAGGAGCCCGACCACCAGCGCGAGGCCCAGCGCGCCATTGCGCATGAGCAGATCGAGCCGCTGGGTGATGCCCTCGGCACGGGTGCGTATGAGTTCGATCTGGACGCCCTGCGGCAGGGTCTCGCGGATCTCTGCGGCCACCTCCGCCACGGTTTCCTGCATCTCGATGGCATCGCCCTGGGCGTTGCGGTTCACCCGGATGGAAACCGCAGGCAGTCCCTCGCGGAAATAGGCCCGTCCGCTTTCGAGGCCCTGATCGCTGATCTGCGCCACGTCGCGCAGCCGCAGTTCCTCACCCGCTCCATCGGAGCGCAGGACAAGATTGCCGATGGCCTCGGCCTCGCGCAGATCATTGCCCGCTCGCAATCGGGTGGCATTCGCATCCACCTCTCCCGCCGGCGCGCCGGTCACGGCATCCTCGACCCTGTCCGCAACCTCGCGCAATGTCATGCCGTGGCGCACCAGCTGCGCCTCGGGTACGGCGACTTCGATCACCGGTGCGGTGACACCATTGAGCACCGTGCGCGTGATGCCCGCCTGGTAGAGCCGCGCGATGAACTCATCCGCATAGCCGCCAAGCTGGACCGCCGGCACCGCCCCCCAGATCACCACGTCCGTCACCCGGTCGTTCCATTGACGCCGGTTGATCCGCGGGTCCTCGGCCGACTCGGGCAAACTGGTGACACTCGCCACCGCCGTCTCGACATCCCCCTGCGCCTGGCTCATGTCCCAGCCCGGCTCAAAAGTCAGCTCGATGCGTGCATTGCCCGATGTCGCCGTCGCCTCGCTGCTCTCGACCCCATCCACGGCGAGCAGAGACGGCTCGAGCAGCGCGATGATCCCCTCATCCACATCCTCGGGGCCTGCGCCCTGCCAAGTGACGCGGACATCGATCGAGTTGAGCACCACATCGGGAAAGAATTGGCTCCGGATCAGCCCGCCGGCCAGCAGACCGGTGACCACCATGATCATCATCAGCAGGTTGGCGGCAGTGCTGTGGCGCGCGAAATAGGCAAACACACCTGCGCCCGCCGCCCGCACCCGATGTCCCAGAGCCATGACCTCAGCCCCCCCGCAGCCCGGCCTCGATCTCGTCGAGAACCTGTCGCGGCACCGGCCCCGTGGCCAGCACGGAGAGGAGCCGCGCCTTCATCTCCGCCGAAAGCGCCGCATCGCCCTCGATGGCTGCCGAGAGCCGGGCGCGATCCTCGGGCGTGAGCGCCACCATGCCCTCCTCCAGTTCGTCCGGCCGGGCGGTGCGCTGCTCCGGCCGAATCGGCCTGACCTGAATACCCGGGCCAAGCTGGGGCAGCCGTACCGTCACGTATTCACGACCGAACGGCGCATCATCGACAATCACGTCGTCGCCCTGCCGCCGCAGGAGCCGCACTTTCGCAAGTTCCAGGCGGTTGTCCTCTCCGAGCAGCAGCAACTCCCCGGCCGGGTTCAGCGCCGTCGCGGGCACCACCGCCACCCCGGTGAGTTCCGGCTCGGAAACCTCCAGGCTGACGAAATCGCCGGGCCGCAGCAGACCTGATGCCCCGCCTTGAAGCGCCGCATAGAGCAGCCGACCGCTCTGCCCGCTTTCGGACACCACACCCGCCCGGTCGAGCGTGCCCGCGACCTCGAAGGCCCGTGTCCCAAGATCGAGACTGGCGCGCACCTCGAGCGGCAGGGGCGCGCCGAAATCGTCGGAAAGTCGTGCATAATCGGCGTTGGAGACCCGGAAAGCCACCTCGAGGGCGCCGGGATCGATCAGCACGCCCAGCGCCTCGTTTGCCGAAACCCTGCGGCCGAGCACCGCATTCACATCCGTGAGAAACCCGTCGAAGGGCGCGATCGCCACCGTGTTGTCCAGATCGCGCGCGGCCTCGTCGCGGGCAATGACGGCGCGCTGCTCCGCGATTTCGGCGCGGCCAATGCGCGACCGTGCCTGCGCCAGATCGATCCGGCGGGTCGTGACGGATTGCTCCGCGGTGGAAAGCGCAAGCTCGGACGCCTCCAGATCGGCCGTCGTGCTGACCCCGCGGCCTTGCAGGTTCTTTGCACGATCGAGCGCGCGGCTCTGAAGATCGCTTTGCCGGATCGCCGCCTGCAGCGCCTCTTCCGCTAGCAGAACTTCCACCCTCGCGTCGGAAAGCTCGGCACGCATATCCGCCAGATCGTTCTCGGCCAGCGCGAGAGCGGTCTCGAAATCGGCGGGATCGATCCGGAACAGGGTCTCGCCCGCCTCGACCCGTCCTCCGTCACGGAAACCCGGCGCCAGCTCCAGGAGCGTGCCTTCGGAGGCCGCGCGCAACTCGAGCCGGACGGAGCTCTCGACATCTCCATAGGCGCGAAGAACCGGTTTCACATCCTGCTCGGTGAGCGCAGCCACGCCGACCGCATAGACCCGTTCCCCACCCGGCCTGCGACTCGCCGTATCGGCATCGCGCACGATCATCGCCTCCCGGACCGTCGCCACGGCAAGGCCAAGCAGACCGAGCGTCATTGCAAACAGGAAAAGCCCCAACAGGCTCCGGGTCAGAAACCGCATACTCACATCCTCGAAAACCTGCGGCAGAATACAGCAAGTCTATCAGGATGCGCGCCTTTTTCCGCATCCCTTCGAAGTTGTGATTTCATCCGGCTTCGGGCTTCAGTCCTCGGGGGCCGTGGTGAAGGTCAGGGGATGACCCTCGCGCCGCCCCATGTCGGTTGCCTGATCGGCCTTGGTCTCGGCGATCTCCCGCGTGAAGACACCGACGACGCACACGCCCCGGCGATGCGCCGTCAGCATGACGCCCTGCGCCTGGGCCGGCGTCATGCGAAAGACCGCACCAAGCACCGCCACGACGAAGTCGCGCGGCGTGAAGTCGTCGTTCAGCAGGATGACCTTGTGCAGCCGGGGACGGCTCGTCTTCGGCCGCTCCAGTGAACGAAGCTCCGTCTCTATCCCACTCATCGAATCCCCCAATACTCCGCGCCCTGCAAGCGCAGAAGAAAAGAGCGGATCTTATGCCACAAACCGCGCGGGTTCGGAAGTATAGATGGCGCAAGGAAAACCGGAACCGGCAATATTTCGCAGATCACGGTAAATCAGCGTGAGTTGACGCGCGGCTTCGTCTCTTGAAGCGACAAACGCGCGAAATCCCGCTATGATGGTCTTTTTACCGAACGATAACGAGGGCACCAAGATGATCCGCACCCGCTGGTCCACTCCCGAGGATGCCAGCGCGCTGGCCGATCTGCACCGGCAGGCGTGGCGCTACACCTATGCGGGGATCATTCCGGGCCGCGCCCTCGAGCGCATCATCGGCAGCCGTGGTCCAAAATGGTGGCGCCATATGCACCGGCGCGGCGCTTCCGTGTTGGTTGTCGAGCTCGATGGGCAGGTTGCGGGCTATGCGCGTCTCGGCCCGGTCCGCCCGAGGCTGCTGAAGGGCACCGGTGAGATCTACGAGCTCTACCTCGCACCCGAGTTTCACGGGGCCGGACTCGGCGAATACCTGTTTCAGGAAGCCCGTCGCCGCCTGATCTCCCGCGGGTTGACCCGGCTGGTCGTCTGGTCGCTGGCTGCAAACGAACTCGGCTGTCGCTTCTACCTCGCGCTCGGTGGACGGGAAATCGGGCGCACCCGGACCAGAATCGGCGGGGCAGCCCTGACCCGCATCGGCTTCGCCTGGGGCTGATCCCCCGGCGGAGACGAAGCGAGCGTCAGTTCATGCGGACGATGGCGGGCGGGTAGCCGTAGGCGGTCGAACTCGCGCCTGAGCGCCCGCCATAGTAGCCGAGCCCGACTCCCACGCCGACCCCGCCATCGGAGTTGACCGAGAGGCCCACGCTGGGCCAGGCCGCGCCGCCGCTGGAGCGTTCCGAGACCGCCGCAACCTGCACCTCTCCCGAAAGATCGCCAGACCGGCAGGTCACGGTAATCTCCGGCGAGGCCTCGCCGTAGTAGGGCATGAGCACCCGCGCCGGAGAGACGAGTTCCGCCGTGAAGAGCGTGGACTCGACCGCGCAGGCCGCCCCGGCGACTTCCTGTCCGTCGGGGCCGAAGCTGCGCACCGCAAGCCGCGTCTCTCCACGGGCCGAAGGCGCATCGACACCGGGTTTTGGCACCGAACGAACCGATGGCGCACCTTCCGGCAAGCCGTCATTCGTCGTGCAGGCAGCCAGGAAGGCGCAGAGGCTCGCGGCAGAGAGGAGCGGCAGGCGCATTCTACTGCACGGCTCCGGGGGCCAGCTTCATTCCGACGGAAAGCGAGCCATAGGGGCCTTCAAAACCCGATCGAGACGGGAAGACGGCCCGTCCGGAGAATTCGGCGAGCGTGCAGGTCGCGACCAGCGGCATGTCCACCGGCCGCATGTCCGGCACAACCAGGCGCACAGGCGTCGTCACCACAGCCGTATAGGGTCCGACCGACGCGACGCATCGCGCGCCCTCGACCTCCTGCCATTCCTCGCCATCCTCGCCGGGAACGAAGGAACGCAGGGTGGAATGCGCGAAGTTCAGGGGCGGAGCCACGATTTCCTCGCCGGTATCGACCAGCGCAACGGTTTCGAGATTCCGGCTCATCAGATCCGGTGTCCCGGAGCAGGCCGCGAGTGCAGCACCGGCCGCCAGGAAAAGAAGATTCCGCATCTTGTTCAAGACTCCTGTTCAGGCCACTGGGGTCGCCGCGCCCTTGCGCAGGCGCCAGGCGAGCCAGGCCAGGGCGCCGCCTTCCGTAATGAGCTGGATTCCGAGAAGGATGCCCAGAAGCCAGGATGCGGCTTCGGGCAGGCTTCCGATCAGGATGAAGGAGCAGACAATGGCCACCGCGCCGCTCGCGAGCAGCCAGCCCCAGTCCTGCATGGGCCGGATCATCAGCGCAAAGACGATCCGCGCGATCCCACCCACCATGAACAGGACCAGCATCAGCAGCATCATGGCGAATACGCCCGCCTCGGGGTGCGAAATGAGCAGGTAACCCACAACGACCTGAAGCGCCGTCGAGACGAGTTGCATCCAGAAATATGGCACCTGGGTCGCGCCGATCAGGGTGATGCTCTGGAATACGCCGCTGATCACCAGGAGCCAGCCCAGAAGTTCGATCAGCCCCGTGCTCATCAGCGCCGGGAAGAGCAGCGCGAGAACACCGGTCGCAACCATCACCCCGCCCTGGATCAGGAACAGGAGTGACCGCTTGCGAATCGTATCACGCACAGCCTGGCGCAACACGGCAGAGGCATCGTTGACGGTAATCGACATGGGGCTCCCCTCATCGCGGCCCAAATGGAATTTGCGCCGAACCTAGACCGAAACCGGTCCGGGTTGAAAGCCAATCTGTCTCCGGCAGGCCGCCCCGCCCCCGATCAGCGCAGGATCACATCCACATCCGGATAGTAGGAGCGCGGCACCGCGCCGCCCGGCCATCCCCAACCGCCATAAGGCCCGCCGTAGTAGCCGCGCGGCCCGTAGCCATAGCCCGCGTAGCCATATCCGCCGGGCGGGTAATCCCAATCCGTCCGCACCTCGACCCGCGCCGCACCCGACCAGTCCCGCGCCGTGCAGGCGATATCAAGCTCCGGTGACTGCGTTCCGAAATTCGGCAGCTTCAACCGGGTGGGCGTGGTGAAATCGAGCGTGTAGAGGCTCGTCTCCAGGCGACACGCGGCACCGAGCACCTCGCGCCGCCCATCGCCCTCATCCGGCAGGAACGTGCGCACCGCGAGACGCGCCTCGCCCTGCACCGCGTCGAAATCGCCGCCAGCGACAACGGCCTCATTCTGTATGGGCACGCCCTGCGCACAGCCTGCGAGACATGCCGCCGCCACCGCCAAACGAACGCCTTTCACGGGGTTTCCTCCTGATTCCGCCTATTCCGCCGCGTGGGCCCGCGGTGTGCCGGCTTGACCGAAGGCAGCCATTAGCGCATCGCGCCGCTCGGCCGCCTGTCTGGCTGCGGCCATCTTGACCGGCCCGAAGCCGCGTATGTCAAGCGGAAGGCGCGCACGCTCCACGGCAATCGCGCGATTGTCAGCGTTGAAGCCCGCGAGCATATGGGCCAGATCCGCCTCGTATTCCGTGATCAACGCGCGCTCCAGCCTCCGTTCCTCGGTACGGCCAAACGGGTCGAACATTGTGCCGCGAAGCCTCTTCAGGCGCGCAAGCAGACGCAAGAGGTGAAGCATCCGGGGCCCGTACTCCCGCTTCACCGGCCGCCCGTCCGGGCCGGTGGGCGCCAGAAGCGGCGGCGAAAGATGGAACCGCACCGCGCGCACGCCCTCGAACTTCTTTTCCAGCATGGGGCCGAGATGGGCCACATGCAGCCGCGCCACCTCATACTCGTCCTTGTAGGCCAGAAGCTTGTGATACCCCTCCGCTACGGCTTCCCCAAACTCCGCGTCGAGTTCGCTCGCAGCCGCCACGCGCGCGCGATACCGCTCCGCCAGCGCCCGGTCCTGATACGCTTCCAGATGCGCCGCCCGTCGCGCGATACGGGTTTCGAAGCCCTCCGCCACCGGCCGCTTCGGCGCGAGCAGTCGCGAGACTTCACCAGGCTCCGCCACGGCCCAGCGGCCCAGGGCGAAGGCCCGCGTGTTGCCCGCAATCCCCGCCCCGTTCACCTCGATGGCCTTGAGCAGAGCCTCCTCGCTCAGCGGGATCAAACCGGACTGCCAGGCCCCCCCCAGCAGCAGCACATTGGCATAGATCGCATTGCCCAGAAGGGTCTCCGCCAGCCGGGTCGCGTCGACCATGCCGAGCGCGTCATCGCCCATGCGTGCCCGCAGCGCCATGCCGAGCCGGTCGGTTGGCAGCGTGAAACCGCGATCTCGCGTGAAATCTCCGGTGATGATCTCATGGGTGTTGACCACGGCCCGCGTCCGCCCACGCGCCGCCAACCCGAGCGTCTTGGCCCCGGCAGAGACCACGAGGTCCCCGCCGATCAGCGCATCGGCTTCCCCGGTGGCCACACGAATGGCCGAAATCTCCTCGGGCCTCTTGGCGATCCGGCAGTGGATATGCACTGCCCCACCCTTCTGGGCGAGACCGGCCATCTCCATCATGCCCGCCCCCTTGCCGTCGAGATGAGCGGCAAGCGCGATCAGCGTGCCGACCGTCACGACACCCGTACCGCCCACACCGGTGATCACGACATTATATGTACCCCCGATTTCGGGCAGCAGCGGCGCGGGCAGGTCAGGCATCGTGAAATCTGCGGGCGCCTCCTTGCGCACCTGCGCTCCCTCGAGGGTGACGAAGCTGGGGCAGAATCCCTTCAGGCAGGAGAAATCCTTGTTGCAGCTCGACTGGTCGATCTCGCGCTTGCGCCCGAACTCCGTTTCCAGCGGCAGGATGGAGACGCAGTTCGACTGCACACCGCAATCGCCGCAACCCTCGCAGACCTCCGGATTGATGAAGACCCGGCGGTCCGGGTCCGGGAACGCCTTGCGCTTGCGCCGGCGCCGCTTCTCCGCCGCACAGGTCTGGACGTAGATCAGCGCGCTGACGCCGGGCACCTTCTCCAGCCCCTTCTGCACCGCATCGAGCTCTTCCCGCGGCCGTAGGATAGCTTCTTTCGGGAAGGAATGCAGATCCAGATCCTCCTTCGGATCGTAGACCACCGAAACCTGGGTGACCCCCATGGCCAGCAGCTCGCGGGCGATCTGCTGCGGCGAGAGCCCGCCGTCGTTCTTCTGTCCGCCGGTCATCGCAACCGCGTCATTGAAGAGGATTTTGTAGGTCATCTTGACGCCGGAGGCGATCGCCGCCCGGATCGCCTGTACGCCCGAGTGATTGTAGGTGCCGTCACCTAGGTTCTGGAACACATGGGCCCGCGTCGAGAAGGGCGCCTCCCCGATCCAGTTCGCGCCCTCCGCGCCCATGTGCGTGTAACCTTCGGTGCCCCGATCCATCCATTGCGCCATGTAATGGCAGCCGATCCCGGCATAAGCCCGCGCGCCCTCGGGGATCACTGTAGAGGAATTGTGCGGGCAACCCGAACAGAAATAAGGCTTGCGGATCGCGATGTCCTCGGCGTTGTCCGCCCGTGCAGCCTCCTCGAGCTGGTGTCGCCGGGTTTGCAGGTTCTCCGTCACGACGCCTTCGCCCGCGATCAGCCTGCCGAGCCTGCGCGCCACCGTCACCGGATCAAGCGCGCCCTTGGTCGTGAAGAGAGTCGCCCCCTCGAGGTCGCGCTCGCCTATGACACGCGGGCGATTCGGCGCGCCATAGAGCGCCTCCTTGATCTGCGGCTCGATGAGCTTTCGTTTCTCCTCGACCACAACGATCAGGTCGAGGCCATCGGCCCACTCCGCGAGGCTCTCGGTGTCGAGCGGCCAGACCATGCCGAGCTTGTAGGTGGAGATCCCGAGACTGGCCGCGATCTCTGCGTCGATCCCAAGAAGATCGAGCGCATGAACGGTATCAAGCCAGTTCTTGCCGGCGGAAACGATCCCGATCCGCGCACCCGGCACACCCCAGATGCGCCTGTCGAGCCGGTTTGCCCGGGCAAACGCGCGCGCCGCGGCGATCTTGTGATCGTGCAACCGCGCTTCCTGCTCCACGGGGGGATCGCCCAGCCGGATGTTGAGCCCGCCGGCCGGCATGGCGAAATCGTCCGGCGCCCTGAAATCGAGACGCTGCGGATCGCCATCGACCACCTGCGTCACCTCGATCGTGTCCTTGACGCATTTGAGCCCCACCCAGAGCCCGCTGAAGCGCGAAAGCGCCCAGCCGGTCAGCGAATAGTCCAGCACCTCCTGCACACCGGCAGGCGAGAGGATCGGCATCATGGCATCGACCAGCGCCAGTTCCGACTGGTGCAGCACGGTCGAGCTTTCGCCGGTATGGTCATCACCCATGCAGACGATCACACCACCCTTGTCGGAACTGCCTGCCATGTTCGCGTGGCGGAAGACATCACCCGAGCGATCCACGCCCGGCCCCTTCCCATACCAGAGGCCGAAGACCCCCTCGACACGGCCCTCGCCGCGGAGCGCAACCTGCTGGCTGCCCCAGAGCGCCGTGGCGGCGAGATCCTCGTTGATGCCAGCCTCGAAGCGGATATCGGCCGCGTCCAGCACATCCGAGGCCCGCATCATCTGCATGTCCACCGCGCCGAGCGGCGATCCGCGATATCCGGTGGCGTAGCCGGCCGTGGTCAGTCCTGCCGTCTCGTCACGCGCCTTCTGCATCAACATGGCGCGGATGAGCGCCTGGGTGCCATTGAGAAGGATGGTGCGTGCAGACAAGTCGTAGCGGTCCGCCGGACGGAAGTGGTGAAGGCTCATGTCCTGCCCCGTCGTGTGGATTGGCTCATTCCTTAACCATAGGTAAGGATTCATGACCAATGAAGGGCAAAGATGCCCCTGTGCGCAGCAATGCGGCAGGTCGGGTGCAGGTTGCGCGCCACAGTCAATTGCAAACTTGACACATGGCGCAGGGCCGTTACGCCGACGACACGCAAGTTGTGGTATGCCAGCGGCGAATGCGGCCGAGAGCAAGGTGCCGTAGCCATTAAGAAAGAGTAGAAATGGACTGGGACAAACTCCGTATCTTTCACGCCGTCGCTGATGCGGGGAGCCTGACACACGCTGGCGACGTGCTGCACCTGAGCCAGTCCGCGGTCAGCCGCCAGATCCGCGCCCTCGAGGAAAGCCTCAACACCACGCTCTTTCGCCGCCACGCCCGCGGCCTCCTGCTGACAGAGCAGGGCGAACTGCTCTTCGAGGCCACCCGCACGATGACCAAGCGGCTCGACGCGACCGCTGCACGTATCCGCGATTCCGAGGATGACGTGTTCGGAGAGCTGCGTGTCACGTCGACCATGGGTTTCGGCACGCTCTGGCTCGCTCCGCGCCTGCCCCGGCTTTTCGACCAGTATCCCAAGCTCAAGATCGACCTGATGCTCGAGGAGCGGGTTCTCGACCTCTCCATGCGCGAGGCTGACGTCGCGATCCGCATGAAGGAACCGAGCCAGGCCGATCTGATCCGCCGCCGGCTTATGCAGACGCAGATCCGCTTCTACGCCACACGCTCCTATCTCGAGAAGCACGGCGCGCCCACCAGCATCGAGGATCTGGAGAATCATCGCCTGATCGCCCAGAGCCCGAGTTCGCCCCAGGTTCGCGCCGGGGCCGAGTTCGTCCAGCCGCTTCTGGGGAACCAGCACTCCCTGCTCACGATGAACAACTACTTCGGCATCCTGCAGGCCGTGATCCACAATGTCGGCATCGGCTCCCTGCCGGACTACGTCACCGCCGACTTCCCCGACCTCGTGAATGTCCTCCCCGAGATCTGCAGCGCGCCAATTCCGGTCTATCTCGCCTTTGTGGAAGAATTGCGCCACTCCAAGCGGGTCTGCGCATTCCGCGATTTCGTGTTGGAAGAACTGAGCCTTTTCAAGCGTCAGCTCGCCGGAGACGACGCGTGATCCCCAAGCCATGCGCCTGGGGCATGGCGGGTATGCCACATTTCCGCCGTATTGTTGTTGAATGGAATCGGCGCCCGCACTATCTCAATTCTCGAAGCGGGACGGAACATGTTCCACTCCTGCTTCACCTCCCTGTTGGACTTGGGCCGGGCATTTCGCTCGGCTCTTTTTTTTGCCTGAACAGGACCTTGATCTCCCCGCGCCATCTCCATGACCCTCGGCACCTCACCCGGCGCACCGTATGCCCACGCACGAAGATCCCGCCGACCGGTTTCGCGCTTTGTTCCGCAGACCCCCGACCTCTGCTAGTGTCATGACATGAACGCAAGTCACAGCCTCTGCCGAGATTGCCTCACCGAGTGGACCGAGCCCGGCCGGTGCCCGCAATGCGGCAGTCCGCGCGTCCTCCGCCACGCGGAACTCCGCGACCTCGCCATTGCGCACATGGATTGCGACGCGTTCTACGCTTCGGTCGAAAAGCGGGACAATCCGGAGCTTGCGGATGTACCGCTCATCGTCGGCGGCGGCCAGCGCGGCGTGGTCACCACCGCCTGCTACCTCGCCCGCACCCGCGGCGTCCGGTCCGCCATGCCGATGTTCGAGGCCCGAAGGCGTTGCCCCGAAGCCGTCGTGGTCAAGCCCCGCATGGCCCATTACGTCGAGATCTCGCGCCAGATCCGCACGATGATGACCGAGCTTTCCCCCCTTGTCGAACCGCTCTCGCTCGATGAAGCCTTCCTCGATCTCTCCGGCACCGAACGCCTGCACCGGGCCGCGCCCGCGATCCTGCTCGCCCAGCTCCAGCGGCGCATCGAGCGCGAGCTCGACCTCACTGTCTCCGTCGGGCTCTCGCACAACAAGTTCCTCGCCAAGGTGGCATCCGAACTCGACAAACCCCGCGGCTTTGCCATCATCGGCCGCGCGGAAACCGCCGATTTCCTGGCGAAACAGCCTGTGGGAATCATCTGGGGCGTCGGTGGCTCCACCCGGCGAGCCCTCGAGGCCGAAGGCATCCGCACCATCGCCGACATCCGCCAGCGCGACCGCAAACAGCTCATAGAGCGATTCGGCGCCATGGGAGATCGGCTCTGGCGCCTCTCCCACGGCGAGGATCACCGCCGCGTCACCCCGGATCACGCGATGAAGTCGATTTCCAACGAAACAACTTTTCGAGAGGACATATCGGATTGCGAGCGGCTTGAAACATATCTCTGGCAGATTTGCGAGAAGGTATCAGCACGGGCGAAAGAGAAAAAGATCGCGGGTCGCGTGATCACGTTAAAGCTGAAACGCGCCGATCACCGTATAACGACAAGACGACAGACACTGGAACAGCCGACACAACTTGCACATGTTCTTTTTGAACATGGACGCGTTTTGCTGCACCGCAGCATAAGTAATTTCTCCTTTAGGTTGATCGGCTTAGGCATCTCATCACTTGTCAGTGATAGCCAGATTGCTGCCGAGACGAACCTGCTTGATCCCGAAAACGGCAAGCGAACCGAAGTCGAAAGGCTAACCGATCAGATTCGCGCACGATTCGGTGACGGAACGATAGAATTTGGCCGGTCTTTCCGCTGATTTTTCGTGAATTCAGGAAACTGCACATATATTGGTCAGTTTCGTTCGAGTCACAAAAAAATATCCCAGATGCATAGATAGGAGGTTGACTATGCTGCGTTGCGGAATAGATTGGTTCCTGTGATGCGTTGCATCATACACGCCCTTCGGGCGTTTCCTCCCTAGACTTGGGCCGTGCCTCGTGCACGGCCTCTTTTTTTGTGCGGTGCATACCTTGCGGCCAACCGGGCCCGGTTGCCGCTACGTCTCTCCCATTCCCGATCTCGGCCTATTCCGCCGCGACCCTCAAAGGCCTGCTGCCAAGGTCCACAAGACCTCGCGCCACCTCTCGGATGGAAGCCGCAACCACCTCGAAATCGCTCCGCTTCGAGATGGCCTTCTCGTTCATGTAGAGGGATCGGTTGATTTCGATTTGCAGCGCATGAACACCCTGCCGGGGCCGCCCATAGGCTTGGGTAATGTAGCCCCCCGCGAAGGGTGCATTGCGAAAAACCTCGAAGCCGTTGGCTCGGAAAAGATCCGCCGCACTCTCGATGACCCAACGGTCGCAGGAAACACCGAACCTGTCGCCAAGGATCACATCCGGCCGTCGCCCCCGAACATCCGGCGCGGAAACCAGCGCATCATTGGGCATCGAATGACAATCGAACAGCAGGGCTCGGCCGAACTGCTTCTTCGTCTCACCGATCAACGTCCGAAGTTGGTCATGGTAGGGATACCAGTATGTGGTCAGAAGCCATTGCGCTTCGGCCTGTGTCAGCTTGCCACTCATGATGGCCCGCCCCTCGGCCACGACCCTCGGGATCACTCCCAATCCGGCGCTGATGCGCGGACTGACGAACCGCCGAGAGGCGCCTTCGATCAGGGCCGGGTCCAGGTCATCTGCCGAACGGTTCAGATCGACACAGGCCCGCGGCACCCGCGCAGCCATGAGCGGCGCGCCAAAGCCCGGCACGTCGCGGAAAAGCTCGTTAACGAAAGCATCTTCGGACGACCGGATCTGCAATGGCCCGAGCTTGGTACGCGCCAGAAACGCCTCCGGATAATCGGAGCCGCTATGGGGCGAGTTGAACACCGCACAGGAGCTGGGGCTCTCTGGCCGCGAGAGTGTATAGACCAGGTTTTCCATTCGACCTCGGAAGATACAGCAAGCATGCGGATATGGGCAGTTGAAAACAACTGCCGGTTTCCGACCGCCCCACCGATATAGAGCACAATCATGGGACTGCTAATGCCTTTGCCTCGGAGACAAAGGGAATCGGCAATCGCCCGAGCCAGCGCGCGAGTCGCGGCCAAGGCCGAAATTCCCCGGTTCGAGCCGATTTTTCTCATGTTTTGCACTGTCATGAGTCTGCAAAAGGGACTTGAACCCCGCAGAAGCTGCGAATATAGAAGCGCGAACGAACAAGGCGGGTATGCAGATGCCCGCCGCGTCGGGCGTATAGCTCAGCGGGAGAGCACTTCGTTGACATCGAAGGGGTCACTGGTTCAATCCCAGTTACGCCCACCATTTCCCCGGAGACGGGGGTTTTGAAACCAGGCGCAGGCAGTGTCCGCGCGCCGCGACAAAAGGAGAGAGGCCATGAAGGTTAAGAACTCGCTTCGCTCCCTGAAGCAGCGCCATCGCGATTGCCGCGTCGTGCGCCGTAAAGGGCGGGTCTACGTCATCAACAAGACCCAGCGCAGGTTCAAGGCCCGTCAGGGTTGAGATAACCGGGTAATCCGGACATGCGAAAAAGCCGCGCAGTTTGCGCGGCTTTCTTTTTTTCGGCTCACGTGATTCGGCGGATCACTCCGCCCCGGCCAGGGGTCGCGATCAGGACGCGACCTTCTGATCGAAATAGTAGCGCAGATCAGAGGCCTTGCCGTAGACCACCGGGGAGGGTTCCGCCCCCACGCTGAGTGCGGACGACTCGGCGAGGTAGGCACCGGCGCCACCCCCGGCGATCCCGCCGCTGCCGTTCTTCCGCGCGACGGGCGCCCCCAGTTCGACACCATTCCACCAGGCCCGGACGGTATTCACCTTGGAGGCAAGCTCCACCACCAGCGTGCCATCACCCTTCGGCGCATCCTTCGCCGGGACAACCAGATAGGCGGCCTGGTCGCTAGGGATGTCGGTGCTTCCCACTCCGCAGCGCACGATGAAGCTGCCATCTTTCCCGAAACCGATGTAGGATCCGAGGCCGACACCCCCAAGTTCGAAGATCAATCCGCCCTTGGAGCCGTCCAGATCGGTGAGATCCATCGCCAGAACAGCATCCTTGTCGCGATTGATCGTATCGCTCGACGGGATTTCCTCCTGTTTCACGGAAGGGATTTCCCCCGATCCCGCAGCGAAGGTGCCGTTCAGTGCAAGCCCCTTCTCGGGGTCGAACGCGACGGGCGGAAGATCGTCCGTCGGTTCATCCTGTTCGTTGTCGCCCCCGTCGATCAGGTCGGAGCCTTTCGCCGGAAGTTCCCAGCTGATCGTATCGCCCGAGTAGATGGGTTCGAGTTTCTCGCCATTGTAGTAAAAATCGATACCGAGTGAGAGTTGCAAGGCGGTCATGTTACCCTTACGTGCTGTAAAATTAAGAGATTCCAGGCCAGCAGACCAGATATCAGGCTCCCGTGCGGTGCGGGTCTTTCGCCCGCTTTTTTCCGCGTCTTCCAGTCACCGTATGCAGTCAGACTTCCTGTGCCGCCCCAAAATGGCAGCGCCGCCATAGCCTCCGCCCGGATCAACGCATCGCCACGAGACACCCTCGGCCCGTTGGGACCAACTAGGGGCATTCCGCACCGACACGCCGGATGGACCTGGGTCACCTGCGCCGATGCAATACAGGTCGGCACGGGCAATCCAGACGTCGAACGAATGCTGGCCCAGGAACATTAGCATCCACGCGCGCCTGTTGCCTGCCCGCCCGGAGGGACGCGCTGAGATCCCTCATGCCGGAACCGGTCTTTTTCCCCCAGCTTTCCGGCAGTCGTATGTGGCGACCAAACGATCGGCCCTACCGGAACCATATCATTTCCATACCGTTTCCATACCCGAACCATACCGCCGCCAGGCGTGGTTTTCGTGTGCCCTGGCCCGCTGGCTTGGGGCCTTCCTTCCGGTCACCTGTTGCCCCGAAATACCGTATTCTTCCCTCTTTGAACGAACTGCGGCCGCCCTGAGGCGGCCGCTCTGTCGCGTCAAGGTTTCGTGAGCCCTATTGCGGGATAACCCCTTCGATTCCCTCGACATAAAAGTTCATCCCGAGCAGCGTTCCGTCATCCGCCACTTCGCCTTCCGCAAGCCAGGGCGAGCCGTCCTGCTTGTTGATCGGCCCGGTGAAGGGATGCAGCGTGCCCGCCACGATGGCATCGATCGCCGCCGTCGCCTCGGCCTGCACATCCTCCGGGATCTTGTCGGAAAACTCCGCAAATTCAACCATTCCGGACCCTATTCCACCCCAAGTATCGGATGATTCCCACGTGCCGTCCATCACGTCCTGAACCCGCTGAATATAGTAGGGGGTCCATTCGTCGATAATGGCGGTGAGCTGTGCCTCGGGGCCGAAATTGATCATGTTCGAGGCCTGCCCGAACGCGACAATTCCCTCTTCTTCGGCGATGGTCATCGCGGCGGTCGAGTCGGTGTGCTGCATCAGAACGTCCGCGCCCTGCTCGATCAGCGTCTTGGCGGCATCGGCCTCAAGCGCGGGGTCGAACCAGGTATTTGCCCAGACAATGCGGAACTCCACTTCCGGATTGACCGACTTCGCCGCCAGGTAAGCCGCGTTGATCCCGCGGATCACCTCGGGAATCGGATAGGCGCCGATATAGCCGATGATATTCGACTCCGTCATGTGCCCGGCGATGAGCCCGATGACATGACGCCCCTCGTAGAAACGCGAGGAATAGGTCGAGACATTCTCCGCGCGCTGATAGCCGGTCGCATGTTCGAACTTCACATCCGGGAACTGCTTCGCGACATTCAGCGTCGGGTTCATGAAGCCGAAGGACGTGGTGAAGATCAGGTCGTTGCCTGCTTGTGCCATCTGACGGAGCACTCGCTCGGCATCGGCTCCTTCCGGAACGCTCTCCACGAAAGTCGTCTCGACCGCATCCCCGAAGGTCGCTTCGACCGCGAGCCGCCCCTGGTCATGCTGATAGCTCCAGCCGAAGTCACCTACCGGCCCCACGTAGATGAAACCGACCTTGACCGGATCGTCTTGGGCCAGCGCCGCAGTTCCAAGGCCCAGGGCCAATGCGGCAACCGCCGCTACATTTCTCAATCCCACGGATTACATCTCCTTGACTTACTTGGCTGCCGGTCAGTCCGAAGCCGTGAACGCGCGGCCCAAGCAGCCGGGCGTATTGAGCCTTGCGCGCATACGATCTGCCGAGATCAGCACAAGAACGAGGATAGTGACAAGATAAGGAGTCATCGAAAGATACTGGGATTGCGCGGGAATCCCCTGAGACTGCAACCATGACAAAAACCCGGATGCCTGCAGGTTGAGTTGGAGAATTGTGACCCCACCGAAAAGCCACGCGCCCAGCAGAACGCGCCAGGGCTTCCAGGTCGCGAAGACAACGATCGCGAGCGCGATCCAGCCTGCCCCGGCGGTCATGCCTTCCGTCCATTGGGGCACACGCACCAGGCTGAGATACGCCCCGCCCAATCCGGCACAGGCGCCGCCGAAAGCGATTGCCGCCAGGCGGATCGCCACAACGGGATACCCGAGCGAATGCGCCGCGTCGTGGTTCTCGCCCACAGCGCGCAGAATCAGCCCGCTTCGCGTGCGGTTGAGAAAGAGCCAGACGAGCCCGATCAGCACGATGCCACCGTAGATGATTACGTCGAACCCAAAGAGCATTCGCCCGAGCACGGGTAGATCGGAGAGCCCCGGCAGGTCGAGTGCGGAGAAGGGCGGCGGCTTGATCCCTGTGAAAGGCTGACCGATCAGGGCGGCAAGCCCGAGACCGAAAAGCGTCAGCGCAAGCCCTGTCGCCACCTGGTTTGACAGGAAGATCTGGGTCAGTAGACCGAAGATCAACGAAAGCGCCACTCCTCCCAGGGCACCGGCCAGGAACCCCAGGGCCGCTGATCCCGTCAACGTCGCGGCCGCAAAGCCACAGACCGCCCCGATGATCATCATGCCCTCGACACCGAGATTGAGAACCCCGGATTTTTCGACCACCAACTCGCCAACGGCAGCGAAGAGAAGCGGGGTCGCCGCCGCGACGAGGCCCGCAAAGAGCGTGATGGGATCAATGGCTGACAGATCCATCAGATATCTCCACGCCGGATTCGCACGACCCGATAGCGTGTGAGCAGATCGGCTGCGAGCAGGAAGAAGAGCAGCATTCCCTGAAAAACCGAGATGGCGGCTTTCGGAATGCCGAGGCTGAACTGCGCCGTCTCCCCACCGATGTAGGTCAGCGCCATCACGAGTCCGGCGAGCAGGATGCCGACCGGGCTGAGCCGGCCCAGAAATGCCACGATGATTGCCGTGAACCCGTAGCCCGCGGGCAGGCTCGGCTGAAGCTGCCCCACGGGCCCGGCGACCTCGAAAATTCCGGCAAGACCTGCGAGGCTTCCGGAAAGCGCCAGACAGACGATCGTCAATCGCGGCGCGCTCACACCTGCAAAGGCCGCAGCACGGGGCGCCTCACCCAGCAGCCTCACGTTGAAGCCGAACAGGTGCCGCGTAAGCAGAACTTGCGCGATCACGACGGCCAGAAGCGCCACCAGAACCCCGACATGCACACGGCTGTTTTCGATCAGGACCGGCAGGCGTGCGCTGTCATGAAACAGGCGGCTTTGTGGGAAGTTGAACCCCTGCGGATCTCGCAGAGGGCCGGAGACCATGGCCGAAAGGAAAAACCCCGCAACATAGACAAGCATGAGACTGACGAGGATTTCGTTCGCGTTGAACCGCACCTTTAGAATGGCGGGGATCATCGCCCAGAGGCAGCCTCCGGCCATGCCCGCGAGCGCCATGAGCGGCAAGAGCCAGACACCCTCGACATTCCAGAACGCGAGCGCCACAGCACTGCCCGCGATCGCCCCCATCACGTATTGACCCTCGGCCCCGATGTTCCAGATGCCGGCGCGAAATCCGAAGGAGAGCCCCAGTGCGATCAGCACGAGAGGCGCCGCCTTGATGAGGATTTCACCGCGAGAGTAGGCATCAAAAATCGGTGCAATGAAAATCGTGTCGATCGCCTGCCCCGGATCCTTGCCGAGGATCGCGAAGAGAAGCCCCCCGGCCGCCATGGTCAGCAGCACGGCAATGAACGGCGTCAGCAACTCGGCCAGAGGCGAGGCCGCGGGGCGAGGTTCAAGTCTGAGCATGGGCAATTTCCGCATCGGCCGCCCCGAAGGCGCCACCCATCATTCGGCCGATCGCCTCGACATCAATGCCCACAGCGGGCCGCGGCGTCGAGAGCCTGCCATTTGCAAGCACCGAGAATGTATCAGAAATCTCCATGAGCTCATCGAGATCCTGGCTGATGACAATCACCCCGGCGCCTTCGCTGGCCAGCTTTTGCAAGGCCGCCCGGATCTGAGCCGCGGCATGCGCGTCCACTCCCCAGGTCGGCTGATTGACAACCAGCACCTTCGGCGATTGCAGCACCTCGCGCCCGATCACGAACTTCTGCAGGTTCCCCCCCGACAGTGCACCGGCCCGTGTCTCCACGCCGGGCGTGCGCACGTCGAAGTCCTGCACGATGCGGCGGGCAAAGCCCCCGATCGCCGCCTTGCGCAGGAACCCTCCGCCTGTAAGTTTCAACCGAACTCTCCCGGAGAGAAATGCATTTTCCTCGAGTGTCATGGCGGGGGCAGCTGCGTGACCCAATCGTTCCTCCGGCGCGGCCAGCAGGCCAAGCGCCCGCCGGGCATTCGGCCCCTTGTCTCCGACAGGCGCGGGCCCCAGCCGTATCATGTCGCGCGAAACGCGGCGTTCGCCGGATAGCGCCAGCAAGAGTTCATCCTGCCCATTGCCAGCCACCCCCGCGATACCCAGGATTTCCCCTGCACGCAGGCGGAAATTGATGTCCTGCAGCGACACACCGAAAGCTCCGGCACCCGGCAAGCTGAGCCCGTTGATCTGCAACACGGTTTCACCCGGCGCAAACGCCCGCTGGCTCGGCTGTGCCAGTTCCTGCCCGATCATCATGCCCGCAAGGCTGCGCCCCGTTTCCAGCCGCGGATTGCAGGTCGCCACCACCCGACCACGTCGCAAAATCGTCGCCCGATCGCACAGCTGGCGGATTTCGTCGAGCTTGTGGGAAATATAGAGGATGGAGACGCCTTCGGCCCGCAGCTTGCGCAAGGTTGCGAAAAGCTGCTCGACTTCCTGGGGGGTCAGAACGGAGGTCGGCTCGTCCATGATCAGGAGCCGCGGCGATTGCAGCAGGCAGCGCACGATCTCCACCCGCTGGCGCTCACCGACCGAGAGGTCCCCGATGAGCCGGTCCGGTTCGAGCGGAAGGCCATATTCCTGCGATACAGCGCGGATACGCTCGGCCAGAACACGTCGTTCAGGCGGGTCGGTCATGCCAAGCGCGATGTTCTCAGCCACGCTCAACGCATCGAAGAGCGAGAAGTGCTGGAAGACCATGGCGACACCCTGCGCGCGCGCGGCAACCGGTCCCGCCGGGGCGTAGCTCTCGCCCGCGAGGCGCATTTGACCCGAATCCGGTCGAACGAGCCCGTAGATCACCTTCACGAGCGTAGACTTGCCGGCACCGTTCTCGCCAAGAAGAGCGTGTATTTCACCGAAATCGACGACGAAATTCACACCGTCATTCGCCTTCACACCAGGATAGGCCTTGGACACGTCGTCCACATCGAGCAACGTGTTCATGTGCTCACAGCCTCCCGTTCCCGTATTACCCCTGCGGGCAACTGAGACCCACTGCCGCGGTCCGCATCAAGCCATCGAATTGCACACGATTGCAAGACCATGCGCCGCCATCGTTTCAAGCTTTGGTTAACCTATCTGCCGCTTTGCCGCATTCTTGAACAGAAGGCTCACCGGCACATGCAATTCGGGTTTTCGCCAAAGCTTAGCGCGCGGAATAGAATGCGCGCGCCGTTTCGTAGAACGCGTTTCGGCTATCGGAGTACATATAGAACATGTGTCCGCCCTGATAGTCCTCGAACTCGAGCCGCGCGACTTCGTCTTCGCCGCGCACCGTCTGCTCCAGCGCATAGCGCGTCTTGAAGTAGGGCGTCACGAGATCATGCATGCCGTGGACCACCAGCACCTTTAGATCGGGATTGATCGCCAGTGCTCGAGCAACATCCTCGGGGCCGCCATGCCTGGTGTCGCGATCAAAGGCTCGGTTCACATCGCGATTGAGAAACTCGTAGGTGCGCGGGGTTTCCACCCCCAACTCACCGCCAAGGTAATCGAGAAACGGCGCGGACAGGACCCCGCTCATGCCGGTCAGCGTATGATCGATGGCAAACCCCACTTCATTTCCGGGCAGCGGAGGGAGCGCGGTTTGGGTGCCGTCGTAGGGATCGACTACGAGACGCCGGTCTTCAAGCAGCCCGGTGATGAAGCTTCCAAAGGCAATCCGACCCCGCGCCCACTCGACATCTTCCGCAGGAAGACCGGTCATCCCGGCAATCCGGGAGAAGAGCGCGGCGGTCTCTTCCTCCGACAACTGAGACAACTGAACCAGACCACTGGCGAAATCGCCCAGCGCGAAGCCCTCGACTTCTTCAAGAAAGTCGCCCAGTGCAGGCTCTTCCGAGACCGCGCGTTCGGTCTCGCCATGGTAGGCCGCCACCGCCGCATAACTTGGCAAGACCCCAACTGCTCCCAAGACGCCATAGGGAGAGTCCGGATCGGGAATGTCATCGTTGAGCGCGGGGGAGATCAGCGTTGCCCAGTTCAGATTTATGGAGAAATCCTCCATCAGCATCAGGGAAAGCGCGGCAACCCGCCGTCCACCATAGCTTTCCCCGGCAATCCCCTTGGGAGAAGACCATCGCTCATTCTGCGTCAACCAGGTGCGGATCACCTGCCCGAACGTCTCGAGGTCCCGATCCGCATCGTAGAATGGCTTGGGGTCGGCATCCTCTCCCTCTTCCTGCGGCAGTGCACGGCTGTAGCCGGTTCCCACAGGGTCGATGAACACCAGATCGGTGAAATGCAACCAGGTCTGGGGATTGTCGATCAGGCGCGCCGGAACCTTCGGCAACGTTCCGTCACCGGGAATCTCGATCATCCTGGGGCCGAGGGCAAGCATGTGGAGATAGACACTCGACGCCCCCGGCCCCCCATTCCAGACGAACGTGACCGGCCGCTCGGATGCATCGGCACCATCGAGCGTATAGGACATATGGAAGATCTCGGCATTCGGCTTCTCCGGGTCTTCGCCGATCTCCAGGAAGGCGGCCTGGGCCGTGTATTCGCCGAGATCCTCAATCTGGGACCACGCCACACCGGGCAACAGGCCAAAAAGCCAGATCAGTTCGACGATCAGAATGGTTTTCCAACGCATGGCGTGCCTTCCCCGGTTTTCCGGTGACCCTAGCCTCACCCCGGCAACGCCAATAGGCCCGACAGCTTCCCACAACCATTCGTGAAGTCGCGGCTGCGCACAGACCCCTTACCCCATCAGGCACGCCCGCATCAGGCCCCGCAGCGAGTTCCCCATGTAAATCTCGCCGTTTTCGAGGTCCTTGCGCCGCAGCACCGCCTCGCGCGCACCTTTCGCAAGCATCTCCTCGCGAAGCACTCCGGGCAACAGACCGCAACTCGCTGGAGGGGTCACGAATCCACCCTCCCGACGAAGAAAGACGTTGGTGATCGTTCCTTCGCAAACCTCACCGCGGGTATTGAGGAACACCCATTCGTCGATCCCGTCCGGAAGTTCCATCCGCGCCCGATCGTAAAGCTGCCTCTTACTCGTCTTGATCCGCAGCCAGGGATTCTCCGGATCGAGCCTTTCCTCGTGCACCGCAATCCGCCAGGTGTCAGGCCCAGACGCAAGCGACCAGGTTTCGACCCTTGGGCACCCTTGAAGATCGAGCGTGAGCCGGACGCGCAGCGCCCCTTCCCCCGGAACTTGCTCAAGGACGCTCTGGATAGCGCCGAGATCGAACGGCACGGAAAGAGCTCGCGCCGTCCGCTCAAGCCGCGAGAGATGCCGCGCGAGGCGACCGATGCGCCCATCCCGGCATCCAAACGTCTCGATCAGCCGGAGATCGTCTGGAACGGAGCCGCGAAACGCGATTTCCACAATGCCTCCTCGTATTCCGACCGGGCCGTCGAATCGGCAACCACACCGCCCCCGACATTCAACACGGCCGTGCCATCCGGAAAGAGCGTCAGAGTGCGGATCGCCACGTTGAACTCTGCCCGACCATCAGGGGCCGCCCAGCCGATTGCCCCGCAATAGGCATCCCGCGACCAGGGTTCGAGCTCGCGAATGATCTCCATCGCCCGCACTTTCGGAGCTCCGGTCACCGATCCGCAAGGAAACAGCGCCGTGAAGATCTCGCCAAGCGTCATCTCTGCCCGCAATTGCCCCGTTACGCGGGAAACCATCTGATGCACGGTGGCGTAGCTCTCCACCTCAAAAAGTGCAGGGACGCGCACCGAGCCGATCTCCGCGATCCGCCCGATATCGTTGCGAAGCAGATCGACGATCATGAGATTCTCGGCCCGGTTCTTGGGATCGGAGGCAAGCGCGGCAGCACGCTGCGCGTCGCGTTCGGAGTTTTCGTCGCGCGGTGCGGTGCCCTTCATGGGCCGGGTTTCGATCCCACCCGCGCCATCAACGCTGAAGAACAGCTCCGGCGAACGTGACAGGATCACGTCCTCTCCCAAGGCGACCAGCGCCCCGAAACCCACCGGCTGCCGCGCGGCCAACGCCGCTGCGAGGGCTTCGGGATCCCCCTCCCAGCGTCCGTCGAGCGGCATGGTCAGGTTCGCCTGATAGATGTCTCCGGCCCGGATGTATTCGGCAACGTGCTCGAAGGCCGCGGCATATTCGTCGGCGCTCCAGCGCGGCTGCATCGGGGAAAGCCCGCCACCGGGCGCAATGGGTCGAGCCGGCACCGGCCCGCTCGCGAACACACCGAAATCAACCAGCGGAAGGCGACGGTTCCCGGGAATGAGAGGTCTTAGCCGCGGCTCGAAACTGTAACCGAGTTCGTAGCTCGCATAGCCTGCAAGCCACAGGCCTTCCGCACGGGCCCTGTCGAGCGTGGAAAGCGCCTTGGCGACGTCATCAGGGTTCCATGCCGTGATCCTGCCCAACGGTGCATCGAAGCGCGCGGCCCTGCCGTTCGGACCAGAATCGACCTCGACATAGCCACCCGCCACAACAAAACCTCCAGGCCCCGGAAGAGGCGCAGATGCGATGCTGCATGTGCGGTGTCAAGTCCGCGACCTTGCCGATGAGATTGCCTGTATCGGACAACCCTTCGGTAGACCCGGCTGCGGCCCCGCCATAAGATCCCGCCATGACAGCGCCGCGATTCATCCACCTCCGCCTTCACTCCGCTTATTCCCTTCTGGAAGGGGCGGTTCCGGTCAAGAAACTCGGCGACATGTGTGCAGCCGATGGAATGCCCGCCGTGGCCCTCACGGACAGTGGCAACCTCTTCGGCGCGATGGAATTCAGCACCGTCGTCGCAAAAACTGGCGTTCAGCCGATCATGGGCTGCGAACTCGATCTCGCCTACGCGAAACCCGCTCAGCCGGGCGATGCCGCGCCCCCGCCACGCGCCATTGTGCTGCTGGCACAGAACGAAACCGGCTTCGAGAACCTGCTCAAGCTCTCCTCCATCAACTACCTGGATGCGAGCGCGGCACTTCCGCACATCGCGATGGACGCGCTCGAGGCCCACGCAGAGGGGCTGATCTGTCTGACCGGCGGCGCCGGTGGGCCGCTCGGACAGCTCATCCAGGATGGCCACCGAGACCGCGCGCATGCCCTTGCAAAACGCCTGAATGCGCTCTTCCCGGATCGTCTCTATGTCGAGATCCAGCGCCACCCGAACGAAGACGGCCGCCGCAGTCCCGAAGAAGACGCGACCGAACCCGGCCTTGTTTCCATCGCCTATGACCTGGATCTGCCGCTCGTGGCCACCAATGACGTCCATTTCCCGAAAAAGGAGATGTATGACGCCCATGACGCGCTGCTTTGCATCGCCGATGGTGCCTATGTGGACCAGAACGAGCCGCGCCGCCGCCTGACCCCCGAACATTACTTCAAGCCCCAGAGCGAAATGGCGGAGCTGTTCTCAGACCTGCCCGAAGCGCTGGAAATGACCGTGGAGATCGCCCGACGCTGCGCCTACCGACCACTGAAGCGCAAACCGATCCTGCCCCGCTTTGCCGATGATGAGGTCGAGGAGCTGCGCCGCCAGGCCCGTGAGGGTCTCGCCAAGCGGCTCGAGGTCATCCCACACGCGGCACCGGTCGAAGAATACGAGAAGCGGCTGGAATACGAACTCGGCATCATCGAACGCATGGGCTTCCCCGGCTACTTCCTGATCGTTGCCGACTTCATCAAATGGGGAAAAGATCACGATATTCCCGTGGGTCCGGGCCGCGGGTCCGGGGCGGGTTCGCTGGTGGCCTATGCACTCACCATCACCGACCTCGACCCGCTCCGCTACTCGCTGCTCTTCGAGCGCTTCCTCAACCCTGAACGTGTCTCGATGCCGGATTTCGACATCGACTTCTGCATGGACCGCCGCGAAGAGGTGATCCACTACGTCCAGGAGAAATACGGCCGCGAGAAGGTCGCGCAGATCATCACCTTCGGTGCGCTCCTGTCAAAGGCCGCCGTGCGCGACGTGGGCCGTGTGCTGCAGATGCCCTACGGCCAGGTCGACCGTCTCTCGAAGCTCATCCCTGTCGAAGGCGTGAAACCCGTCAGCATCGAAAAGGCACTGGCGGACGAACCCCGCCTGCGCGAAGCCGCCAAGGCCGAACCGCAGGTCGACCGACTCCTCACACTCGCGCAGCAGGTCGAGGGGCTGCTCAGGAACGCCTCCACCCACGCAGCCGGCGTGGTGATCGGGGACAGACCGCTCGATGAACTCGTGCCGCTCTATCGCGACCCGCGCTCGGACATGCCCGCGACCCAGTACAACATGAAATGGGTCGAGGAAGCCGGGCTGGTGAAGTTCGACTTCCTCGGGCTCAAGACGCTCACGGTCATCCAGAACGCCCTCGACCTGCTGAAGCTGCGCGAGATCGAGATCGACATCGGCCATATCGACCTCGAGGACAAACCGACCTACGACCTTTACGCCAGCGCCCAGACCGTCGCCGTGTTCCAGGTGGAAAGCGCGGGCATGCGCTCCGCCCTGCGCCAGCTCAAACCCACCTGCATCGAGGACATCATCGCACTCGTGGCGCTCTATCGGCCCGGCCCGATGGAGAACATCCCGAAGTATTGCAACGTCAAGAACGGCAAGGAGAAGCTCGAGAGCCTCCATCCTTCCATCGACTACATTCTCGCCGAAACCCAGGGCATCATCGTCTACCAGGAACAGGTGATGCAGATCGCCCAGGTCATGGCGGGCTACAGCCTCGGCGGCGCGGACCTTCTGCGCCGTGCGATGGGCAAGAAGATCAAGGAGGCGATGGACGCCGAAAGGCCCAAGTTTCTCGAAGGCGCCAAGGCCAATGGCGTTGACAAGGCCAAGGCGCAGGAGGTCTGGGACCTTCTGGAGAAGTTCGCGAACTACGGCTTCAACAAATCCCACGCCGCCGCCTATGCCGTGGTCAGCTACCAGACCGCCTGGCTCAAGGCGAACCACCCGGTCGAGTTCATGGCCGCGGTGATGAACTGCGATATTCACCTCACCGACAAGCTGGGCATCTACAAGCAAGAAGTCGACCGGCTGGGCATCGAGACCGTGCCCCCGGACGTGAACAGCTCCGAGGCGCTCTTCACGGTGCGCGATGGGCAGATCGTCTATGCGCTCGGCGCGTTGAAGGGCGTCGGACCGGAAGCGATGAAACTGATCGCGGACGAGCGCAGGGCGAACGGCAAGTTCGGCGGTCTCTTCGACTTTGCCTCCCGCGTGGATCTCCGACGGGTGGGCAAGAAGGCTCTCGAAATGCTCGCGAGGGCTGGCGCACTCGATTCGCTCGATTCCAATCGTCACAAGGCCTTTAGATCCATCGAGGCGCTGATTGCCTACTCCGCCCAGGCCCATGACGAGCGCGCTTCGGCGCAGGTCAGCCTCTTCGGCGAGGCGGTGGATGCCCTGCCCGCCCCGCGCCTGCCGAGCCCCGAGGAATGGACACCTATGGAGCGACTCGGCCACGAGCACGCCGCCATCGGCTTCTACCTGTCAGGTCATCCGCTCGACGACTATGCCGGTGCCCTGAAGCGCGAAGGCGTCCTGACCTACGAGGATCTGGTCCGCAAGTCCGTCTCGAGTGGCACCGCAACGGTCGCGCAGATCGCGGGAACCGTCTCCGTGCGGGATGAACGCAAGTCGGCCCGTGGCAACCGCTTCGCGTTTGTGAAGCTCTCCGACCCCACCGGCCTCTACGAAGTGCGCATATTCTCCGATGTCCTCGACGTGGCCCGCGACTTCCTCGAACCGGGACAGAACGTCATGCTCACGGTGGTCGCGACGCCCGAGGGCGATGACCTCGGGATTCTCGCCAAGGGCGCACAACCCATCGACGTTGCACTTCGCGGAGCGGCCAGCGCCGGGATACGGCTGTTCGTCAACGAGGATCGAGCCCTCGAGTCCCTCGCGAAACGGCTAGAATCCATCCGCGAGGATGCCAAGGGCGCGAGGCTCGGTCCGATCAGCGTCATGCTGATGCATCCGGACCTGCCCGGCGAGGTCGAGATCGAACTCGGTGAACCCTGCCCCGTGAGCCCGCAGGTGATCGGCGCGCTCAAATCCGTGCGGGGCGTGGTTCACATTGAGGAATATTGAACCCGGCGTTTACTCCGCTGCCGCATAGATCATGTCGATCATGCGCTGGTTGCCGCGCGAGAACTCCAGCGGGCAGGCATAGTCTGCCCCGTCGAAGATCGTGGCGGCAAAGGCATCGGCCTGGGCTGCATACTGGTCGGCTAGCGGGAACCGCTCGAGCGTAATCCGCCCGCTTTCGTCGCGATGCTCGATCACCGTATCACCGTAGAGCCTAGCGTTGAACGGCGCCTTGACTGTCAGCCAGCCCCTGTCGCCGTGGAAGGTGACGAATTGCTGCGCCGCCATCCGCATTGAAACATAGAAATCCAGCCCGAAACTCGGGAAATCGGCCGAGACACGCGCTGTCGCGTCAATCCCCATGTCCCAATCGATCGTGGCGCGGATTGTCTCGGGCTCTTCGCCGGTCACGAAACGGGTCACGACGCTGGGATAGACCCCGATGTCGCGCAGCGCCCCGCCGCCCTGATCCGGCATGTTGCGAATGTTCTGCGGGTCCGTATTGTTGAAACTGAATGCCGATTGGACGTGACAAAGCTTTCCGATCGCCCCGCCCTGCACCAGTTCCCGGACACGGAGCCACTGCGGGTGATGCGTCACCATAAACGCCTCGGCGGCGAAGACACCGTGGGCGTCCCGCGCCTCGATCAGCCCGTCAATCTCCTCGGCCTTCAGGGAGATGGGCTTCTCGCAGAGCACCGGCTTACCGGCCTCGATACACTTGCGTGTCCATTCGACGTGCGCCCCGTTCGGAAGCGGAACGTAGATCGCGTCGATCTCCGGATCGGCCAGCAGCGCATCATAGCTGTCGAGCGCCCGCGCACCATATGGGGCAGCCAAAGCTTGTGCCCGCTCCACACCGCGGCTCGCGACAGCCGCCACAACGCCCCGCTCGCTCTTGTGAGTCGCCGGACAAATCCATTCTCGCGCAATCTTCGCCGCGCCGAGAATACCCCAGCGAACCTGTTTACCTGTCATGAGTGTCCTCCCTCGTTTCAGCGTGAAACTAGAACCAAAGCCGGTCGGCCGAAACCGTTCAGTCTCCGTATTTCACGAGAAACCCTGGGAATGGCCGATGAGGTGGGAGGGTGCCGCATTGCACGAAGCGCCCGGTGCCGCAAGGAGGAGGAGGAGGAAGCCATGTCGCACCGGGCTCGCTTCGCACAACAGATGTAAGCTACTCCGAACATCTGGCAGGGAAATCGGCAAATCCGGGAATGACACCCGCGCGGGAGCATTCTGTTCAGAATCCAGTCAAACAAATGACCGACAGGCGAATAAATGCGCAGTCAGAACACTTCCTCCGATGGCATCCCGCCATCGGCGGCATCGGAAATGAAAAGGGCCAACCATCAGAGGTCGGCCCATTTTCGGCGAGATGTCTAAAAGAGGAATCAGGCGGCTTCTGCGCGCTGAGCCTGCCGTTCGCTTTCTTCGCGGCTGAGCGCCACGGAGGTGCGGACACCACGCGATACGAATTCCATCATGCCTTTTACCGTGCGCTCGTTGGGATCGATCCCGGCGCACATGAGCACCTCGCGCCCATCGCGCGAACGCGCCCAGCGGGCGATGACTTCGGGGCCGTTGCCATATTTCTTGTCGTCGGCAATGGCGTCGTCGAGAGCGGCAAGAACAACGGCCGCAAACAGTTTCTGGGCGCGTGCGCCCTGATCGTTGGTGTAAGCGACCTCATCCACGTAATCGAACATTACGTTTTCCTTTTTGTGTTTCAGTGCGTCTGAGCGTGGCGCACTATGACGATCTGATGACGTTTGTGGTCTGCCAAAACCGCAAGGCTGATCTGCGTTCTGGGTATATCTCATGCCTCTGGGGTGGCGGGGTAGCCGACGATATAAGGCGGTGAGAGTCACGTTTCAACAAAAACAACCCCTGAAACGCCCTGACAATCACAGATTGACGCAAAATCTTCACTCTCACCTGTCAATATCGGAGTTCGCCAACCGGCGCCTCGATCCTTTCAATCCAAAAATCTCAGCATTTTCAGCTTGCAGGCAAACGGTTTGCGTGGAAGACGTCCGCGATTGTGCAGCGGCGACCTTTCCTGCCGAATTTACAATTTTTGCCGCAGGAAAATCGCCGATTGTCGCGAAGTGCGGGTGAACGGCGCGCTAACCATGCCGGATTCGGCTCAACTACTCAGCAACTAAAGCGCGAATTTGTCCGACCACTGTATCTCAATACGTGCTAAATCCCTTTCAAGATGCATGGGATGCTCATTGAGGAGCGGGTGATGGATTTACATGAATTATGCAGAGGTCTTCGAACGACGGAGTTGGCCTTTCGAAAGACCGCCGAGAACGCGAGAAACGTCAACGAAATGCTGCGCCTGTTCCTCGCTTCGCAGGCGTGAACTCAGCAGCCGCAATCGATCTTTCGCGATCCGTGACCGCCTGACCCGATAGTCGAGTCCCATCAAACCTGGGTCTCGATACCAAGACGCCACGCAGATGCGCGGCGCCAGGTATTCTTGAAGATTACGCGCGAAAACTTCGCCGAGCGGCTCAGAGGCCGGGGTAGATCGGGAACTTGCGGCAAAGGTCGATGGCCCGAGCCTTCACGGCCGCTTCCACCTCGCCGTTGCCGTCTTCGCCATTGGCGGCAAGCCCGTCCACGACTTCCGTGATCATCTGCCCGATCTGATCGAACTCCGCTTCGCCGAAGCCGCGCGTCGTTCCTGCAGGCGTCCCAAGGCGGATACCGGAGGTGACAAACGGTTTTTCGGGATCGAAGGGAACACCGTTCTTGTTGCAGGTGATGTGAGCCCGACCGAGAGCCTTCTCGGCCGCCTTGCCTGTGACACCCTTGGGGCGCAGATCGACCAGCATCAGGTGATTGTCGGTTCCGCCCGAAACGACCCCGAGCCCGCCCCGCTGGACGGAGGCCGAAAGCGCCTTCGCATTTGCAGCAACCTGCGCCGCGTAGTCCTTGAAGGCCGGCGTGAGAGCTTCACCGAAAGCGACCGCCTTCGCCGCGATCACATGCATGAGAGGTCCGCCCTGAAGACCGGGGAACACCGCGGAATTGATCTTCTTCGCGATTGCCTCGTCGTTCGACAGGATGAGCCCTCCGCGCGGACCGCGCAGGGACTTGTGGGTGGTCGTGGTGCAGACATGCGCATGCGGAACCGGTGACGGATGTGCGCCACCTGCGACAAGCCCGGCGATATGGGCCATGTCCACCATCAGGTAGGCCCCGACCTCATCCGCGATCTCGCGGAACGCCGCCCAGTCCCAGAATCGACTGTAGGCCGTGCCGCCCGCAAGGATCAGTTTCGGCTTGTGCTCGAGCGCCTTGGCGCGGATGTCCTCCATATCGAGCCGCTGGTCCTGCTCGCGCACCCCGTAGGAGACCACGTTGAACCACTTGCCGGACATGTTCACCGGCGAGCCGTGCGTCAGGTGGCCACCCGAGTTCAGATCCAGACCCATGAAGGTGTCGCCAGGCTTCAGAAGCGCAAGAAACACCGCCTGGTTCATCTGGCTGCCGGAATTGGGCTGAACATTGGCGAACTTGGCACCGAAGAGCTCGCAGGCCCGGTCGATGGCAAGCTGCTCGGCCACATCCACGAACTGACAGCCACCATAATAGCGCTTGCCGGGGTAGCCTTCGGCATACTTGTTGGTGAGCACAGAGCCTTGTGCCTGAAGCACGGCAAGGCTTACGATGTTCTCGGAGGCGATCAGCTCGATCTCCTCACGCTGGCGACCGAGCTCCTGGCCCAGAACCTCGAAGATCGCCGAATCGCGGCTCGAAAGCGGCTCCGTGAAGAAGGCGGATACGGGCTTGTCATGCTTCATCGATCTCTCCTCGCGGGCAAGCATGTGACGCGCCGGTGACATAGCCCTTTTGCCCTCCGCAGGAAAGGGCGCAACCGCCACTTCCCGCGCCACATGCGCCATGCGGATGTTCGCGAAACGTGCAAATCTCGCATTTTCCGACGAAAAGAGGGGAGTGTGTGACGAATGTCACATTATTTTGCAGTGCAAACGATTAAGACTTTAGTGATCGCGGAAGATCGGGCAATATGCGTTGGTCGATCGGACAGTGCAACAGTTATGCGGACAATGTGTCGAGCCGCAGTCGAGTGAGGGATCTTGTTATGATCGGAACTGCAGAAGGCAGGTTGGACGAAATCCAGGGCGTGGCGCGCCCGACCGCCGGTGCTGAGGTTACCGGAAAGCTTTATCGTCGGTATTTCAAGCGTGTGCTCGATCTCTTCATCGTGCTCGCAGCTTCGCCTGTTATTCTTCCTGTAGTGCTGATCCTTGCCTTTCTGATCAAGCGAGACGGTGGCTCGGCGTTCTACACCCAGAGCCGAATCGGCAAGGGCGGACGTGAGTTCAAGATCTGGAAGCTGCGTTCCATGGTCGCCAATGCCGATCAGATGCTGGAATCTTATCTCGCGGAAAATCCCGAGGCCCGTGCCGAGTGGGATCGCACGCAGAAGCTCAAGAAGGACCCCCGGATCACGCCTGTCGGCAGGCTCATCCGCAAGACCTCCCTTGATGAGCTTCCGCAGCTGTGGAACGTGTTTATCGGTGACATGAGCCTCGTGGGCCCGCGTCCGATGCTTCCCGAGCAGGTGTCGCTCTATCCGGGCCGTGCCTACTATGCCCTTCGTCCGGGCCTGACCGGCTTCTGGCAGATCTCGAGCCGCAATTCCACCTCGTTCGCCGGGCGCTCGGCGTTCGACAACCGCTACAACCGCCGGCTTTCGCTCTACACGGACATCCTCGTGATCCTCGCAACTGTTCGAGTTGTCCTCCGCGGCACCGGATACTGACGCCCCCGAACATTCGACCCCTCATTTTTGGACACGGTGCCTCCCGGCCCGTGTCCTCTTCGCGTCTGATCTGAGCCACGGGGCACCGGCGAAACACCGTCCGTCAAGGCCGGCTCACCGCACAGACTTGCAATAAACGCATGGCTGCCATGCATATTTTCGCGGTTCAAGACACCGGTTCTCAACGCAATATGGGCACGATCCTGCTGCGTTCGCGTTTGCGGCGCAGTCACCGCTGACAGGACCACCCGACATGACCAGCGTATTTGACCTGATCGGCCTCGCGGCCGCCGCCATGACCACGTTTGCCTTCCTGCCGCAGGTCATCGAGACTTGGCGCAGCCGGTCTACCGCTGGCCTCAGCCTTGTGATGCTCTGTGTGCTTGCGACGGGCCTTGCCCTGTGGCTCGTCTATGGCATCGGCGAAGGGCAGCTGCCGGTGATCCTCGCGAACGGGGCAACCCTCATCCTCGTGCTGATCCTTCTCGGGCTCAAGCTTCGGGATGTTCTGGGTCTGCGCTTTCTGCGCTAGACTTGCCCTTAGGCGTATCCGAAGCGAGCAGGCCTTGAAGCCCATCCGCCGTGCGCAAGTGCAGATCGCGTTGCGGTAGCGGAATATGAATGCCTTCCTTGTGGAAGCGGTCGAAGATGTCGAAATACATGTCCGACTTGACCGTCAGGATAAAGTTCACATCCCGAAGATAGCAGCGCAGCTCGAAATTCAGCCCGTCGGGTCCGTACCCCATGAAAAGCGCTGCAGGTGCCGGATCCTCGAGCACCAGCGGATGCCGCTCTACCAGTTCCATCAGGATCGCCTCGACCTTCCGCGGATCGGTATCGTAGCTGACATGCAGTGGCACGATGAGCCGACCGGCAATATCGCTGAGCGTCCGGTTCAGCACCGTGCCAGCCACGAGATCGGCATTGGGCACGATCACGGAGGCCTTGTCGAAGGTCTCAATGATGGTCGATCTCACGCGGATACCCGTCACATAGCCGGTGAACTCGCCTACCTCGATCCAGTCGCCCTCCTTGATGGGGCGCTCGATCAGCAGGATGATTCCCGAAACGAAGTTCGACACCACCGTCTGCAAGCCGAAGCCGATCCCGACCGAGAGCGCACCGGCCACGATGGCAAGGTTGGTCAGGTCGAGCCCCGCGGCGGAAATCCCGAGAACAAGCGCGGTCCCGACCCCGACATAGTTCATTCCCGCGATGATGGCGTTGCGCCCGCCGGCATCGAGCTTCGTACGCGGAAGGACGGTTCCGCGCAGAATCGTCTGGATGAAGCGGACAACGCCGATGATGATGACAAAGACCAGCAGGAACTTGAAGAACCCGACCGGCGAGAGAGTCACCCCGCCGAAACTGGTGCCCTCGGAAAGGATCCGCCAGGATTCGACGATATCCGTTGGCCGCGCCCCCCAGATCAGACCAAGCACAGGCAGGCAGGCAACGAAGACGAGAATCGCCACGAAAACGGGGATCAGCCCGCCATCGCCCTGGCCCTGATCCGGCCCCCGCCGGGTGCGATCGGAGAAAATCGAAACGAATGTCTTGCTCAACAGATCAAAGACGACGAGCCCCGCCCCCGCCAGCCCGGCGGTCTTCATCAGCGGAAATTCCAGCAAACGCGCCGCGGCGAGAAAACCGATCATGGCAAGAACCGGTGCCGCGAAGGCTGCAAGCCGGATCAGGCTGGCAAAGAGATCCATCGTCTGAAGGCCGACGTTGACCGTCTGCGCATCGGTATGGCCGGAAGCGACCCGGTCGCTGATGCGACGGCGCAGAAGCCGAAGGAGCGATGCAAGAAGCAGAAGCTGCACCGATCCGACCAGGATCAGCGGCAGATAGAGCACCGCTTGGGTCGAGGCCGAGAGCCCGCCCGCCGCCACGAGCTCCGCCAACACCCGATCGCATGCGAGCAGGAGCCCGAGGTAGAGAATGATGCGCGCACCGGAGCGTGCCTCGACATTGTCCAGCGGGAGAACCCGGTGATTGGCGGTCCGAGGCGCAAAGAGACTGCCACCGAGCCACCCCGCACCGATCAGATACCAGACCGGTGGAGGAACACCGAAGTAGCTGACCTGCGGCTCAACGGCCATCCAAGCGCCGGGTTGAAGCGCCGCAAACAGAAGCCCCGCTCCAACTGTTGGCAGGATAATCCGGTTAAGATTGCGCAACGCAAGGATCCAGGCGACCGTGCGCCGCCGTGTTGCCCTGTCCAGCGTGCGTTCGATCCAGTCTCCCGCGCGCGATCTCAGGTGAAACGTCAGCGCCACCGCACCGAGCAGCACGATGATCCGGATCGGCAACTGATCCGCCACTGCCGTTCGCACGGCGGCGTCGGACGCGGCCTGTTTTGCTGCCTGGATCTGCGCCTGGAGCAGATCCCGGACTTCACCGAATGCTACCTTCCAGTGTGACGGCAAGACCGGCGCGGGTCCGCGTGTCACGAGGTTCTGCGAGAATTCCTCGATCAGCTTGCGGTCGAGGCTCACGATCAACTGGCCAAGACGCTCCTCGGCCTCTTGCGCCTGAACCACGGGAACACGCGCTTCTCCGAGTTGCCGGTTCAGCGTCTCCCGGCGCGACGCGATCTGGGAGGGCTCTCCCGTGCCCTCCTCGGGCGCGGGTCCGAGCGCTTCGAGCCGCGCTTCCAGTTCACGAATCGTGGTCTGCCCGCTGGATTGAAGTTCCGTGGCCCGGTTCCGCAGCCCGACAAGCTCGGACCGCATGTCCTGAAGCTGCTTAATGTTGAGGCCGGGCTGCTCGAGCAGCGCCTCGACCGCCTCGGAATGCTCGTCGAGCATGGCCCCGGTCGGAACATCCGGCACGCTTTGCGCAACCGAACCGGATCCATCTGTTGCCCCTGCCCCGGATTGCGCCAGGGCACCTATCGGGGCGCAGAGCAGAAAGAGACAGAGAAACGCCGGCACCACCCGGAAATCACGGAGCGCGCTCAGCCGACTTCGGAGGAGCCAATACATGACCTGCGAAATCCGCGTGCGGAGGTCAGCCTTCCATGACATCGGGCAGGGTCGCGGCCGCCCGTTCGAGGAATGCCGGGACAGGTAGCCCCTTCGAACGGAGGAACTCTTCGTTGTAGAGCTTCGATTGGTAGCGCGTTCCATAGTCGCAAAGCACCGTCACGATCGTGTGGCCCGGACCAAGATCCCGCGCCATGCGAACCGCGCCCGCAACATTGATGCCGCTCGACGAGCCCAGGCTCAGTCCCTCGTTCTCGAGAAGCGCAAAGAGCACTTTCAGGGCCTCAGCATCGGGGATGTTGTAGGGCATGTCCACCTCGAGGCCCGCGAGGTTGGCGGTGATCCGGCCCTGCCCGATGCCTTCGGTGATCGAGGAGCCCTCCGCCTTGAGACAACCGTGGGCGTAGTGATGGTAGAGTGCGGCACCATCCGGATCGGCCAGCCCGATCTTCACGTCGGGCTTGCGCGCCCGCAGTCCTTCCGCGACGCCCGCCAGCGTGCCGCCCGACCCGACGGCACAGATAAAACCGTCGACCTTGCCGCCGGTCTGGTCCCAGATCTCCGGGGCGGTCGTCTCGACATGGGCCTGCCGGTTCGCCACGTTGTCGAACTGGTTCGCCCAGACGGCCCCCCGCGGATCGGACTTGGCCAGCGCCATGGCCAGCCGCCCGGAATAGCGCACGTAGTTGTTCGGATTGCGATACGGGACCGCCGGAACCTCGACGAGCTCGGCGCCCGCAATCCGCAGCATGTCCTTCTTCTCCTGGCTCTGGGTCTCGGGAATCACGATAACCGTCCGAAAACCCATGGCCGCACCGATCAGAGCCAGCCCGATGCCGGTGTTGCCCGCCGTTCCCTCGACGATGGCCCCGCCCGGTCGAAGCTCTCCGCGCTCGATGGCATCCCGAATGATGAAGAGCGCGGCCCGGTCCTTGACCGACTGGCCCGGGTTCATGAACTCCGCCTTGCCGAGGATCTCGCAGCCGGTTTCTTCCGAGACCTGTTTCAGCCGGATCAACGGCGTATTCCCGACCGCGTCGGGCAAATCTCTTCTTACTCTCATGCAAACAACTCCGATCCGCGCGCCACAGGCCTCGGGCGCTCCGGACCCGAGCGCCCTTCCTTAGACCGAACGCGCGGCTCCATCAAGCAGCGCTCTCGGCGCCCCAGACCCGCATCAGCCTCTCGCGATTGGCGTTGAGCCAGAAGAGCGACAGGACAAGCGGCCCCACGTTAATTTCCCCGCTGGCGACCGCCTGCATCGCGACATCAAGCGGCAGAACGATCGCGCGGATATCCTCGCCTTCCTCGTCGAGCCCATAGTTTCCGCCCGCATTAGACAGATCGGCCTCCGCGACATAGGACGTCATGTATTCACTCGAAATCCCCGGCGTCGAATAATAGGCCGAGATCAGCTCCAACCGGCCGAGGGTAACCCCCGCCTCTTCGTTCGCTTCGCGCCGCGCCGTCGCCTCCGAAGGCTCGAGCTTGTCGCAACGCCCGGCAATGGGTTCGATCAGCCATGGGTTCGGATCGCAGCGCGCAAGCGGAGCCGGGCGCACCTGTTCGATAACCAGAACATTGCCGGTGGCGGGATCGAACGGCAGGACCGTCACCGCGTCGCCGCTGGCGAGAATAGCCCGATCTAGCGGTGCCGAAAAACTGCCGTCGAACCGCCGGTGGCGGTAGCGGTGCTCTTCCACGGCAAAATACTTGGCATAACCGCTTTGGAAGGCGAGCGGCTCGATATCGTCCTCCGCAGGCGACGTGCCACGCAGATCCGTCGGCGTCCGCGTGCGTGCGCCGCGCACTCGCGCAATGGCGCGAAATCCGATCCCGTGCAGAAGTCCGGGCAGGTCTGACGCCGGTTTCCTGCCGAACTGTCCAGCAATTTCCCAAACCACTTCGTCGAGGACTGCCTGATCGTCAGGGCTCCATTGCTCGGGTTCCGACGGCGCAGCAAGGCCCGCCGATTGTGCCTGCACACAAGCCGTGGCGTCCACCGTGGAGCCGCCACAAATGACGGAAACAGGAATGGCGTCAGCGCCAAGGCCTTCCATGACATACGCCAATCTCGCGGGCACAACCTCGTCGTCGAGCCTTACGAGAACACCGCTCGCCTGCGCGCCCTCGCAGGGCACAAGACCCGGCACCATATCGGAAGCGGCTCGGGTCAGCAGGTGGTTCTCCAACATCGCACCGGTCTGGACGCGAAGGCTTCCCTGATCGCAAGGCAGCAATTCAAGACAGACGGAAGACGCGAATGGTTCGGGCAGGAACAGATCCATCAACACACTTTCTCACTTACCACCAACCCCGCACTGCAACATGATAGCCGCGAAGGGCCCGTCGCGCTACCACGACAGGCGCGTCAGGGACTTGGAAAAATAATTCGGATTGAGCGGGCCCGCAGACCGGCCGACCGCCCCGCGATCATACTGCAGGGCGGCAAGCTTCAGGAGAGTTTCAAGTAGTGGCGTCCGGATCGCGGCCCAGGTCCGCCGGGTCGAACTCGTAGTGCGCCCCACAGAACTGGCAATCCGCCGTCACCTTGCCCTCCGCCGTGATGAGATCGGATATATCCTCCCGTGAATAGGTCGAAAGCGTCTCGATCACCTTCTCGGGTCCGCAGGTGCAGCCGAACTGCACCGGTTGGGCCGTGTAGACCCGTGGGGCCTCTTCATGGAAGAGCCGCAACAGCAAATCTTCGGCGCCGACCTGCGGGCCCACCAGTTCGGTCTCCTCCACGGTCTCGAGTAGGTGCAGCGCCCGGTTCCAGTTCTCCTCGTCGTCCCCGTCAAGCATGTCGCCCGCGGCCAGCAACCCCTCAGGACCGCTCGCATCCTGCTTGGCGAAAGGCGAGGCCTTGGGCATATGCTGGAGCATCACGCCGCCCCCGCGCCAGCGCGCACCGTCGCCGGGAACCGTCGATTCCCCCATCGCCAGCGCAAACCGCGTGGGCAGCTGCTCGGACTGCGCGAAGTAGGTCTCGGCGCATTGTGCCAGCGATCCGCCTGCAATCGGCGTGATCCCCTGGTAGGGTTCCCCGCCAAGACGCTGATCGATCAGGATCCCGAAGACGCCCTCCCCGATCAGGTCATAGGGCGCAATGCCGTTTGCACGCGCAATCAGCTCCTCGTCATAGGCGGCATAGGCGCGCAACTGCGCAGCTTCCCCTTCCACGTCGGGCGCAAAATAGTCGGTGGCGATCATCCGGATCGCCCCGTTTCCCCTGACCTGGAGCGAAAGCTTCCAGTTGTGTTTCACGGTCTGTCCGATCAGCGCCGTCAGCAATGTGGCCTCGGCCACGAGCGCCGCAACGGGCGCCGGATAGGCATGCTGACCGATGATCGTCTCGAGAACGGAATCCACCCGCGCTACGCGACCGCGAATATCGGCGCGATCGAGCTGAAAGGGCAGGATCATATCGTCCCAGGCAATCCGGCCGGCGAGTGTCATGTTAGTTCTCCTGTCATGCAGGCGTCTCAGATAGGAACGCGGGCGGCTCTATGCAATCATGCATCTTTTCTCCGGCGACGCAGCACCGTAGTGTCCGAACCATGAGACGTTTCGGGGAACCTGTCCGCGAGGGCATCAGGTATAAGGCACGACCGGGGGTCTACACGATCATCCGGGAGGGGGGAGACGTACTCGTCACCGAGCAATCCCGCCCGCGTTATGAAATCCAGCTTCCAGGCGGCGGCATAGATCCCGGCGAATCGCATCTTCCGGCCCTGCACCGCGAATGCCTCGAGGAAACAGGCTGGAAGATCCGCATTCTGAGGAAGCTTGGCGTCTTCCAGCGCTTCACCTACATGCCGGAATACGAGATCTGGGCCCAGAAGATCTGCCACATCTATCTCAGTGCGCCGGCCATGCCGGTTGGTCCGCCCTCGGAGCCTGCCCACCGAGCCGTCTGGATGCCGATGGACGTGGCGGCAGATCTGCTGGGCAACGCGGGGGATCGGCATTTCGTGCGGCAACTGGCGGCTTAGCGACAGCCGCCGCGCCGCAGGCGGTGACTGAGCCTGACGGCTCATCAGATCCCGCGCGCCATCCGCGCCTTGCGATTCGACGAGAGCTTCATTCCAGGCGCCGAAAGCCGGGTTTCCGGCCCGGTCCAGGCATAGGCCAGCAGACATGGTTCGAGATCCGCCGTCGTGATACGGTGCTCGTCTCCGGGCCGATTGAGGATCAGCGACCCCGGCGCGTGGACCGCCGTATCGTTCTCCGACCAGGCACCCGACACGGAAATGTAGCTTTCCTCGATCTCCTGATGGCTGTGCTGGGGATAGGTGGTCCGCGGCCCGAACAGCACGAACCCGAGGATCAGCCGATCGGCCATGACGGGTCCCCTCGGCCCGAGCACCTCGCAATAGGCATATTTGTTCTTCAGCGAATTCGGCACCTTCTCGTAGCCGTATTCCCAGGTAAGCTTGTCCGCAACGCGCGAAAGGGCGCGGGCCATGCCATGGACCACGCCCTTCTCGCCGAGATCAAGCGCCCGCATCAGATGCCCCGTGACCGGCTTCGCGGAAACCGGTCGGGGCAGGACGCAGGGATTCGAATCGATGATGGAAGAAAGCGTGTCGCGCACCCGCTTCCGATGAGAGCGGATCAGCCGGCTTCCGCCCGCCGAGCCATGACGATAGAGCGTGTCGAATTCGCGCAGCAGGTAGAGCCAGCTCGGGCAATCCGTCAGGCGCAACTCCTGCGCCTGGTCCAACTCACTCGGGTCTTCCATCGGGCCGTATGGCTCCTCCTGTCCTGTATTGCGCGCGCCGTTGGTCAGCCCAGTTCGGGCGACACCGGCACCACGATCCGGCCGCGGATCTGGCCTTCGAGGAACTTCGGCGCCGTCTCGACCACGTCAGAGAACGCGATTTCGGTCGTCATGGCATCGAGCTTCGCCAGGTCGAGATCACGAGCCAGGCCCTCCCAGGCCTCAAGGCGCTCTGCCTTCGGGCAGTTAACGCTGTCCACACCCACAAGCGTCACGCCACGCAGGATGAAGGGCGCAACCGTCGCAGGGAGATCCATTCCGGCCGCAAGCCCACAAGCCGCGACGACGCCACGATACTTGATGCTCGCAAGCATGTTGGCCAGAACCGTGCTGCCCGCCACGTCGACGCCTGCGGCCCAACGCTCCTTCGCCAAGGGACGCCCCTTGCCGGAAAGCTCGGCCCGATCAACGATCGAAGCGGCGCCAAGCCCCTTCAGATAATCCGTCTCGGACATGCGACCCGTCACGGCCGCCACCTCGAAGCCCCGCGCGGCCAGTAGCGCGGTCGCAACACTGCCCACACCACCGGCGGCGCCGGAGACGACCACTTCCCCGCTTTCGGGCGTTATCCCGTGCTTCTGCAGCGCATCGACGCAGAGCATAGCCGTGTAGCCGGCCGTGCCGATCGCCATCGCCTGCCGGAGGCTGATTCCATCGGGCAGCGGCACCAGCCAGTCGCCCTTCACGCGCGCCTGTTTCGCAAGACCGCCCCAGTGCTTCTCACCAACGCCCCAGCCGTTGAGAACCACCCTATCGCCCGGCTTGTAATCGGAATGCGCGCTCTCGACCACGATCCCGGAGTAGTCGATGCCGGGAACCATCGGGAAGCTCCGGACCACCGGGGAAGCCCCGGTGATCGCCAGTGCATCCTTGTAGTTGAGGGTCGAATAGGCCACGTCGACCAGCACATCGCCCTCGGGCAACTGATCGGCACCAACCTCCGTCATCTTGACCGTCTGGCCGTCTTCGGACTTTTCGATCATGATTGCGTCGAACATGGGGTTCCTCCTCTATCCCTTGATCATATTGAAAAACACTGTCGCAAACGTGCGGAGCGGGTCCGCCCTTCGCTCCAGCTTCGCCCGCAGCACGGCTCCCTCCCAGCCGATCCAGAAAAACGCCGCGAGCGCTTCCGGATCGCACGAACGTGCGAGGGTGCCTTCCTCCTGCGCAAGCCTCAGGCAGTCCGCGGTGCGGCGCTGCCAGTCCTCCAGCACATCGGTGAGTTTCTGGCGGAATTCCTCCGGCAGCGCGCCCATTTCCTGGCCCAGATTGCCCACGAGGCAACCCCGCCTGAAATCATGCCGGGCCATGCCCCGCTCCGCATCCTCGGTGAAGCCACGCAGCCGATCGAGCGCAGGCAGCGTGTCGTTCAGGAAGGCCGCATCGAGCTTGGCGGCGAAATAGGCGTGATAGGCATCGATCAGATGGCTCCCGAAGTCCGCCTTGCCCTGGAAGTAGTGGTAGAACCCGCCCTTCGGAACCGATGCCGCCTTCAGGATCTCGTCAACACCGACGGCGGAATATCCCTTCTCCGTCAGATGGGCGAGCCCGGCCCGAACCAGCCTCCGGCGCGCCTCCGACTCGTCCCAGTTCCGTTTGGGGCGACCGCGGCGCGGCGCGGACTTCTTAGTGTCGATTCTCGTTTCGCCGCTCATGGGGAATTAAATAGACCATGTGGTCTAATTAATCAACCAGCCTTTCGCACCGAGGCTTCGAGCGCATTGAGAAAGCGGGAACGATCCGCCTTGGAAAACGGCTTTCCGCCGCCCTGCCGGAACGGATCGGCCGCCCGCAGATCCGCCATCAGGTCACGCATCGCGAGCCGGGCGCCGATATTGGCCTGCGAGAACGGCTCGCCATCATGCCCGATCACGAGCGCGCCCGCTTCGACGCAGCGCGCAGCGAGCGGCACATCGGCCGTGACACAGATATCGCCCGGCCCCGCCTGGTCCGCGATCCACTTGTCGGCCTCGTCGGCCCCCGCGGAGACCACCTCGATCCTGACGAGCGGGTGTCGGCTGGGCCGCAACCCGCCGTTGGTCACGAAGACAACGTTGACGCCATGCCGTTCCGCGACCCTAACGACCTCCTCCCGCACCGGGCAGGCATCGGCATCCACATAGATCATCGCATCATCCCCTTCGGATCATTCCAGCAGCAGTTTGGCCGCAATGGCCCACATTACCAGCGCGATCGCCCCTTCCAGAACCCGCCACGACGCAGGGCTGGCAAAGACCGGTCGCAGCAGACGGGCCCCGTAGCCGAGCGAGAAGAAGAACACGAAAGAGGCCGTCACGGCCCCCACGGCGAACACCACCGGGCGAGCGTATTGGGTTGCGATGGAGCCCACGAGCAGGACCGTATCGAGATAGACATGCGGATTGAGCCAGGTCAGCGCGAGGCAGATCGTCAACGTCCGGCGAAGCCCGGCGGCCTCTCCCTTCGCCTTAAGGGCATCCCCTCCGACCCAGGCCGCCCGCGCCGCACGCACCCCGTAGACCAAGAGGAAGGCCGCGCCCGCGTAGCGCAACACCGGCACGACCATGGGGATGGCTTCCGAAATGACGGCAAGCCCGAAGACCCCTACGCAGATCAGGATCGCATCCGACAGCGCGCAAACGAGGCAAACCGGAAAGACATGGGCGCCGAGCAACCCCTGCCGCAGCACGAAGGCATTCTGGGCCCCGATCGCCACGATCAGGCTCAGACCCAGTACGAAACCCGACAAGAACTCCACGACCCCACTCCCCCGGCATGATCCCCGGTCGAAGTGCCTCAGGCGCTGAGCGAATGCAATTGGCGGGAGCGCCTCAGAACTTGTAGCCGACCCGCAAACCGCCCCAATGACGGCGATCCACCATGATCGGCGCGGAAAGATCCTTCATCATCGCGAACTGTCCACCGCCCATGTCGCGCCGATAGACCTGCAAGAGGAAGGGGCCCGTGTTCCGACCTGCCTTCAGCCCTACGCGATCATCGAATATCCTGCGATTTCGGCAGTTTGCCGCGTTCCACGCCGGGTCGCTCCCCGGAGTCTGGGAGAACTTCCTGTTGTGGGTGCTGAGATAGCCGTCGATATTGACCGCGGCACAGAACACGACCTTGGGATCGAACTCCAGCATCCCCTCCTGCACCTGGGGCAGCAGCCTGTCGAGCAGCCCGTTGAATGGTGCGGTATGCTGCTGCGGATCTGTGTTGGGTATGGGCTGGAGCTGGCGCGAGAACAGCTGCTCGGCCGTGATCTGTCCTGCGCGGATCGCCTCGGTGAACATCCCGCCCACACGGTTGGCATCTTCCATCACCCTGTCAATGAAAGGGGCATCCTCCGTGGAACCACCGAGCGCAACCGTGCCTTGCAGGATGCGTTCGCTGGCATCGATGAGACCGTGAACGCGGCCCCGCGCCTCCCCGATCCCGGTCGCCGTCCGTTCGATCCCGTCACCGATCTGCTCGAAGGCCGGCGCGAAGATATTCGTGGCGTCGTTGACCTTTTCGGCCTCCTCGGTGATGTGCCGCGCCTCGTCATGGGTGCCGCGCACACTGTCCGCGATCCGCACCAGGGCCGTATCCGTCTCGTGCGACTCCTCGATGACCGAACGTGCCTCATCGCTGATCTTGGCCGATTCATCGTGCAAGGTGCCGATCCAGCCCGCAAGCTGGGAGACGTTGCGGGTCGTACTCTCGGCGGCGCCGGATGTCTGACGGCTCAACTCGTTGATCGCATCCGCGACGACCGCGAACCCGCGGCCGGCATCTCCCGCGCGCGCCGCCTCGATCTTCGCGTTGATCGCCAGGATGTTCACCTGGCTTGCGATCCGCGCAATATCGGAATTGTTGCTCTTGATGGCGTCGAGCGTATTGGCGACCGCCTCCATTCGTTCGGTCAGTGCCGCAACCCAGGTCGCCACCTCTTGCGACCTCTGGCCGGCCCGACGCACGTATTCGACCGAATGCTCGACAGCCCCGAGAGTCTCACTGGTATTCTTTGAAACCGATCGGACCGCGGTCTGCACGGCCCCGTTGCCCTCGATCACTCGCCCCGCAGCCTGCCGGACCGTTTCGAGAACGAGAAGCTGCTCCGCGGCGATGACCTCGACATCGTCGATGAATCCGGCGATGTCGACGACTTCATACCCGAGAGACGACGCCTCCGACGCGAGATGTGACAGGCCATCGTCCTGCCCGAGGATGGAATCACCCTGTCTCTGCGCCTGCATAAAGCTGTCTCCTTCACCAAGCTCTCGCTTAGAAGGAAATCGTTAATCGTTTGCTTAAACACGCCCTGCGATCGTGAAACCAGGAGCCCGCACCCCTGCGGGCCAAGTACAGGTAAAATGCCCGCGCCGCGCGAGGTTATTCCTCGTTCACCGGCCCGCGCATCGCCTTCACGGCACCCCGCCGCGTCTTCGCATCGAGCCTGCGTCGGACCGAGCCCTTCGTCGGGCGGGTCGGCTTCCGGCGCTTCGGTCGGTGCAAGGCCGCGAGAATCAGGGCCCGAAGCTTTTCGCGCGCGTCCTCCCGGTTGAGGGGCTGGGACCTGTGCCGATCCGAACTGACGATCACCGCGCCCTCCGTGGTCCAGCGGGAACCGGCGAGCCGCCGCAGCCGCGCCTTCGTCCCGGCATCGAGATGCGGGGAGCGCGCCGCCTCGAATCGCAACTGCACCGCGGTTGCCACCTTGTTGACGTTCTGCCCGCCGGGCCCCGAGGCCCGCACAAAGCTTTCGGTCATTTCCCAGTCGGCGATCGATATGTCGTCGTTGATCACCAGCATGACACCGGAATATCCGCAAGTTCGAGAACAAAGAGAGAGGGGCCGCAGATACTGCGACCCCTCGATTTTTCGAATGAGCTTGGAGGCTGGCTGGTCGAGCCGTGCCCTGTGCTTTCGGTCATCTACGAGAGGGGGCTGCCCCTCAAGCGGAACCTCCGCACATAAACCCTGCCACACGCTCCAAAGCCTCATGAGACATTGGATCACCTCCTTTCGCTGGTTTCGGTTACCCCTGATGGTGCCCATTTCCGGCACGATGGCAAGGATTTTTTTGTTAACCAGTTCAGGACGAAGGCGGCGGCGGGGTGCTGCCTAAATTTCGATCCGTGCGCCCCTCAGACGCCCGATAAGCAGCCGGAAGGGCACAAGCGCGATCAGCGAGATCCAGAGTTTCACGGTGAAATCCGCCACAGCAAGGCTCGCCCAGAGAGGCATCAGCGGCCCGGCGCCCAGGAGCGGGACAGCCTCGTTCGCCCAGCTCACATCCACGGCGGGCGCGATCCAGGAGAGCGATGCGGAAAAGGCGATGGAGAAGAAGATCGCCGTGTCGATCGCGCCCCCGACCAGGCTTGAAACCAGCGGCGCACGCCACCAGGCACCGGAACGCAGGCGGTCGAACACCGCCACATCGATCAGTTGCGCCACGAGGAATGCGGTTCCCGAGCCGATCGCCACCCGCAGGCTCACCAGCGGTCCGAACTCTCCCTGGATCTGGCTCCCCACGAGGCTGCACAGCACGCCAACGGCGAATCCGGCCAGCACGACCTTGCGCGCCCGCTCCGGCCCATGAAGCCGGTTCATCAGATCGGTCACGAGAAAGGCGAAGGGATAGGTGAACGCCCCCCATGTCAGCCAGTCACCGAAGAGGAACTGGACGAGAATGTTGGAGGCGACGACGATGGCCGCCATGGCGAGGATGCCGGGCATCAGGGAACGGGACATGTTTCGATTCCGTTTTGGCAAGGTTGCGGAGACTTGGCCGCCATGCGGCAAGCGGGCTCCATAGACCCGACCGATCAGTTGTGCAAGCCCCCGGCCGGACCCAAACCGACTGGACGGAACCGTCGTCTCATGCAGGATCTTGGTCGAAACAAAGGCTCGGAGCGCGATCCTGGGTCCAGATTGCTTCGATCTGAACCGTTCGCGCCCTAATACGCGTTCGTGGTATCGAGGAGCTTCAGCGGCGTCATCGCAAGGATATAGAGGTCGAGCCAGATCGATCGATTCTCGATATAATAGAGGTCATGCTCCACCCGGCGCAGCAGCGTTTCCGGGTCGTCGATCTCGCCTCTCAGCCCGTTGATCTGCGCCCAGCCGGTCACACCCGGCGGCACGCGGTGCCGTGCGGCATAGCCGTCGACGATCTCCTCGAAAGCCTGCTGGCGCGAGGAAATCGCGTTGACCGCATGGGGGCGCGGACCAACCAGCGAGAGATCGCCACGTAGCACATTGAAGAGCTGCGGCAGCTCGTCGATCGACCACTTGCGGATGAAGCGCCCCACCCGCGTCACGCGCGGATCGCCCTTGGTAACGATATTTCGGGCCTTCGGGTCCGACTTGTCCGCATACATCGAGCGGAACTTCCAGACCTCGACCGGCTTGTGATTGTAGCCATCACGATACTGCTTGAAGATCACCGGACCCGGCGAGTCGAGCCGGATCGCGATGGCCGTAACCGCCATCACCGGCAGAAGCGGAACCGTCACCAGCGAGGTCAGGGCAATGTCGAGCGCCCGCTTCGCCAGCCGCTTTCCCCCCGAGAGCGGCCTGTCCGACACGTCGATGAGCCCCGGCTCGGTGATCGAAAGCCCCGACCGCCGCGGAAAGGTGAAATTGGCGCTGTAGCACGAGAGCCGCACGTCCACCGGCAGAACCCGGACCTCGTCGAGAATCTGCCGAATGCGGGCGTCCGCGTCGAGCGGAAGCGCCACGATCAGCATGTCGATTTCCGCGGTCCTGGCGAACTCAACCAGATCGGCCATGCGGCCGAGCTTCGGAACACCGCCCACAACCGGGGGAGAGCGTCCGTCATCGCGATCATCGAAAATACCGCAGATCCGGATGTCGTTTGCCGGGTTGGCAATCAGCCCGCGCACCAGCCGTGCCGCGTTCTCGCCGCCGCCCGCAACAACCGCTCGCCGCTCGGTGAGGCCGAAATCGAAGACCAGTCGAGCAATCGAGGAAACCAGCGCCCGCGCGGGCAGGATCGTCGCCACCAGGGAAACCAGCGCGGCCGAGAGAAAGGCCCCCGCCGCACCGGCCCAGACCCCGCCGATGGCGCCGAGAACAGCCACCACGAGCCCCGCGAGGAACAGGGTTGCGGCACCGGCCACGAAATTTCTCAGCCGGAAGGGCTCGTATCCGCCGAACTGCGCGAGAAGGAGTGAGGTCACCACCGCGCCCACGGTCGCAAGGCCCGCCGTGCGAAGCGCCGAGAACTCCCCGGCATGGGCCGCGAAATCGGCAAACCAGAGCGCCAGCCCGATCGCGAAGATGTCGATCAGCCGTGCGGCAATCCCGAGGCTCGTTCCGGAAACGGATGGGCGCTTGAGCGCCATAGCAATCAGCTTGGCATCCTCGCCAAGCGCTCCGGGGTGCGGCGCAGCAGGCGGTTCGCTCTCGAGCGGCGTTATCTTCATGGGTCTACCCGGCAGATCGGACGTCAGCGTCTTGCGCCGCACAGTCTGCCGGGCAGGTTAACATTTGGCTTAGATCACGCCGGCGCTGCCCCCTATGAGGTCACCGCCGGGACGCATGAGATCACTCGGCGGCGGATGCAGCCAGTACGTCCTGTTCCGCCAGGAAACGCTCGGCCTCAAGGGCGGCCATGCACCCCATGCCAGCCGACGTGACGGCCTGGCGGAAGATGTGATCGGTAATGTCCCCTGCCGCGAAAACGCCCGGAATATCCGTCGCCGTCGAACCGGGGCGCGTCGCGACATACCCGCCGTGATGCAACTCGAGCTGACCCGCGACCAGTTCGGAGGAGGGCGCATGTCCGATGGCGATGAAAACGCCCGCGCAAGCCACGTCACGCTCCGCCCCGCTGTGGACATCGCGCAGGCGCACACCCGTCACGCCGCGCGGGTTCTCGTCCCCCAGCACCTCGTCGAGCACGTGGTTCCAGATGACTTCCACCTTCGGGTTCTTGGCCAGCCGGTCCTGCAGGATGCGCTCGGCGCGGAACTCGTCGCGACGATGCACGACCGTAACCTTGGAGGCGAAATTGGTGAGGAACAGGGCTTCCTCGACCGCGGTGTTGCCGCCGCCGATCACCACGACCTCCTTGCCCCGGTAGAAGAATCCATCACAGGTCGCGCAGGCCGAGACGCCGAAACCCTTGAACTTCTCTTCCGAGGGCAGCCCCAGCCAGCGGGCCTGGGCGCCGGTCGCGAGCACAACGGCATCTGCCGTATAGACGTCGCCCCCATCGCCCACCGCGCGGAAGGGTCGGCTCGAAAGATCGAGGCTCGCGATATGATCCGAGATGATCTCGGTTCCGGTCGCCTGCGCATGAGCTTCCATGCGGGTCATGAGGTCCGGCCCCTGAACCTCCACGTCGCCCGGCCAATTCTCGACTTCCGTCGTGATCGTCAGCTGACCGCCCGGCTGAATGCCCTGAACGAGGATCGGCTCCAGCATGGCGCGCGCACCATAGACCGCCGCGGTGTAGCCCGCAGGACCCGACCCGATAATGAGAAGCCTTGTGTGCCGCTGGTTGCCCATGCCATACCCTTCCACTCGATTGCGCGGCCTATATAGGTGCCTTGCGATGCAGTGTGAAGCTCCGCCCGATGTGAGACAGGGCTTTACAAGACAGCACCCAATTGCGAAAGATAATTGCGTAACAGCCCGTCGCGACAGAATGATCGGGCGCATTCCAATGGACTCACGCCGCCATGCCCACATTCAAGCTGGACCCCATCGATCGGAAAATCCTTGCGGAGCTTCAGGCTGACGGGCGAATGACCAACGTCGAGCTGTCCCGCCGCGTCGGAATCTCCGCGCCTCCTTGTCTCCGACGGGTGCGCACGCTTGAGGAACAGGGCTTCATCCGCGGCTACCACGCCGATATCGACGCCCGCGAACTGGGTTTCGAGGTGCAGGTCTTCGCCATGGTGGGGCTTTCGAGCCAGGCCGAATCGGACCTTTCCGCCTTCGAGAACCGTGCCCGAAGCTGGCCGCTGGTCCGCGAATGCCACATGCTCAATGGCGAGATCGACTTCATCCTGAAATGCGTGGCCCCCGATCTCACCACGTTCCAGAATTTCCTGACCCAGGACCTGACCGCCGCGCCCAACGTGGCAAGCGTCAAGACGAGCCTGGTGATCCGCTGCGCCAAGGACACGCCCGGTGTGCCCTTCGAGGTCTACGAGGCCCGCATCTCCGCAGACGAGTGAGGCCCACCTCTCATCCATCTTGGGCTTAGAGCAGAAATTGCCGAGGCCGGGCCGGCGGCGGACCGGGGGTTGGCGCACCTCCGCCTGTTCGACGCAGTTTGTGGCAACCATACCGCCTAGACCGTCAGTATTCCCCGCATCAACGATGCGCCAGCCTGCCGGACGGGCCGTCGCAGGCACGGCGCCTTCGGCTTGTCCCGTGCCCATGTTCCTCAGCACAAATGGCGAGACCCGGCGAACGCCGGCACCCCGCCCATTGAGCCCCCCTTCAGTCGGACGATCATTCCAACTGGGGCGATTTCGCTCAGTGGCTCGCGACCCAGCCCGCCGCACCGGACATGGTCAGCGCTGCACCGCGATTGACCGCGCGAACCCGTCCGGGAGCCGTCAGGAACCGCCGAGCCCGTTCGGCCAGCATGATGTAGACCGAGAAGACGACCGCCAGCACCGCCGCAACCACTGCGCAAAGCTCAAGGTAGCCCGCGATGCCGATCTTCTCGAGATCGATGATCGAGGGCAGAAGCGCGAGATAGAAGATCATCACCTTCGGGTTCCCCATGGTCAGCGAGAACCCGGCAAAAAGCAGGCTGCGACGCGATGCATTCGGGGCACCGGGCGCCCCCAGCGTGCCGCCATCCGCCGGCGCATTCCACATCTTCCACGCCAGCCACAGCAGGTAGGCGATCCCCACCCACTTGATGCCCAGAAAGAGCAGGTGAAATGTCTGCGCAATCACGGCCAGACCACCCACAGCGAACCCGAGCCACACCAGATCCGCGAGGCAGGCGCCCATGGCAAAGGCGGCCGCACCGCGCGCACCCCGACCGATCACCCGGGCAATCAGCGCAATGATGCCCGGCCCTGGAGCGGCGGCAGCAAGAAAGAGGGCGAGCCCGAAGACGGCGAGAGACTGAATATCCATGACACCCGCTCCCTAGCCGGGACGAGCACGCGGGCGCAAGTGCGGCTTTGGGAGGTAGTCGCGGACCCATTCGCTCAGGATCTCGCGCTGGAAACCTCGAGCGCGGCCCGCCCACCCACGCGATCCCGGCGGGGCTTCCGGCGCGGGCTGCGGGATTGCCGCGCGCCGGTCGAGATCGGCGGAGTAGATCGCGAAGGCAAGCCGCCGATCCGTGGTTTGCAAATAGCCCGCAAGCCCGCCGGCGAAGTAGAGCGTGCCGGTCTTGGCCACCGCCTCCACATGCGAAGCCTGAATGGGCCGGCCCTCCTCGTCCGTCAGGACCTGCGCGCGAAGTAGCTCCGGCAGGTCGCCGTCCGCTTCCGCATCCAGGACCCGCACCGTCTCCGCCGCCGACCAGCGCGATCGGTCCGACAGCCCGGAATGGTCGGTGAAATCCGCCGTTTCGAGGCCATATCGCTCCCGCGCCCAGGCCGTCATTCCAGAGGCCGAGTCCGCAAGCGTCGCCGGTGCCAGTCCGCGCGCCTTGCTCGCATGAAGCCCGACGATCTCGGCCGTGAGATTTGTCGAATAGCGCAACATGCCCTTGAGAATATCCCTCAGCTGCCAGCTTTCATGAGCCGCGATTGTCGCGCCCTCCGGTGCCTCCGCGACAATCTCCGCGTCCGGCAACGTGATGCCGCGCTCAGCGCAAAGCTTGCGAAACACCTCGCCTGCATGGACGGAGGGCTGCCGCACCGGAAGCCACAAGCCACCCCGCCCCTTCATCCGCGGCCCCGGCAGCGTCCAGATCTCGCGCATGTCCTGCATCCGATGGACCGGCGGAGGCGCCGAGCCAAGCTCACCGCCGATCCCCGCGATCGCGACCCGGAAATCCTGTCCGGGCGCCACGAAGCGGAACCGCGGCTTGCCCTCGCCCGGCTCCCATTCCACACGCACCCGGTTGAAGTTAAGGTTCAGCCCCGAAATCGCCGGGTTGTAGCCGACGTGCAGCGGTTGCGTCGCGTCAACCTGGGCGATGAAGGGCAACGCCCCATCCGCCACCAGGAACGACCCCTCGATCTTCGTCAGCCCGGTCTCGGCGAGGCTGGTCGCAAGGCCGCGCAGCGCGTTCGCATCGAGAACCGGATCGCCGCCGCCCACCAGCACCAACCCGCCCCGAAGCGTATCGCCCTCAATGGCCCCGAGCGCGCGCAATTCCGTCCGGAACCGGTGCGACGGGCCCAGCGCATCGAGCGCATAAAGCGTCGTCATCACCTTCAGCACGGACGCAGGCGGCAAGCTCCGCTCCGGCGCGAGCGCATCCAGGAACGCAGGTGTCCCCACCTCCCGCAGCGCCACGGAGGAGAGATCCCCGAGCCCAAAGCGCGCCGCACGCGCCGAAGCATCGGAGCAAACCGGCCCCGCCCGAAAAGCGCACAGCCCGACCGCTCCCAATCCGGCCAGGGCCTGACGGCGGGTAAGCAGGGGAGCGGGGCGGAGATGGCTCATGGCCCACAGTATGCGCCCCACCCGGCTCGCCAATCAAGCGATCAGTTCACCGGGAGAACACACGTTAAAGGTGTATCACGCGCTCAGCAGTCGGCGTTGATGCTGATCGCGCTGTCGGACATGCCCGTCAAGGTGACCGCACAACCATCTGCATCGGCCGATTCCCCGACCGCCAGCACCGTCGTATCGGTGCCGTTGATGGCCAGCCGCGCCGTGCCGGCGGAGGCGTCGAACTGGCTGAGGAACACCTTCACGGCACCGTCTCCGAAACTGGCGACCCGCGACACCTGAAGCTCGGTTCCCTCTCCGAGACCCGGCGGCTCCGAGGAAGCCGCTTGATCCCCCGATCCGCCGTCGCAGACCGCGTCGATCATGGCCGAGGGGGGCTGGATCGCCGTCAGCGTGATGTCGCAGCCACCAGAGGAAACGGGCCTGCCGAGGGAAATGGTCTGGACCCCGGTGCCGTCGATGGCGATCCGCGCCGACTGGTTGTCCTGGCTCACCGCCGAGAGGAAGATCCGCGCGGCCCCCTCACCGATGATCAGGGTCTCGCCGGGCCTGACGAGTTCGCCGGAAACGTCTTCACCCGTCGTCTCCTCTACTCGAAAAGCCGCGATCTGGCTCGAAAGCCCGCTGAACTGCTCGGAAATCCGGCCGCTCAGATCATTCGATAGCCCCGAAACGGTCTCGTTCAACTCGCTCGAAAGTCCCGAAACCGCACCCGACACCGACGAGCCGATCTCCCCGATCCTGCTCTGAAGCTCGGCAACCATTTCCGAATGTTCCCCGACCCCGGAGCCGATCGAACTCACCTCCTCGGAGAGCGAGGCGAAATTCCCCTCGAGCCCGTCGATCTTCTCGCTCAGGGCGGTCATCTGCCCCGCGAGTTCCTCTTGCATCCGCGCGCGGTCCTCCTCACCGGAATCCCCCGACCCGCCGAGCACAAGGCCCAGGAGCAGCCCGACGACCGCGCCCCCTGCACCGACGGCAATTGTTCCGCTAGTCTTCATGCTTTCCTCCCAGATCAGCCCTTTGTCCCGGCCTGGTTCATCTGCCGGTTATCAGCGCTCAGCCACCTCCCCCCCACCCGCGAAGAGACATGCCCGGCGCTTGATAAAAGCATAGGTCACCGAGGCGCGTCCTGTCCATCGAGCGCAAAGTTGCAGTCATGAAGGCAAGAGGCGGGGCCGTGACCCTAACGCTGCCAGGCGCCCTGCTTCCGAAGGGCGGTCGAGGAAAGATCCAGCATCGGCCCGGTGACAAGCGTCCATATCGGAGGTTGCGCCAGCGCCAGCCCTGGCGCCTCGGCAGGCGACAGCCGGTAGCGCATGAAGCGCCGCGCCGCTGGCGAAAGACCTGCGGCCAGCTGCTCGCCCGGCCGGGCCAACACCCCCACGGGAACGCCCTGCAGGATCAGGTGCCAGTTGTCCCAGTGGTGAAAACTCCGCAGGTTGTCGGCCCCCATCAGCCAGACAAAATGCGCCTGCGGATACCGCGCCATGATCGCGGCAAGCGTCTCGGCTGTGTATCGCGTGCCGAGCCGCGCCTCGATGTCGGAGACATGCACGCGGGGATGATCCATGATCTCGCGTGCCACTCCGATCCGCCGCGCCATGTCGGCGGGGGCATCGGTCTTGAGCGGATTGCCGGGGCTCACCAGCCACCAGATCGCATCCAGCCGGAAGACCTTGAGCGCCCAGCGCGTGATATGGACATGGCCCGCATGAGGCGGATCGAAGGACCCGCCCAGCAATCCGATCCGCATGCCTGCGGTCACGATCGGGTTTTCTCTATTCACTCTCGCCCAACTCCCTGCCGGCTTCCTTCCATGCGGGAATGCCCGTCCAGTTTCAACAACCCAGTTTCGACAACCATTTGCGCGGAAGAATCACCGGGACCACCGCCGCAAGGGCACGATCGACTCAACCCAAGCACGACGCCCGATCAACGCAGCCTGGGAAAAGGGGCGATTCGATCGCAGCAATCAGCTCTCGTTTCAGGAGAGGGATTGCCCGGTTCCGCGCCATGAGCGTGGCATCCGCGCAACAATCGCCACCAAAGCGCCCGCGGCCCGCCAGACCGTGTCATCCTCGACTTTCAATTGAACGTGAGCTCACTCAACCTCTTAACAAAAAATGAATGCCGGACCAGGTTCGGCCAATAAACAAGAGGCAGTGATGAAGGAAAGAACCAGTCGCAAGCTGGCCTATCTGACCAATGTCGGAGCGGCGGTCTTGGCAGTAACAATCGGGATAGTGTTGTTTTACAACCATTCTCAATCAGGAGATGAGTCATCTTCGCAACAGGACGAGATGATGGCCGATGCGGCTGCACCGAGTGAGGGCGAAGAGGAAGCCCTGCTACTCGCAACCGCCATCGAGGAGGGCACGTTAGAGCTCGGCGAGATCGAGCGGCAGATCACCGAGAAATCCGTCCGCCTTCAGGAACTCGAGGATCTGATCGAGATCCGCAGTGTCGAACTTGAACGGATCGAAGTCCTCCTGGCCGAGAAAGGCATCGAGCTTCAGGAGGTTGTGGCCGCCCTGCGAACCGGCGACTACGACCAGCTGAGCGCGCTGGACGACAAGATGCAGGCCTTTACCGATCCTTCGACGGACCCGGTCGAGGCCTCGCTCCAGACCGGGCTGCCGGAATCGGGCTCGGGCGCGGCAGATTTCAGCGTCGACATCCGCAAGATCGGCGAGATCATCCAGAAGGCACGCATCGAGGCCAACCCGGTGGCGAACTCCGAGACGGACCGCCTGCTGGTCGAGATCCACTTCGAGGTCGGATCGTCGGACCTGACCATCGGTGGCCAGACCCGCGCCATGGTGGCGGCCGAGACCGTCTCCGAGATGAAGCTCCAGGCCATCCGCATCGAAGCGCATAGCGATACGACCGGCCCGGCGGAGGTCAACGCCCGGCTTTCCGAGGCCCGCGCCAATTCGGTCGCGCGCATCTTCGCCGAGGCGGGCATCCCCGAAAGCGCCATCCAGGTCATCGCGGTGGGCGAGGATCCGGGCAGGCTTCCGGTCGCAACCCCCGATGGCACGCCCGAGCCGCTCAACAGGACCGTCGCCGTTTACCCCGTCGCCCTGACCAACTGACTTCCGCGCCGCGAGCGGGCGAGACATGGGATCTCGCCCCCGCTCCGGCCCGGAAATCCACCGGAAACACCCCCATCCGGCCCCGGAATCCGACTTGAACGGGATCCGGAAAAATTAAGCAAAGTTGAAGAAACAGGCCCTCCGCGTGCGAAACGTCACACCGGGGGAGCGCCATATCCGCTATCGTGATTTTCAAGGAAATGACGATCCGACACGGTATGGAGACCCTGGAATGTTCGACGATCTCGGCGGTATTTCGACCCTCAAGGAATGGACCACGGCGCATCCGCGGCTCCGCGTGGACTATTTCGGTGCCGAGCGACGTGCCGGAATGGAGGCGGAAGCCATCGCCCAGGCCAAGGAACTCCAGTGCTCGAAGCTCGATCTCGTCACCCGCGTGATCATCGGCAAGGCGTCCCGCGAGGACCCGGTCTCGATCTACGCCTCCCTCGAAGGCTCCGGGATCTCCACCGGCCCGTCGCTCTGGGACAGCCCGCTGCGGAAAGGCTACTTCCGGACCCGCGTCGCCGTCAGCCTCTATCTCACGGATCTCCGCGGTGAGCGCCGGATCGATTTCACCCGGATCGCCGATGGCCCCGACACTGGCGACGGCGGCGAGAACACCCGCTCCTCCGTCGGGTTCGACCACCCCACCCCGGATGACAGCCATGAGGCCTTCTTCGACATCGACAGCGGTCGCGCGATCGAGAGCACCCCGCCGCTCGGCTTCACCAGCCCCCGAACCATCACCGGCGATCTGGGCGGCTTCCGCGTGATCAACAGCGCGCCGCGCCACGGTGCACGCCATGAATACGTCATGTGCTCGAGCTCCGGCGGCAGCTACGAAAACCCCCGCGACCTCGTGCAGCCCCATGCCCAGGCCGGGCTCTTCGACTTCATATCGGGCTCCGAGCTGCACACCCCGCCCGCCTGCGCCACCAACCGCCTGCCGCTGATCTCGCAGTGCATCTGGCAGGCCGACTCGGCGCGCGCCATGGCCGAAACCGTCTATCTCAACATCGACGTCACCCAAAGCGTGACCTGCGTCAGCACCGAGCGCGCCCGCGCCGGCGGTCACCCGGACACCGAAACCATCACCCTCTCCTACCACGTCGAGGAACCGGTGCCGCTCGGCCTTCTGCTCGCCAGCTGATCTGCGCCACGGCCTAGCCTCGCCCCGTCAGGGGGCGAGGGCCGCAACACGGGCGACGAACGCCTCCAGGCCCAGCTCGGTTCTCGCGGTCTCCCAAGCCGACCGCCCGACCTTCGCCACCAAGGCGCGATCCTCGCAAAGACGCGCCAGCAGCGACCTCAGCGCTTCGGGGTCGTGCATGTCGATGACAAACCCGTCCCGACCATCGGTCACGCTTCCCGCACTCCCGCACTGCGCCGAGAAGACCGGCACCAGCCCGAAGGCCATTGCCTCGAGCGGCGCCATTCCCAGCGGCTCCCGATCCGCCGGAAGAACGCAGATGTCATGCCCGGAATAGAGCTCGGGCATCTTCGCATAGGGAACATTCGCGACGATCCGGACCGGCATCACGCGCCCCTCGCGCCGGGATCGCTCGACCAGGGCGCGATAGTGATCCGGGCAATCCGCGGCCTCGTGATCCGTCAGCGCGCCGGCAAGCGTCAGCTCAAGGTCTTCGGGCCGGTCGAGCGCGTCCAGCGCCCCAACCAAAAGGTGCTGATTCTTCCTCGGCTGCGCCAGCTTGCCAACACAGAGAACGCGGAGCGGTCCCTCAGTGCTCCGCCACTCCGGCGGCTCGACAGGCGCCGCGACCGGCCAGGGCAGATACGTTGCCTTCGGATCGGGCGGCGCGTCCCGCTCCAGTCCGCGCACCGGCGTGACCCGCCGCAAGGGCTGCCCGTCAAGAAAACGTGAGATCTGGCGCCTCAACCGGGGCCGGACCGTGAGCGGGCTCAGCCCGTAGGAATACGCCCGGATCCGGCGGAGGCGGCAGTACTCCCCCACATATCGCGAAACCGGCTTGCTGCTGCGAATGAAAACGAGGTCCGGGGCGGCCGCGCGAAGCGCCGCAACCACGTCGTCCCTCCGCGCCCGTTCCGAGAACACCTCTGGCACGACGAGGCTGTGATCCTCGATCGGGCTCTGCGCCGTTGCGAACACGTGAACCGCGCAACCGGCATCACGCAAGGCCCGCACGGCGATGGCGAGGTTGGTGTGAAACCGCGGCACGACGAAGAGCACCGAGCGCGGCAAGCCGCTGGCGTCAGGCAGGGGCATCGGGACCTCCCAGAACATGTGGCCATGATGCGTAAAGGAGTCCGTCCGCGCCCGTCCAGCCACAGTTCGACGGACGTAGTGATCCGCTTGCGGTCAGGGCGTCTTGGGCTTAGGTCAGGCAAACCTTCAGAGAAGCGACCGCAGGGGATCCGAACCATGGCAACGCCGCAATACGTCTTCCACATGGATGGCCTGTCCAAGACCTATCCGGGCGGCAAGAAATGCTTCGAGAACATCCGCCTCTCGTTCCTGCCCGGTGTGAAGATCGGCGTCGTCGGCGTCAACGGCGCGGGTAAATCCACCCTCCTGCGCATCATGTCCGGCCAGGACAAGGACTTCCAGGGCGAGGCCTGGGCCGCCAAGGGCGTCAACGTCGGCTACCTCTCCCAGGAGCCCGAACTCGACGATTCGAAGACCGTCCGCGAAAACGTCATGGACGGGGTCGCCGCCAAGCAGGCGCTGCTGACCGAGTTCAACGACATCGCCATGAAGATCGCCGAGGACCCGGACCTGATGGACCGGATGACCGAGCTTCAGGACCAGATCGACGCCCAGAACCTCTGGGACCTCGACGCCCAGGTCGATATCGCCATGGAAGCGCTGCGCTGCCCCGAGGACGATGCCGACACCGCCAAGCTCTCGGGCGGGGAGCGCCGCCGCGTCGCGCTTTGCAAGCTGCTCCTTGAAGCCCCCGACGTGCTGCTCCTCGACGAGCCGACCAACCACCTCGACGCCGAGACCATCGCCTGGCTTCAGAAGCACCTGATCGAATACAAGGGCACGATCCTGATCGTCACCCACGACCGCTACTTCCTCGACGACATCACCGGCTGGATCCTCGAGCTCGACCGCGGCCGGGGCATCCCCTACGAGGGCAACTACTCCGCCTGGCTCGAACAGAAGGCCAAGCGGCTCGCCCAGGAAGCCCGCGAGGACAAGGCCAAGCAGAAGACCCTCACCCGCGAGCTGGAATGGATCCGCCAGGGCGCAAAGGCCCGCCAGGCCAAGCAGAAGGCGCGTATCAACGCCTATAACGAGATGGCCTCGAAATCCGAGCGCGAGAAGATCACCACGGCGCAGATCGTCATTCCGAACGGGCCGCGCCTCGGCTCCAAGGTCATCGACGTCGAGGGCATCTCCAAGGGCTTCGGCGATCGCCTGCTGATCGACAACCTGAGCTTCGCCCTCCCGCCCGGCGGCATCGTCGGCGTGATCGGGCCGAACGGCGCGGGCAAATCCACCCTCTTCCGCATGCTCACCGGCCAGGAAAAGCCCGATGACGGCGCGATCGAGTTCGGCGAGACGGTGCAGCTCTCCTACGTGGACCAGTCCCGCGATGCGCTCGATGCGAACAAGACCGTCTGGGAGGAGATCTCCGACGGGCTCGACATCATCAAGCTCGGCGATGCGGAGGTGAACTCCCGCGCCTATTGCGGCGCGTTCAACTTCAAGGGCGGCGACCAGCAGAAGAAGGTTGGCCTCCTCTCGGGCGGTGAGCGCAACCGCGTCCACATGGCCAAGCTCCTGCGCGAGGGTGGCAACGTGCTGCTCCTCGACGAGCCGACCAACGACCTCGACGTCGAAACCCTGCGCGCGCTCGAAGATGCGCTGGAGGATTTCGCCGGCTGCGCCGTGATCATCAGCCACGACCGTTTCTTCCTCGACCGGCTCTGCACCCACATCCTCGCCTTCGAGGGCGACGCCCACGTCGAATGGTTCGAGGGCAACTTCGAGGATTACGAGGCCGACAAGATCCGCCGCCTCGGCCCCGATGCCGTCGAGCCGAAGCGGATCAAATACAAGAAGTTCGCGCGGTAGGAGCTCGCGCGCGGCTTCAAGTCACAACAACCCCAGGGGCCGCAGGCCCCGGCCCGGAACAAGGCGCGCAGCGCCGCCGAGCCTGCGACCGTCCGCGGGTAGAAGCGCCTGTCCTAACCGGTCTTCAATTTATGGTCAGGCCACCCGAGGGCCACGCTCGCGCGCCATTCTCCGCCACGCGACAACCGAACCAACCCAGGGCCCACGACCGTCCGAGGGTGGGAGCACCTGCCCCATCCGGTCTTCGATTTATGGTCAGGCCACCCCTCGGCCAACCTCGCTCGTGAACGCCGAGGATGCGACCGCCCATCGGGGCGGACGGTCGCAGGCCCGGCGGCGCTGCGCGCCTTGTTCCGGGCCGGGGCCTGTCCTCCTGCATGCAGGCACAACGAGTGACGCTACTGCCAGCAGAGACTTACTCAAGAGCTTGCCTGAACCCGATTGCAACGCTAACGTATAAGTTGAGCAATCTTTTTTGCTACTGAATCAACTTGAGAGATGCTTTCAAGAAGAAAGCATTTAAAAATCTGTCAACCTAGTTGCAAAGAGTTCAGTCGATGGCAAAAGTATTTTTGAGAAAAGAAATGAGCATTGGCAATGTGTCAGCGGAAGAGGACGATGAATTTCTTTATAATTGCTTCTTTGATCACAGCGCAAAATCCATTGCGACAGACAAGAAAAACTCAAAGTGTTTTCTGCTAGGTAATACTGGAATTGGAAAGACTGCAATTATAAGCAAGATCAGACAAGAAAATGAGAACGCAAATATAATAAGCCTGAGTGACTTGTCTATGGGTTACATCTCGAACAGCACTGCAATAAAATTTATAAAGGAAATAGATGTCCCTCTGGACTATTTTTTCCAAGCATTATGGCGTCATATAATTGTAATAGAGTACATAAGAATTTCCTTCGACGTTACGAGTACCGAAAAATCGCAGAATGCGTTCTCGAGAATTTTAGAGAAGTTTCGCAACAACGAACCAAGAAGGCGAGCATTAGAATATCTTGAAAAGTGGAGTGACAAGTTCTGGGTCACATTTGATGAAAATATTCGGGAGATTGAGCTGAATCTTGAAAGAGAGGTAAGCTTGCTCGCTGGAGCCGAATATCAAAAGTTTAAAACAGATGTAGGATACAAGAATAAGCTTAGTGAGTTACGAAAAACCCACCTACAGTCGCGCCTACAGACAGTTGTCGATGCAAGCTTGCTTTCCGAGTTAGGCAAAGTGCAAGACGCATTGTCGGATTACGCCAAAGATAATCAGCAAAAATTTGTTTATATACTTATAGACGGGCTTGATGAAAACTGGGTAGGCATAGACACCAAATACAAATTAATAAAAGCTCTCATAGAAGCTGTAAAATCTCTACGTAAAGTGCAGAATCTAAAAATTATATCCGCTATGCGAGTAGATTTGCTCGAGAAAGTAATTCAAGAAACACGGCATGATGGGTTTCAGTCAGAAAAATACAAGGATTACTTCGTTGAGATCAGGTGGAAAGGCGCCGAACTTAGAAAACTTCTAGATACCAGAGTGAACTATATGTATAGAAATAAATATAGTTCTGAGAATGTTTTTTTGCGCGATGTTTTCCCAAATAAAATCAACAAGAAAGATCCTTTCGACTTTTTATCTGAACGCACGCTATTAAGGCCGCGCGACGCTATATCATTCATAAATCACTGTTTTTTTGAAGCTTCTGAGAACCCACCAATATCGGTGAAGGAGGTCCAAAGGGCAGAGCGAAATTACTCGGAAGAGCGGCGGCGTGCGCTAGTCGAGGAATGGGCCGGCGTATATCCAGGTTTAGAGGTTCTACTAAGTTCACTGGTACACAGGCGAGCATCATTTCCTCTCGCTGACCTACTTACAGCAGAATATATTGATATGATTGCAGTCGAACTACTTTGTAACGACCGATATGCGCGGGACCCCCTATGCCGGGGCATGAAGAACGCATATGAAGAAAGCCAATTCACGAACGAAAACAAGATACTTGAACAGGTCGTAGAAGTTTGCCTCGTTCTTCATTTGGTGGGCGCAATTGGCCTAAATACAGCTCCGCATGAGCCAATGCACTGGTTCTACAAAGAGGGCCATCAAATACCGAAGGCACACATTACGAAGAACTCCAAAATTCGAATTCACCCCATGCTTCACTCGAGCCTAGGCATCAATACTGGAGAAAAGGTGCGAGATTACGCTTGATCGCCGCATCATCTGGTTGACAAGAATTTGCAACGGTAAATGGGACCATAGCGAATCCAACAATCACTCCACTGTTCCATAGCCCTCCTATTGGCCGTATATTTGGGAGGGTAATCCGGTGCTCTAATTCTAGGAGCCGATCTAGCAAGCCCCCCTCAAATCGGGTCGCCCTTCCAGCTTCGGTCGCCTTCGACCTCTATCTCCTTCGAGATCACGCCCAGCATGTAGGTGCGGAGCACCTTGTTCATCCGCGCCTGGTAGCCGTGGCCCATGCTGCGATACCAGCGCGCCACATCGGCGTCGCAGGCCAGCGTGATCCGGGTTTTCCTGGCCCGCACCGCCACCTCGCGGTCGATGGAATGCCATTCGGGCGGGATGTGGCTGCGCTTGAGCCGGTCGTTGCGGGCCCAGACCTCCAGTTCGTACAGATCGGCGAGCAGCTCGACATAGCTCCGCTCCTGGCGCCGGGTTCGCTTGCGCTCGGTCATTCGTCTTTTCCATGTCCGATGAATTTGTCGCCAGCATAGCCCAACAGGGTTAACGCATCCTGCGCCGCGAATCCTGTGCATGGGTTGTGCATGCAATGTGCATGTATTGTGTAGCGTAATTTCTCTGAGATCTCAGAATGTTATACCCCGCCGAACGAACGGCCGCACTGTCCTCCCTTGCCGCCACTCCATCCGCCTCTAGCTGAACGGCCAGTGATCGACCCCGTAATGGACATGGAGAACAAATCATGATCGACACACCGGAAGAAGCCGACACGAATGTCACCGGAAATCCGGACCCGGCGGAATATTCCAACCAGTCGAAAGCCCCGAAGGACTGGGTCACCGGGGACGAGCCGATGACCGGCGCGCAAGCCTCCTACCTCAAGACATTGTGCGAGGAAGCGGGCGTCCCGTTCGACGAGGGCCTCAGCAAGGCCGCCGCGTCCGAACGGATCGACCAGCTCAAGGAAGAGGTGCCCCGGACCGCAAGCTGACCGGGCAGAACTGGGCTGGATCCGCCTCCGCGGGTGCAGCCTCAGCCCTTCTTTTCAAGAGCATCCGGCTTGTGCGCCGCCTTGTTGCCGGACTTGTCGCTTTTCACGAGATACTGCGGGTCATCTTCCGAGGCCGCGACCTTGTGGCCCTTGATTTCCGTCTCGCTCGTCAGCTTCTTCTCGACCTTTCCCTCGATCTTGCCCTGCGGCGTTTTCCAGGAAACCTTGACACCCTTTTCGATTTTGTCCGCCATGCATGCCTCCGTGTTCTGCTAACCGCCAGAGACATAGCCCGCGGAACGATCATGGCGAGACGTGGCCGGAAATGAAAAGGCCCGCGACATGCGCGGGCCCGACCGTTCGGCGTGAAACTGTCTTCATATCATCGCCCAATCCGTAAAGCGCCAGGTTTCCGGCACGTCATCCTTGCGGCGCGACGCTTCGCGTTCAGCGGCAAGAGATTGGGTCGACAGGCGTTGCATCATTCTACTCCGAGTTACTTTCCGGCACCTCACAGCCCGGCGCCGGTTCGGCACCCCTCTACATCAGGGCATAAGAACAAATGGCCAGCTTCACAAAAAGTTCCAGTAACGATCCTGTGGAAACGAATAATGTAGCAATATCAGCCGAATTGTAGAATTTATGCAACATCCAGGATTGGGCGCTTTGCGGGCGCGCCCCATTCGCGGAGCCTGGCGCTCAGTTGTTCAGGTGAAAGGCGGGCAGGGTCTCGCGATCCCTTTTGCGCTCAGATCATGGCCCAGTCGGTGAAGCGCCAGGGCATCGGCGGCATTGGCTGCGGCTGCGGATGGCTGCGTTTCGGTTCCGGGTTACGCGGCGTATGGTTGTTCATGAGTTTCCCCTCCAAGTCGGTGCGCGGGGTCATAACCCCCTGCTGATACGACCCATCCTGCCTCACGCAGCGTGACTGGTCTGTGACCAAACCCACAGGCCAAATCGCCCCCCGGGATACACGCTTCGCTTGCTTTTTTGTCCGACCCGGTGCATACCGCTACTCGCGATGTTACCAAGATCCGACGCTGTCTCCTACCAGGCCACAGTCACGCGATTTTGCTCTGACTGGAGCCAGGCTGCCGCAATCACGTGGGCAGCAACGATAAGGAGAATTCACGATGGCCAAAGGCACCGTGAAATGGTTCAACACGACCAAAGGTTTCGGATTCATTCAGCCCGAGGGCGGTTCCAAGGACGTTTTCGTCCACATTTCCGCCGTTGAGCGCGCTGGTCTGACCGGCCTCGCCGACAACCAGAAGGTTACCTTCGACCTCGAGTCGGGCCGCGACGGACGTCAGTCGGCAACCAACATTGCGCTCGTCGACTGAGCTGCATCCGGCGCCGCGGTCTCTGCGGCGCCACCCCTGACCAGAGCCTGCTGGCCGGTCAGATCGACGCCCAGTCGTTGAATTGCCAGGTTACGGGCGTCTCGGCCTTGCGGTCGCGCTCTTCCTGTTTCGGCTCCGGATTACGGGGCGATTTACGTGTCATGTCTTCACTCCAGCAGCAGGTAGCTCGAAGGCTCTCCATTCCGTATTAGTATCATATTACGGCCTGAAGGTTTCCGAGGGATTGCGACTTTCCGGTCAATTGTCGGAGCGAGAAACCACAACACGCAAACCACCGCACTTCGCGAAAAGCCCAAGGGCCCCTGCAAGCGGTTGTAATTGCTAAGACTTCCGGACCCTTCTCCCGGCTGTCCGCCTAATCCACAAATACCGCCAGTCGTTTACCATTTGGTCAAGAAGTTGCCGATTCATCACAATCGGCAAATCGGCCCTGCGCGGGTCTGATCGCTTCGGTGTTCAGATCAGCGCGTTTTCCAGAGGATCGATCAGCAACCGCCCACCATCCACGGTCAGCACCTGCCCCGTCGTGAACCGGGAAAGAGGCGAGGCGAGAAACATGATCGAATCAGCCACTTCACTGAATTCGCCCAGCCGGCCCAACGGCACGACCTCCCGGATCGCATCGGGCAGATCCTCAACCTCCGGGAGAGATTTGCCAAGCGAGTTGCCGTAGATTCCACCGACCGCGACCGCGTTCACCCTGATCCCATGCACCGAGAGCGGAACCGCAAGGCCGCGGGTGATCTGGTCGAGAGCGGCACTTGCCACGGAAAAGGCGAAGAGCTGCGGCAGACTGCGCTGTGCGAAGATCGAGCTAAGATTGACGATCGCGCGGTCCGAGGCGTCCTCGCCCTCCTCCTTGGCCGCTTCGATCATCCGGCGCGCCACGATCTGGCTGAGCCGCAGGTTCGCCACCACGTTTTGCTGAAGAACATCTTCCAATGCAGTCCCTGCTGGATCGAGCGGATCGCCTGTCACCAGCATCCGTGCGGCGTTCACCAGCACATGGATATTCTCGTTCGCATCAAGCGTAGCGGCCATGAGGTTGGTCATGGTCAGCTTCTCTCGCAGGTCGCCCGCGAAAGCCGTGGCCGTCCCGTCGTGGCCCTCGCTGTTGAGGCTATCCGCCTCGTGATCCAGCTTGTCCTCGTCGATATCGGCCATGACGACGGAGGCACCCGCCTTCATGAACTGCCGCGCACAGGCCAGCCCGATACCGTTCGCCGCGCCGGTCACGATCACCGACTTGCCATTCAGATCATTCGCCATTTCGCCTCCGATGACAGGCGGGCAAAGGATACCGGCCCGTCATTCCCCCACATGGGAATGCGGCAGGCATCCGCAAGACGGCACGGATCAGCCGCAATAGACCTGGGAGATCTTGTCGTCGGTCCCGATGGTAATGTTGAGCCGTGAGGCATCCGGCTCATCCGAGACCGCAGCGCCCGGGAAGAGGACCCGACGGTTCTCCGGCAGGTTCGCATCGTTCAGGACACTAACCTCCTGCCCCACAAGGTCGGAATACTCCGAGAGACCGCACCCCCCGCTGGCAGAGGCTGTCTCGTCCAGACCGTCGAGAGGGCCGATGGAGCTCGTGCATCCGGCGGCCCCCGCAATCAACACCAGGACCGCACCCGCGCGCGAAATGGCCATGAGCGTATCTCCATTGTCTCCTGCGGCACACGGGCCGCTTCTCGCGGCTAGAGGACCACGGGTCCGCCGGATTGGCAAGCCTTCCTCAAGCAACCGCCTTCGAAGGTGTCGCCGCATGGCCTCGGTCCCCCTGCACCGTGTGCAGGCGCCGGATTGCGCGAGACTCGGCCAATTCCGCAAGGGTTTTGCGCGAAGATCTGCCGATTGACGATCACGAACGCGAAGTACCGCGCTTGTGCTTGGACAAGCGGCCCCAACCGCGCCATCTAACAGTCAAACGAGAGTTGATTCGAGAAAATTCATCGGGGTCAACTCGAACTGAACGGGACTATTATCAGTTTCCCCCATCTGTTCGAGTAGTGATCCCGTCTGATCGTAGAAAACCGCAAATACGCATATCCGGTTGCGGACAATTGGAGGTTGTTCATGTCTAAGATCGTCAAGTGCCTTCCCACCCGCTTCAACGTCACCCTGCTCATGTCAGCATTGGGGCTCATCGCACCCGGTATGGCGCAGGCCTATGTCGGCCCCGGCGCCGGCCTGACCGCCATCGGCAGCGTCCTCGCGCTCGTCGCAGCACTCGGCCTCGCGCTTGTGGGCTTCGTCTGGTACCCGCTCAAACGCCTGCTTCGCCGCAAGAATTCGGCCACGGCAAGCGGTGAAATCACGGCAGGTGAGCCCAAGTGATCCTTGCGGTACTCTTTGCGAGTTGTCTCGCCTTCCTTCTTGTCCTGAAGGCGTCGAACGTGGTCGCAGTCACCAGTGACGCGGCCCGTACGGCAATTGCGGCCGCGGATGCCATGCGCGCGCCGCATCTCTCCGACGACCAGAAAGAGGCTCATGTCCGTCGGGCGGCACTCGGGCTCCTGAGGAGTTTCGCTCGCATCACGCTTATCGGGGCCGTGGCCCTTGCCGTGCCCGCCGCCATCGTGTGGATAGGCTCCGCGCTCGGCCTCTACCACCTTTCGGACGCAATCGAACTTGCGACCGGTTGGCCCTTCATTCTGGGCGTGACCGTCGTGTTTGTCGGCATCTGGGGCATCACGGGCAAGACCGCAGCAAAAAGGGCCCCCAAAGGCCCGATGCCCGGTGTGCCCTACGGTCGGACCGACCGGATGCTGCACCGTGTCGCCTTTGCCTCCCCCAACCTGCAAAAGAGCCTGGCGGATCTGGAAACACGGCGCTTCCGCGACAAGATCGACCCGGAATTTGCCAAGGATCCGGTTTTCATCACGTCGCTGCCCCGCGCGGGTACGACCGTCATGCTCGACATTCTTGCGGATCTTCCGGAATTTGCCTCCGCGACCTACCGCGCCATGCCGTTCACGCTCACACCGCTTCTCTGGGGCAGCCTGACCCGCGGCCTTCAGCGAAAGGCCGAGGACGCCGAGCGTGCGCACGGTGATGGCCTCAAGGTCGGTTTCGACAGTCCCGAGGCTTTCGAGGAAACGGTCTGGAAGGCGTTCTGGCCGACGCACTACCGGCCCAAGGGCATCAAAACCTGGTCGGAAGAGGACCGCGACGGAGATTTCGAGGCGTTTTTCCGCACCTACATGTGCAAGATCGTGGCAGCCAAAGGCGGCGACGCGCATCGCTACGTCTCGAAGAACAACGCCAATATTGCCCGCCTTCCGCTGATCGAACGGCTCTACCCGGATGCGAAGGTCCTCGTTCCAATCCGGAATCCCTTCGCCCAGACGGCCTCGCTCATGCGTCAGCATCGTCGGTTCGGCGCACTCCATGCCCAGGACGCCTTCGCGCGCGACTACATGGAAGGCCTCGGGCACTACGAGTTCGGGAAAGCGTTGCGTCCCATCGAATTCCCCGGCCGGACCATACCGGTCGAGAAGGCCGGCGAACCGGCATTCTGGCTGGAATACTGGATCTCCGCCTATCAGCGCGTTCTCGAGACGGCCGGTCCGCGGGTCATCTTCGTCGACCACGACGGACTGTGCCGCGACCCGTCCCGTCACCTTCCGGCACTGGCCGAAGCACTCGGTGTCGAGAACCGCGACCGCCTGCTCGGCGCGGCCTCGAAGCTCCGCGCGCAACCCGCCCCGCCGGACCCCGAGGGCCCGCGCGAACTGATCGATCACGCGAGGGCGCTTCACGCCGAACTGATCGAACTCTCGCTACGCCCCATCCATGAGAGCACCTCCACCACCACGAGCGCCATCCGATGAAAGACCGATTGCCCGCTATCTCCTTCGTTCTGTCCGCCGTCGTGCTTTCCTCGGTCTACGGCGTGTTCGCCCAGCGCAACGGGTGGTTCCCGGCCGCCCAGATCGCCCAGGCCGAAGCGACCATCCGGGACGTGCAGGCGAACTGGAAGAACGACCTCGCGCTCGAACCCACTCGTCACCTCGTCGAAGCCTACGAACAGGACCGCCCCGCGGATGCGACCGGCTTTCAGCTTGTCGACCCCGATGCGATTACACCGGGCTTCACGCTGATCGCTGGCCTCTCGAAAGACCAGGACCGAACCGCGTTCGACGTGTCCCTCTACGACGAGGAAGGCCAGAGACGTCACGTCTGGCCGGTGGACTACGCTCGGCTCGATCCGGAGGGACTGAAGCCGCTGAATGTCATGCTCCATGGGATGGAAGTGTTCGAGGACGGCTCGATCGCCGTGACCTTCGATGCCGGGAACGCCATCGCACGCCTTGATGCCTGCGGAGAACCGATCTGGTCCCGGAATGGCGGCTATCACCACTCGATCCATCGTGACGAGACCGGCGGCCTCTGGGTCTGGCGCGAGAACACCATCACGCGCCTCAATGAAGAAACCGGTGAGGAGACCTACGCGCTCAACCTCGAGGACGGGATCATGCGCCGGGACGGCGAAGAAGACGGCGCGATTGCCGTGCGCAGTTTCATTGGCGGAGGGGAGCAGGACCTCAGCTACACGGGCGATCCGTTCCACGCCAATGATGTCGAACCGCTCAGCGCCGAGATGGCCGAGGCCTTCCCGGATTTCGAGGCGGGCGACCTGCTCATCAGCCTCCGCGAGATCAACCTCGTCGCGGTCGTCGATCCCGAGAGCGGGGCGCTCAGATGGTGGCAGCATGGGCCTTGGCTCAAGCAGCACGACCCGGACTTCCAGCCGGACGGGACAATCACGGTCTATGACAACGGGTCAGGCACGGGCACATCGAAAATCCGCCGGATCGACCCGGAAACACGTGAAACCCGAACCATCGTTGCCGGCTCGGACAGCTTCCCGTTCTACAGCTGGCAGCGCGGCAAGCATCAGGTTCTGGAAAGCGGCAACCTGCTCGTAACCGAGGCCCAGCACGGGCGCGTGTTTGAAGTGACCCCAACGGGCGCCACCGTATGGGAGCGCGACATGATCTGGGATGCCGAGCGCAACCTGATCGTCACCGAGGCGCGCCATGTCGCCCCGGACTTCTTCGAAGACGGACTGCCGGGCTGCGCAACGAAAAGCGAAAGCTGATCAGAAAAATGTCCGGCCCTTTGGCCGGACTGCATCTGCCCCCCGCTCTTTAAGCGGGGCCCCGGATCGGGATCTGCGATCCCGCTCCCACCTGCTCGATAGGAATTCTGCCTATATGAACACCTTGGCGGGCGCGCTCAGTGCACGCTGTGGGGCAACATTTCGTTGCGGCGCGCGAGGATGAATGCCTGCTTGCGGTCCGATACGAGGGCAAGCACCTCGCCCGACTCGGCATGAATGGCATATACCGTGTCCTGTCCGCCCGTCTGTGCGCGCACTTCATCCGGCAGGTCCGCGGTCTTCACATTCCGCACATAGACGATCTGTTCATCGTCGGATGCGGAGAAACTCGGGAAATCGGTCATCTGTCTTCCCTCCTCAGCTCCGCCTTCCATTGATCTTGATCGTCTGGACTACGGATTCCGGCTCCGTTCTTTCAAGATCGACATGCAGAAGCCCGTTTTCAAGCTCCGCACCTGTCACATCAACGCCATCTGCCAGCACGAAGTTCCGCTGAAACTGGCGCGCGGCGATACCGCGATGGAGGAAGATCCGTCCGTCGGCATCATCGCTCTGGCGACCGCGGATCACGAGTTGATTGGCCTCGACAGTGATCGCGAGATCGGCTTCCGAGAAGCCGGCAACCGCGAGCGTGATGCGGTAGGCAGACGTCGAACGCTGCTCGACATTGTAGGGAGGATAGCCATCGTTACCGGATTTCACGGTTCGCTCGACGAGCCTGTCGAGATCCTCGAAACCCAGAAGATAGGGATGTGACGCAAAAGTAACCTTGCTCATTGTCTTCAAGCCCTTGCATAAGCGACTTTGGATTGGCCCCGGCATCGGCGGCCATATCGGTGTCATTTGGGGATTGAGCTTCAAAGTGCAAGTGCCGATTGTAGGCAGAGCTTTTCCCGCCCCGGGCAAGGGCGTATGATACCGGTAGCGAGTTCCCGAGGGCCGAGACATGAACCAGCCGCAGAAGATGCAACGCGAGGAAGTGCTCCGGATCCGTCTGGAGCTTCTGGAACGCGAGCATAGGGATCTAGATGAGTCGATTACCGCCCTTGATGCGGAAGGCCGCGCCGATCCCCTCACCGTGCGCCGCCTCAAGAAGCGCAAACTCATACTCAAGGACGAGATCCGCCGGATCTCCGACGAGATCACACCGGACATCATCGCCTGATCTCGAACCGCCCCACCCGTTCGTCGCGCCACGCATCGGCGCGCACCCCGTGACACAAGCAGACACGCCGGAGGAAATTCATGTCAGACCCGCTCGTCGGTATCGTGATGGGGAGCCAATCCGACTGGGAGACCATGCGCGGCGCAACCGAGATACTCGACACCCTCGGCGTACCCCACGAGGTCCGCATCGTTTCGGCCCATCGCACGCCCGACCGCCTTTTCAGTTACGCTGAAACCGCCGCAGACCGCGGTCTTCGCGTGATCATTGCGGGCGCCGGCGGCGCGGCCCACCTGCCCGGCATGCTGGCGGCCAAGACCCGCGTGCCGGTGCTGGGCGTGCCCGTCCAGTCGAAGGCCCTCTCGGGCTGGGATTCGCTTCTTTCCATCGTCCAGATGCCCAAGGGCGTGCCGGTGGGCACGCTCGCCATCGGCCCGGCCGGCGCCGCCAATGCAGGGCTCCTTGCCGCCGCCATGCTCGCGACCACCGACGCCGATCTCGCCACCCGTCTCGAGGCCTGGCGCGCAGCCCAGACCGAGGCCGTCGCGGAGGCTCCGGCATGAGCAAGGCCCCTCTCCCGCCAGGCAGCACCATCGGTATACTCGGTGGCGGACAGCTCGGCCGCATGCTCTCGCTCGCGGCGGCACGGCTCGGTCTCAAATGCCACATCTACGAGGATGCCGAAGCACCTCCCGCCGCGCAGGTTTCGGACGCCTTCACCCGCGGCGCCTATGACGATCGCGCGCGCCTCGCCGCCTTTGCCAAGACGGTCGACGTGGTCACCTACGAGTTCGAGAATGTCGATCTCGCAGCCGTCGACATCCTGGAACCGCTGGTTCCCGTGCGTCCCGGCCGGCGCGCCCTGGAGGTCTCCCAGGACCGTATCGCGGAAAAGGACTTTCTCACCCATATCGGTCTGCGCACCGCCCCCTACGCGCCCGTCGACAACTTCTGCACCCTTTCAGAATCGATCGACGAGATCGGCACCCCCGCGATCCTGAAGACCCGCCGCTTCGGCTATGACGGCAAGGGTCAGGCGCGGATCACCGATGCCGATAAAGCTGGCGAAGCCTGGGAAACGATGGATGCCAATCCCAGTGTCCTCGAAGGCTTCGTCAATTTCGACCGCGAGATCTCCGTCATCGCCACGCGCGGGCTCGATGGCTCCGTCGTATGCTTCGATCCGGGCGAGAACGAACATGCGGACGGCATTCTGCGCACCACCCGTGTGCCTGCCGCCATTCCACCCGCACTCGCGCAGGATGCCGTTCTGCTGGCAGGCCGCATCCTGAACGCGCTGGATTACGTCGGCGTTCTCGGGGTCGAGCTCTTCGTCGCGCCGGACGGACTGGTGGTCAACGAGATCGCGCCGCGTGTCCACAATTCCGGTCACTGGACCCAGGATGCGTGTCTCATCGATCAGTTCGAGATGCATATCCGCGCAATCTGCGGCTGGCCTCTGGGCGATGGCAGCCGGCATTCGGACGCGGAAATGACGAACCTGCTCGGGGAGGAAGCCAATCAGGCTATAAGCCTCACCGGCGCAGCGGTCCACCTCTACGGCAAGGGCGAAGCGCGTCCGGGCCGCAAGATGGGCCATGTGAACCGGATCACACCGCGGAGCTGAGCAGCATGGCAGGAGCCCCGCGCCTCGCCGTCCGGGCCATCATCGTCGAGGCCGGCAGATTTCTCCTAGTTAATGCCTACCCCGACAAGGTGAGCGATCTGTGGTGTGCGCCCGGCGGCGGGGTGGAAGCCCATGCAAGCCTCCCCGACAATCTCGCACGCGAGGTCCGGGAGGAAACAGGCCTCCTCGTCACACCGGGCCGCCTGCTTGCGGTTTCGGAGTTCCACAGCGAGGCGAGCGGCTTTCACCAGGTGGAGCTGTTCTTCGCTGCCACCCCCGTCTCGACCGCCCTCGATCCCGCCTGGGCGGACCCCGAGGGCATCGTCACGGAACGACAGTGGTTCAGCCCGGCAGAACTCGGCGGCGTCCGGTTCAAGCCGGATTTCCTGCCACAACTCGCCTTCGATCCGCCGGCACATGCAATCTACGATCCGCTCGAGCCGATGATTGCCTGACGAAACTCAGGCGTAGACCGATTCCTTGCCGAAATGCTTCGTCAGCAGATAGTAGATCACCGCGCGATACTTGGTGCGGTTCGACTGACCATACTGTTCGACGACCTTGGCGATCCCGGCATCGAGATCCGGCCCGTCGCTCAGCCCGAGCTTCTTGATCAGGAACCGCGTCTTGACCGTCTCGATTTCGGATGGATCGCTCGACGCGACCGTCGCGGAGTCCTTGTTGTAGATCGAAGGCCCGAGCCCGATCACCACCTTCTTGAGCAGATCCATGTCCGGTTCGACACCGCATTTGGTCTTGAGGTCTTCGGCGTAGGTCGCAATCAGGTCATCGCGCTGGCTCATGCTTCTGGTCCCTTCGGCTTTCTCCCCTTGCGCGGGAGACTTTTGGCCCGCGCTCGCCTCAGGTCAAGTCCCGCGTTCTTCCACACTAAGACCGTAAACCACATGCGGACGCAGCGGATGTCCCGCGGCAAGAAGCGGATGCTCGAAATCGAGGTCAGGGATGCGCGTCAAACCGATGCGCCGCATCACTGCCAGAGAGCGCGTGTTTCCTTTGACTGTGAAGGAAACGATCCGCCCGAGCCCCACTTCGCCGAAACCGTGGTCGAGCCAGGCTTTCGCCGCCTCGCTCGCGATGCCCTGCCCCCAATATTGGCGCGGCAGGCGCCAGCCGATCTCCGTGATGCCCTGCACGGGACCGGCGAAGGCAACCCGGTTCAGCCCCGCCATTCCGGCAAAGGCCCCATCCGCACGCAGCTCGATTGCCCCGAAGCCGTTGCCCGCCTCCGCCGAGCGTTTCAGGATCCGGTCGAAGACGGTGTCGCTCTGAGCTCGCGTCAGCGGCGTCGGGAAATGGGCCATCACATCGGGATCGGCGTTCATCGCGGCAAACGCCTCGCGATCCTTCTCCTCGAACGCCCGCAGACGAAGCCGCGCCGTCTCCAGCGTGCAGGTCACGGAGTGGCGGCCGCCGCGAGCAACCCCCGCGCCTCCTCCACATCCTTGTGCATCTGCGCCACCAGTGCCTTGGCACCCTCGAAGCGCAGCTCCGGCCGCTGATAGGCCACCAGCGCAACCGACACCTCCTCGCCATAGAGGTCGCCGGAGAAATCCATGAGATGGACCTCGAGGTTGGGCCGGTTCTGCCCGAAGGTCGGCCGCGCCCCGATCGAGGCGCAGCCTGCATACCGCCCCTGGTGCGGGCCAGACAGCACGTCCACCGTCACCGCATAGACACCGAAGCGCGGCTGGTGCAGATCGTCGAGGGGCAGGTTGATCGTCGGAAAGCCTAGCGTGCGGCCCCGCTTGTCCCCATGCGCGACGCGCCCTTCGATCCGGTGCCAGTGGCCCAGCATCCGCGCGGCTGCCTGCGGATCGCCCTCCGAAAGCGCCTCGCGAATCGCCGAGGAGGAAAAATCCCCCGTTTCGTCACGCACCAGGGGCGCGATGGTCACACCCATGCCCGTCTCCGGCTCCATGGTCCGGATCATCTCGATATCGCCACTGCGCCGCTTGCCGAAGCGGAAATCCGCACCGGCTACGAGATGCGAGAGCCCCAGCCCGTCGACCAGCACCTCGCGAACGAAGACCTCAGGAGAGAGGGACGCAAGCGCCGCGTCGAACGGGAGTTCGAACAGGATGTCGACGCCCAGCTTCTCGAGCCTGTGGGCGCGCGCCTCCGCCGTCATGAGCCGGAAGGAGGGCCTGTCGGGCATGAAGAACCGGCGCGGATGCGGCTCGAACGTGACGACGCCGAGCGGCACGCCGTGCGCCTTCGCTTCCTGACGGGCAATATCGATCACCGATCGATGACCGATATGCACGCCGTCGAAATTTCCGATCGCCGCCGCCGCGCCGCGGTCCTCCGCGGGGATACCTCGATAACCCTGGTGTCTCTTCATGGCCCCTGCGGGCCAACCGCAGGGCCCTTCGTCAGTCGAACTTGCGGCTCGGCGCCAGAACAAGCGCGTCACCCTTCACTACGACCGTATTGCCTACCCGGCACAGGCATTCAAGGGCGACCCGGCGCTTCGAGTGATCGATGTCCTTTACCGATACCACCGCCTCGACCCGATCGCCCGGACGAACCGGCGCGAGGAACTTGAGATCCTGCTTGAGATAAACCGTGCCGTGGCCCGGAAGCTGCTCACCGATGACCGCCGAAATCAGCCCTGCCGTCAGCATCCCATGGGCAATCCGGCCTTCGAAGATCGTGTCGCGGGCGTAGTCATCATCCAGATGCACTGGGTTGTGGTCCGTCGAAAGCTCGGCGAACATCTCGATTTCCTTGTCGCCGATCGTCTTCGAAAGCGAGCGGGTCATCCCGATCTCGAGATCTTCTATGCAGATCGTGCCGATCGGTAGGTTGTGGCCTCTGGTATCCAACATCTCACTCTAACGCCTCGCGAACCATGTTGCAGTGCGGCAAACATATCAGTTTTTGCACGAGCGTGCAACACGTCTGCGCAACTATATTTCATGATAGGACCAATGTCGTAACTTTATTACGCGCTGGTTTTGTCACCTTCTGGCAACGATCTTTCCTGCAAACCGCCGGTTTCGCGGCTTTCGCGAGGTAACACACTGATAAATTGCGCGTCATGGTATGATTGCGCACTTGAATGACCACTCAAGAACCGGAAGATTAAGCAGGCCACCCCACCGCAGGGCAGGAGGCAATCCTCAACCGTCATCCCCTCCCGAAAGGCCCTCCATGCAGACATCCGCCAAGGACACGATCCAGAATATCGCCATCGCTGGTCTCGTCGGCCAGTTCGCCTTCGAGGCCTATGCCTGGCTGCTCTCGCCCGCCCTCTTCGGCCCGGCTCTCCAGCCCTCGAACCTCGTCATGGCAATCGCCGCGAAACTGACCGGCGCACAGATTCCCTATGGCGCGGCCTTCGTGCTGCACTTTCTCATCGGCAGCTTCGGATTCGCGGCCCTAGTGTGGCTTCTGAAGCGGGTTACGGGCTGGAGCTATATCCTTGCGGGCGGTGTCACCGGCTTCGCGCTCTGGTTCGTCGCCCAGGGCGTCCTCGCCCCATTCATCGGCCGCAGTTTCATGATGGGCTTCGGCTCCTACACCCAGTCATCCTTCGTGTCGCATGTGGGCATGACCCTCGTCATGGGCGCGGTATTGCGCACCCTCGAGAACCGCCAAGGCAGCGCGGACCAGGTCTCTCAACTCGGCTGAGGACGGGCCGGTTGGTCGCGCGCCGGTCCACTCAGGCCCGGCATGCCTGACCCGGCGCCGCCTTCCCCAGCGGTGTCACGGTCCTTGCTCCGGCCTTTCGCCGCTGACCCACCTGCAGAACCGCGACCCCGGAAAGGATCAGCGTGATCGCGGCAATCTCGGGAAGCCCCACGCGCTCGCCCGCAAGCCAGCCGATCAGCAACGCCACGACCGGTGGCAGATAGGTCGATCCCGAAGCAGCCACGGCACCGAGTTCCTGCAACAAGTAATAGTAGATCAGATAGGCGAGCCCCGTGCCCAGCGCGCCAAGCCCGATCACCATGCCGATCGCGGCATTCCAGTCCGACGTGATGGCGCCGATCCCCGACAAGTCGGTAAAGGCGAAGAGCACCACTGTCGCGATTCCGGTCTGCCAGGTGGCAAGCGCCAGCGGCGGCAATTTATAGGGTGAGAGGAACCGCCGCGCGTAGACAAAAGACAGCCCGATACTGAGCGCGCCCAGCATCATCCAGAGAATACCCACCGGGTCGAGCGCCGCGCCCGCAGATTCCCAGGGGCGCGCAACCAGAACCACACCGGCCAGCCCAAGCGCCACACCGAGGAAGCTCAGAGCCCCGCCCCGTTCCCCCGGAAGAAAGATGAGCGCACAGAGAAAGGTGAAGAGCGCGATCGAACCGGTCAACACCCCTGCAACCCCGGAAGGCAGCAGCGCCAGCCCCTGCGCGAAGGCGAAATAGTAGAAGGCCGTCGCCAGCATCGCCATTGCCGCGAAGTGCGGCAGAAGCCGCAGTTGATCGCGCCGGATCACCCCCTGCCGCCACGCGACGAAAGCCAGCGGCAGGAACCCGAGGAGCACGCGCAGGAAGGTCACCTGCGCCGGCGAAATGATCGCGACGGCCCATTTCATGTAGATGAAGTTCGAGCCCCAGATGACTCCGAGAAACACGAAAATGGCATAGACACGCATCACGGAAACCTCCAGTGACAGGAGTGCGTTTACAGGCTTGGACCCGCACCCCGGCGGGAGCATTTGGCCTCAAGCCGCATTTCCGTCGTCTTTACAGAAGTCCGACACGATTGACGCGCCAGTTCGCCTGCGTCTATGCAGTAGAAAAACTACAGGGTTCCGTCATGAGCCTCTCCACCGGCCGCCTGCCGCCCCTCAATGCGCTCCGCGCGTTCGAGGCCGCCGGGCGCAGCCTCAGCTTCCGGGCCGCCGCCGACGAACTGGGCGTGACACAAGGCGCGGTGGCCCAGCATGTGCGCGGCCTGGAGGAGCGTTTCGGTTTCACGCTCTTCCAGCGCCTGCCCCGCGGCCTCGCCCTCACCGAGCGCGGCGCGGCCTATTTCGCCGATGTCCGCCGCGCCTTCGAACTGCTGACCGAGGCCACGGACACGGTTCTGGCCCGCCCCAAGGTCGTCACGCTCTCGGTCACGCCCACATTCGCCTCGCGCTGCCTGATGCCCCGCTTGCCGCGCTTCACGGCGGATCACCCCGAAATAGAGTTGCGAATCGTCGCTACCGACAAGGTCTCCGACATGCCCCGCGACGGCGTCGACCTCGCGGTCCGGCTTGCAAAGCCCCCCTTCCCGCTCGGCATTTCCGCCCAACTGCTGTTTCCCCAGGAGATGATCGCGGTGGCGGCTCCGGGCCTCTTTCCCCCCGAGGATCTGCCGCTCGGGCCCGAGCGGCTTTCACAGGTGACGATCCTCGATGATGGCATCGGGGAATGGGGCCGCCTGCTGCAGGGACGCGCGCCTCGGACACGGCTCCGCTTCAACCAGACCGCGCTCGTCATCGACGCCGCCATTGCCGGTCAGGGCATCGCCATGGCGATCCCGGTCTTTCTCGCCGGCCCGCTCGCCGCCGGCCAGCTTGTGCGCATCACCGACGAGACCTATGCCACCCCCAAGGGCTACTACCTCGTCACGCCCAAACAGCCTCAGGCCCCTGCCGCCACGGCAATCGTGGCCGACTGGCTCGCTGGCGAGAACTGGACGGCCTAAGCGGCTCTCTCGCGGTTTACGGAGTTACTCAAAGTTCAATGAAACAGATCTGGCAGGCCTGATCTAACCGCAGCCCCGCTTGGCTCACGCCCAAAGTAAACCTCGCTTAAACCAGGCGGAATACGACAAAAGTCACATCCGACCGGTTATTTTTTTTGTACCGTGGAGGTTCGCATTCTTCCGCGAAGACGAATTTTCAATTCAGTTATTCAGGAGAAAGATCGTGAGATACATTTCTTGCTTCATGTCTGTGTGCCTTCTCGCATTAGGATTTCCATCCTTTTCAAGCGCACAAGAAACCTTCAGCTTCCCCGCCCGGGCCTCTGACATTCCATCCGACGCAAACTGGACAGTCAACGAGTTCAGCGAAGGCGCGTTCATCATGGATCTCAACGTCCGGCGATGGTCGGGCGGAAGCTGGCGCGGAAGCTCTGGTGGCTCAGCAAACAGCGCAAACTACGATTGGGATGTTCCCCTCTATGCGCCCGCCAGTGGCTTCATAGTCAGTTGCTGGCGCAACTTCCCCGACCACCCTACGGCGGGCGGAACGCATCCCGACTTCCCGTCTCGTATCTTTGGCGGCGGGAACTTCGTCTACATCGTGACCGATGAAGGTAACGGTATCAGCATCAATCACCTCAAATCCGGTTCTCTCCCGGCACATCTGTGCCCCGTGAACGCGGGCAATGCGGCTTATCCGAATACAACCCGCAAGGAGGGCGACTGGCGCGTCGCGGCATATATCGACGATCCTGCCGACTGGGTCCGGATCGAAGAGGGCGAGTTTATCGGGACGGTCGGCAACAGCGGTCGGTCCAGCGGGCCGCATCTTCACATTTCCAGCCAGCCTGTCCTGTCTCAGACCGGTGACAACGGGCGCATCGAACTCGGCGACGCACAGGCCATGCGGTTTCGCAATGTCTGGGGTCATGGCTACGACCATGATAGCAGGCCCGATGCGGAAGACTGGTATCGCTGGCGTGGCGCGGAATTTACTGGCAATCCGGATTGCGATGGCTTTTCGCCCAATACGCCCTCCTGCCGATACAAGTCGATTCTGCCCTCGCCATTCCTGCGCCGTGCCACCGCATCTGCGGGCACGGTCGCTTCGTCCATGGACACGCTCTTCGTATCTCAGAACCGGATGGTGACGGCCACAATCGGCCAATCGGATGGCCGGCTGAAGCTGATCGCCTGGGACCTTGTCGGCCTGGATCAGATCAATCGTCGGGGCGATCTGTCAGATGGTATCGTGAAGGACGTCCATCTCGCCAGAACTGCAAGCAACATGGTCCTCGCCGCAGTTCGTCAAACGGATGATCGGCTCAGAATGGCCGCATTCCGGGTCGGTCCATTCGGCACCCTTTCGAAGGTTGCCGAGAAGACTTACGGCAAGATTTCCTGGCTGGACATGGCCGAAATTCCTGGCGTGAACAAAAGAGCTGTTGCTGCGATGCGAACGAACAGCGGCGAGCTCAAATTGATCGCTTTCGATACATCAACAGTCATCCAGGACGGCGAGACCGTGCATTCGATCAATCGGCTCGGCGAGATTGGCGGCCCAGCGATCAGCGCAGTCGCCGTTTCTCATACCCGCAGCTTCTCGGGCGTATACGCGGCCCAGCGCCTCTCGGACGGCACCCTCAAGGTCACGCCGTACCAACTATCCTCCAGCGGGATGCGTTTCACCGCAGGAACGCCGGCCAGCGCAGGGTCGATAGGCAATAGCCTCGACGTCGCTCCATTGCCTTCGGGCGTGGCCGTATCGGTTCGAGATGGTCAGGGACGACTGCGGACGATGAGCTGGGGCCTGGACAGCGCTGGCAATCTTGATCCGCAGCGCAAGGCAACAGTCGTCGATTTCGCGGTGTCTCAGATCGAGCTCATGACAACTCCGCATGGCGCTTCGAACCTTGCCGGGATCGTCCGCAACGGGAACGGCGATCTCGAGCTTGTGGGGTTCGCCGCTGATGACGATGGCTCCAACCTGCGACGGCTCGGTGCCTCGCGGGCCGGAGGCATCAGTGGCCTGGCGGCAGCCGCAGTCTCTCGCTCGTATTCGAGCGGCCCCCGCGACATGATCGTGACAGCCGTTCGCGACGACGACGCCGGACTGCGCCTGATCACCTGGGACACCAATCTGAACGCCCCATGAAGAATCGCGAAGGCGGGGATCTACCTTCCCCGCCTTCCAGCAAAAAACCTCTACTTCAAAAAACCCATCGCGAACTTGGGCGCGAGCTTGGCCTGCTCCAGAAGCACATGCAGCTTTGCCGCATCCGGCCCGGCATCGGGCGTCGTTGCGGTCTCCGCCGCCGCCAGCCCGCCGGTGATGTAGATCGCGTCGAGCGCCTCGCCCATCGCGCCCAAGATATCCGTCGCGATTCCGTCCCCGATGCACAGGATGTCCTGCGCTTCCACCGCCTCGCCCGTCGCCTTCGCCAGATCGTCGCGCGCGAGGCTGTAGATCGGCGGATGCGGCTTGCCGAAATAGTAGCTCTTGCCGCCGGCTTCCGTGTAGGCCTTCGCAATCGCGCCCGCGCAGTAGATCCGCTGCTCGCCCACGTCCACGATCACGTCCGGGTTGGCGCAGAGGAGCTTCAACCCCTTGGTCTTGCCGTAGAGAATCGTTGCCCGGTAATCCTCCGGCGTCTCGGTCTGATCGTCGAAGAGCCCGGTGCAGATGATGCCCTCGGCCTCCTCCAGCGGCACCCGCTCGACGTCGAAAGGCGTGCCGTCCGCATCCTCGAAGAAGCCCAGATCGCGCTCTGGCCCGATGTGGTAGACCTTCCGCCCAAACGCGCCCGAGGCCATCGCGGCCTGCGCCGCATCCCCCGAACTCACGATCAGGTCATAACACTCCCGCGGCGCGCCCAGCCCCTCGAGCTGCACCGCCACGTTCCTGCGCGGTCGCGGCGAGTTGGTGAGCAGCACCACGCGCCCCCCGCCCTCGCGGAACCGGATCAGCGCCTCGACAGCAGCCGGAAAGGCCCGCACCCCGTCATGCAAACAGCCCCAGAGATCGCAGAAGAGCGTGTTGTAGCCCGGATCGATCTCCCGGAGTGACTGGATAATCTTCGTCATCAGAACCCTCGCCTCGCCGCGCATCGCGGCCAGGAGGGACCTAGCCGATTCCCCTGCGGAATTCAAAGCGGCGGTTGCAACCCTCCAATTCCTGCAATCCCGTTAACCATTTGGGAGAGCATTCACGCTAGCCCGGACTCAACCCCGATTCATGCGAGAACCGCCACGATGTCCATTATCGACCGCAATCCTGTCCCGTTGCTCGACCGGCAAACCGTGCGCAACCCGTATAACCTGCTGGAATTCGCCACGCTGCTCGAAACGCTCGGTCCGGTTCAGGGGCTCGACGTGCTCGACGCCGGTTGCGGCGAAGGACGGCTCACGCGCATCCTCGCCCGCTCCGGCGCGGAGAGCGTGACCGGGGTGGACATATCCGCCGAGATGATCGCCCGCGCCGAAACGCAGACCCCAACCTTCGATGAAATCGGCTATGCCGGATCCATCACCTACCGCCAGGTCAGCGCCGCCAACAGGACATGGCGGCTCGACCGCCCCGTGGATGCCGCAACGGCCATGCACCTGTTCCAGTTCGCCACAACCGAAAACCACCTCGCGCAGATGTGCCGCTTCCTCGCCCGCAACCTCAAGCCGGGCGGACGCCTTGCGGGCTGCGCGATCAACCCCGAGTTCGACTTCGCGAAGGCCGCCTCCGAAATGGAGGCAAAGCTCGGCTTCCGCCTCCGGGCCATCGAGCTTCCCGCCTGCGAACTGGTCACCGGCGAGCGCCGGACCCTGGTCCAGGCCTGGAGCAGAGAGATGATCGCGACCTGCCTGCGCGATGCCGGCTTCATCGGCATTCACTGGAACGACCCGGATTTCTCCGAAAACCTCGCCCCCCTGACGAAGGACCTTGCCCGAGACCTGGAGTGGTATCTTGCCAACCCAGGCGGAATTGTCTTCTCTGCGCGCCTCGATCCGTTGCCCTGAGCGCCCTCAACACGCAAAACCCGCAGCGCAGGGGGCTTGAAGCTCCGGAAAGTGCCCCCACCTCGAAAGTGGGCATGCGCAAAAGCGCGTCCCGCGCCTGAGAGTGCGGCGTTTTTCTGCCTCCGGTCTCGCCACGGCGATCTCCGGAAGGTTGTGTGCGCGCAACGCGACGGGGCCGCAGCGCCCGCAAGAGCTTCTCGGCGCGAAGTTTTTGCCGCCACCCCTTCTTGACAATCGACGGGTCTGTTTCTAGATAGGCCGCATTAGCACTCACGGGTGGCGAGTGCTAATAAATCCAAGCCACCAATTTTAAGGTTGGAACGCAACAAGGAGCGATCCCAATGCAATTCACCCCGCTGCATGACCGTGTTCTGGTTCGCCGCATCGAGAGCGAAGAGAAGACCAAGGGCGGCCTCATCATCCCCGATAGCGCCAAGGAAAAGCCCTCCGAGGGCGAAGTCATCGCCGTTGGCGAAGGCGCGCGCAAGGATTCGGGCGAGCTGATCCCGATGGCCGTCAAGGCGGGCGACCGCATCCTGTTCGGCAAGTGGTCCGGGACCGAGGTCAAGATCGACGGCGATGACATGCTCATCATGAAAGAGAGCGACATCCTCGGCATCATGGGCCCCAGCAGCGCTGCCGCTGCCGCCTGAGCCGACCTCACTCCCAGACATTACTGAAGCACAGGAGTATTCCTAATGGGTGCTAAACAGCTCAAGTTCGATACCGACGCACGCAACCGCATGCTCAACGGTGTCAACCTGCTCGCAGACGCCGTGAAGGTGACCCTCGGCCCGAAAGGCCGCAACGTCGTGATCGACAAGTCCTTCGGCGCACCGCGCATCACCAAGGACGGTGTCACTGTCGCCAAGGAAATCGAACTGGAAGACAAGTTCGAGAACATGGGCGCACAGATGGTCCGCGAAGTCGCTTCGCGCACCAACGACGAAGCCGGTGACGGCACCACCACCGCAACCGTTCTCGCTCAGGCCATCGTTCGCGAAGGCATGAAGTCGGTTGCTGCCGGCATGAACCCGATGGACCTCAAGCGCGGCATCGAACAGGCCGTCGCCGTCGTCGTCGAGGAAATCAAGTCGAAGGCACGTTCGGTCTCCGGCACCGATGAAGTCGCACAGGTCGGCACCATCTCCGCCAACGGCGAGAAGGAAATCGGCGACCAGATCGCAGACGCGATGCAGAAGGTCGGCAACGAAGGTGTCATCACCGTCGAAGAGAACAAGGGTTTCGAAACCGAAACCGAAGTTGTCGAAGGGATGCAGTTCGACCGCGGCTACCTGTCGCCTTACTTCATCACCAACGCCGACAAGATGATCGCAGAACTCGAAGACTGCTACATCCTGCTGCACGAGAAGAAGCTCTCCTCGCTCCAGCCGATGGTTCCGCTGCTCGAGACCGTCATCCAGTCCGGCAAGCCGCTCCTCATCATCGCTGAAGACGTCGATGGCGAAGCACTCGCGACCCTCGTCGTGAACAAGCTGCGCGGCGGCCTCAAGATCGCAGCCGTCAAGGCACCGGGCTTCGGCGACCGCCGCAAGGCCATGCTGCAGGACATCGCGATCCTCACCGGCGGCCAGGTCATCTCCGAAGATCTCGGCATGAAGCTCGAGAATGTCGGCCTCGACATGCTCGGCACCTCGCGCAAGATCACCATCACCAAGGACGAAACCACCATCGTCGACGGTGCTGGCGAGAAGGCGGAGATCGAAGCACGCGTTTCGCAGATCCGTGCCCAGATCGAGGAAACCACCTCCGACTACGACCGCGAGAAGCTTCAGGAGCGTCTGGCGAAGCTCGCAGGCGGCGTGGCTGTCATCCGCGTCGGCGGTGCATCCGAGGTCGAAGTTAAAGAGCGCAAGGACCGTGTGGACGACGCTCTGAACGCAACCCGCGCAGCTGTGCAGGAAGGCGTTGTCGTTGGCGGCGGCGTGGCTCTGGTGCAGGCTTCCAAGAAGCTCGCAGACCTCGCTGGTGAAAACTCCGACCAGACCGCAGGTATCGCGATCGTCCGCAAGGCGCTTCAGGCTCCGCTGCGTCAGATCGCCGAGAACGCTGGCGTGGACGGCTCCGTCGTGGCCGGCAAGATCATCGAATCCACCGATGACAGCTTCGGCTTCAACGCTCAGGCCGAAGAATACGGCGACATGTTCAAGTTCGGCGTGATCGACCCGGCAAAGGTCGTCCGCACCGCACTTCAGGACGCCGCATCGGTTGCAAGCCTGCTCATCACCACCGAGGCGATGATCGCAGACAAGCCCGAGCCGAAGGGCGCTGCTGCCGGCGGCGGCATGCCCGACATGGGCGGCATGGGCGGCATGGGCGGCATGATGTAATCCGCCCGCCCGGCAGCTTGAGACTACGGAAAGGGCGCCTTCGGGCGCCCTTTTTCGTGCCTTGCGATCAGTCCCAACCTCACGGACCGCCGCGCCGAGCTGCCTGCGCGGATCAAGGCGCGGGCAGTCAGCGGGCAGCGTGCGGATCGGGAATACCGACGTTTTGCCATACGTAAGCCATACCCTTTCCATATCGATTCCATATCGGACCTGGGGCCGGAATCGCCGGGTCTTCCCTTCCCCTCCCGGCAGTCCTAGCCTCTCGCGATTCGAGCAGAGGGGCGGGGCATGACCGACGAACTTTTCACCCATCAGGCCGAGGAAGACGCGCGCAACAAGAACATCCTGATCTGGGTGAACGGGGCGCTCCTGCCGCGGGACAAGGCATTGGTTTCAGTCTACGATTCGGGCTTCATGCTGGGCGATGGCGTGTGGGAGGGGCTGCGCCTCTACGACGGCCGCTGGGCCTTTCTCGACGAACATCTCGACCGGCTTTTCGAAGCGGCGAAGGCCATTGCCCTCGACATCGGCCTCGACCGGAGCGCGCTCACTGAGGCGCTTGAAAAAACGCGTGAAACCAATGACATGACCACAGATGCTCATGCCCGTCTGATGGTCACGCGCGGGATCAAGTCCCGCCCCTTCCAGCACCCGGCACTCTCCCGTCGCGGCCCCACGATCGTCATCATCATGGAGCACTCGAAGCCCCGAATTCCGCGCCCCATCCGGCTCGCCACCGTGCCCCACATGCGCGGTCTGCCGATGACCCAGGACCCGAAGCTCAACTCGCATTCGAAGCTCAACTGCATCCTCGCCTGCATTGCCGCCGAAAAGGCCGGCGCCGACGAAGCCCTCATGCTCGACGTGCATGGCTTCGTGAACACCACCAATGCCTGCAACTTCTTCATCGTGCGCAGGGGGGAGGTCTGGACCTCGACCGGCGACTACTGCATGAATGGCATAACCCGAAGAAAAGTCATCGAAATCTGCCGCGCAAACGACATTCCCGTGTTCGAGCGGAACTTCTCTCTCGTCGATGCCTACGGCGCGGACGAGGCCTTTCTCACCGGCACATTCGGGGCTCAGACACCCGTGGGTGAAATAGATGGCCGCCAGATCGGGAGCGGAAATCTCGGGCCCGTCACCGTCCGCATTCGCGAGCTCTACAAGGCGTTGGTGGCGGCATGAGTGGCCCGGTTCGGATCGCAATGTGGTCGGGGCCGCGCAACCTTTCGACCGCGATGATGTATGCTTTCGCTGCACGCGGAGATTGCACGGTCGTCGATGAACCGTTCTACGCCGCCTACCTCGCGGAAACCGGTCTCGACCATCCGATGCGCGAGGAGATCCTCGCGTGCCAGCCCGCTGACCCGGCCACGGTGATCACGGGCCTCTTGGCGCCCGTGGAAACACCGATCCACTACGCCAAGCTGATGACCCACCACATGCTTGAGGATTTCCCGCTCGATTGGCTCGGCAGCGTCACGAACGTCTTTCTCATCCGGCATCCGGCCCGCGTGATCGCGTCCTACGCAAGAAAACGCGAGCGCCCGACCCTTGCGGACATCGGCTTCGCCGAACAGGCACGGCTCTTCGATACGCTCGCAGATCGTACGGGGCAGGCGCCCACTGTCATCGACAGCACGGCAATCCGCGCTGATCCGGCTGCGAGCCTCTCGCGATTGTGCCGGAACGCCGGAATCCCTACCAGCGACAGCATGTTGCGCTGGCCAGCCGGTCCGAAGCCCTATGACGGGATCTGGGCGTCGCACTGGTACGGCGCGGTGCATCGCTCGTCCAGGTTTGAGGCGGCGGAGGGGCCGCTGCCCGAACTGACCGGGGAATATGCCCGGCTATGCGCGCGGGCGCTGCCCTATTACGAGCGGCTGGCGCGGTATCGGTGAGGGCTTGCCGGTGAGTGTCCGTTAACCGGCCATGATGGCGGGCGGGTCAGCGTGCCGAACGGATTGTTAGGGCGCGACACGCTAGGCTCGACGGATAAAGTGCCTGGTGCTGGATGCCTTCCGAATTCGTCATTGAATACTGTGTCAAGGCGGTCGTCGAAGGCGAGCCTGGGCAGGGCCGTCCGAAATGTCATTAGATAGGCAGATTGAGACGAGGAAGAATTGCGAATGAATTTCCCAGACGTGTTCCGCAGGGTTTCCCCGTTGCGGATGGTTCTTGCGAGAGCCAAGCGGGGTTTTGCATCCAACTTCAGGATTCTGATTTTTATTATTATTTGTCAGTTGTTTATACAGCCCGCGGATTCGAATGAGCTCGATTACGATTTGAGCGTCGAGGATATGCGTTCATTCTCTTCCCGTGAAGAAGCGGTGTTGTATTTCGAGGAAATAGCAAGATCTTTCCCCAGTTACGGGGAAATGCGGGAGTGGCTGGAGGGGAACGGGTTTGTCTTTTTTGAATACAGAGGGCTTGAGGCCGGGCTCCTCAGAAACGAAAGAGCAGTACGATTGCTGGCGGGCTTTTCGACACCGATTGACAAGTCGCCGCCGCCTGCTTCCCTAGTGGGCCAGCTTGCATACGTCCTTCTCAGCCCGTTCGAAAGATGGTCGTTCACGCGCCATTCTACCGGAATAACGGTTTTGTACTCTGATGAGACAACTCTTACTGAAGTGCAGATAAATCCGATAGGTTTAAACTAAATTGATTAGTAATGCCTCGATGTTGATATTCTTACTCACAATCCAACAAAAATTCTCATTCTCTCAAAATCGCCCACAACATCAACGCAACTATGACCCAAACGCAGGTTGGTGATTACAGATGCGGTGGGACCGAGCGACCGACATTCTCTACGCCGCCGATCTGGGCCTGACACCGCGACCACGGGCACGAGAGGAGCCCGGCAAGTTGAGTATTGACAGTATTATCAAATTATTACTTGTTATCAATATACCACATAACAATCACCGTAAAAAATGACGTTAAATATAAAAATAGCATTATTAAAAGGCAGGATCTGTTTCGCTTGAAGAATCCAGGCGGTAGCCCAATAATTCCTCTTTTTCTATTATTTCTGATATGTGTGTTCTCCCTTGAAACCAACAAGCCACCCAACACTATCGTTGTGATAGCTGCCGCATTTATTGCATAATCTATTATGTTCATTCCCCAGAATCTCCGAGAAGGTTTTGCAGACGCAACTTTGACCCAAACGCAGATTGTTGACTACTGAGGCGGTGGGACCGAGCGATCGACATTCTCTATGCCCCCGATCTGAGTGCGCCTGACACCACGACCGTGGGCGCGCGAGAATAGAGCACACATCACGACAATTGACGGAATGGTTCGATACCGGCGACGCTTTTGTCGCCCACTGGCATCATCGTCGCCAATGTCGATCCGGATCGGACGGTGGTCCCAATGAAACTGGATCTCACTGATGTAGCGTGAAAGGTGCTCCTTGCTTCACGAATGCCAGACGCCCATCTTGGCCCGAACCAGAAAGAGGTTGAACGCTTCTGCGGTATTGATGTGGGCATCGCCGCGGACATATTCGCCATGGCTATGAACGACCGAACTGTGCGCCTTGTGAGCCTTGCCGAGGCCGACCAAGGTCTTGTCGCCATCGGTCATCAGGTGGGCGCTTTTGTCCACTATCGCGTCCAAGAGCGGGCCAACTTCTTCCTTGGACCCATTCATTATCGGCGCTGCGCGCAGGCGCCCGCCGCGCTCTGTTGCGACCATAATGCGCTGTTTCGAGCTCGCACGGCCTGGCGGATTATAGATATGTTTCGCGACCTTAGAGCCATATTTTGAGCGATTGCGGCGCGCGGGATCTCCGCCGTCGGCAATGTCGTCCACCTCGACAACACCCGAGAGTTTGGGTTCATCCTCCGGCGGGTCCATCATCCGTCGCAGTGCGTGGCCGATCCGCCAAGCACTGCGCTGCGTGATACCGAGATGGCGCGCCATAGTCAGACTGCTGATCCCCTTGCTCGATGTGACGACGAGAAAAGCAGCCTCGATCCAAGTCGACGGCGGCAACTTGGTTCCATGCATAGGCGTGTTGCTGGTCGCACTGAACTGACGACCACATCCACAGCACTCGTAGAGACCCGGACGCCGCGTTTCGAGGGACCAGTGGTCGCGGCTTTCACAGCACGGACAGGTGGGGCCATCTGGCCACCGGAGCCACTCCAAGAGGCGCAAAGCGCTCTCCTCTGTGGCGAGGTGATGGCGGAGATCCGCAAACGAGCGGATGGAAGCAAAATCGGGAGCGGGTTTCCTGGTGCGCATCGCGGCATATTACCCGATCCACGCTCCAGACCGGACAACTTCGCTACGCACGGTTAATGCGCTACAGGATTGAATTCGCTGTGTTTCCGAAGTTCACCTGCGTTTGGGTCATAGTTGCGCAACATCAATATTACCGGACTTTGGCTCAGAATACACGCGACCCGCGAAGATAGCGCCTTCTGATAATAATTGGGAGGCGCGGCATTGGTGGACCCTTGTTTCCTGCCGTCATTGTGCGCGTGAAATAGTTCCCAAATTTACTTCTCATAAAGGTGAAAATTCACGGCAGCGTTTGTGTGGCCGCATTTGGCGGCCACCGGGTGTCGATGATGACGCTTGTATGATCTGGGCGCTATCAGACCGCCCGGATTTCCTCCAGAATGGACAAGGCTGAAGCACGGGGATCCGGGGCCGCCCAGATCGGGCGCGCGATCACCAGATGGTCGGCCCCCGCCTTCAGCGCCTCTGCGGGCGTCGCCACCCGTTTCTGGTCCCCAAGCGCTGCACCCGCCGGCCGCACACCAGGCGTGATGATCAGCCGTCCCTTCGCCTCCGGGAGCGCGCGGATCGCCGCAGCCTCCTGGGGTGAGGCGATCACGCCATCGGCCCCGGCCTCGAACGCCCGCCGTGCGCGCTCGACCACAAGATCGGGGATCGCGCCGCCCCGGATCAGCGCATCATCGAGGTCGTCCCGGTCGAGAGACGTGAGGATCGTCACCGCAAGGATCTTCGTCGGACCATCCCCCCGTCCCTTCACCGCCGCGCGCACAACATGCGGATCGCCGTGAACGGTGAGGAAATCGAGCCCAAATTGAGCCAGCCCTCGCACCGCCGCCTCGACAGTCGCGGAAATGTCGAAGAGCTTCATGTCGAGGAACACGCGCTTGCCCTGCCCCTTGAGCTCGTTGGCGAGCCCCAGCCCGCCACCGGTGAGCATTCCCAGTCCCACCTTGTAGAAGCTGACGGCATCGCCCAGCGTCTCCACGAGATCGAGCGCGGCAGGCGCGTGCGGCAGGTCCAGCCCGACGATCAGGCGGTCATCCGATGTGGTCATCTTGTCCTCCAGGTCCCGTCCCGGGTGATTTCGCGCCGACAGCAAAGTGTCAATACTTGCACGCAATTCTGACCTGCACGCTTGAGTGGAAAGACCGCCGCCCCCATATCCTGAAGCAAGGGACGTGCCATGACGGACGTCCGCGACTGCAGGCCGGAGGAAATCGTCGAAATCGAGGTTTCCCTTGGGTGCTGAAGAAGGAGAAGAACATGAATTTCGAGAAGTTCTCGGAACGGGCGAGGGGGTTCATCCAGGCCGCGCAAACAATTGCTCTGCGCGAGGATCATCAGCGCTTTCTGCCCGACCATCTGTTGAAAGCCCTGCTCGACGACAACCAGGGCATGGCCGCAAGCCTCATCAGCCAGGCGGGCGGCAATCCCAAGCAGGTACGGGCCAGTGTCGAGGCCAATCTCGCCAAGGAACCCAAGGTTTCGGGCGGCGACGGACAGGTCTACCTCGATGGTCGCACGGCAAAGGTACTGGCCGAGGCCGAGAAGGTCGCCCAACAGGCGGGTGACAGCTTCGTCACCGTCGAGCGGCTGCTGACCGCCCTCGCTGTCACCAAGTCCGGCGCGAACGACGCACTGAAGGAAGGCGGCGTCACCGCGCAGAAGCTTAACGAGGCCATCAACGACCTGCGCAAGGGCCGCACCGCCGACACCGCCAGTGCCGAGCAGGGCTATGACGCGCTGAAGAAATACGCCCGCGACCTGACGGAAGCCGCGCAGGAAGGCAAGATCGACCCGATCATCGGCCGCGACGATGAAATCCGCCGCGCCATGCAGGTGCTCTCGCGCCGGACCAAGAACAACCCGGTTCTGATCGGCGAGCCCGGCGTCGGCAAGACCGCCATTGCGGAGGGTCTCGCGCTCCGGATCGTCAATGGCGACGTGCCCGAATCCATTGCCAACAAGCGCCTGCTCGCCCTCGACATGGGCGCGCTGATCGCCGGCGCGAAGTATCGCGGCGAGTTCGAGGAACGCCTGAAATCGGTGCTGACCGAGGTGCAGGCCGCAGCCGGAGAGATCATCCTCTTCATCGACGAGATGCACACGCTCGTGGGCGCCGGCAAGGCCGATGGCGCGATGGATGCCTCCAACATGCTCAAGCCCGCCCTTGCGCGCGGCGAGTTGCATTGCGTTGGCGCGACGACGCTCGACGAATACCGCAAACATATCGAAAAGGACGCCGCACTCGCCCGCCGCTTCCAGCCGGTCGTGGTCAGCGAACCCACGGTTCAGGACACGATCTCGATCCTGCGCGGCATCAAGGAGAAGTATGAGGTCCACCACGGTGTGAGCATCACCGATAGCGCGCTTGTGGCGGCGGCGACGCTCTCAGACCGCTACATCACCGACCGCTTCCTGCCCGACAAGGCCATCGACCTGATGGACGAGGCCTCCTCGCGCCTGCGGATGGAGGTGGATTCCAAGCCCGAAGAGCTCGACGCGATCGACCGCGACCTGCTCCAGAAACAGATCGAAGCCGAAGCGCTGAAGCGCGAGAAGGACGAGGCGAGCCAGGAACGGCTGCAAAAGATCCTCAAGGAAATCTCAGCGCTCGAGGACAAATCCGCCGAGATGACCGCCCGCTGGACGGCGGAGCGCGACAAGCTCAAGGGTTCGGCCGAGGTCAAGGAACAGCTCGACCAGGCCCGTGTGGACCTGGAAAACGCCAAGCGCGCCGGTAACCTGCAACGCGCGGGCGAGCTTGCCTATGGCATCATCCCCCAGCTCGAAAAGCGGCTCAAGGACGCCGAGGAGGCAGGTCAGACCGGCGACCTGATGGTCGAGGAAGCCGTCACGCCACAGCATGTGGCCTCGGTCGTCGAGCGCTGGACCGGCATCCCGGTCGACAAGATGCTCGAAGGCGAGCGCGAGAAGCTCCTGCGCATGGAAGAAGAGCTGGGCAAGCGGGTGATTGGTCAGAGCGAAGCCGTAACGGCGGTCTCGAACGCGGTGCGCCGGGCGCGCGCAGGCCTCAACGATCCGAATCGTCCGCTGGGCAGCTTCCTCTTCCTCGGGCCAACCGGCGTCGGCAAGACCGAGCTGACGAAGACGCTCGCCGATTTTCTGTTCGATGACGATCAGGCGATGGTGCGCATCGACATGAGCGAGTTCATGGAGAAGCACTCCGTCGCGCGGCTCATCGGCGCGCCTCCGGGCTATGTCGGCTACGATGAAGGCGGTGTGCTGACCGAGGCCGTGCGTCGGCGTCCCTATCAGGTGATCCTGTTCGACGAGGTCGAGAAGGCACACCCGGACGTGTTCAACGTGCTGCTGCAGGTGCTCGATGACGGGCGGCTGACCGATGGCCAGGGTCGCGTCGTCGACTTCAAGAACACGCTGATCGTGCTGACCTCGAACCTCGGCTCACAGGCTCTGGCCGAACCGGGCAACGTCGAGCAGGCGCGCGATCAGGTCATGGCGGCGGTCCGGGCGCATTTCCGGCCGGAGTTCCTGAACCGTCTGGACGAGATTGTCATCTTCGACCGTCTCAGCCGCGAAAACATGGACGGTATCGTGGAAATCCAGCTCGGCATTCTCGAGAAACGCCTCTCCGGTCGCAACATCGCGCTCGAGGTGGACGAAGCCGCGCGGACTTGGCTCGCCAATCGCGGCTACGACCCGGTATATGGCGCGCGGCCCCTCAAGCGCGTGATCCAGAAGTCGCTGCAGGATCAGCTTGCCGAGAAGCTGCTGGCCGGTGAAATCCTCGACGGGGCGGTCGTACCGGTAACCGCCGGCGAGGAAGGCCTGCTGATCGGGGCCGATGCCGGTCGCAGCCCGAAGACCACCCTGGTGCACTGACACTTGATGGGTCTTGCCTGAAACTTGTGGGAGCCGCCCTGCCATCGGGCGGCTTTCGCGTGTTCAGAGGCTGCTATGACCGACGGTCACTTCGGAGCAAGGCGCTGGCCGATGTCTGCAAGCGATTCGAGAAGTGCGCGGTGCGCGCCTCCCTCCCTGAGCCCCGTCACCATTTGAAGGCTGATCGTTCCCTCCGTCGCCAGGGCGTCGCGCTCGCGCGCAAGCACGCCCTCATCGCGGCCCATCGCTGCGAGAAATCCCGCGACCAGTTCGGCGGTGTAGAATTCCGCCGCGGCCCTATCGCCCGTGGTTTCGCCCAGCCAGCCTGCAGCGCTCCCCATCAGGTCGAGCAGGCCCGGCACCATCGCACAGATCGCGAAATGGGCGTTGAGCCCGGCCTCGTCCGGGACCGGCACCACCGGGTTCTCGGGTGCGAAAAGCTCTTCCAGAACCCCGGCTTTCGGACAGGCCGCCAACGGGCATCCACCCTGTTCGAGAAAGCCCAGCGGGATCGTCGCGACAATATCCCGGGCCGGAGCGCACAAGTCTGCCAGGTTGGCCAGGGAAACCCCGGCAATGACGGAAACGATCCTGTGATTCTCTGTAAATTGCAGCTGCCGAAGGACCTCCACGGCCACATGCGGGCGAACACAGAGAAAAACTATCTCCGAACCGTCGACAACGTCCTGGTTGTCGGCCACCGCCACACCATGGGACGCGGCAAGATCAGCCGCCACGTCCGAATTGCGTTTCGATACGGTGATCTCATGTCCGCGCCCGGCCAGAAACCGCACCATGGGTGCGGCAATATGGCCGGTCCCGACAAATCCGATTCGGCTCATGTCCCTGGTTCTCCCCTTCGATCAGGGCCCCGGCACGGCATTTGCCCGTGTCCCAGTCTACGCGCTTCGCAGGTGGCACGATACTCTCTGCTGCGGATCCATGGCCGCTCGTCTCCTCGATTTCCCGTGATCCGTCAGACATCATCGAGCGCGACCGTTGCTACGTCCGGGCGACGATCCGCATGGATTCTGGGTAAGGCCGCACGGGCCAATCCCGGCGACAAGCCGGGATTGGCAGATCGGAGAACCGATCGATCAATTGCCTTCGCGCATGCCCCGCATGGCGGCGATCTGCGCCGGGTGAAGTTGCCCCAACCAGGTTTCCGTCAGCGGTTCGCCGTCCTTCGCAAGGAAGGCGCGCACATCAAGCGTGTCCATGTCGATGGAGGACTTGAGGTCGAAGGTCATGCGCCAGCCCTCGTCGCCCGCGATCGGCAGGACATAGGGGTTGATGACCTCTGCCGAACCGGCGGAGATCACCGGCTCCACGCCATCCTCGGGCGTCAGCCCTTCGAGGCTCTCTCCCTCGAAATCGATCACGACCTTGATCTGATCGGCCGGGCGCGGCTGTCCGGGCACTCCCCCTGCACCGAGCCGCGTGGCGGTGGTCCGGGCCAGGCGTCCGCCATGAGGCTCACGCTCTCCCCAGTACATCCGGTAGTTGAACGCACGCGCGTCCCCAGCTTCGGGAAGCTCGGCCGGCAACCAGTAGGCGACGATATTGTCATAGATCTCGTCGTCCGTGGGGATCTCCACGAGCTGCACGACGCCCTGGCCCCAGTCGCCGGTGGGCTCGATCCAGACCGAGGGGCGGCGGTCGTAGAACACCCCGTCATCCTCGTAGTTGTCGAAGTCCCGGTCGCGCTGGATCAGGCCGAAACCGCGCGGGTTGGTGTCCGAGAAGCTCGAGGTCGCCACATGCGACGGGTTGCCCAGCGGCCGCCAGATCTGCTCGCCGGCACCCGTGACCATCGACAGCCCATCCGAATCGTGCACTTCGGGGCGCCAGCTGAATGCTTGCACCCGGTTGGTCTCCGAATACCAGAACATGGAGGTGAGCGGCGCGATCCCGAGCCGTTCGACCGGCGCGCGGAAGTAGAGCTCGGTTTGGATGTCCATCACCTGCCCGGTGTCGTTGGCGATCTCCATCCGGTAGGCGCCGGTGATCCGCGGCCCGTCCATCAGCGCGTAGATGATGACGTCGGTTTCCGGGTTCACGCTGTCCTCGATGTAGAACTCGGTGAAGCGCGGAAATTCCTCGGGCGTGTTCAGCCCCGTGTCGATGGCAATGCCACGCGCCGAGAGGCCATACTGCCGTTCCGCGCCATCGGTGCGGAAATAGGCGCCGCCGAGGAAGGAGATCCAGTCGGTGTTGAGATCCTCGCGCATGATGCGGAAGCCCGCGAAGCCCGCATCCTCATCGAGTTCATGCGCCGGGCTGTCCTCGGGCATGTCGAAATAGCTCTTGGAATAGCGGATCTCGCGCGCCTGGCCATTGTCCACGATGCTCATCTTCACCGGCGAGCGGAAATAGGTGCCGAGATGGAAGAACTGGAGCGGCACGTCGCCCACATCCACCGTCGCCTCACGCCGGAAGCTGATCTTCCAGTGGGCGTCGTAGTCGATGCGTTCGAGCACGTCCGGGTGATCCACCACCGGCGCCTCGTAGGGCTCGCCCGCGAGCGCCTCGGCCCGGTCCTTCAGGATGTCGAAGGAGAAATCCTCGCTCGGGCCCAGATCCGGCATGAACGGCGGGCTCGTCTGGGCGAAGGACACCCCGGCAGGGCCCATGCCCGCAGCAATGATCGCTGCGGCGGCGATCCGGATCAGGGCCTGGCGGCCACGGGCGGCGACGGCTGAGTTCATCAATCGAAGTCTCCAGAACATTGGCTGCGGGCCAAACCGGCCCCGCCGCTCTCTCATACGAATTTTTGGGATTCGCGCCAGAGCAGCCGCCTCAAACCGGGCGAAAATCGGGCATGTTTCGCGGTTTTCGCTTCGAATAGGCGGGCGGCCGCGCGCAGGCGGGGGCTTGTGCCGCGCCATCTCGCATCGCAAACAGGCCGGGCCGCAACGAGGAGGAGCCCGAGGACATGAACCGCCGAATGATTGCGCCGCTGCTCTTCGGTGTCGTGGGCGTGGCGATTCTGCTGAACCTGGGCGCCTGGCAGATGCGCCGCCTGGCCTGGAAGACCCATATCATCGACACCATCGAGGCCCGCATGGCCGCCCCCGCGGCTCCCGTCCCCGCCAGCCCCGATCCCGAGGAAGACCGCTACCGCCACATCCGCGCCACGGGCGAGATCGAGCCGGGCGAACTGCATGTCTATACCTCCCACCCGCCCCATGGCGTCGGCTACCGGATCGTCGTGCCGCTCGCGCTCGAGGATGGCCGCCGGATCCTGCTCGACCGCGGCTTCGTGCCGATCGACGAGAAGGAGACGCCCCGCCACCTGGGCGCGATCACGGTCGAAGGGGCGCTGCAATGGCCGCGCGAACAGGACAGTTTCACCGCCGAGCCGGACCTCGAGAAGAACATCTGGTTCGCCCGCGACGTGCCCCGAATGGCCCAGGCGCTCGGGACCGAACCCGTCCTCCTCGTGACGCGTGCCAGCGACGACCCCGAGCAACCGCTGCCGCTTCCCGTCTCGGTGAATATCCGAAACAATCACCTGGAATACGCGATCACCTGGTTCTCCCTTGCCCTCGTATGGGCGGTGATGACACTCTTTCTACTTTCGCGTATCAAGCGCCGAACCGATTGATGCAGAGCACTGGACCATCGATGAAATACATTTCCACCCGCGGCGGCGCACCGACGCTCGGCTTCGAGGAGACCATGCTCACCGGTCTGGCCCGCGACGGCGGGCTCTACGTGCCCGAAACCTGGCCCACGCTGACCGAAGAGGAAATCACCGCCCTCGCGGGCCTGCCTTATGAAGAGGTCGCGTTCCGCGTCATGCGCCCCTTCGTGGGCGAGGCCTTCACCGACGAGGAGTTTCGCGCGATTCTGACCCGCGCCTATGCCGGGTTCGGCCATGTGGCGCGCTGCCCGCTCTCCCAGATCGGGCCGAACGACTGGTTGCTCGAACTGTTCCACGGGCCCACGCTCGCGTTCAAGGACGTGGCGATGCAGCTCATCGGCCAGCTCTTCGAGGCCAGCCTGAAGCGGTCGGGCAAACGCGTGACCATCGTGGGCGCGACCTCCGGCGACACGGGCTCCGCAGCCATCGAGGCCTTCCGCGGGCTCGATGCGGTCGAGGTCTTCATCCTCTTCCCCCACGGCCGCGTCTCCGACGTCCAGCGCCGGCAGATGACCACGCCAGACGACGCCAATGTCCACGCACTCGCCATCGACGGTGATTTCGATGACGCCCAGGCCCGTGTGAAGGACATGTTCAACGATCACGCCTTCCGCGACGGCGTGGGCCTTGCGGGCGTCAACTCGATCAACTGGGCCCGCGTTCTGGCGCAGGCGGTCTACTACTTCACTGCTGCGGTTTCCCTCGGCGCCCCCCACCGCAAGGTAAGCTTCACCGTGCCCACCGGCAATTTCGGCGACATCTTCGCCGGATACGTGGCAAAGAAGATGGGCCTGCCCATCGACCGGCTGGTGATCGCCACCAATCAGAACGACATCCTCCACCGCACGCTCGATAGCGGCGCGCATGTGAAGGAAGGCGTGACCCCCTCGATCAGCCCCTCGATGGACATCCAGGTGAGCTCGAACTTCGAGCGGCTCCTGTTCGAGCTCTACGACCGCGAGGGTGCGGCCGTGGCGCAGCTGATGGGCGAGCTATCCGGCGCAGGTGGCTTCACCCTGTCGCAGGGCGCACTCCAACGGCTCCGGGCGGAATTCGACAGCGCCCGCGCCTCCGAGGAGGAAACCTCCGAGACCATCCGCACCGTGCTGGCCGAGACAGGACAGGTGCTCTGCCCCCATACGGCCGTTGCCGTGAAGGCCGCGCGCGAAAAACGCGGCGATGCGTCCGTACCCATGGTCGTGCTTGCCACCGCCCATGCTGCGAAATTCCCCGACGCGGTGGAATCGGCCTGCGGCATCCGCCCACCCCTGCCCGCGCGCATGTCGAACCTATTCGATCTGCCGGAACGGGTGACGCGCGTCGAGAACGATCTGGGCGCAATCCAGTCCATCGTGGGCGGGGAAAGAGTCGCATGAGTGTAGAGATCCACACGCTTTCCAACGGGCTGCGCATTGCAGTCGAGACGATGCCGGGCCTGCATTCCGCCTCCATCGGTCTCTACATCACCGCCGGCGGCCGCCACGAGCGGATCGAGCAGAACGGTGTGGCGCATTTCCTGGAACACATGGCCTTCAAGGGCACGCCCCGGCGGAATGCCCGCCAGATCGCCGAAGAGATCGAGGACGTGGGCGGCTATATCAACGCCTACACCGGCAAGGAGATGACCGCCTATTATGCGCGCGTGCTCGAGCCCGATGTGGAAAGCGCGCTCGACCTGCTCTCGGATATCGTCTTCAACCCGCTCTTCGACCAGCCCGACATCGAAGTCGAGCGCAACGTGATCCTCCAGGAGATCGGCCAGGCGCTCGATACGCCCGACGACATCATCTTCGACTGGCTCCAGGAAACCGCCTTTCCCGAACAGCCCTTCGGCCGCACCATCCTCGGACCGGCAGATCGGGTATCGAGCTTCGGCAAACCGGACCTTTCGACCTTCGTGCGCGAGCACTACAGCCCCGATCAGGTGATCCTCGCGGCCTCGGGTGCCGTCGATCCCGAGCGGCTTCTTGCCGCCGCCGAAAAGCATCTCGGCCACCTGAAGGCCCGAAGCGCCGATGCGCCTTTGCCCGCCCGCTTTCATGGCGGAGAGCGCCGCGAAACCCGCAAGCTCGAGCAAGTGCACATGGCGATGGCCTTCGAGAGCCCGACGGCCGTGTCGGACGAAGCCCATACGGCGCAAATCTATACCGTCGCCATGGGCGGCGGCATGTCGTCGCGCCTGTTCCAGCAGCTGCGTGAGCAGCGCGGCCTCTGCTACACGATCTTCGCCCAGGCCTCTGCCTATTCCGATATCGGCCAGATCACGCTCTATGCCGGCACAGGGCCGGACCAGATCGGCGAGCTCTGCAACCTGACCATGGACACGCTGCGACAATCCGCCGAAGGGCTGGATCAGGCCGAGATCGACCGCGCCCGCGCCCAGCTCAAGGCTGGCATGCTCATGGGCCTCGAAAGTCCCTCGGCACGGGCCGAGCGCCTGGCGCGGATGATCGCGATCTGGGGACGTGTTCCACCGATCGAGGAGACATTGGCCAAGCTTGACGCGGTCGATTTCAACGCGGTCCGCGATTTCGGGCAGTCGCTTGCCTTGCGCAGCGACCCGGCGGTCGTTCTGCTCGGTCCGGCATCTGGCGCGCCGGAGCGTGCCGCATTGGCGGCGCGACTGGCTGCATGAACGCCGTGACCGGGAGTCTGCTGCTCAGGCGCCGCAGTATGCCGGTCATACGCACGAATCGGCTCATCTTGCGGCTGCCGGAGATGTCGGATCACGTGCAATGGGCGCAGGTCCGCCGCAACGGCGAGGATTTTCTGCGGGTCTGGGAGCCGAACTGGGCCACAGACCATTTTTCACGCAAGGCGTTCCGGGCGCGGGTTTCATGGGCCGCACGGGCACGCGACGAGGGCCGGGCGCTGCCGCTCTTCCTCATTCGCCGCACGGATCGCCAATTTATGGGGGCGATCACCCTCGACAACATCCGCCGTGGCCCGGCCCAGATCGGCCAGGTGGGCTACTGGATCGGCCCGGATTTCTCGCGCCAGGGCTACATGTCCGAAGCGCTCAATGCGCTCGTGGAACATGCTTTCACCAGCCTGGACCTGAGCCGTATCGAAGCGGCATGCCTGCCCGAAAATTCCCCGTCCCGAGGTCTGCTGGAGAAGTGCGGATTTCGCTATGAAGGCGTGGCGCGCAGCTATCTCCAGATCGCCGGACGTTGGCGCAACCATGTGCTCTATGCCAATCTGCGCTGGGATCGGCGCGCATCGAGCGAACCCGAAGGGATGCTGTGATGGCCAGTGAGCACGGGATCAATCCGGCGGGCCCCGATGTGCTCCAACACATCGAGGCTGCCATCGGCGCCGCTGCCATGCTCTCGCCGGAAGCCCGCTACCTCGAGGAACCGCGAGGCCGCTACCACGGACAGGCCGCGGCGATCCTGCGGCCCGCCTCCACCGAAGAGGTCGCGGCCGTGGTCCGCATCTGCGCCGAGGCGCGGGTGGGGATCGTGCCCTTCGCCGGCGGCACGGGCCTTGTGGGTGGCCAGATCGCGGAGGATCTCCCCGCCCCGCTCGTCCTGTCCTTCGAGCGGATGAACCGCATCCGGCATGTCGATGTCACAGACAACGCGATCGTGGCGGAAGCGGGGGTGATTCTCGCCGATGTCCAGGCCGCCGCCGAGGCCGCAAACCGCCGCTTTCCCCTTTCCCTCGCCTCGGAAGGCACCGCGCGGATCGGCGGGCTGCTCGCCACCAATGCGGGCGGGCTCAACGTTCTGCGCTACGGCAATGCCCGCGACCTGTGCTACGGCGTCGAGGCCGTCATGGCGGACGGCAGCACGTTCGAGGGCCTGCGCCCGCTGATGAAGAACAACATGGGCTACGATCTGCGCCACCTGCTCATCGGCTCCGAGGGCACACTGGGCCTGATCACTGCCGCAAGCCTCCGGCTCTACCCGATCCCGTCCCATGCGGCGACCGCCTGGCTTGCGGTGCCGTCACCCGCAGCCGCGCTTGACCTGCTGGCACTTGCCCGCGACCGGATGGGCCATTCGATCAGCGCCTTCGAACTCATGTCGTGCCGCGGCTTCGACTTCCTCGCCGAAACCATGCCCCAGATCCCGCAGCCCCCGCGCCTGGGAACCGACTGGATCGTGCTGACGGAGGCCGAGGAAGGCCCCGGCACCGCGCTCGAGGAGCGCTTCGCAGAGCTGATCGAGACCGCCATGACGGAGGGCCTCGTCGAAGACGGGCTGATGGCCCAGAACGAGGCGCAGCGAAAATCCTTCTGGACCGTCCGCGAAACCATACCGGAAGCCAACCGCCTCATCGGCTCGATCTCGAGCCACGATGTTTCCGTCCCGCCCTCTCAGCTGGTAACCTTCATTGACGAGGCAGGCCGCGCGCTGGCCGCGCTGGACCCGGACATGCGGATCAACTGCTTCGGCCACCTGGGCGACGGAAACCTGCACTACAACGTCTTCCCCCCGAAGGGCCGGACACGCGCGGATTTCGAGAACCTGCGCGGCACGGTCAAGCAGACCGTCCACGAATGCGTGCACGAGCTCGGCGGCTCGGTCGGCGCGGAACACGGTGTCGGACGCCTCAAGGTGCAGGATTTGCAACGTTTTTCCGCACCCGGCGAGTATCGCGCCATGCAGCGGATCAAATCCGCGCTCGATCCGGAGGGGATTCTCAATCCCGGTGCGGTCATCGCTCAGAACTGAGGGAAAGCGCCATTTCCGCAGCCGGAGCCCGGAAATGAAATGCGCCCTCTCTCGGGGGAAAGAGAGGGCGCTCTAACCAGACTGGAGGGTCTGAGGGTTTGCAAGCAACATGTCCGTTCGTTGGACATTTACTTTTTCGGCCAGAATGGTTACTAAAGATTTAACTACTTTCGATGAATTCGCGCTTTGCGTGTATTTTTTCCCAAACCGCTCAGTTCACTGATCGTGACCTCGAAATCACGCCTGTCCAGGGCGGTTCAGCGCAAAGACCGTCTCCACCGCGGCATAGTCCCGATACCCCAGACGGCTGAGTGGCCGATAGGCCGTCACATCTACCATGCCATCCTTCAGAATGGCCGGATCGATATGGATGCCGACAACCTCTCCAAGCACGAGAAAGGACGCCTGCGCGGGAAGATCGATGATCTGCCAGAGCCGGCACTCGAACGCCGCCAGGGCGGTGGCGATACGCGGAACGGAGACGATCTCGCACGACGCCTTCTCCAGCCCGGCCAGATCGAACTCGTCCACATCTGACGGATAGCTGCCGCTGCTGACATTCATCGCATCCGACATCGCCATGGGCACCACGTGATGCACGAATTCGCCGCGCGCGCGGATATTGGCGAGAGTGTCCTTGCCCTCATCCGTCGCGCCCTTTCCACCGGTGCTTGAGAACATCAGCATCGGCGGCTTGTCGGCCACCGCATTGAAGAAACTGTAGGGGGCGAGATTCGCTCGACCCGTCGTGTCCAGAGTGGAGATCCAGCCGATCGGGCGGGGAGAGATCAGAGCCTTGAAGGGATCATGCGGCAAACCATGGGCATCAAGACCCGGACGATAGAACATGAACCAAGCACTCCAATGGACATTTCCCCCAGTTTATGAGCGTGATACCAGCAAGTCGAGCGGGCCAGAGCCGCTCTTGCCCAAGACCAGAACGATGCGGAGCCTGACCGGCACAGATGTTTCGCCTCTACCGGGAACGCCCCGACGACCAGTTTGAAGTCGAATACCTCTACGACCTCGCCTTCGCGCCGGGCCGTACGGCCCTGTCGTCCTATCGCTTGCGCGACGGCGTCGATCCGGTGGCCGGGCTCTCGCTTGTGGCGCGCGACGAATACGATGTGCTGGCCGGGGCAATCCGCTACTGGCCGGTGCGCGTCGGCGTCCGCGGCGACGCAGCCCTCCTCCTCGGCCCCGTGGCTGTCCACCCCACCCGCCAGGGGGAAGGGCTCGGAGCGCTCCTCATCATGGAAAGCCTGCAAAAGGCCAGCGAGACCGACTGGACACGGGTGATCCTCGTGGGCGACGAGCCCTATTATTCGCGGTTTGGCTTCTCGCGTGAGAGGGCGCGAAGCCTGAGCTTTCCCCCTCCAACCAATCCCGACCGGCTTCTTGCCCGCGCGTTGAAACCCGGAGCCTTCAGAGGCGTCGGCGGAATGGTCGAGAACTGGTCGCAATGGTCGCCGCGCACATTGCGCAGCAGCGGACGCTAGACAAGCACCGTCCGAAAAAGGGGTCTCGCACCACGGCCCGTCAGGCGGGAACAACGATACCCTTCGCGTTGAGCCACTCCTCGAGCGCGGGTCGCAGGCAGGCGTCGCACCGTTCACGAGAGGCCGCGATCACGGCCCGCAGTTCCCCAAGGTCGACCTGCCGCAGCAGCGCCTTCACCGGCCCGATGGATGCGGGGCGCATCGAGAGATTGCGAAGTCCGATTGCAACGAGCACCAGCGCCTCAAGCGGACGGCCGGCGTCCTCGCCGCAGAAAGACAGCGGTTTGCCGTGCGCCTCGCAGCGCTTCACGATATGTTCGATGAAGGTCAAGAAACTCAGGTTGAGCGTATCGTAGCGCCGCCGAACCAGTTCGTTTTCACGGTCTGCGGCAAAGAAGAACTGTTTGAGATCGTTGCCCCCGATTGAGACAAAATCGGTAAGCTCGAAGAAACTGTCCGGCGCGAAGGCAAGGCTCGGCGTCTCGAGCATGGCACCGATCCGCACGGTGGAAGGCAGGCGGTGGCCCAACCCGGCTTCGCGATCAAGCACGGACGTGAAGATCTCCCGCGCCGCCGCGAATTCGCCGGTTTCCGCCACGAAGGGAAACATCACGTGCAGAGGGCGGCCCTTGGCACCGCGTATCAGCGCCTGAAGCTGCATCCGCATCACGCCCTTGCGGTCCAGTCCGACCCGGATCGCCCGCCAGCCTAGGGCCGGGTTCGGCTCCTCCGGACGCTTCATGTAGGGCAGCACCTTGTCCGACCCGATATCGAGAGTGCGGAACACGACCGGTTTCTCACCCGCGGCATTGAGAATGCGGTCATAGAGTGCGGCGAGGTCGGCGCGCTTCGGCACGGTCGAGCGAACGAGGAACTGAAGCTCGGTGCGGAAGAGGCCGACACCCTCCGCGCCGCATTTCGGCAGGCTCGGCAGGTCCGCCATCAGGCCCGCATTCATCTGCAGGCAGATACGCTCGCCATCAAGCGTTTCTGCGACTTGATCCCGCAGGGCTGCATATTCTTCCTGGGCCTCCGCGAGCATCTCGATCTTCTCGCGGAAGGCCTGCGTGACCGTGTCCTCGGGCCGCAGGTGAACCGTTCCCTGATCACCATCGACCAGGATGAAGTCACCGTTCTGGGCCTCGCGGGTGATTCGATCCGCGTGAATGATCAGTGGAATCGCGAGCGCGCGGGCCACGATGGCCGCATGGCTGCCGACCGATCCCTCCTCCAGCACCACACCGCGGAGCTTCCGGCCGTAGTCGAGCAGTTCTGCCGGTCCGATATTGCGGGCTACAAGGATGGCATCGTCGGGAATGTCGCGACCGTTGTTCTGGTCGAGGCCGGCCAGCAGCCGCAGGAGGCGATTGCTGAGGTCATCAAGATCGTGCAGTCGCTCCCTGAGGTAGGGATCGGAAACCCGCATCATCCGCGAGCGGGTGGCAGACTGCTCCTTTTCGACCGCCACCTCCGCGGCCAGTCCGCTCTGGATCGACTCCTCGATCCGCCGGACCCAGCCCTTGTCGTTCGCGAACATCCGGTAGGCATGAAGCACTTCACGGTGCTCGCCGCTCATGGTCAGGTAATCCGCGTCGAGCATTTCGTCGACTTCGGCGCGCAGGGCCTCGATGGCCGCTTTTAACCGCGCGCATTCCTGCTCCGGATCCTCGCTGATCGGTTGGGAGACCACGATGTTCGGCTCATGCAGCACCACATGGCCGATCGCCACGCCCTCCTGCCCCACAAGCCCCCGCGCGAAGAACGGCCCCTGGTGCTGGCGCGCGATCTGCATCGGGCCGGGCCCTATGAAGGCACCCAGTTCGGCCATCTCCGCGATCACCATGGCGACGACTTCGAGCGCGTAGACCACGTCATCGGAATAGACCCGCGCCTCGCGGTTCTGAATCACCAGAACACCCAGGACTTCCCCCAGCCGCTGGATCGGCACGCCAAGGAACGACGAGTAGACCTCCTCACCCGTTTCGGGGATGAACCGGAAGCCGGTGGTATGGGCGGCATCGGCGGTGTTGAGCGGCTCGGCGCGCTCGGCGATGCGCCCGACAAGGCCCTGTCCCAACCGCAACCGGGTCTGATGCACCGAATCCGGGTTGAGACCCTGGGTCGCGCAAAGCTCCAGCCAGTCGCTGTCGCGCTTGAGGTAGACAGAACAGACCTCTGCCACGATGCCATTGGAGATCAGTCGGACGATCCGGTCGAGGCGCTCCTGCCCCTCGCCCGGCTCCGCCAATGTCTCCCGCAATCGCGTGAGAATGATCCGTGAGTCCACGGCCTTTGAAAATGGCATCTCCAGTGCCGGTCTCCCGGAGCTTAGCTCACCTTGTCCAGATCAAACGCATCATGCAGTGCCTGAACCGCCAATTCCAGATATTTGCGTTCGATCAGAACCGAGACCTTGATCTCGGATGTGGTAATGACCTTGATATTTATTCCGTCCTTGGCCAGTGCCTCGAACATCCGGTGCGCCACACCCGCCTGGCTGCGCATGCCGATGCCCACGATCGAGACCTTGGAAACCTCTTCGTCGCGGCTGATGTCGCGGTAGGAAATGCCCCCATCGGCGCGGGTCTTCTCCAGCGCCTGGATCGCCCGTTCGAGCTCGTCCGTCGGGCAGGAGAAGGTCATGTCGGTCATCTCGTCCGCACCGACATTCTGCACGATCATGTCCACGTTCACGCCCGCATCCGCAAGCGGGCCGAAGATCGACGCGGCCACGCCGGGCCTATCCGGCACGCCGGTGATGGTGAGCTTGGCCTCGTCGCGCGAATGCGCGATGCCGCTGACGACTTTGCTTTCCACGATTTCCTCCTCGTCGCAGACGATCGTTCCGGGCACGTCGTTGAAGCTCGAACGCACCATCAGCGGGACCTTGTAGCGCATGGCCAGCTCGACCGAACGGGTCTGGAGCACCTTGGCGCCCAGGCTCGCGAGCTCCAGCATCTCCTCATAGGAGATCTTCTCGAGCTTCCGCGCCTTGCGGGTGATTCGCGGATCCGTCGTGTAGACCCCGTCCACATCAGTGTAGATGTCGCAGCGTTCGGCCTCCAGCGCGGCCGCGAAAGCCACCGCCGTGGTATCCGAACCGCCGCGCCCCAGCGTCGTGATCCGGCCCTCGGGGCTGATCCCCTGGAAACCGGCGATCACCGCGTGAAGCCCCTCGCCGAACTTCTGAATGAGGTTGTCGGTCTCGATGGACACGATCCGCGCGGCACCATGGCTCGAATTGGTCCGCAGCGGCACCTGCCAGCCCTGCCAGCTCCGGGCGGGAACGCCCAGCTGCTGCAGCGTGAGCGCCATCAGCCCCGCGGTCACGTTCTCGCCCGAGGACACCACGGAATCGTATTCGCGGGCATCGTAGAGCGTCGCCGTATCGCGCACCCAGCCGACAAGCTCGTTGGTCTTGCCGGACATGGCAGAGACGATCACGGCCACATCATAGCCGCGCTCGACTTCGCGCTTCACCTTCTCGGCCGCGTTGCGAATCCTGTCGAGATCCGCCACCGACGTGCCGCCGAACTTCATCACCAGTCTGGGCATGGTCACCGCCCCCAATTAGATCGACCCCTCTTATCGGGCACGATCAGGGGCTGCAAGCGCGGCAGGCTGTTGGAAGGGTTAACGGAATACGAACTTCAGTTGGCCTTGCCCCGGCTCCAGGGCAGGGGCGCGACCGGAATGCCGTCCTCGATTAGCTGCTTGGCCTCGGCATGGTTCGCCTCGCCGATGATCGGGCGCTCGGGGGAAACACCCTCGTGAATGCGCCGCGCCTCGGCCGCGAAGTTCCGCCCGACATCCTCGGAGCTGCTCTCGATCTTGCGCCGCAACTCGGCCAGCGCCTGCTCCGCCGGGCTCGACGGCTTGGTGAGATCGGGAGCCTTCTCCTTTCCACGCGTGCGCACGCGAGGCGCCATCAGATCCTTCTCGATCTCCACCGAGCCGCAGATCGAGCAGGCGACGAGCCCAAGCCCGCTCAACCGCTCGTAGTCCCCGCTCGAGGAGAACCAGGAGTCGAATCTGTGATCATTCGTGCAACGCAAGGTGTATCTGATCATCTCGCACCAGAAGTTTGCCTTGCTTTCTAGATATATGACAGGTCCGTGAAAACAATATTGCTTCTCGTCGAAGTGTTCCCTTGTTAGGAGAAACCAGCGGACACTTCACAAGGACATGAAATGCAACGGTGGGCTCTCCCCCCGATAGCCATTGTCACGGGCGCGGCAGCCGCAGCAATCTCGGCGGCAGAGATGGCTCCGCTTGCCACTTTCGCGATTGTCACTGTCATAGCGTTGGGCGCGAGTCTCACATTGCATTCGCGCATCTCGCCGCCCTCCGACCCCGATGCAACCGCCCCGACGCGGGACAAGTCCCCAAAGCCCGTGGCGATCCCCGGCAATGCGCAGGAATTGCCCGGGGAGCTGAGCCGCATCGTCTTCGAGAAGCTCCCCGTGCCGCTCATCTTGATCACCCGACGCGGCCTGATTTCCTTTGCCAATTCCGCGGCGCAGGAAACGCTCCCCCGGCTGTCGAACGGCCAGCATTTCGCCCATAGCCTGCGCGCGCCAGCCTTTGTCGAGGCGGTCAGCGCCACGCTGAAGGACGGGAAGGACCGGACCTTCGAATTCATGGCCTACGAGGCCGGCGACCGTCATTTCGAGGCCCGCGTCAGCATGCTCGCCCTCGGTGAGGCGTCCGGGCTCGAGGACCAGGCAATCGTCCAGATCGAGGACAGGACCCAGACCCACCGCGCGGAAATGCTGCGCTCCGATTTCATCGCCAACGCCAGCCACGAGCTGCGCACGCCACTGGCCTCGATCATCGGCTATATCGAGACGCTGCAGAACCACGCGCGCGAAGATCCCGACGCCCGCGAGCGGTTTCTCCAGATCATGGGGCGGGAAGCGCACCGGATGCAGCGCCTCGTGGACGACCTGATGTCGCTGAGCCGGATCGAACTCAACGAGCATGTGCGCCCGGTCGAACGGGTTTCTCTAAATCGCATCGCGATGGATTGCGCCGCTGTTTTCCGCCCCTTCGCGGAAAAGGAGAATATCAACCTCCAGGTCGAGCTTGAGGCGGACACCCCCAACGTCATCGGCGACCCTGACCAGCTCGCCCAGGTTTTCACCAACCTCATCGACAACGCGATAAAATACAGCGGAGACAACGCCACCATCCGCCTCCACACAGCGCCCGCAAGCCCCGCCAACCCGGGCCGGATCGGTGTCTGTGTCAGCGATTCCGGCGTCGGCATTCCAAAGGAAAAGATTGCGCGGCTCACCGAACGTTTCTACCGGGTGAATGTGCACACCAGCCGAAACAAGGGCGGAACCGGACTGGGGCTCGCCATCGTCAAGCATATCCTCAATCGACACCGCGGCAGGATCGAGATCACCTCGACCGAGGGGAAGGGAAGCACCTTCACGGTCTGGCTGCCGCGCGCGAATGCTCCCGGAGATGTCCACGTCCTGCCGAAAAGCGACACGACCCGAAACGAAGACGCCGCATCGAAACGGCTTACGGGATAGGCCCCCGAGGGGTGTTGAACGCCATGGTTCTTCGATTGGTCCCGGCATTGGCGCCGCCACGCCAGACTTAAAATTATTTTTTTGGTTACGCAGGCTTACAGCGTCACGAAACTGTCAGAAAAATTAAATATTCGTGTCTCGCCACCCCATATAGTGGTGGGACAGTTTCACGGATGATGCACCAGATCGCGGCGCAGATTCGAACACCCGGCCAGGTTGCACCGAACCGGATACAGGCCAGAGGCAAAAAGGGGGAATTGCCATGTCGACGCATATCGTCGCCGCATTCGACGAAGACCTGATCGAGATTCAGGCCAAGATTTCCGAAATGGGCGGTCTGACAGAGGACATGCTGTCCAGGGCTCTGCAATCGGTTCAGAACCGGGACGCAGAACTGGCGAGCGACGTCATCCAGCGGGATGAGGCCGTCGACAAGATGGAAGCGGAAATCGAGGAAGCCGTCATTCGCGTGATCGCGCTCCGCCAGCCGGTGGCAAAGGATCTCCGGGTTCTGATCGCCGCGCTGAAGATTGCCTCCACCCTGGAGCGGATCGGTGACCTCTCCAAGAACATCGCAAAACGCGCCGTGCCGCTTTCGTCCGCGCGTCCCGTGCGTGTCACATCCTCCATCACGCGGATGGGCCGCGAGGCCCTGTCCCAGCTCTCCATCGTCCTGAACGCGCACGCCGCGCGCGATGTGGATGCGGCAGTGCAGGTCTGGAACCAGGATTACGAGATCGACGAGATGTACAATGCCATCTTCCGCGAGGTGGTCACCTACATGGTCGAGGACAGCCGCCTGATCGGCGTCGGCGCGCAACTCATGTTCATCGCCAAGAACCTCGAACGGATCGGCGACCATTCGACCCAGATCTCCGAGATGATCCACTATATCGTCAAGGGCGAACAGCTCGGCGATGACCGCCCCAAGGGTGAGCCGACCGCCGTTGGTCTCGTGGCCGAATAACCGGAGATGAAAATCAGATGAGCGCCAAGGTTCTGGTTGTCGAAGACGAGGAAGCGATCAGCCAGCTTCTCGCCTACAACCTCGGCAAGGAAGGCTTCACGGTTTCGATTTCGGCCGATGGCGATGAGGCGATGATCGCGGTGGATGAACAGAAGCCCGATCTCGTCCTGATGGACTGGATGCTGCCGAATGTCTCGGGCATCGAGTTGTGCCGGCGCCTGCGCACGGGCAATGACACTCGGGACATCCCGGTGATCATGCTGACGGCGCGCGGCGAAGAGGACGACCGGGTGCGCGGCCTCGACGTGGGTGCGGATGATTACGTGACCAAGCCGTTCTCCATGTCCGAGCTGGTTGCGCGCATGCGGGCGGTTCTGCGCCGCACGGCACCGGCGCTCGCAGGTGATGTCGCCACCTTCGCCGACATCGTTCTGGACCGGCAGCTCTGCCGCGTGCGCCGCGGGCAGCGCGACGTCCATCTCGGTCCCACCGAGTTCCGTCTGCTCGACGTGCTCATGCAGCGGCCGGGACGGGTCTTCTCCCGCGAACAGCTTCTGGATCGCGTGTGGGGCCAGGATGTCTATGTCGAGATCCGCACGGTCGACGTTCATATCGGGCGCCTTCGCAAGGCCCTGAACCGGCGCGGCGACCGCGATCCGATCCGCACCGTCCGATCTTCCGGCTACGCGCTCGACGAAACCTACGCGGGCTGAGGCCATCCTCGGGGCGCGCGTCCCGATTTCGCGTTAACTTTCCGGTAACGAACATTGATGCCGCTCGGGCCAAAAGGCGCCCGGGCGGCATTTTTCTGTCGATTAGCCATACGATAGCCATACCGTTTCCATACGGATTCCATATCGTTTCTGGGCGTGATTTTGCCCATCACGCACCCCTCACGAGAACTCTATTCCGGCCCAACACCTTATGGTTGAGGAAGACGCTGGTATGGGTTAGGATCTATGTAAATTTCGGGTCTGCATGGCCCTGTTTTGGTAGCCGTAGAGTGCGCTCTTTCAGCCGTGTGTATCTGTGCCTGTTCGTCGTGTTAGCCGGGATGTGAGTTCAATTCTCTTTGATTATCAACACCCTAAAAACTCGATGATCAGAACATAACTGAGAGAGAAGGTGTTACGTCGGGAAGGGGGTCTGTCCATTCCCGAAAGATCGCAACCAGGGAATTCAGAGCGGGCCCGCGCCCCCGGAGAAAAGCACATGAATGGTTACACGCCCTTCTTCAGGCTCGATCTTTCTCACGATTTCTTTGGCTCCGCGCAGCCACCGATCACGATTCTTCCCGATCGCCAGACAGTACGCCTCGCCCACGCCTCCAACCTCCGCATCCGGACCGGAACCGGGTGGGTCGAGGTCTACGCCCCCGATGATCGATCCAACTTGCAGGAGTTCGCACATGGAGGGGGATTGGAATTCACGCTTCGTTTGCGGGCGCAAAACCCCACCTTGGCCTCTGTCACGTCGGCGATTGCGGAGGCAACCGGAATGATCGCGGTCATAGAGCGCGATCATCCAGAGAGCGGTTCGCTGCAGGTTGGAGAAACATTGAGCACAGCTGACCTACGCCCGCTTGAGGTGGACGGCCTGATCGAAGATCAGGATCTGAAACAGCAGCCCTTGGCAATCATGCGTTTGATGCTAGGCCCGGATACACACGATGCACGCTACAATCTGCGTTTCGGCGCGGCCGAACGGTTCTGGACCTATCACGTCACCGGGAGCAAGGGGAATGCAACGATGGGCATCCGGGACAAGACCGATGCTGTCTCATTCGAAGCGCTTGGGCAGCATGTCCTTTCCAATGGTATGCGAGCTACAAGTTTCCGCTCAAAGGCTCCTATCCCGGCGCGCGCGAATCCCGGCAATCGTTTCGAGTTGATAAGCGAAGGCCCGCACGGTCATAAGGTTCTGCTATCTGCCCTGCCCTGCCCAAAGCCGGGGTCGGACCGCATCGAAGAAAACGGCAGCAACAAATGCGCTGTATCCGAAGTATATTTGAACCTGCTCTAGCCCCTCTTTGGCCGCGAAGCCGATGCCGGCGAGCGGCGCTTGCGAACCAGCTTCTGACGGGTGTCTTCCGCGTCGAGCAAAGACATAGGCAATTGAAACGCTGCTCTAAAGGCCGGCCGATCTGGTCCACATTCGGCATTTGCCGGGCGCGACCAGATTCCGCATGCTGCCCTGCCTCACATCGCCAAGCAAAGACGACCGGCCAGCTTGCCTCCCACCCGGCCCCGGTCTAAGTGGGAACTCCGATCAGGCGCTAGGGAGCACGGCGACATGTCCATTCCGCAATCGGGCGGCGGCCAAATCGAAAATCGGTCAGAGCTCGCCGAGTATCTCGAAAAGGGCTGCAAGCCTTCCGAGGACTGGCGTATTGGCACGGAACACGAAAAATTCGGCTATTGTCTCGAGAAACACCGCCCCCTCCCCTACGAGGGCCACTGCTCAATCCTGACAATGCTTGAGGGACTTCGCGACCGATATCAGTGGGACCCGGTAGAAGAAGCGGGCAAACTGATCGGACTGGAGAAGGATGGCGCGAATATTAGCCTCGAACCGGGCGGCCAACTCGAGCTTTCCGGTGCGCCTCTTGAGAGCATTCACGGCACTTGTGACGAGGTGAATACGCACCTCAGAGAAGTGAAAGACATAGCGGACGAAATTGGCGCCGGCTTCATTGGGCTCGGCGCTGCACCGATCTGGTCGCACGACGAAATGCCCATGATGCCGAAGGGCCGCTACAAGCTCATGACTCCCTACATGAGCAAGGTTGGCACCATGGGCACAACCATGATGTATCGAACATGCACGGTACAGGTGAATCTGGACTTCGCCTCGGAAGCCGACATGGTCAAGAAGTTCCGGGTCTCATTGGCGCTTCAGCCACTCGCGACCGCACTCTTTGCAAATTCACCCTTCTTCGAAGGCAAGGTGAATGGCTGGAAGTCGTGGCGCTCGAATGTCTGGCAACACCTAGACGCGTCTCGAACCGGCATGCTGCCATTTGTCTTTGAGGACGGTATGGGTTTCGAGCGGTATGTCGATTACGCGCTCGATGTCCCGATGTATTTCGTCTACCGCGATGGAACGTATGTGAATGCATTGGGAATGTCGTTTCGCGATTTTCTCGATGGCAAGCTCCCGGCCCTCCCCGGGGAGAAGCCGACCCTCTCTGACTGGGCAGATCACCTCACGACAATATTTCCGGAAGTGAGGATCAAGCGCTTCATGGAAATGCGCGGAGCCGACGGCGGCCCCTGGCGCAGGCTGTGTGCGCTGCCGGCTTTCTGGGTCGGACTTCTCTACGATGCGAACGCCCTCGATTCGGCTTGGGATATAGTCAAGGACTGGACGACAGAGGAACGAGAACAACTGCGGCAGGAAGCGGGCAAGCGCGGGTTATCTGCCGAAATCCGGGGGCGCTCCCTCCACGATATTGCTCGCGAGGTCCTTTCCATAGCAAACGCCGGTCTGGTTTCTCGTGCACGCGCTGGGGCGGGAGGCATGGTCGGAGATGAATCCCATTTCCTCAATGCCCTTCATGAAAGTGTTGAAACAGGTCTCAGCCCGGCCGACGAACTGCTCGAGCTCTTCCATGGGGAATGGCAGGGAAAACTTGACCATATCTACGCAGCGTGCAGCTACTGAGTCGAGACGCGGCGCCTAGTTGCAAGTGCGCCTCACAGTCAAGCACATTATAGTTCGAATGCGAATCCTCACACCGCTCGTTAACCATTCTGGGGTAGCGTGATCCTATCTGCAAAGGAGCAGCGCAATGCCATATGATATACAGGCTGAACCGCAAATTTCCGAACGCTGCCTGCGCGATGAGATTCTCGACCTCATGTCTCGAAAATCACTCGATCCCAATATGAGCGAGCAACAATATCGGGCGGCCCTTAAAGCTATCGTCACATGTTCACGGAGTCCTGCCGATGAACTCTGGGACAATTACCACGCGCGCTTCGCGGATACGCGTGCGTCGACATACGCGTGTTACGGATACTGAGCGAAGCGCGAGGAATATACGGGTCTTACGCAAAAACGGCCCCCGTAGGGGCCGCCAGATACAAGACCGAGAGACACACGCGCTAAACCGCGTGAAACTCGTTCACAGTGAAAGCTGCGCCTTCAGCGCGGCAACGTCGCGAACGCGCTGCGAAGCCAAAAGACGATTCTCGTCACCTTTGGCCTCCTTTAGTTCATAATCCGCATCCGCAACAAGCTTTTCCAGCATCTCGTTGCTGAACTCGGCCCGAGGAACCGCAAGCTCCGCAAGAACCGAGGCCGCATTCGGCGTTACTTCCGCAAACCCGCCGGTGACGACGAACTCACTGGAATCAGCCCCGGCCTCTACCTTCACGACACCCGGACGCAAGGTCGTCAGCAGCGGAGAATGCTCCGGCATCGCGGTGAAGTCACCTTCCATGCCGGGCATCTGCACGCTCGTGGCTGCCACGGAGGCGAGCTTGCGCTCCGGGCTCACCAGATCGAACTGCATTGTATCAGCCATTGCCTACCTCGCTCAGGCTGCTTCCGCAGCCATCTTCTCGGCTTTCGCGATTGCCTCGTCGATACCCCCGACCATGTAGAATGCCGATTCTGGCAGGTGGTCGAATTCGCCAGCAACCACGCGCTTGAAGCTGTCGATGGTGACCTCGAGCGGGACCTGGACGCCCGGGGAACCGGTAAAGACCTCGGCGACATCAAAGGGCTGCGACAGGAAGCGCTGGATCTTGCGGGCACGCGCAACCGTAAGCTTGTCCTCTTCGGAGAGCTCATCCATGCCGAGGATGGCGATGATGTCCTGAAGCGACTTGTAGCGCTGGAGAATTCCCTGCACGTCGCGCGCCACTTGGTAGTGGTCTTCACCCACGACCATAGGATCGAGAATTCGGCTGGTGGAGTCGAGCGGGTCGACAGCCGGATAAATGCCGAGTTCGGAGATCGCGCGGCTGAGAACCGTCGTTGCGTCGAGGTGGGCAAAGGATGTTGCCGGCGCGGGGTCAGTGAGGTCGTCTGCGGGAACGTAAATCGCCTGAACCGAAGTGATCGAGCCGTTCCGGGTCGACGTGATGCGCTCCTGCAGGGCCCCCATGTCCGTGGCGAGAGTGGGCTGGTATCCCACCGCCGAAGGGATACGTCCCAGCAACGCAGACACCTCGGACCCCGCCTGCGTGAAGCGGAAGATGTTGTCCACGAAGAAGAGAACGTCGGTCCCGGACTGGTCGCGGAACTGTTCGGCCATGGTCAGACCGGTCAGAGCAACACGCGAACGTGCGCCCGGCGGTTCGTTCATCTGGCCGTACACCAGAGCAACCTTCGACTTGGTCAGGTCGTCGGCGTTGATAACGCCGGATTCGATGAACTCGTGATAAAGGTCGTTCCCTTCACGGGTCCGCTCACCCACACCCGCGAAGACCGAGTATCCAGAGTGAACCTTCGCGATGTTGTTGATGAGTTCCTGAATGAGAACCGTCTTGCCGACGCCGGCACCCCCGAAGAGACCGATCTTACCGCCCTTGGAGTACGGCGCCAGAAGATCGATGACCTTGATGCCAGTCACGAGAATCTCAGTCTCGGTGGACTGCTCGGAGAACTCGGGAGCCGAAGCATGAATGGGGCGTCTTTCAGAGGACTCAACAGGTCCCTTCTCATCCACGGAATCGCCAACGACGTTCACAATGCGGCCAAGCGTCGCATCTCCAACCGGGATCGAGATCGGACCACCGGTATCGGTCACCCTTGCGCCTCGAACCAGCCCGTCGGTGCCGTCCATGGCGATCGCGCGAACCGTCGATTCGCCAAGATGCTGAGCAACTTCGAGAACGAGGCGCTTGCCATTGTTGTCCGTCTCGAGCGCATTCAGAATCTCAGGCAGGTGACCTTCGAACTGAACATCGACCACGGCGCCGATGACCTGTGTAATCTTTCCGACAGCGATATCTGCCATTGCTATGGTCTCCGTATCCTTAGAGCGCTTCGGCGCCAGCAATAATCTCGATGAGCTCGGTGGTGATCGCAGCTTGACGCGAACGGTTGTACTGGATCGTCAGTCGGTCGATCATGTCGCCCGCGTTGCGCGTCGCGTTGTCCATCGCACTCATCCTCGCGCCCTGTTCGGACGCGGCGTTTTCCAGAAGCGCTGTGAAGATCTGGGTGGCGATACCGCGCGGAAGCAGGTCCGCCAGGATCGCACCCTCTTCGGGTTCATATTCATATTGTGCGCCACCGCCGGAAGATTCGGCTTCCTCGAATTCCGCCGGTATGAGCTGACGTCGCGTCGGGATCTGGGTGATCACGTTCTCGAAGCGGCTGAAGAACACCGAACAGACGTCAAACTCACCTTCGTTGAAGCGATGCAGCACCTTGTGCGAGATATCAACGGCGTTGGCATAGCCAATCCGCTTCACTTCGCTGAGGTCGACATGCTCGACGATCAGGTGATTGAAGTCCCGACGTAGCATCTCGCGGCCCTTCTTGCCGACCGTCATGATCTTTACGGCCTTGCCTTCGGCCAGAAGTTTTTCGAGATGCGCACGCGCCTGCTTGACGATCGACGAGTTGAAGCCGCCGCACAGACCTCGTTCGGCCGTGGCGATCACGAGAAGATGCGTGTCGCTTTTGCCGGTCCCGGCCAGAAGACGCGGTGCCGACGGTCCGGTTCCGACACCGGCAGCCAAGTTTCCAAGAACTGTCTCCATGCGCTCGGCATAGGGCCGTGCGCTTTCGGCGGCTTCCTGGGCGCGACGGAGCTTTGCCGCCGCGACCATCTGCATGGCTTTGGTGATCTTTCGCGTCGATTTGACGCTTTCGATCCGGATTTTCAGGTCCTTAAGGCTCGGCATGGGCCGCGCTCCCTCCTTCGATCCGGGTTAGGCGAATGTCTTGGCGAACGCGTCGATCACCGAGTCGATCTCTTTCTCAAGGTCACCGGCGACTTTCTGGTCCTGGTTCTTGATCTTGTCGAGAAGATCGGCGTTGTTGTTGCGAACATGCCCGAGAAGACCCTTCTCGAACCTCCCGACATCACGGACCGGAAGCTTGTCGAGATAACCGTGCGTGCCAGCGTAGATCACGATGACCTGCTCCGCGTTCGTCAACGGGGAATACTGCGGCTGCTTGAGCAGCTCGACAAGGCGCGCACCCCGGTTCAGCAACCGCTGTGTCGCGGCGTCGAGATCGGAACCGAACTGTGCAAAGGCCGCCATCTCGCGGTACTGTGCCAGCTCTAGCTTGATCGAACCCGCGACCGATTTCATTGCCTTCGTCTGTGCGGAGGAACCAACGCGGCTCACCGAGAGACCGACGTTCACGGCCGGACGGATGCCCTGGTAGAAGAGTTCGCTTTCGAGGAAGATCTGCCCGTCAGTAATCGAAATCACGTTGGTCGGGATGTAGGCCGAAACGTCGCCAGCCTGTGTTTCAATGATCGGAAGCGCTGTCAGCGAACCCGCACCATGATCTTCGTTGAGTTTAGCAGCGCGCTCGAGAAGGCGTGAATGGAGGTAGAAAACGTCGCCTGGATATGCTTCGCGACCTGGCGGGCGGCGAAGAAGGAGTGACATCTGGCGATACGAGACAGCCTGCTTCGAGAGGTCATCGTAGATGATGAGCCCGTGCATGCCGTTGTCCCGGAAATACTCCGCCATGGCACAAGCCGAATACGGCGCGAGATACTGCATCGGTGCAGGCTCGGATGCGGTTGCGGCGACGACGATCGAGTATTCGATCGCACCCGTTTCCTCAAGCTTGCGAACCAGCTGTGCAACGGTGGAGCGCTTCTGACCGACAGCCACATAGACGCAGTAGAGCTTCTGGCTCTCATCGTCACCTGCAGCTTCGTTGTAAACCTTCTGGTTCAGGATCGTGTCGAGCGCCACAGCAGTCTTGCCGGTCTGACGGTCGCCGATGATCAACTCGCGCTGACCGCGTCCGATCGGGATCAGCGCGTCGATTGCCTTGAGACCAGTTGCCATCGGCTCGTGAACCGACTTCCGCGGAATGATGCCAGGCGCCTTGGAGTCGGAGACGCTCCGTTCGGTGGCCTCGATCGGACCCTTGCCGTCAATCGGGTTGCCAAGGGCGTCAACGACACGGCCCAGCAGGCCCTTGCCCACCGGCACGTCCACGATGGAACGGGTGCGCTTGACGACATCGCCTTCCTTGATGTCCCGGTCGGAGCCGAAGATCACGACACCGACGTTGTCCATCTCGAGGTTCAGCGTCATACCCCGGATACCACCGGGAAATTCGACCATTTCGCCGGCCTGGACGTTGTCGAGGCCGTGGACACGGGCGATACCGTCACCGACGGAGAGCACGCGGCCAACCTCAGCGACCTCGGCCTCCTGCCCGAAATTCTTGATCTGCTCCTTGAGGATCGCGGAGATTTCAGCGGCTTGGATCGTCATTATCCGACCTCTTTCATGACATTCTGGAGATTGGCGAGCTTGGCGCGGATCGAAGTGTCGATCATCTTGGAACCGACTTTGACCACGAGACCGCCGATTAGGCTTTCATCCACATTGACGCTGAGACGGATGTCACTGCCAACACTTTTCTTGAGCGTCGAAACCAGCTGATCCGTCTGTTCTGCGGTCAGCTCGCGTGCGGAGGTTACCTCGGCGACAACCTCACCGCGATCTTCCGCGATCATCGATTTGAGCTGGGAGATAAGACCGGGCAGAACGAACAGGCGCCGATTGGACGCCATCAGCCCGATCGTATTGGCTGTTTCCTGGCAAAGCCCCATCTTTTCAGCCAGTGCCCGAACCGCATTGCGCTGATCCTCTCGACTGTAGATTGGCGAGGAGATCAGTTTCCTCAGATCCGCACTTTCGGCGAGAGCCCCCTCAAGGGCCTGCAGATCCGATTCGACCTGAGACAGGGAACCGTTTTCCTTGGCTAGATCAAAAAGGGCGGCGGCGTAACGCCCGGCTACCCCTGAGGTCAAAGATGCTGAGCTGGACACTTACACCCCTTCGCAGTTTCATCCCCAGGCGACAGATGGCCCAAGATTCTTCTGTTGGAATGGCGGTGCTCCCGGACCGCCAAAATCGGCGCGGTGATAGCAGAGCCTATAGTGCATGGCAATACGATTGCGGTGCAATATCCGGCTGAATTCGCCGCAGATTGCAAGGCCTTGCATCGGACAATGGTGGGAACTGCCTCGATGACCCGCAAGTCGGGGTCGTGGCCGGCACACGAAATCGCGATGTGTCAGAATCGCTCCTTAGTCCGTTGGATCAACGGCTTGTCTCGTCAGTTTCTGCTTCGGCAGGTCGACGGAACTACCGGCCTCTCCCTTGCGAGTTTCGCAGATGTCAGGCTGGACGCCGGCTTCGGAGGCTTGCCTCGCAATCCCTCGAGAACTTCGAGCGCCCCGGGCAGAACTGATGGCGATCCGCCATTCGGGCGGGCATAGACCTGCTTTCCCGCCTCAAGCAGAAGCGCTCCTGCGATCAATCTGGGGTCATAGCGGCGCCCCATCCTTTCCCACAGACCAGCCGTTCGGTGCCAGAATTTGCGGTGGGTTGGTGGCCAGTAGAGCGCAGCCGCGTCCCGCATCGGGCAAAAACGGTGCTTCTCGAGCTGGGCCTCGAGTTGCCCTACCGTGTATGGACGCCCGTTACCGAATGGCGTGATGTCTCTGCGCGCCCATAGACCAGCCCGGTTCGGCACCACGAAAACAGCCTGCCCTCCCGGAGCCAGCACACGCCAGATTTCCGCCAGCAAATCGACCGGATGCTCGCTCGTCTCAAAACCATGAGCCACGATGAGTCTGTCAATACTCCCCGCAGCCAGCGGCCAGTGGGTTTCCTCTACCAGCGCCGACACATTTGGAGCCCCGCTCGGCCAGGGCATGACACCCTGTTGCGCCGGCATCAGGCTGATCACGCGCTCGGCTTCCCCCAGAAATGGGCGCAAAAGCGGTGCCGCGAACCCGAATCCGGCGAGACGCAACCCGTGCACATCCGGCCAGAAAGCGCGAAGCGCTTCCTGGAGGGCTCTCTGCGTGGAACGGCCCAGGCGTGTCCGATAATAGAAAGCCCGGAGATCGAGCACGTCCTGATGCATTGCGTCATCCTAGCCGATGCGACAGACTCCGCCAAGTTCGCCCATGGGTTCGCAGCGGAGGGAAACCGTCATGTCACTTGAAGTCGTAACCATTCCCTGCCTATCGGACAATTACGCTTATATCCTTCGAGACAATGCGACAGGGAAGGTCGCACTCGTTGATGCTCCCGAAGCAGGCCCCATCGCAAGGGCCCTCGGTGAGCGAACCTGGTCGTTGGACCTCATCCTGATCACGCACCACCACAACGACCACATCGCTGGTGTCGATGAACTCAAAGAGAAATTTGGCGCACGTGTTGCCGGAGCGACAGCCGATGCGCACCGACTGCCGAAACTGGATATGGCCCTGTCGGAAGGGGATTCGATTGATCTAGGTGAAAGCCGGGCGATCGTGCTGGATGTTCCCGGACATACGGTCGGTCACATCGCGTTCTTCTTCCCCGTAGCCAAAGCACTATTCTCGGCGGATAGCCTGATGGCGCTCGGATGCGGTCGATTGTTCGAAGGCACACCGGACCAGATGTGGGAAAGCCTCTGCAAGATGGCAGCCCTTCCCGGCGATACCAAAGTCTATTCCGGCCACGAATATTCCCTCTCGAACGCCAAATTTGCCCTGAGCGTCGACCCGGAAAACCCGGCATTGAAAGCGAGGTGCGAGGATATTAAACTAAAACGTAGCAAGGGTTCGCCTACGGTTCCCGTGTTTCTGAGCATCGAACAGGAAACAAACCCGTTTATTCGCGCCGCCGACCCAGCTCTAAAAGCGGAACTTGGCCTCTCACAGCAAACAGATGCACAAGTTTTTGCCGAGATCCGCAAGCGCAAGGATTCTTTCTGAGCAATCATGAAAAGTTGAGCGGAAATTAGGCAGCGCAGGAATAAATGGCTTTGAGCCCCCGGATGCTGAGAGCATACTCGGATCTGGAAGCGAATGGAACAAACCGAAGATTAACCGGCGAAGGGTAAGCTGTCCGTATCTTGCCCTGAAGGCCGGTTCCCCAGACCGGCGGGTTCAGACCGGAAGGACGCAGAGAATGCCCTCTTTCTCCAGTACCCTCGAAGCCGCAATTCATAATGCTCTCGGCCACGCGAACCAGCGCAAGCACGAACTCGCGACACTGGAGCATCTGCTGCTGGCCCTTTTGGACGAGCCTGACGCTGCACGCGTGATGAAGGCTTGTGGCGTAGAGATCGACAGTCTCCGGAAGACCATCGTGGCCTTTCTGGACGAGGAACTCGATGCCCTCGTCTCTGACATCGAGGGTTCGGAAGCCGCACCCACGACCGGCTTCCAGCGTGTGATTCAGCGCGCGGCAATCCATGTTCAGAGTTCGGGTCGATCCGAAGTTACCGGGGCAAACGTCCTCGTCGCGATCTTCGCCGAGCGCGAAAGCCACGCGGCCTACTTCCTTCAGGAACAGGATATGACCCGCTATGACGCGGTAAATTACATCAGCCATGGTGTCGCCAAGGACCCGTCCTACGGCGAATCCCGCCCCGTAAAAGGTGCAGAAACCGCGGAGGAACCGAAAACGCAGGCTCAACCCAACAAGGACGCCGAAGAGACCGCGCTGCAGAAGTATTGCGTCGATCTCAACGAAAAGGCCGAGCAGGGCGACGTCGATCCACTGATCGGGCGCCATCACGAGGTGGAGCGGTGCATCCAGGTGCTCTGCCGACGCCGTAAGAACAACCCGCTGCTTGTCGGCGATCCCGGGGTCGGAAAGACCGCGATCGCGGAGGGCCTCGCACGCAAGATTGTCGATGGTGACACACCATCGGTGCTGACCGACACGACGATCTTCTCGCTCGACATGGGCGCTCTTCTTGCAGGAACGCGCTACCGCGGCGATTTCGAAGAGCGGCTCAAGGCCGTCATGAAGGAGCTCGAAGCGCACCCGAATGCGATTCTCTTCATTGACGAAATTCATACGGTCATCGGGGCCGGTGCCACTAGCGGTGGCGCCATGGATGCGTCGAATCTCCTAAAGCCGGCACTTCAGTCGGGCTCGCTGCGCTGCATGGGGTCCACCACCTACAAGGAGTATCGGCAGCACTTCGAGAAGGATCGAGCACTCTCGCGGCGATTCCAGAAGATCGATGTGAACGAGCCGAGCGTCGAAGATGCTTTCAAGATCCTGAAGGGTCTGAAGCCCTATTTTGAAGAGCACCACGATATCCGTTACACGCAGGATGCGATCCGGACCGCCGTCGATCTTTCGGCGCGCTACATTCATGATCGCAAGCTGCCGGACAAGGCGATCGATGTGATCGACGAGGCCGGAGCCGCACAGCATCTTCTGCCCGACACGCGTCGCCGGAAAACGATCGGCACCAAGGAGATCGAGGCAGTGGTCGCCAAGATCGCCCGCATTCCTCCAAAGAATGTCTCCAAGGATGATGCCGAGGTGCTGAAGGATCTCGAAGGTTCGCTGAAGCGCGTCGTCTTCGGCCAAGACAAGGCAATCGAGGCGCTGTCCGCCGCAATCAAGCTGGCCCGTGCCGGTCTGCGCGAACCGGAAAAGCCGATCGGCAACTACCTTTTCACCGGCCCCACAGGCGTCGGAAAAACGGAAGTCGCCAAGCAGCTTGCGGATACACTCGGTGTGGAACTGCTGCGCTTCGACATGTCGGAATACATGGAGAAGCACACCGTCAGCCGTCTCATCGGTGCACCTCCAGGCTATGTCGGCTTCGACCAGGGTGGCCTGCTCACCGATGGCGTGGACCAGCACCCGCATTGCGTCCTGCTCCTCGACGAGATGGAAAAGGCGCATCCGGATGTCTACAATATCCTGCTTCAGGTAATGGATAACGGAAAGCTGACAGACCACAACGGCCGGACCGTCGACTTCCGCAACGTGGTCCTGATCATGACCTCGAACGCAGGCGCCGCGGAGCAGGCCAAGGAAGCCGTCGGCTTCGGACGCGCGCGGCGCGAAGGAGAAGATACGGCAGCTGTCGAACGGACGTTCAGTCCAGAATTCCGCAATCGTCTCGACGCCGTCATCGGCTTCGCACCCCTCGCAAAAGAGGTCATTCTCCGAGTGGTCGAAAAGTTTGTTCTTCAGCTCGAAGCGCAGCTTATGGATCGCAATGTCCAGATCGAGCTTTCCACGGAAGCCGCGGAATGGCTCGGCGACAAGGGCTACGACGACAAGATGGGCGCGCGGCCTCTCGGTAGGATCATCCAGGAGAACATCAAGAAACCGCTGGCCGAAGAACTGCTATTTGGCAAGCTCACCAAGGGCGGACTCGTTCGCGTGGTCGTCAAGGATGGCAAGCTCGAACTCAAGATCGAGCCTGCGGCCACGCCCCGCCTGTCGGCCAAGAAAACTCCCTTGCTTACGGCGGAGTAGGAGCCCCAAGGGAAATCGCGGCGGGCTACACTGGCCTGCCACCACACAGCGCGGGCCTCGGCTGACCCGCTGACATCAGCGAAAAGACCGGATCTTCCGGTCTTTTTCTATGGGCTCTTCACCCAGAGATCCAAGCGGCCCGGCTCCGCGTCCGGCAAGAGGTTGCCGTAATCCCTCACAGCCACCGCACCTCCATCCCCGCCCACGACTCCGGCAACGTCTTCCGCCAATTCGACCGCTGCTGGCCTGTCTGCGGTCAGATAGTAGCCGACCCGAGAGAGCGCGATTGGAAAGGAAATTTCCTCGACCATGATGCGCTCGTGACCAGACTGCTCCAACAATTCGAGCAATTGAGCCCGATCGTTCTCCGGAAAATTCGGACCGAGCCGCAGGCGAATCGCGAACGCTTCCGCCGCATCTTGAGCAGACCGGCTCGGTATCTGGCGTGGCAGCGGCGCAGGTGCCATGCCAGCCGGAGCAATGTCGGAAACCGACGAAATTTCTACGTTTTCCCCAAATGTTCCGCTTTCACCCTTCGCCATTGCGACGTCCGACACCCTCTCGGGTTCTGTCTTGACGAGTTCACTGTCCGATACAGCCTGTACTGACGGGCCTTCAACAACCTCGCCTCGCGACATTTCCCCACGAATGAACACCGCACCGGCAACGATCGCCAAGGCGAACAGCGCTCCTCCCAGAATGGCAGGATATAGACGAGCAGGCTCCCGCACCGTAGCAGAGCCCACCTGAACCGAAGGAGTATCAGCTGCGTCCGCCGGCGACACTTCCTGGGATCCATTTGTGCCCATGGGATCGTGGCACTGATCGGGCACAGGAGGTTCGATAGGGGGCTCGACCCTGCGCGAGAGATTTCCTGCTCCCGCATTCGGACCACCACGGCGGACTGGAAAAGCCGAATCACCGGACCCCGTGCTCGGAACAGATGGCGCACTACGCCATGGCCCGCTGACCGCGCCAGCGCGAATGTTGTCCCGCCGCCCCCAGTTCTTTGCCATCCTGCCGGATGAAGATTTCGTCTCTTCGCTCACAAGAACAACCCCCACGCCCGCGAGTTGCTCGCGACAAAAACACCCCGCAATAATACCCCACCCCGGGGTTACTCTGAAAGGCGCAATAGGGTTTATCGTTAAAGTAGACAATAATCCGAACGGACGAGTATTTCGAGTTTGGCCTCAAGCGTTACTGATTTCGAGAGAAGCTTGCCTTGGCTTGAATACTTTACAAGGTACAATTGGGGAGCATACTGAACGGAACTAGAAACAACACACTCGCTACAAACTGACATTTACTCCGGACCACCCTGCGATTAGCCAAATCGCGATTTTTCTGATGCTCTACTCTAAGGCGCCCCCCCGTGGCCTGCCTCTGCATAGCGCATTCAAATGTCAGATGTGTTACAAGTGGGCCAATCGCTGCAAAGCCATAGACTGGACGCGATTGACAACGATCTGGAACATGGACCTGGGATGGTCTCCGTCCGAAAGTTCGCGAACCCCCGCCATATGGACAAGGCACACGGCGCAATTCGCGTTCTCGGACCAGTATACTGAGATCGATTTAATCCCCCAAAGCCATACGCCGCGCGAAACGTCAGCTTTTCCAGCGGAGGTTCAGGACGCAGGGGCCGTGGCTTGCATGGAGGGCCGCGCCGAGAACTCGGCCTCCCAGCGGGCCAGCGCCGGCCGCCCGTTGCGCCACGCGCGGTCGGAGTGACGGTAGTCGAGATAGCCCAGCGCACAGCCTGTCGCGATCTGGGCAGCCCCAGGTGGCCCCGAAAGATGAGATATCCAGCGAGCTTCCAGCGCATCCAGCGAGCGCGCAACTTTTAGCCATTGCGCCTCGACCCATTTTTCAGAACGCTCCTCCGGCTCCCTGCACCGGCCCTCATAGACCATGAGCACGGCGGCTTCGGTCATACCGTGGGCCGTTGCTTCGAGCGTCAGTGCCTCCCAAAGGCCTGGCTCGTTGGGATAAAGTGTCCCCCCGGCCAGCGAATCGAGGTAGCGCGAAATGACGCGACTGTCATAAAGCGCGGGGCCGTCCGGTCGTTCAAGCGTTGGAATTTTTCCAGCCGGATTTTGCGATACAGGCAGCGTTCCCGGATTTATCGCGGTTCCGGAGGCGGTTACGATTTCGACCTGCCCGATCAATCCGGTTTCATGCAATGCGACCATGACCATCCGTACGAATGGCGATGCTGGCGAGCAATAGAGCCTCATGCGGGGTCTACGCGCCTGAACCGGACCCGTCCCACGGCGGACAGGTCGATCTCCAGCCCGCCCCCCTTCCCGGGCACTCGGAACGTCCGGCGCATACGGCCGTGGCCGTGCGCTGCGCGCTCCGCTTCTGCACGGTGAGAATGCATGTGAACACCCTCAGCCAGATCGTCGAGCACCTGTTCCCGATGGGGATCTTTAGGTTCCGAATTACGCGAGCGCGCTGCGTAGCTCGCCACTGCAATGACAGCGCCATAGCGGACGAGTGACCAGATAATTGGGGTCAGGGCGATGGGAGCCGCCATATCAAGATCTCCGGGGCCATACATTCCAAACTCAAGCATAAGAGCTCGAGACGTTTAATCAAATCAACTCCTGTAATTTCGCGATTGACCCTGGCGCGAACCGAGTTGCGCGATCCGCCTTTGATGCTAGACTTCCTGAGCCGGGCGCGCTGACCTGGTATCGCATCAACTACCGAGGCATAAAGTTCATGATTCGCCCGATCATCATAGTCGCCGCGTTTTTCGCCCTCACGGCCTGCAACACTGTCGAAGGCATGGGCCGCGACGTTTCGGCAGCAGGCAACAGTATGTCGGATACCGCTGACGACGTGAAAGGAAAAATGTAGGTCCGAGCCGGAATCAAACTGAGCTTGATGATAGCGGCTCAGCTGTCAAAGTCCCACACGCTTCAAGCCCCGATATCCTCGCCGGGACAATTTGACCGGGCTTGAAGCTTCCGTTGACCTGCGCCAGCGCAAAGCCTTCGGTACGACCCAGGTTCGGTTTTTCCATGAGAAGCGAAACCCGAGCTCCTTGGATAGCATCGAGATGTCGTGCCTTGCGTAGCTCCCCCAGCGCACGTAGCCGCGCCGCACGTTCTCGGACCACTTCCCCCTCAAGCTGAGGCATACGTGCAGCCGGTGTACCCGTTCGCGCACTGAACGGAAAGACATGCAGCCACGTCAGATCGCATTCCTCAACCAAGGCCAGACTGTTGGCAAACATCGCCTCGGTTTCGGTCGGGAAACCGGCAATGATGTCGGCACCGAATACAACCCCCGGTCTCGCCTTTCGAACGGCCTCGCAGAATGCTATCGCATCATCCCGTAGATGCCGCCGCTTCATCCGCTTCAGGATCATATTGTCGCCATGCTGGAGCGAAAGATGCAGATGCGGCATAAGCCGGGTCTCGCCACCGATCAGTTCAAGCAGCAGAGGGTCGACCTCGACCGAATCGATGGATGAGAGGCGAAGCCGCGGGAGGTCCGGAACACGCCTAAGAATGTCGCGAACCACCGATCCGAGCTTTGGAGCGCCCTCCAGATCACTGCCCCAACTTGTAAGGTCCACTCCCGTCAAAACGATCTCGTTGAAGCCCTTGTCACGCAACCGAGCTACCTGCTCGACAATGCGGCCTACCGGCACTGACCTGGAGTTTCCACGGCCGTAGGGTATGATGCAAAACGTGCAGCGATGGTCGCAACCGGTCTGCACCTGCACATAGGCACGAGCACGCGCACCAAGCCCGTCGACGAGTGGCGCTACGGCCTCCCGTTGCTCCATGATGTCGCCGACCATGACGCCACCGGCACTTTCGCCCGCAATGCGTGCCCACGATCCCGCACGCAATTTCTCCCCATTGCCGAGCACGACATCAACTTCTGGCATTTCGGAGAAGCGACTGCTCTCTGTCTGCGCCGCACAGCCCGTCACGATCACTCGCGCGTCCGGGTCTTTCCGCTTGGCCTTGCGGATTTGCTGCCGGGCTTGCCGCACCGCTTCGCTGGTCACCGCGCAGGTATTGACTACAACCGCATTCCCGATGCCTGCTTCTCGGGCGAGGTTTTGCATCACCTCGGTCTCGTAGGAATTCAGCCTGCACCCAAACGTGCGGAAATCCGGTGCTTTCATGTAAGGGCTCCGAGGAATTCCGGCGACAGGCTACCCTCGAAGACCAGAGCCGTCGGTCCAGCCATCCAGACGCCATCATCCTGCCAGTCGATGTCGAGAACACCGCCATCAAGGTACACCGCCACCTTCCGGTCAGTCAGGCCGCGCAACGCTGTCACCACGACACTTGCGCAAGCGCCGGACCCGCAGGCCTGTGTGATCATGCCGCCTCGCTCCCAAACGCGCATCCGGATTGCACCACGGTCAAAAACCTGCACGAACTCCACGTTCGTCCTCTCCGGGAACAACGCGTCATGCTCAAATCGTGGACCCTCTTTCTGAAGGTCAACCTGTTCGATGTCGTCCACGATGAAGACGCAATGCGGATTTCCCATGCCCGCCGCTCCCGGCGCGCCAGGCAGTGGAAGTGGATCAAGGGACAAATCGCGCGCAAGCGGCACCTTGTCCCAGGCTAACTCGGGTGGGCCCATATTCACCCGGATGAGGCCGTCCGACGCTCTTTCCGCCCGGAGGATCCCTCTGCCCGTGACAACCGCAAGCTCGAATATTCCGGCTTCCTCCATGAGGAGCCGCGCCACGCATCTGGTCGCATTGCCACAGGCAGCGGCGACGCTTCCGTCTGAATTCCAGAAATCAATCTGCGCTGCCGCCCCTTCGGTGGCGTCCCTGATGACAGCGAGCTGATCGAACCCGACACCACGATTGCGGTCTCCGAGCGCACGCGCAAGCTGCGGCGTTACGGGGTTCTCCCTGCCGCGCGCATCCAAAACAACAAAATCGTTGCCAAGACCGTGCATCTTGAGAAATCTCAAGCGAACGGCCTCCCCGTGTGTGTCAGATTCGTCCTTCATCGGCGTCATATAGGCGAACAGAGGCGCAACAACCAGAGTGCCGCGGCTTCTGGTGAATGCTGTACGGCCTGAAGTGAAATTCAGTGCTTCAAAAGGGAAGATTCGTTCTTGACCCCGCGGCGCTGCCCGCTTACCTCTCCGCCTCGTTTGGGCCCGTAGCTCAGTTGGTAGAGCAACTGACTTTTAATCAGTGGGTCACAGGTTCGAATCCTGTCGGGCTCACCAGAACTTCCAATGATCTCGCAAGGGACGGCCAGTGCGCTGTCTCTTGCCCGTCACCGGATTTATTGTCCCACTGCGCCGTAGATTTATTGCCAGCCACTACGAGTTGCTCTGCGTATTCTGTATTTGGCGCGAAGACTGGAAACGCCAGAAGCATGATTGTGATCTTATGCACTTCCAAGAAGTTGAGCACGGAAGGCGTCACACATCGTACCCGGCTGCATGCTGCATCTGACTTGCGAAGGTTATTCGCACCCAACCTCAAGTGAAGCTTCAGGCCCATTCCTTTCTTACGCGCCTTGCTCGCCGATGGTGCAGAGCCCCGGTCCAGAGCGTCCGCGAAGCTCGCCGAGACGACAGTGAAAGCATCGAAATTAGTGCAACTCTACGATCTAAGATTCCTTGCCATGATCAGGTCAGCCAGTTCAATGAGGTTGTCAGACGCGTAATCCGGTCTCGGAACGCCCTCCGCCATCAGCACATTGTTGTTTGGCCGAGCAATAAATGCCCCTCTCCAACCGGCAGATTGCGCCCCGATCGTATCCCAGAGGTGACAAGCAACCATGCATAATTCACCCGCCTCCACTTTCATCTCCGAAGCCACAAGTTCATAGGTCGCGGGATGCGGTTTGAATGCGCCGACCTCAGCCACACTGAAGCTACGGCTGAAAAACTGGGCTATCCCCGCCCTTTCGAGTGGGGTCGGTGAAGCTGTAGGTGCCGAATTGGTGAGGGTGACGAGCGTGAAACCGGCATCGCGCAACTTGCCCAGTGCTGGAGCTACATCGTCATATGCGGGCATTGAACCAATCAGAGATTTAAGTTCGGCGATATCGCTATCGCAAATTCTCACCTCCTTGTTCCCCCCTACCATCCGGAGCACACCGCCTGCGAGTTCACCAAACGGCGTGTAGTGCCCGGAAAGTGTCATCGTCTGTGAATAGAGAATCAACTCGGCGAACCATTCACGCAAGACTTCCGGCCTGCCGAACAGCCGTTCGAAAAGCGGTTCGAGGCTGGTAATGTCCAGAAGGGTTTCATTTACGTCAAAGACGATGACCGAAGGTGGTTTGTATTCCGACATGGGCAAGTTCTCCTAACTTCAGACGGCTAGTTCACCCATCTGCAGCATTCGCGATACTCTCTCAGGAATTCAAATAGCTTTGGCGCGATGGTTGGCCATCCGCGGTTCTACTGCCCTATTCGACAATTCACCCTCAAGATATCGACCGAGGCTGGACGGAAACCGAGAATTACGATGGGAAGAAGGGCGGGGCATTCCTCATAGGGAATGTCTATGCAACTACAGGGTAAAAGCCGCAACGAAGGCATCCACCGCCGCATCACTGTCGCCAGCCGCCCAGGCTTCCATGCCTACGGGGCCGATGTACCCCATCTTGTGCAGGGCCCTCGCAATGCCTGTGTAGTTGATTTCTCCGGTTCCGGGTTCGCAGCGCCCAGGATTGTCCGCAACCTGTACCTCTCCGATCCAGGGCAGGCATTTTTCGCACCAGCGCACCAGATCTCCCTCCCCGATCTGCGTATGATAAAGATCAAGGTTAATCCGAAGTTCAGGCCGATCAATCGAGGACACGAGCGCTAGCACATCTGCGGTCGAACCGAAGGGACAACCAGGGTGATCCATCAGGTTCAGGTTCTCCAGCGTGAACACCACGCCCTCATTTTCTGCCAGGTCACAAAGCCGCATCAGCGTGTCGCGCGCTTTCAGCCACATCTGACCATCGACAACTTCATGCTGCCAAATCGGAATGCCGCCATCGCCGAGTCCCGTGCCGTGCAGGTTAAGCTTGTCCACGCCGAGCCGCTTGCCAACCTGTGCCGTTTCCCGGGCGGAAGCCACCAGCATGTCGGCCCCATCAGCATCTGCGAGTCGCCCCTCCAGGTAACCGTTCATGATGGTGAAATTCGCACCAGTCGCTTCGAGTTTCGCAAGATCGTGGTCGGGATAGTTCCACAGACCAACCCCCAGGCCGCGCTCCCTGAGCCGAGCGGCGCGCCATTCGATGGGTTTGTCTAGCCAGAGCATCTCAGCACAGGCGGCAAGTGGAAAAGTCTGCGACATGGCGGAACCTCTGGTGAATGGGCGCCCAATGGCGTTCGGACAGCGCTTCGCAACTACTGAGAATGGAGAAAGAGGGGATCGCGGTGTTGCGATCCCCATATGCCCGTTCGGGCTTTCTTGGCACCGGGCGCTCCCGGTTTGCGAGAAACCTAGACGGTTCCTTCGAGCGAGCCCTCGAGCTGCGCCAGTTCCTGGCCACCAGCCATCAGATCCTGAAGCTCTTCTGGCGTGATCTCACCACGCTTTGCCGTCCCGAGCGTCTTCCCGCGATTTAGAACCGTGAAGCGGTCACCGACGGCCAGAGCGTGCCGCACATTGTGGCTGATAAAAACCACACCGACTCCCTGCTTGCGCACCCGGTCGATGGTTGCGAGTACATTGGAGGTCTGCCGCACGCCCAGGGCGGACGTCGGCTCGTCCAGGATCAGCACCCGTGCACCGAAATAGACGGCCCGCGCAATAGCTACCGTCTGGCGCTCACCGCCCGAAAGCGTCCCGACCGCCTGGTCCGGCCCGCGGAGGTTGATGCCCATCTTGCGCATCTCCTCCATCGTCACGGAATTGGCCGTATCGGTGTCGAAGCGGGTCATTATTCCCTTCCCCTTCGTGGGTTCCCGGCCCATGAAGAAGTTGCGCGTCACACTCATCAGCGGGATCATTGCGAGGTCTTGGAACACGGTCGCGATGCCAGCCTCCATCGCGTCGCGCGGGCTGCCGAAATTCATCGGCTTACCTTCGAAAAGGATCTCCCCCTTGGTCGGCTTGTGAACACCCGACATCGTCTTGATGAAGGTGGACTTGCCCGCGCCGTTGTCACCCAGGAGGCAGTGGCACTCACCCGGCCGAACATCGAAGCTGACACCTGCGAGCGCGATGATGTTGCCGAAGTGCTTCTCGATATCCTTCATCTCAACGATAGGTTTCGTATCCGGCGCATCGCCGTGATGGAACTTCGTATCAACGGTCATATCAACGCTCCCCCGTCACGCGCTTGCGGATCGCATTGTTGAAGAGAACGGCGATGAGAAGCATGCCGCCGAGGAAGACCTGAAACCAGTCCTGGTCGAAATTGGTGTAGGTCAGGCCGATGACAACCATGCCGAAGATTATGGCCCCGAAGAACGCACCAATGGCCGAGCCATAGCCGCCGGTGAGCAAACAGCCCCCGATCACGGCCGCGATAATGGCCTCGAACTCCTTCTGAAAGCCGCGGCGGGCATCCGTGGAGCCGGCGTCGATCACGGTGATGATAGCGACGAGGGCAGCGCAACAGGCGGTGATGACGAACAGCGTGATCTTGACCTTGTTGACCGGAACGCCGGAATTCGAAGCCGCGTTGCGATCGCCACCCGCTGCGAAAACCCAGTTCCCGACGGGTGTGCGCAGGAGGACATAGGTTGCAAGCAGCGCGAGCAGCAGGAACCACAAGATCTCGACCGGGATGCCAGGAACTTTCGGCACGCCGCTATTGAACGTGTCAATTACTCCCATGCTGGCCAGCCCCCTAAAGACAGGACCGAATGCATCGCCCGAAAAGAACGGGGTCAGGAAGTCGCCTTCGACTGCTTCGCGCACACCGCGAAGCTGGGTCGACCCACCTGTCGACAGCTTCAGTCCGACAAGCGACAATCCGCGGAAAATGAAGAGAAATGCGAGCGTGACGATGAAAGAGGGCAATCCGGAGCGGATCACGATCGTTCCATTGATCGCTCCGAAGAGCCCGGCAAAAACGAAGGTTGCTGGGATGGCCAGAATGAGCGGCAAACCCCAATTGACCGAACAGACCCCGAAGAACAGACCGGAGAAGGCAACCATGGATCCGATCGAGAGGTCGAATTCTCCCCCGATCATCAGGAGCGCGGCCCCGATCGCAAGAATGCCGAGTTGCGCCGCGGGGGTCATGAAGTTCATGAAGCCCGACAACGTGAACATTGATCCGTCGGCAGTGATCAAGAAGAAGATCGTCACGAGGATTACACCGGCTATGGCGCCAAGCTCGGGACGTTTCATCAGGCGAGTGACAAGAGGCTCCGTCTTCAGACGTTCGTCTTGCCGGACAGCGGTGTCGGACATTCTTCCTTCCCCCAATACCTTTGGTACCGTGAGCCACGGGAATGCGGCTCACGATGAAATTCCTGAAAGAGGCCGCTAGCGAATGCCCTGCGCGGAAAGCTCGACCACCTGCTCTGCCTTGTCTGCAGTAATCAAGTTCGGGCCCGAAGGAACGTCGCCGCCGGGAACGAGCCCGTAATCCGCATTCAGTGCCAGGAAGCTGACAGGCAGATATCCCTGGAGATACTGCTGCTGATCAAGCGCAAAGGCCGCCTTGCCATCCACGATGGCTTCCAGGAACGGTGCGGAAAGATCGAAAGTGGCGACCAGAACCTCACCTGTGCGACCGATCGCGTCCACTGCAGCCACCGCGGGCTCGCCGACGGTCGATGCGCCGAGGGCCATGACTGTATCAACATCCGGATTCGATTCGAGTGCCGCCTTCACCTTGGATTCGACCTGTGTCGGATCGTTCTCGGTCGGAACCACCTCGACGGTACCACCGAAGCCTTCCGCGAACCCGGCGCAGCGCTGGTCGAGGGAAACGTTGCCGACCTCCTGGTTCACGCAGATCGCATTGGTGCCCCCAAGCTCGGCGAGACGCTCACCGGCGGCAAGGCCTGCATCAAACTCGTCTTGGCCGACATGGAGCAGCGCACCAAGTTCCTTGGACACGTCGGAGCCGGAGTTCATCGAGATTACAGGAATGCCAGCATCGACGGCACGACGGATTGACGGGCCGAGCGCATCGGCATCGGGAATGGAAACAACAAGGCCGTCCGGCTCCTGGTTCACAGCGGCATCAATGAGCTGGCTCATCTGAACCATGTCAAAGGTCTCCGGCGAACGGAACTCAACATTGGCTCCAGTATGCTCACCGGCCTTTGCTACACCGTTCTTCACCACGGACCAGAACGGATCGTTCGCCTGTCCATGCGCCACAACGATGATATCCGCAGCAAACACGGGCGCCGAGACGGCGATCGTGGCCGCAGCTGTCACTGAAGCTAGCAGTTTGTTCATATTGACCTCCCATCGGGTTGATGTTCGGGTGGAAGCTTGCGCCACCCGTAGACCGGCCGTTGAGCGGCCGGAATTCTGCTTTGGATCGGTGCGCGCCGATCTTCTCTTCCTTATCGGACCCCGAAACGCTATGCACTTCAAGCATTTCCGCAGGATGCTGCCCAAATATCAGGCTTAACGAATTGCCCGTCGCCCTAGTGCGAAACGGTCACAGGCTTTCCGGTCCTCGCGGATTCTGTTGCCGCTTCCGCAAGTGCGAGCGCGCTGATTCCATCCTCGAGCGTGACCGGCACAGGGGAGTTTGCCACAACAGCCTCGACAAAAGCCGTCCATTCGGCGGCATAGGCGCGCATGTAGCGCTCGAGGAAGAAAAACTCCGGCTTGGCACTTGTCACACCGGCGGTAGTTGCCTTCGAGACAGTGTTTTCAAGGACATTGTCCGCAGAAAGAAGACCCTCGGAGCCGAGAAGTTCGACACGCTGGTCATAGCCATAAACTGCACGGCGGCTGTTCCGTATCACCGCGAGGCGTCCGTCGGCATACCGCATCGTGACGATAGCCGTATCGAAATCTCCAACTTCACCGATGGCGGGATCGACAATGGAGCTGCCCACCGCGGAGACTTCTTGCGGCACTGCACCCATCAGAAAGTTGGCCATGTCAAAGTCATGGATCATCATGTCCCGGAACAGACCGCCGGAAACCTTGATGTAGCTGACCGGGGGCGGTGCAGGGTCGAAAGACGTGACAGAAAGCAGTTCCGACTTGCCGATCTCTCCGGTTTCTGCCGCGACTTTCACGGCCGCAAAATTGGGGTCGAACCGGCGGTTGAACCCGATCATTACAGGAATGCCCGTTGCTTGGGCTTTCGCCAGACATTCCTTGGCACGAGCAAGCGAAAGATCCACCGGTTTCTCGCAGAGAACTGCTTTTCCGGCAGCCGTAGCGGCTTCGATGAGGTCGGAATGCGTGTCAGTGGAGGTGGCAACGAGAACCGCGTCAATGCTGCTATCTGCCAGAATTTCATCCGAGGAGCACGACTTAGCGGAGTACTTCGTCGCCAACGCGTCAGCTGCAGCCGTATTGACGTCGGAAACGGCGACAAGCGTGCTGCGCTCGTGTCCCGAAATATTGACAGCGTGCACCTGACCGATGCGGCCTGCTCCCAGCAGCCCAACCTTCAGCATTCGAGTATCCTCCCGACTCGTTATCTTATTTTGCCACACGGTGCTCTATCTTGCTCTCGTGAGCAAGGGCATTTTTGCTCTCGTGAGCAATTTTCTGGCTTGAGCGCTTTTAAAAGCCCGCGGTCCCTGCGCTTCAAACCTGACCCCTCAGTCCTGAATGCGGGTCGCCACCGCGCACGAACCGATAGCGATCTTGCGGATATCACATTCCTGCGTGATCGCTACAATACAGATATCCAAGCTGGCAGAGAGGCCACCAGAATCGGCACAAAGCATGCACATCTTGAATGTGCAGTTTCGCGCACGAATGCTCGGCCGTGACAGAACGAGACGGTTCCATCCGAGAAATATCCAAGTTTTTAGGAATGCTGGAGCGGGTAGACGGAATCGAACCGACATAGTCTGCTTGGAAGGCAGAAGCTTTACCATTAAGCTATACCCGCGTAGCGCATGACACGTATATGAGCCCCGGATTGGCGTCAAGTCTGGGTAATTGCCATATCGCCTCCTCTTGAAACCCTAGGCAACAACATGTAACTCCGTGCCTGAGAGGTTGGCGCGGGCAGGCACCTCGCCAACCCGGTCAGGTCCGGAAGGAAGCAGCCGTAACGAGCCCCGCTTGGGCCGTTGTCCAGCCTCTCACTCCCCAATCATTTTGTTACTCATGCACAGCAGGTTTTTTGTGCGGTTTTGGATATTGATCTTCAGGGACATCTTCGATACGACCGCGCAACTTGATTGACGAGGATTCGCCGCAAGGCCGTCCCTGTCATGATCATCCGCTTTGTGCGGGCCCGTAGCTCAGTGGTAGAGCAGTTGACTCTTAATCAATTGGTCGAAGGTTCGAATCCTTCCGGGCCCACCATAAAATCCGGCACTTAGCAGTTCTTGTCCGTATCGTTCCCACCATTTGTTGCCAAGCAGGCGTAGTTATTATGCGACGGCTGACCTTGGCTAACTTTACCCGCGCGTTTTGAACTGGTTATTGGAACGAGGTTGGATAGCGCATGATAACAGGTTTCTTTCCTGTGAGTTGGCGATTGAGTGGAGATCAACACAACTCTGTCGAAATCGCAGAAGGTTGCTCCAATTGTCTAAGAGCCTGCGCTCCCCCCACCATAAAATACGAGAACCTGTCGCTCTCGCTCCATATGCGGTCAAGCTATGGCCAAACCGCTCAACCTGCTCCCTCCATCGACGAACTGTTATAGAAATCCACGAGAAGCTCCCGCGCCTCCGGGATGGTTCCGCGTTCCGCTCGCTCCCAGAAGGCCCGGCTGCCAAGATCCGCAAGTCCGGGATAGGCAGCGAGTTGAGTGGTATCGATGTTTCGGAATCCCATTGACCAATCCTCGAACATCCGGGCGCTTTCGCTACCTTCCTCAAGAACGATGATCGAGTAATGGCGGCCATCCTTCGAGATCCGTCCCCAGAGATCCTCGATGGCGCTCTCCTGCCCCTCGATAACCTGGAGGAAATGCCCCCGACCGACCGCCGGATCGAATCGATAGACGAGCAGCCCGGTGACACCGTCCGCCGTATTGCGCTTGCGACTGCTCTCCAGGAGATTGCCAAGCTCCACCGCAGAGGGCGGAGAAACGGCTTCACTCACGTAGACGATGAACTTGATCATGGGTCAGCCCCTTTTCCTTCATGCAGTCTTTCCTCACCCTTTCGCGTAGAGCGCCTCCTGCGACGAGTTGATCGACCGCGGCACTGGCATCCCGGGAGAACATGCTCGTCGTTTCCTGTTTGGGAAGGGGGCACAGTTCGGAATGCCCACCCCTTTCGGCAAAACAGCACGATAACCTACTCCGCAGGCACGCCTGACACCCCCTCTCTGCTGTGACCGGCCTCGATCGATTCTTCTTCCTGCTCGGCCAGCGGCTTGAGGAAGCCGAAGTCGCATCCCTCATCTGCCTGCCCCACTTCCGCGGCATAGAGCCGGTCGTAGCCCCGGCGCTCCTCGGGCGGCACATTGGATGGTCGCCACTCCGCGCGACGGCGATCAAGCTCCGCCTCCTCCACGAGCAGCTCGATGGACCGGTTCTTCACCGACAGCCGGATGCGATCCCCCGTCCGCACGAGCGCCAGTGGCCCGCCGACCGAGGCCTCGGGCGCGACATGGAGCACGATGGTGCCGAAGGCCGTGCCGGACATCCGTGCATCCGAGATCCGCACCATGTCCTTCACGCCCTTGCCCGAAAGCTTCTTCGGGATCGGCAGATAGCCCGCCTCGGGCATGCCGGACGCGCTCTTCGGCCCGGCATTCTGAAGCACCATGAAGTCGTCGGCGGTGATCTCAAGATCCGGATCGTCGACCCGCTTCGCCATGTCCTCGAGCGAGTTGAAGACGACGGCGCGCCCCTCCTTCTCGAAGAGCGACTTGTCGGCGGCCGACCGCTTGAGGATCGCACCGCGGGGCGCCAGATTGCCGAAGAGCGCGACCAGCCCGCCTTCCGGCTCCAATGGGTCTTCCGCCGTAGCAATCACCCTGTGATCCACGTAGCCAACGGCGCGCTCGAGCCGGTCGCCCAGCGTCTCGCCCGCCACCGTGATCGTGTCGAGATGGAGGAGCGGCTTCAGCTCGCGCAAGACGGCACCGACGCCGCCCGCGAAGAAGAAATCCTCCATGTAATGCTGACCGACAGGCTTGAGGTTCACCAGCACGGGCGTCGTGTCGGAAAGCTCGTTGAGCTTCTCGAGCGAAACCTTGATGCCCAGCCGCCCGGCCACGGCCGTAAGGTGGATGATCGCATTTGTCGAGCCGCCCAGCGCCAGCAGCATCCGGATCGCGTTCTCGACCGACTTCTGCGTGATAACCTCGCTCGGCCTGATCGGGTTCTCGATCATCCGCGCCGCGGCCAGCCCCGAGGCTTCCGCCGCCCGCAGCCTGTCGGCATGAACCGCAGGGATCGCGGCGGTCCCGGGCAGCGACATGCCAAGCGTTTCTGCGATGCAGGCCATGGTCGAGGCCGTTCCCATCACCGCGCAGGTGCCCGAGGTCGTGGCAAGCCGCCCCTCGATATCGTTGATCTGGTCGGTCGAGACATCGCCCGCGCGATACTTGCCCCAGAAACGGCGGCAATCGGTGCAGGCGCCGAGGCGCTCCTCGCCGTAGCGCGAGGTCATCATCGGCCCCGCGACGAGCTGCACCGCGGGCAGGTCGGCCGAGGCGGCCCCCATGAGTTGCGCCGGAACCGTCTTGTCGCAGCCCCCCATGAGGACGACCGCATCCATCGGCTGGGCGCGGATCATCTCCTCGGTGTCCATCGACATGAGATTGCGGAACTTGAGGCTGGTGGGGCTGAGGAACACCTCGCCGAGCGAGATCGTCGGAAACTCGATCGGCAACCCGCCGCCCAGAAGCACGCCGCGCTTCACCGCCTCGACAAGCTCCGGAAAATGCCGGTGGCAATTGTTGAAGCCCGAGAAGCTGTTGGCGATCCCCACGATCGGCTTCTTCAGCACCTCGCGCGAATACCCCATTGAGGAGGCGAAGGAATTGCGCAGGTAGACCGAGAAATCCCGGTCGCCATAATTGGTCAGCCCGCGCGCGAGGCCCTGGTCTTTTTCGTCTGCCATGTAAGTTATCCCGCGAGCTTGATCTTGACGTATTTCGGATCGAGGTAGTCGTGGATGCCGAGCGATCCGCCCTCGCGCCCCATGCCGCTTTCCTTCACGCCGCCAAAGGGCGCCTCGGCCGTGGCCAGCAGCATCTCGTTGACGCCAACCATGCCGCACTCGAGGTCCTCGTAGGCGCGTGTGGCCACGCTGAGGTCGTTCGAGAAGACATAGCCCGCGAGGCCGAATGGCAGCGCGTTCGCCCGCTCGATTACCTCGTCATAGGCAGAGAAGGTCGTGATCGGCGCAATCGGCCCGAAGGGCTCCTCGTTCATCACCAGCGCGTCGTCGGGCACGCGGCCCAGAACCGTCGGCTCGATGAAATAGCCCTTGTTCGACCCCGTCGGCGTGCCACCGCCTGCGAGCAGTTCGGCACCGCGATCGATGGCATCCTGTGTCATCTTCTGCACCGTCTCGAGGCCGCGACGGTTTGCCATCGGCCCGACCTGCACGCCGTCGTCGAGCCCGCGGCCCACCTTGAGCGACTTCGCGATCTCGGCAAAGCGCGCGGAGAACGCGTCGTAGCTCTTCTCGTGCACGTAGAACCGCGTCGGCGAGATGCAGACCTGGCCGCAGTTGCGAAACTTTGTCGGCGCGCAGACATCTGCCGCCGCCACCGGATCGTAGTCGTCGAAGATGAGCACCGGGCCGTGGCCGCCAAGCTCCATCGAGACTTTCTTCACGCCTTCCGCCGCCAACGAAAGGATCTGCTTGCCCACGGGCACCGACCCGGTGACGCTCACCTTCCGCACGATGGGCGACCGGATGAGTTGCGTTGCGATTTGGCTCGACGCACCGGTCACCATGTTCACCACGCCCGGCGGGATGCCCGCATCATGACAGGCCTGCACGAGAGCGGCGCAGGAGGCCGGGGTCTCGCCGGCGGGCTTCACGATGATGGCGCACCCCGCCGCAAGCGCCGCGGCGATCTTGCGCGCGGGCAACAGCGCCGGGAAATTCCACGCCGAAAAGGCCGCGACCACGCCCACCGGCTGGTGAATGACCGCCATGCGGCTGTCGGCCGTGCGGGCTTCGATAATCTGGCCGTAGATCCGCTTGGTTTCCTCGGAATACCACTCGAACTGGTCCGCCGCCGCTCCCGTTTCGCCCTTGGCTTCCGCAAGCGGCTTGCCGGTCTCAAGCGACATCAGCGTGGCGATGTCATCCGTCCGGGCACGAATAAGCTCCGCAACCTTGCGGATCCTGGCGGCACGCTCCCAGGTGCCGGTCTTGCGCCAGACCTTGAAGCCTTCCTGCGCCGCTGCCAGCGCATCCTCGACATCGGCCTCGGTCGCGACCGCGATCAGCCCGAGGGCGTCCTCGGTGGCAGGGTCCGTCACGGGCTTCGTGCCCTTGTCGGACGCGGGGCGCCAGTCGCCCCGGATATAGAGGTTGAGATCGTGATACATGGGTCTCCCTCCCTCAGATCGTTGCTTCGATGTAGCGGGCTTCGACATCCGCGACCCAGTTGCCGACATTCCAGGAGCCATAGGCGCCCATGCCAGCCAGCGGGTCCTCGCCGGAATAGACCGGGATATGCACGAGCGAGAGGCCGTCATGGGCAAATGCCGTCTCGAGCGCGGCATCAAGCTCGTCACGGCTGTGCCCCCCGAAGATCGCCTTCACGCCCGAAACAGCTCCGGCCAGCGCAGCATAGTCGACGGCGACAGAATCGTTCGTGCGGAATTCCTTGCCGTACTGTGCGAGCTGCAGCCCGGTGATCGCGGCCATCCGGCGGTTGTCGAAGAGCGCGATCATGCCGCGCACGCCATGCTCCACCGCATCGATCAGGATTTGCGGGTTCATCATGAAGGAGCCGTCGCCGGTGAAGGCGATGCCGTATTTCGCGTCCGCCACTCCTGCCGAGCCCAGGAGCGCCGATCCGGAGAAGCCCATGAAGGACGCGCCCGTCTCGGTGAAGGTCTCCCCCGGAGCGTCGTCTTCGACCACCTGGAACCCGTTCGCCTGGACATCGCCCGCGTCGAAGAACTTCACCGCGCCCTTGCGCTTGGCGAAATCCGCCACGGCGTGGATTGCCGCCGGCTGCGCCAGAACGGGCCGCTGCCAGACCGCGTCGTGGATCGGTGCCGCATTGAACCGGGCGGTCTTGAAATCGGTCCACTCGCCCTTCTTCGCGGCGCATTGCCGCAGCCATCCCGTTCGAGTCCGAGATCCGGTATTCTCGCCCAGCGCCGCGAGCAGCCGATCGATCACCGCCGAGATGTCACCGGGCAGCGCGACCGTGTTGGCATAATGCATCAGGTCGTTGAAATCGCCGTTGATGTTCAGGACCGCACGTGCGTTCGGGTAGCCGACACCTGAGCAATCGGCCTGACAGACGCCTCGGCTGCCGATGAAGATCACCGCATCCGCGTTCTCCATGGCGAAATTGCCGCTGATCGAGCCCTTCGAGCCGCCCACATGCATGTTCTGCGCATGATCGTCCCGCAGCACGCCCGTGGACCCCGGAGACAGCACGACCGGGGCTCCGATACGGCTGGCGAGCCTGCGCACTGCCTCGGCATGGTTGCGGGTGCCGCCCCCGGCCTTGATCACGACGCGCTCATGGCTGCGCAGCAGGTCCACGGCTTCCGCGAAGTCGCTCTCCAGCGCCGGCGCAAGCGCGGGCACGCGGCTGCGGCCGGGCAGCGTCCGGATGTTGAACTCCGCCTCCTGCGGCTGCGTGTTGATCGGCAGCATCACGAAGAAGGGCCCCGGCTTGTAGGGGTGATGCACGCAGGCCGTGCCCCGGCGAAGGCATTCGCGCAGCGCCTCGGGCGTGTGCAGCGTGTAGGACTGGCCCATCAGCGCCGTCACCTTGCCGAAGATCCCCTGCTCGGGCTTCGGGACCTGCTGCATGTTGTAGCCTTCGCCGCGCGTCGTCTCGTCCCCGTAGATGTGATAGACGCCGACCCCGTTCGAGGCCGCGGCGAGCGAGCCCGCCATCGCCTGCAGACCGCCCGGCCCGATCGAGGTGATGACCGCCGGCGTCTTCCCGTAGACCCAGGCATAGGCGGTCGCGGCATGGGCCATCTCCACCTCGTTGCGGCAGTTGATGACGGCAAGCGCGCCCTCCTCCGAATAGACCCGGAGCACCTCGCCGAGATCGGTCGAGCCATGGCCGAAGATCGCGTAGAACTGCGTCACACCCTGCTTGAGCAGCCCGATGACGAGCGCCTCCGAGAGCGTCAGCCGCGCAATGCCGGTCGCGCCGTCATCATGCAGAAGGTCGGGATCGGCTGCGAGTTTGCTGGCCCGTGTCCGGATGTCCAGATCCCAGCCCACGGGGGGTCCGTTCTTGTCAAGCATCGACACTTACCTTTTCGGTCTGGCTCCGTCTGAGGTTCAGCTCGCTTGCGATCTGCAGTCCCACGACGAGGAGCGCGAGCGCAAAGAAGACGAGAGCAATGGGAGAGGTGAGAAAGATGTCCGCATGGCCGCCGGAGAGCATCATCGCGGTGCGGAACTCGTTTTCGAGCGTTGGTCCGAGAACCATGCCGAGAATGATTGGCGTCACGGGAATCCGCATGCAAATTAGCACATAAGCGGCAAAACCGACGAGCCCCATGGCATAGACATCGAAGACACTGTTACGCACAGAGTATGCACCGATTATGCACATCACGAGCACACCAACGGCCAGCATCTCACGCGGAATCTTCAGCACGTGAACGAAGAACCGGATGCCGATGAGCTGAAGCGCAAGCACCCAGACATAGGCAATTACGACCGCGATGTAGATGCCATAAACCGCCTCGGCGTTCTGCATGAAGAGCGCAGGCCCCGGCGTGATCCCGTGGATCAGCAGCCCCGCCAGAACGATCGCTGTGGCCGGATCACCCGGAATGCCCAGCGAAAGGAGCGGAATGAGTGTCCCCCCCGTGACGGCATTGTTGGCCGTCTCGGGCGCAATTACCCCGTCGATATTGCCCTTGCCAAAGGACTCGGGCGTCTTGGAGAAGCGCCGAGCATGATCATAGGCCAGGAACGATGCAATCGCGCCGCCCGTGCCGGGAATGGCGCCGATCCCCGTTCCCAGGACCGAACAGCGCAGCATCAGCCAGGACCGGCTGAATAGCAGCTTTGGCGACGGCATCCGCGCACGGATCTTCGCCACGCGCTTGCCGCCGATGTCCATCTTCTGGGTCGCGGCCTCGATGATGAACGGAACCGCGAAAAGCCCGATCATTGCCACCAGCAGGTTCACACCCTGCATGAGGCCGATGCTGCCGAAGGTCATACGCGGAATGCCGTCGATCTGATCGAGCCCCACGGTCATGATCATCAGGCCGATCACACCGCTGATCAGCCCTTTGATCATCGAATCCCCGCACAAGCCGCAGATGGTCGACATACCGAAGAGAACCAGGGCGAAGATCTCCGCCGGACCAAAGCCGATGGCCAGGCGCGAGACGAGATTCACCGAGACGATCATCACGATGAGACTGAAGATACCGCCAAAGACCGAAACGATGACCGCTGTTCCAAGCGCGATTGAGGCGTCGCCCCGTTTCGTCATGGAGTAGCCGTCGAAGACGGTCGCGGCGGCTGATGGCGTGCCGGGAATGCCGAGCAGGATTGCGGAGACCGACCCACCGGTCATGCCACCGATATAGGTTCCGAGAAGAAGCCCGACGGCGGGCAGCGTGGCCATCCCGAAGGTAATGGGCAGTGCCAAAGCGAGCGCCACGGTGAAAGTCAGACCGGGAATGGCGCCGAAGATCAGCCCGACAAGGGATCCCAGACCCACAGAAGCGATGAAGAGCGGATCCATCGCGGCAGTCGCGGCTTGGAGAAAGAGTTCCATGGAAACTATCCCAGATTGATCCACTGGCCCCTGGCGAGATAGATCCCGAGCAGTTTGCCGAAGATCAGCCAGCAGCCGAACGTCATTCCAATGGCCATGCCAAGGAGCTTCCGCCAGGAACGCACCTGGTAGTTCACCACCATCACAAGCAGCATGACCACGGGAGTTGCGAGGACGAAGCCCACCTTCTGAAGCAGGAATCCGTAGAGGAACACTTCCGCGAGCAGCAGGAGGGCGGGCAACCAGTGGATCGGCAGTGTGTTGGTGATCTTGCGCCCCTTCACGACCAGTTCGTTCTCAGGGCCTGGCGGGCACGCAAGACACTTGAGCAACAGGATTGCGGAGAGCCCCATGAGGATCACGCCGAACCCGAGCGGAAACGCTCTCGGACCGATGTCGCCACCACCCGGGCCGGGCGGGATCGTCATTATGACGACCGCCGTCCAGATCGATGCGAGCATCAGGAGGAAAACGCCGAGTATGGTCTCTTTGGCACGGTCACTCATCTGACCCTCCCGTCCATTTGTCGGATCACATCGAAAGACCGAGATTCTGAAGCAGGTTGCCGTAGAACGCATCGTCTTCCGCGACGAGTTCGCCAAAGGCCTCCGGACCTTCGTAGGAAGGTACGAAACCGATCGTTTCGGCTGCCTCGCTGAACTCCTCCCGCGCAACGGCCCGCTCGGCTGCCGCGGCCAGGGTTTCGATCACATCGTCGGGGGTATTGGCCGGTGCAGCCAGGCCGCGCCACATGGTGATGTCCACGTCGACCCCCTGCTCCTGGGCAGTCGGCACATCGGGGAGGATATCGATCCGCTCTGGCCCGGTGACCGCGATCACATCGAGATCGCCTGCGTCCACATAGGACTTGAACTGGCCCGGCCACTGGATCGCAGCATCAATGCGCCCGGCGAGCAGCTCGATGGGTGCCTTCCCCTCGCCATAGGAAATGAACGTGACCTTGTCGCCGAGCCCCATCGCGTCGAACAGTGCGGCCGAGGTGAGATGCGTGAACGAGCCCTTGCCGGAGATTCCCACCTTGAGCGGTGCGTCGGAGGCCTTAAGTGCCTCGGCCATCTCGGAAAGCGTCTCCCAGCCCTCATCCGCGTTCACCGCCAGGGCCGGAACCTCGGTCGAGATCCGCGCGATGGGGGTGAAGTTGGAGTAGTCGAACGGTACCCGTCCCATGTGATGAATCGTGTTGATCGAGTTCGAATTCCACACGATGTTGTAGCCATCGGGCCGCGTTGCCAGCACATGGGAGTAGCCCACCGCCCCGCCGCCACCGGTGCGGCTTACCGGCACCACCGGCTGACCCAATTCCTCCGACATGAGTTCGGACAGAAGCTGGGCGATCGTGTTGGCCGTTCCCCCGAACAGAACCGTCATCTCGACCGGCTTCTCAGGGAACTCCGCGCGCGCCGCGCTGCCGATCCCCATCAACGTGAGGGCCGCAGCCGACAAGAGGGCAAACCGTGCCTTGCGTATGATCTTCATGATATCCTCCCTTTTATTGGTTATTGGATCTTGCTTGGTTGCGGCGGGCGCCGCGCATTCAGTGGGCCGTGACGTCTCTCCTTCCATGGAGACGCGCACGCTCCTCGCGGTTCGCCTGGGCGATCATTTCCCGGCCGGGCGTGTGCTCACGCAAGGCCTTGAGAATCTTCTCTGGTGTCGCGGGCAGCGATTTCATCCGCACCCCGATCGCGTCGTAGATCGCGTTCATGATTGCGGGCGCGGTCGGCACCAAGGCCGGTTCGCCAATGCCCTTGGCCTTCAGGGGGCTGCGGGGGTCCGGGTCCTCGACGATGACGCAATTGATCTGCGGAATGTCGAGCGAGGTCGGCAGGATGTATTTTGCGAAGCCGTGGGTGGTCGTGTGACCGTCGACGGTGATGTATTCCTCCATCAGCGCCTGTCCGAGCCCCTGCACCACGCCGCCCTCGATCTGGCCTTCGACGCCGCGAGGATTGATTGCCCGGCCCACGTCATGCGCGGCCCAGATGCCGAGCACCTGCACCTCCCCGGTCCAGGTATCGACCTCGACCTCCGCCACCTGCGTGCCGAAGACATAGGCCTGCCAGGGCGAACCTCGGCCATCGACCGGATCGAGTCCTGTGCCATGCGCCGTGAAGGAAGCCGAGCCCACGGGCACCACGCCGCGCGCCTTGCAGGTGGCAACGGCCTCCTTCATTGACATGCGCTTGTTGGTTTCCATCGCCCAGAGTTCGCCGTTGAACGCGCGAAGCTGGTCTATCTCGACATCCCAGTGATCGGCCAGCTGCTCGAAGAGCACCTTCTTCGCCTCCCGCGAGGCGAGCGCGACCGAGTTGCCGATCATGTAGGTCTGGCGCGTCGCCCCGGCATGGGCCGCTTCCGGCGAGCGCGAGGTATCATTGTCCCCGATGGTCACGTCCTGGGGGCGAATGCCCATCTCGTCGGCCGCGATCTGGGCCAGAACGGTGAGGATGCCCTCGCCGATCTCGGTGACGCCGGTGACGACCTTGCCGGTGCCGCCATCGTCAATCTCGGCCCAAGCGCCGGCCCGGTCAATCGTGGCGGTGCGGGCGATCCCGTACCAGCTTGCCGCCATGCCGCGGCCGCGTTTCCTCCGCTCCATCACGCCACCCTCTCGTTTGCCTTGACGTCATCGGGCACGGCTGCCGGGCCGCCCGTGGGCTCGTCACCCTTCCGCAGATCCGGCGCATCCGCCACGATCCGCGCGCCCAGCGTGCAGGGCTGGCGGGTGTCGGGGCCGTTCATGTCTCCGCGCGTGACTCCGCGCACCCGGGGCGCGCCCTTTTCCCACCGCGATGCGGTCTCCGCCGCTTCGAGCACGCGGTCAAGCGACGCCGTCTGAAGCTCCTGCTGGGTATGGGTGAGCGAGCCGATCCGCATCATGTTGACGCGCCGGATCTCGAACGGATCCATGTTGAGCGCCTCGGCCGCCATATCCATCATGCTTTCGGTCGCGAACTGCGCCTGCATGCCGCCGAAAGTCCGGAACGCACCCGAAGGCGTGTTGTTGGTATAGACCGCGCGCGTGTCCACGCTGAGGTTGTCCACCTCGTAGGGTCCGCAGGAGAGGATCGCGGCCTTGCGCATCACGCCCTCGCTCGACATCCCGTAGGCGCCGCCATCCGACAGCATCGAGAACGAGATCGCGGTGATCCGCCCGTTCCACTTCAGGCCCATCTTGTAGTGGACACGGGAAGGATGCCGCTTGGCGGATGCGATCAGGCTTTCCTCGCGGGTGAAGTTGAGCTGCACCGGACGGTGCGTCTTCATCGCCGCGAGCGCCAGCATACCCTGGTAGATCATGTCCTCCTTGCCGCCGAAGCCGCCGCCGACCGGGCTCATGATGAACCGGACCTTGTTGATCGGCTTCGCAATGATCTCCGAGAGCATGTGCCGGTGATGGGTGATGTTCTGCGACGGCGAGATCACCGTCACCACATCATCCGCATCCACATAGGCGATGCCCGCCTCGGGCTCCAGATAGGCATGCTCGACCTGTTGGGTCGAGAAATCGTCTTCGAGGATGATGTCGGCCTCGGCAAAGCCCTTCTCCGGGTCGCCCTTGCGCACGGGGATGTGCTTCACGAGGTTTCCGGGCGCGTAGTCGTGGATCACCGGCGCGCCGTCCTTCAGCGCATCCTCGGGATCGAAGAGCCCCGGCAGAACCTCGTATTCCACCCTGATCTTCGCCAGCGCGCGACGCGCCGTCACCAGATCCTCGGCGGCGACGGCCGCGACCGCCTCGCCCACGTGACGGACCTTGCCGCGGGCCATGATCGGCTGGTCATGCACGAACACGCCGAACCCGTCCTTGCCCGGCACATCATCGGCGGTGATGACGCATTCCACACCGTCCATGGCCTCGGCCTCGCTCTTGTCGATCGAGACGATCCGGGCATGGGCATGCGGCGAACGGAGCACCTGCATCTGCAGCATGTCCGGAAGCTTCATGTCGGCCGCATACTTGAGCCGCCCCGTGACCTTGGAGGGCGCATCCAGCCTGCGCACATTCGCACCGATATAGCTCTCGCCCAGCGGATCGTCCTCGTCAAGCAGCGCCGGCTGTGCCGTGCCGGCCACCACCGATCGGGCGATCTCCACCGCCTCGAAGATCTTGGTATACCCGGTGCAGCGACAGATGTTGCCACCCAGTCGCTCCTTGATCTCCTCCATGCTCGCCGTCGGGTTCTGCCTCAGACAGGAGGTCGCGGCCATCACCATGCCCGGGATGCAGTAGCCGCACTGGCTCGCACCCGTCTTGTGGAAGGCCTTCTGCACGGGGGTAAGGTCGCCGTACCCCGCAATCCCCTCGATCGTCTCGATCTTGGCGCCGTCCGCCTTCGCCGCCGGCATGAGACAGGATTTGACGAGCTTTCCGTCCACGAAGACCGAGCATGTGCCGCATTCCCCGGCCCCGCAGCCTTCCTTGGCCCCCGTCAGGTTGAGGTCGTCCCGCAGAAAGTCGAGCAGCCGCTTGTGGGTATCGGTCTCCTTCGTGACTTTGCGGTTGTTGACCTCCAGTTCCAACTTGATCCTAGGCATCTGCCATCTCCCTCAAGCCCTGGAGTTTCGTTTCGATGTCCGGCTGGTTCTCCAGCGCCTCCTCAATGGCTGCCCGGACAAAATTGACCACCACCTCCCGGCGGTATTCCTTTCGGCTGCGCGAGGCGACCAGATCGCTGGCGCCGCCTGCGGCCTCGATAATGAGATCGCGAGATACCTTCTCGCCGCGCATGGCACTCTCGATGGAGCGCAGCCGTATGGGCTTCGGACCCACCCCGCCCAGCGCGAGCCGAACATCCTCGATGATACGGCCGGTTTGGTCCGTCTTGATGAGCGCGGCACAGCAGGCAACCGAGATCACCAGCGAGCGGCGCTGTCCCACCTTCTGGAAGGCCCCGCCGTAGCCATAGGCCGCATCAAGTGTCACGCTTGTGGCAATCTCGCCCTTTTCGATCAGGGTTCGGCCCGGCCCCTCGATGAAATCGGTCACCGGCACCGTCCGGTAGCGGATTTCACTGCCCTCGAGCCGTGCCAGTTCGATCTCGCCGTTGAGCGCGACCACAGGGGGCGTGCCATCCGCCACGGGTGAGGCGTTGACGAGATTGCCTGCCAGCGTCGCCTGCTCGCGGATCTGGTCATCGGCAAACCAGATCGCGCAGTAGGGCATGCAGGGCAGAGCCTGGCGCAGCGCCACCTCGTTCAGGAAATCCTGGTAGACGGTATTCGCGCCGAGCCGCACCCGTCCATTGGCAAAGCTGTATCCTTTCAACCCGCCGATCCGCGTCACGTCGATCATCGCAGGCAGATGCACATCTCCCGCCCGACCCTCGCGGGCCCATGGGAGGATGTCCGTGGCTCCGGAAACGAGCCGGCTGCCCTCCGGTGCATCCGCCCAGATCGCCAGCGCCTCCTCCAGCGTGGTGGGCATGTGATATTCGTCATAGGTGAGCATCTGGCTGTCTCCTCCCCGGAGTTGTTGTTCTGCTAGCGGCTCATCGGCGCGTAGAAAGTTCCCTCAACCTCGACGATGTCGTCCTGGTTGAGGCGATCGACTTCCACGATTGTTCGAGGCGGATACGGGCCATCTCCCCAGAGATCCTGCTGAACCGCGTTCACGATCGGCCGGAAGCGATACATGTCGGTTGTGTAGACCACGAGCCGCACCGCATCGCGCAGGCTCGCGCCTTCGGATTCGGCAATAAGCTGCATGTTCTCGAAGGCCTTGCGCACGCGCGCCTCATCCCCCTCGACGAGCGAATTGGTGGCGGCATCGATCCCGCGCATCCCTGCTACGAAAACGAAGTCGCCCGCGCGTGTGCCGAGCGCCCAGGTCGCGGTCGGCTGTATGCCGCCTTCGGGCGCGAGGGTCTTCACGCCGTTGGGCGAAACATCCTGCGCCTGAACTCCCGTCGCCAAGAAGGCCGTCGCGAACGACAGGGCAAGGATCAAACTGAAAAGACGGTATGTCATGGTCGCGAGATCTCCGCGGTCTGAATGGGTGGGGCCTATTCGGCCGCCACCTTCTGGCTCTGTGCGTGGGGGTTCTTCACCACCACCTTGATCGCGTCCTCGACCCGGTCCTTCGCATAGCGCAGCGCCTCCTTGAGGTCCGACATCTCGAAGGTGTGGGTGTGGATGAGCGTCGCGTCGAACCGCTTCTGACGCATGAACGCCTCGGCCCGATGGGTGGCCGCCTTGCCCTCGCCGCGAATGCCATAGAGGTAGATGTTGTTGCGCACGAGATAGGCCACATCGACCTCGGGGCTGGACCCCGGGAATGCCGCGAGACAGATCTTGCCGCCACGATTGACCATCTGGGCTGCCTCGTTGAGCCCGTTCGGGGCACCCGCGCATTCCACCACGTAGTCGACGCCCTTGCCGCCGGTCAGCTCGCGCACCTTCTCGACCGCATCCTCCCGGCGCACGTTGATCACGTGATCCGCGCCGAGCTGCTTGCCGATTTCAAGGCGATTGTCCCGGGTGCCGGTGAGGATCACGGGCTGTGCGCCGAGCGCCTTGGCGACGGCCGCGCCCAGAAGCCCGATCGGCCCCGGCCCGGTGACAACGACGCTCTCGCCGGCGACAAGCCCGCCAAGCTCGGTCAGGCCATACATCGCGGTGCCAGCGGTCACGACCAGCGTCGCTTCCTCGTCCGACATGGTGTCATGCACGTGGACCAGCGTGTTGATGTTGTTGATCGCGTATTCCGCGAAACCGCCGTCGGTGGTGAAACCGTTGGCGCGATGGCCCTTGTCCACGTCGCCGTAGTTCTTGCCGTAATTATGGCAGGACGTGTACATCCCCTGGCGGCAACGCTTGCACTGGCCGCAGCCTGCATGGATCTCGACCGTCACGCGCTCACCGATCTCGTATTCATCGACGCCCGGTCCAAGCGCCACGACAGTGCCCATGTATTCATGGCCCGGCGTGAAGTTCTTGTTGAACGGGTCGCCCCCTTCGATCATTGCGGGCGGACCGTGATGGATGATCTCGAGGTCGGTCGCGCAGATCGCGACCGCATCGATCCGCACCAGAACTTCGGCCTTCTTCGGCACCGGCACCGGCTTCTCGCTGAGCGTCAGCTCCCCCGGATCGCCCAGCACCCAGGCCTTCATCTTTTCCGGAATCGGGTAGTCCGGGCTCACGGCTACCGTGTCAGGCATCGCCATCTGGTTTCCTCCTCTACAGGTTTTGTATTCTTTTCAGCCCTCTAGCGTCGCGCGCTTCGAAGCTTTATTGAAAAGTCGTTTGCCGCCTTGATCATCGAGTTGATCAGGTGCTTTCTCGTCTTCTCGGTCACGTCTTCTGCCGGAAGGGTTACCGAGATGGCCCCTACCACGGCGCCCCCTACTTCTCGCAACGTCGATCCGACACAGAACACGCCCTTGCGGAATTCCTCGTCGTCGACTGCGTATTTCTTCCGCCGCACCAGTCGCAGCTCCTCGATCAGGCCGGAAAGCGTCGTGATCGTGCGCGGCGTGTAGCGCGTGAGCCCGTTGGCCGAGATCACCCGCACCAGCTCGGTATCGGGGATCCAAGCAAGGATGGACTTGCCCGTCGCGGTCGCATGCAGCGCGGTCATCTTGTCGACCTCGTCGGGCTCCTCCACCCGCCCCGTCGGATCGGGAAAGCTCAGTTGCGTCACCAGCGAGCACTGGCTCAGAACGGCGTATTGCGCGGCCAGCCCCAGCCGCTTTCCAAGGGCCTCGAGATCATCCCGGATCAGCGTCGCGACATCCAGCTCGCGCTCCGACAGTTCATGCAGCTCGCGAACCTTGGAGCCCAGCATGTAGCCGCGCCGGCGGTCCAGGCGGGTCACGTAACCGCGGTTGGCGAGCGTCGAGACCAGGTGGTGGCATGTCGATGTGTTGAGCCCGCTGCGGTCCGCCATCTCGGCGAGGGTCAGTCCTTCCGGCTCGCTCGCAACAAGTTCGAGCAGAATGAGTGCCCGCTCCACCGATTGTATCGTGCGTCCGAATGTGGTGCGATCCCCAGCCTGCACGTCTCCGAGATAAGCCACTGCTTCGCTCGCTCCGATTATATTTTTGTCTGTTTGTCGGACCACGTTCTGTCCTCCCCGTTGCCGCCGAGTTTGGGCAACATCTCGATTCTTTCAATCGTTTTTCCAAATATCGCCACTTATTTCACGATGTGAAATCAATAGCGTTATTGGTGGGAGCCATCGGGTAAGTTAGCGGATCCGGTTCGGCCCGCCCGCCGGCAGCGCTCGGAACAATACCTGACCTTGTCCCAATCCCGCTTCCACTTCTTGCGCCAGGCAAATGGCCGACCGCAACGTTCGCAAATCTTCGTGGGGAGATCCCCCTTGGCGCGCATCTTCACTTCGGACCTCTCAGCATAGGATCGATCATCAGGTAGCCGAATGCCGTCGCGGGAACAGCAGTGCGGCAGAGAACACCGTTCTCCATGCGCGACAAAGACCTGCCGCACGGCACCGGCTTGCATCTTTACCGATTATTCAGGAGCGGGCGTTGACACGGCTCTTTCAAAGGCGCCAAATGATCCACCGCAGGCGAAAAGGCCGCGGTAGGGGGAAGAAAGAATGCAGCAGCCGATACTCTCGGCCGCCGTCTTTTATATGGCCTGTGCGTCGGCCGCTTTCGGACAGACGACCTTGACCATAGCGACGGTAGCCAATCCGGACATGGAGCGGATGCAGAGGCTCTCGGAAGCCTTCACGTCCGAAAATCCCGAAATTTCATTGGACTGGGTCACACTCGACGAAAATACCCTGCGCCAAAGGGTTACCACAGATATTGCAACAGGGGCCGGGCGTTTCGACATCGTGTCGATCGGAACCTACGAGGTACCGATCTGGGCCGAACGGGGCTGGTTGTCCGCGATCAACACCATGCCCGCAGACTACGATGTCGAGGACATCCTGCCGCCGATCCGCGAAAGCCTGAGCTACGAGGGCATCCTCTTCGCAGCACCCTTTTACGGCGAGTCGGCCTTCACGATGTATCGCACGGACCTGTTCGAGGCAGTCGGGCTCGAGATGCCCGAGGCACCGACCTGGGACTTCATCCGCACCGCCGCTGCCACGATCACCGCCGAAACCGACGACGTCCACGGAATCTGCCTGCGCGGCAAGCCGGGCTGGGGCGAGAACATGGCCTTCGTCACGGCAATGGCCAACTCCTATGGCGCGCGCTGGTTCGATCAGAGCTGGGATCCCCAGTTCACCAGCGAGACCTGGGCGAGCACGGTGGCCGATTACGTCTCCCTGATCAACGAGTTCGGCCCACCCGATGCAGCCTCAAAGGGATATGTCGAGACGCTGGAAATGTTCCAACAGGGGGAATGCGCGATCTGGATCGACGCAACCGTCGCCGCCTCCTCGATCACCGATCCCGAAATATCGGAAGTGGCTGATAGCGTGGACTTCGCGCTTGCTCCCGACCGAGGCTTGGGCAAGCGAGCCAACTGGCTATGGGCTTGGGCGCTCGGCATATCGTCGGGCTCGGAACACCAGGACGCGGCAAAACGCTTCGTGGCCTGGGCAACCTCGCCCGACTACGCGAGGCTCGTGGCCGAAGAAGAAGGCTGGGCCAATGCCCCGCCAGGCACGCGCGCGTCACTTTACAAGAACCCCGACTATCTGGAAGCCGCACCCTTCGCCGAAATGGTTCTCGCTTCGATTCAGGCCGCCGATCCGGAGAATCCCACGGTCGATGAAGTGCCCTATACCGGTATCCAGTATGTCGCGATTCCAGAGTTCCCGGGCATGGCGACCGCGGTCGGCTCGCAGATCGCAAAGGCGTTGTCCGGCGACATTTCGACCGGCCAGGCCCTGGAAAACGCCCAATGGGTCACCGAAAAGGTGATCGAGCGCGCCAGGTTCATCGGCGAGGAATAGCGCCCGACGGGCCTGCCGCGGCCCGTTTCCACGGCACAAGCAATTGTGGGGGAGATTGAAGTGACACATTTGGCGGATGCCTATCAGAAACCCGTCTCCGAAATGGACGACGAACAACTGCCGGTCCCTGAACACCGAACACATGGGGCAAGGCACTTTCTCGGCCTCTACGGGTCCGAACATGTAGCCGCGACCGAATTCGTCATCGGCGCCGCATTCGTGGCCATGGGTGCGACGATCCACGACATCCTGATCGGGCTGCTGATCGGCAACACGCTGGCCGTCCTGAGCTTCTGGATCATCACCGCGCCGATCGCGATAAAAACGCGGCGCAGTCTGTATTCCTACCTCGACCACCACATGGGGGATCTTCTCCCGCGGCTATACAACGGCGCCAACGTGCTGATCTTCGTGGCAATTTCCGCCGCAATGATCACGGTTTCCGCGACGGCCGTTCGTGTCCTCTTCGACATTCCGCCGCAGATCTATCCATGGCCCAGCAGCATGGCCTTTGTGCTCATTGCCGGCTCGGCAAGCATCATCGCCGTGGTCGTGGCCTATTACGGGTTCAACGTGGTTGCCGAGTTCGCCACCATCTGCACCCCCTGGCTGATGGTGATGTTCACCGCCGGCGGCATGGTTCTGATCCCCGCGCTCAACGAAACGCTTACCGGCTACACCACGCTCTCCAGCTTCGGGGATTTCGTGAACCTCGCTGGCGCGACCGTGTTCACCGGCATTAACTCCCAAGGAGAGCCCGGCATCGGTCTGATCGAGGTCATCGGCTTTGCCTGGGCCGCGAATACCTTCGCCCATTTCGGCCTCGTGGACATGGCGCTCCTGCGCTACGCGAGAAAGTCGGTCTACGGCCTCTGCACCGCGACCGGCATGATGTTCGGCCACTACATCGCCTGGATTTCCGCCGCACTGATGGGCGCAGCCACGGCTTCGATCATGAAGCTGAGCGTCGCCGTGGTCTCGCCCGGTGACGTCGCCTTCTACGCGCTCGGGGCCACCGGTTTCGTAATCGTCGTGATTGCGGGATGGACGACAGCCAACCCGAACCTCTACCGCGCCGGCCTTGCCGCCCAGGCGGTCTTCCCGAAGATTCCACGCCAGAAGGTCACCCTCATGGTGGGCGCTGTCGTGGTGGTCGGAAGCTGTTTCCCCTTCATCTACCGCAGCATCCTGCCGATCCTCGCCTATGCCGGGCTGGTTCTCGTGCCCATCGGCGGCGTTGTCTTCGCCGAGCAGCACATCTTTCAACGCATGGGGCTGAAGCCCAACTGGCACCGTCTGACAGGCGCCAAGGACAACAGGCCTGCGCTGATCACCTGGCTGGTCGCCCTGATATTCGGGTTCGGGCTGAACTTCATGAACATCATGCCCTTCGTCTACCTCTTCCTCCCGACCTGGGCGCTCTCCATTGTCGTCTACACGATCCTCGCGAAGCGGGCCGGCGCTGGCGGAGACTATCCCGAGGCAGAGAAGCGCGAAGCCGAATTCGAGCGCCGCGTCGCGCAGTATCACGCCAGTCTGGCACAGACGGAAAGCCACGAGCACGTCTCCGACACATCCCTGCTGACGAAGATCATCCGCGCTGTCTGGATCGTCGTGGGCCTCCTGGTTCCAGCCGTGCTGGCCTGGCGCGTCCTCTTCAACAGCCCGGACCTCTACGCCTATTACGTCAACCGCGAGGTGTTCTACGACGTCACCATCTGGTGCACGCTCATCTACTTCATATTCGCCTGGTGGGACCTGCAACGCTCGAAATCGCTTCAGCGGCAGAGCCACCCCGCCGGGGAAACCGCGCCTGCGGAATGACGCGTCCCTGAAATGAGTGCCCGCCCGACCTTCCAAGGGTCGAGCGGGTCTCGCCAAATTTCATGCATACACGGATTACAGAGCGCCGGACGAGGCCCTCGGTGAACGGCCCGCCCGGCTAGGCGAACTATCCCCATCTCCCTCCCGGAATTAGCCCCAACCACGCGCCCCTGCTTGATGCCTGGGGCGCGCGGGCAAGACTGATTTGCCATACCACCGCCCCTAGAGCGTCCTTGATGCAGGGACGCGATTTGCCGATGCTCGGCCAAAACGCGAAAAAGATCCTTGAACCCACCCAAGAGACATCCATATACCATCCAAGTGGAATATAAAATATGCCGAAGATCCACCGACCCACGCATTCGGATACGGAGAAACTGACCCTCAATGTCGGACATGTCGATCTCGGGCGTATCGACCTTCTCGTGCAGGAGGGCTTCTACGCCAATCGCAGCGATTTCATTCGGACCGCGATCCGGAACCAGCTCACGGCCGAAGGCGGGGCGCTGTCCAAGTCGGTGGAGCGCCACACGCTCGATCTGGGAATGCGCGATGTCACCCGGGAGGAACTCGAAGCCGCCCAGCGCGCCGGAGACGAGTTGCACATCCGCATCGTCGGGCTCGCCCGCATCGCGCCGGACGTCACGCCCGAACTTGCAAGGGCCACCATCGGCTCCATCACCGTTCTCGGCACGCTCCAGGCACCCGCCGAGGTCAAGGCGGCCCTGAAGGACCGCATCCGCTAACCGGCCGTCTCCTCTGAGGGGGGGCCGCCGGACAGGCACCCACCAACAGAGGTAAGACAGCTATGCAGACAAGTTTCGCGACGGCCATGGGCCGGGCGCTCGAATCGACGCGTGCCGGCGATCCGATGGCCGCCACCCGGATCATCCAGATGGCTCTGGCGGGCGAGGAAATCGACCTCACGGACGCCACCACACGCCCCGGACCGCCCCGCTTCAAGGCTCCCTGGGGCTTCGTTGAGGATGCAGAGATTCTCGACGACACACCCGGCAGGACGGAGCGCAAATCGCGGCACAAGTCCGCGCACCGCCGGTCGCTCAAGGATACCCTCTCCGCACTTCGCCATGGCAAGGAAAGCATCCTGCCCGGCATGCAGATGCCTGGAATGCGCAAGCCGGGCCTGGGCACTCCACCGGCCATACCGGAAGGTGCGCGCTACGAAAGCCGCCATTTTTCCTGTGCCCACGGGGCGCGGGACTACCGGCTCTATGTCCCCGCCTCGCTTGAAGGGGCGCCGACCGGGCTTGTCGTCATGCTGCATGGCTGCACGCAGGACGCAGACGATTTCGCTTCCGGCACGGGCATGAACGCGCAAGCGGAACGGCACGGCTTCATCGTCGCCTACCCGCATCAGACGCAGGCCCACAACCCGATGAGTTGCTGGAACTGGTTTCGCCCGTTGGATCAGGGTCCGGAGCGGGGAGAGCCCGCGCTGCTCGCGGCGCTCGCCCGCAAGCTCGGCTCGGAATTCGGCATCGCCACGGGCCGAACATTCTGCGCCGGCCTCTCGGCAGGAGGTGCGATGGCCGCCATTCTCGGGGAAACACACCCGGAAACCTTCGCCGCCGTGGGCATCCATTCCGGCCTGCCCCATGGCGCGGCCCATGACGTGGTTTCGGCCTTCGCCGCCATGCGGGGTGATACGATCAATGCAACGCGGAGCCGTATGAAGACCCGCACGATCATCTTCCACGGCACCGCCGATGCAACCGTCCATCTGTCCAACGCCGAAGCCATCTTCGCGACAGCGGGCGGCGATGGCGGCCGCGTCCTGCCTGCGCGCGAAACCTCCCCCGGCGGCCGCAGCTACACCCGGACGCGCATCACCGGGGAGGCCGGAGACCCCCGCGCCGAGCTCTGGCGCATCGAGGGTGCAGGCCACGCCTGGTCGGGTGGAAACGCCGCAGGCTCCTACACCGACCCAATGGGCCCCGATGCCTCGCAGGCCATGGCCCGTTTCTTCCTCGACACCACATCCGAAACCGGAGACACGAAATGAAAAACTCACTGACGTTCGACGCCATCGCCGAAATAACGCCGGGTCCGAAATGGAAGGCGCGCTGGGATTGGTCCTGGCCGGCCTACGAAGCCTGGTTCACGTCGCGTGGAGGCGACAACGGCCCGTCCCGCGCGGAATGCGAATACGCGCTGGCAGAGCATATGCCGGAACTCGTCCCGACCTACCGACGCCTTGTGGCGCTGGCGGGCGGCGGCGACCGGGCCGCGCGCTTCCTCTCCACATGGTGTCCGCCCGCCTACCTGGGGGGCTGTTCGCTCGCTGCGCGCTCGAGATCGGGCCGCGTTCGCCTCGTGCGCAACTACGACCTCTCGCCGAACCTCAACGAGGGTTTCCTCCTGCGCAGCGAATGGTGCGGACGCCCCGTGATGGGCATGATCGAGTTCCTCTGGGGCCTCTCGGACGGCGTCAACGGGGCCGGTCTCTCCATCGCGCTGGCCTATGGCGGCAGCAAACGGGTGGAGCGCGGCTTCGGCATCACCACCATTCTGCGATATGTGCTGGAAACTTGCGATGATCTGCCCGCAGCTCTGGAGGCGCTTCGCCGTATTCCCTCGCACATGGCCTACAACCTCGTTCTGGCCGACCGGCATGGTGCAACCGCGTCTGTCGAGATGATCCCCGGTGGCGGCATCCGTTGCATGGACCTGCCGATCGCGACCAACCACCAGCACGGGGAGGACAAGCCCGATCGCCCGGCCTTCACCCGCACGATGGAGCGTCGTGCACATCTCGAAGACCTCATGGGCAATGCCACGGCCCCCGAGGATCTGCGCTGGCACTTCCTGAGAACTCCCCTCCTGCGGAAGGACTACGCGAACGGGTTCGGAACGCTCTTCACCGCGGACTATGATCCGGTGCATGGGGCGCTTACCCTTGCCTGGCCCGGAAAAAGCTGGACCCAGAGCCTGGACCACTTCGTCGAAGGCACGCGCGAGATCACGTATTCCGGGATCACACCCGATCAGCCGCAGGCCACATCGGGCGGATGGGATTGGGCCCGCATGCTCCTGCCCGGAAACCCGGCGCTCGAGGCATGGCTCGATGGTGCCGAGGAAGGCGCACCCGACTGGGCCGCCTTCGGTCAGATCATGGCCTCGGCATGGCAGAGCACGGACTGGTCGGATCAAGGGCAGTGGTCGAACCATGGCCAGCCCGCGAATAATCGGGATGCAGCCTGAGACATGGCGCGCCCGGCCCTCGTGCGGCCGATAGAACGGTTCAGACACAAGCGTCTGAACCTGCCTTTTAGTCCAGTAGGGTCGACCGACCAGAGCCCGCCCCAGATGGCAAGTCCGACTAAGCTGGCTCTGATCTAATGCGCCGCAGCCTTCTCGCCTTCGCCGTCCCATTTCGCCTCGGTCTCGAGCGCATCGACGTCGCGCTTGCAGGTCAGCAGCGCCTCCATCTCGTCGCCCGCCATGAAGCGGACCTCGAAACCATCCTTGTCCACCGTCTCGGTCGGCACGGCTTGCGCTTCCGATCCCGCATGGCCGAGATAGCGCATCTGCGTGCCGTAGTGACCGGTCCAGAAGAATGGCGTGTCGTAGAACTCGTCATCCGTGTCCGAGAGCAGCAGGGCGGCAAGGTGCTGTCCCTGCCGTTCCGCGTGAACCCAATGCTCGACCCGGATGCGCTTGCCCAGGCGCGGATCGGGATAGGCCGCAATGTCGCCGATGGCTCGGATCGCGGGATCTGATGTACGAAGCTGGCCATCGACCCGGACACCGCCCAGATCATCGTCGATCTCGAGCCCCGCCGCTTCCGCAAGCTGCGTGCGCGGCGCCACCCCGGTGCCGACAACGAGCAGATCAGCCTCGAGCGTGCTGTCGTCTTCCAGCACCACCCGGCTCCCGTCATAGCTCTTGATGCTCTGCCCAAGCTTGAAGGTGACGCCCTTGTCCTCGTGCAATCCTTGCACGAACTTGCCCGCTTCCGCTCCCAGCACCTTCTCGAGCGGCACCTCGTCCTGCGCCACCACCGTGACCTCGAGCTCACGCGCAACAAGCGAGGCCGCCGCTTCCAGCCCGATGAAACTTGACCCCAGAATAACCGCACGCTTTGCGCTTTCCGCCTTCGCGATCAGGTGCCGCGTGTCCTCCAGGCTGCGCAGGGTAAAGGCGTTGGGATGGTCGAGCCCGTCGATGGGCAATTGTTTTGGCGCTGCACCCGTGGCAAGCACCAGCGTTCCGTAGCCGATCCGATCTCCGCTTTCTGTCACGACCGTGCGCGCGGCCCGGTCGATCGAGGCCACCCGCGTGCCGGTGCGCAGATCGATGCCCGGCCCGCGACCCAGCCCCGGCTCGGGCAGGCGCGCATCGCCCGCGTCCATCTTCCCCGCCAGAACCTGCTTCGAGACCAGCGTCCGGTCGTAGGGCGGTTCATCTTCGGCCATTAGCAGGATCACGTCCCGCCCGCTCCCGGCCCGTGCCAGCCCGTCCGCCAAGGCGTGACCTCCGGCGCCACCGCCGACGATCACCACCGGCCCTTCCTTGAGTTGACGCGCCCGTGTCGGAGCAGGATCGCGCTTGCCCGTGACCCGCACGATGCCGTCGCTGACTTCAGTGACATAGCAGCCGAGCGGCTCGAATCCCGGTGCCGCGGTCGCCTCGCCCGTCTCGACGGAGAACCGCGCGTGATGCCAGGGGCAACGGATCTCGCCCTCGGCGACGATCCCGTTCTTGAGCGGCGCGCCGGCATGGGTGCAGTTGCCTGACAGCGCCATGACATGCGCGCCCTGCTTCACCAGAATCACGGATTTTTCCTCGAAGGTGCCGCCAAAGGGCCGCCCCTCGGTCAGGTCCGCGAGTGGCACACCCTTGGCAAGGTCGGGGCTCTGATCGGTCATGGCTGGATCCTCCGTTCTGGCTTTGAACCTGTATCGCGTCTCCCTCACAGCTGGCTCGGTGATCCGCCAAATCCAGTTATCTCACGGCGGCGTGAGGCTCTTCGGCGGCGAGCTGTCTGCGAGGCCCGAGAGCCACCCCGCCGGATTTCGACGGGAACCCAACCCGGCGCGACGAGTTGGTTTGTTGACGGAGCAGGCCGGGACTGACGGAGACACGCCCAGCCGCTCCCGCAATTGCGACAAGACTGGAGCCAGTATGACCGACCAGCCAATCTATCAGCCGACTGCAGATGTGCAGAAATCTGACGAAGTGACCGAGCATCCCGCCACCCGCGGCCAGGGCGGCGAACTCCACCAGGAGCCCGCCGGCGATGCGCCCCGCCTGACCACCGCGCAGGGCATCCCGGTCGCCGACGACCAGAACAGCCTCAAGCAGGGCGACCGTGGCCCGACGCTGCTCGAGGATTTCCATTTCCGCGAGAAGATTTTCCACTTCGACCATGAGCGCATCCCCGAGCGGGTGGTCCACGCCCGCGGGTATGGTGCCCACGGCTATCTCGAAGTGACCGACGCCATTCCGGAACTCACCTCCGCCAGCCTCTTCCAGAAGGCCGGCACCAAGGTTCCCGCCTTCGTCCGTTTCTCGACCGTCGCCGGGAACAAGGGCTCCTTCGACCTCGCCCGCGACGTGCGCGGCTTCGCGGTGAAGCTCTACACCGAGGACGGCAACTGGGACATCGTCGGCAACAACATCCCCGTCTTCTTCATCCAGGACGCGATCAAGTTCCCCGACCTGATCCACTCGGTGAAACCCGAACCGGACCGGGGCTGGCCCCAGGCGCAGTCGGCCCATGACACGTTCTGGGACTTCATCTCGCTGATGCCGGAATCCATGCACATGGTCATGTGGACCATGTCAGATCGCGCCATCCCGCGCTCGTTCCGCTTCATGGAAGGCTTCGGCGTCCACACTTTCCGCTTCGTCAACGCCGAGGGGAAGGGCACCTACGTCAAGTTCCACTGGAAACCCAAGCAGGGGCTTCAATCCGTGGTCTGGGACGAGGCCGTAAAGATAAACGGCGCGGACCCGGACTTCCACCGCAAGGATCTCTGGCACGCGATCGAGGCGGGCGACTACCCGGAATGGGAACTGGGCGTGCAGGTCTTCGACCACGAGTTCGCCGACCAGTTCGAATTCGACGTGCTCGACTCCACCAAGCTCATCCCCGAAGAGCAGGTGCCGGTGCGGGTGATCGGCCGCCTGGTGCTCGACCGTGTGGTGGACAATTTCTTCGCCGAGACCGAACAGGTGGCCTTCTGCACCCAGAACATCGTGCCGGGCATCGATTTCACCAACGATCCGCTGCTCCAAGGCCGCAACTTCTCCTATCTCGACACCCAAACCAAGCGCCTGGGCGGGCCGAACTTCACCCAGATCCCGATCAACGCGCCGAAATGTCCGTTCCACCACTTCCAGCAGGACGGCCACATGGCGATGCAGAACCCGAAGGGTCGCGCCGCCTACGAACCGAATTCCTGGGCGAAGGGTGGACCGCGCCCCCGGCCGAAGCAGGGCTTCGAATCCGTGGCCGAACACAATGAGGGCCCGAAACGGCGCATCCGCGCGGAAACCTTCGCGGACCATTACAGCCAGGCGCGGCAGTTCTACCTCAGCCAGACCAAGGTCGAAAAGGACCACATCGCCGACGCGATCACCTTCGAGCTTTCCAAGGTGGAGGTGCCGGAGATCCGCGCCCGCGTGTTGTCGCATCTGCCCAACATCGACAAGGATCTCGCGCAAAAGGTCGCGGAAGGCCTCGGCATGGAGATGCCCGAAGCGGCGGAGCCCTACCGCACGCCCATCGACCTGCCGGTTTCGGACAAGCTCTCGATCCTGAAGAACGGGCCTGACAGCATCGCGGGCCGCAAGATCGGTATCCTCGCCACCGACGGCGCCGACGCGGAGCTAGTCAACGCGGTGAAATCCGGCGCCGAAAGCGCGGGCGCCATGGTCGAGATCGTGGCACCCCAGGTCGGTGGCGTGAAGCTTTCGGATGGCAGCCACATGCCGGGCAACGAGAAGATCGATGGCGGCCCCTCGGTGCTCTACGACGCCGTTGCCGTGATCGTTTCCGAGGAGGGCGCGGGCAAGTTGGCCTCCATGCTGCCCGGCAAGCAGTTCGTCGCCGATGCCTTCGGACACTGCAAGTTCATCGCCTACAGCGATGCGGCCGAAACCCTCCTGAACGCTGGCGGCGTGACCGACCGCGACGAAGGGATGATCGCGCTGAAATCCGCGTCCGATGCCGAGACCTTCCTCGAGGCCTGCGTCGCGATGCGGTTCTGGCAGCGTGCGGGCTGATCTCGCATTTCGCAATTCCTTGAACCTCAGGAGTGGATTGAATGAGTGACATTCATGCCCAAGACAATCCCCACCGCAGACTCAAGATCCAGCCGGGGCCGCGTATCGCGGCCCTGGTCATTGCAGCCCTGCTCGGCCTTCTCGGGGCCGGGCTCGCCTATACCGGAACCCAGATAGCGCTTCTTGGCGGCACCTGGTTCTTCGTGATTACGGGTCTCCTGCTTCTCGCGGGGGCCCTTTTGCAATTCATGGGGCGATACGCCGCAGGCGGCGTGGTCTTCGCCGCTGCTGCTCTCTTCACGATAGGCTGGTCGTTCTTCGAAATCGCCGGAAAGGGCTTTCTTCCCGCCTGGGGGATCGATCTCGCCGGCCGTGCGGGCCTTATCACGGGCTTCGTTGCGCTCAACATTTTCTTTCTGCTAATCGGGCTGGCACCGCAGGTGCGACCCCGCTGGGCGCGCCCCCTTGCGGCAGGCGGTCTCGTGGCGGGGCTCGCGGTCGTTGCCGGTCTCGTCGCATTCCACTGGGAACGCCCCGCTGACCCCTCGGGCGGAACCGAAACCGCATCCGCGGACAATTCGATCGCACCCGGCCATAACGCAGCCGACGAATGGACGGCCTACGGCGGCTCCCCCCTCGGCGCCGGATACTCTCCCGCCGACGAAATCACCCCCCAGAATGTATCCGACCTGGACGAAGTCTGGCGCTTCCGCACCCGTGACCTGCCCCCGAACGAAAGTGTGGCCTTCGCGGCCCAGAACACGCCGCTCTATGTCAAGGACCGCATCTTTGCCTGCTCCCCATCCAATGAGGTCTTCGCAATCGATCCTGCCGACGGCACCTTGATCTGGGGCTTCTCGCCCGAGGTTCCGGACAAGGCAATGGAGCCTCTCTTCTCCGTCGCCTGCCGCGCCGTGGGCTATCATCCGGGCCAGGCAACCGCAGCCCCTACCGACACGGATGCGCTGGCAGTGGGTGCCCAGGGGGACGATTGCGGCGCGCGGATCTACGTCACCACCACGGACGGGCGGCTGATCTCGCTTTCCGCCGAAACCGGTTCTCCATGCGAGAGCTTCGGCGAGGGTGGCACGGTCGATCTGACCGAGAACATGGGGCTTCAGACCTCGGGCTTCGCCTCATCCTCCTCCGGTCCGGCCGTCATCGGCGACACGCTCATCATCGGCCAGCAGGTCAGCGACAACCAGCAGCGCGACGCCCCCTCCGGCGTGGTGCGCGCATACGATGCCTTCACCGGCGAACTGCAATGGGCCTGGGATTCCGAACGCCAAGGCATGGCCACGGATCCGCTGCCCGAGGGCGAGATCTACCCGCGCGGCACACCGAACGTCTGGAATGTCATCTCCGGCGATCCGGACGCGGGCCTCGTCTATTTCGGCACCGGCAATTCCGCGAACGACCATTATGGCGGCGACCGCTCGGAGCATGAAGACCGCTTCACCGCCGCCATCGTTGCAGTCGATCTCGAAAGCGGCGAAACGGTCTGGGACTTCGCGACCATGTCCCACGACCTCTGGGACTACGACCTCGGCGCCCAACCCGCGCTGCTCGATCTTGAAATCGAGGGCGAAACGCGGCGCGTTCTGCTCCAGGCCACCAAGCAGGGCTCCCTCTACCTGTTCGACGCGGCGACAGGCGAACCCATGCGGCCCATCGAGGATCGGCCCGCCCCGCAGGGAGACGGCCCGTTGCCCGGCGACCGGCTTTCGCCGACGCAGCCGCAATCGGTCTACTATCCCAATCTCTCCGGCCTGCCGGGAGACAACCCCGAAGAGCTCGACGCCCGCCATGCCTGGGGGGTCGGCCTCATCGATACGGCCATGTGTCGCCGCGATTTCCTGAAGATGGACTACGAGGGCACCTTTACGCCGCCCTCGGACAACCCCGACGGAACGCTGCTCTTTCCCGGCACCATCGGCGGCATGAACTGGGGCGGCGTCGGCATCGACCTAGAGCGACAGATCGTCGTTACCAACAATTCGCGGCTGCCGAACCGGCTTACCATGTATCCGCGCGAGGAAGTGGAGGACCTGCCGATCGGCGAGGGAGGATCCCACTCCGAGCAGGACATCGTGCCGCACTGGAAGTCTCCCTGGGGGATCACCCGGCCGATCTGGCTTTCCGCACTTGGAATGCCCTGCATTGCCCCACCCTGGGGGATTCTCGCCGCCACCGACCTCGTCAGCGGCAATCTGGTCTGGAGCCAACCCATCGGCACGGGCTTCGATTCCGGCCCCATGGGAATGTCCACCTACTTGAAGCTTCCCATGGGCACGGCCACCATCGGCGGCCCGCTCGTCACCGGCACCGGCCTCACCTTCATCGCCTCCGCACAGGACAACTTCCTCCGCGCCTTCGAGACGGAGACAGGCCGCCTGCTCTGGGAAGGTCGGCTACCCGCGGGCGGACAGGCTTCGCCCATGACCTACGAGCACGAGGGCCGGCAGTATGTGGTGATCTCGGCGGCGGGTCATGAACGGCTACAGACCGACGTGGGCGACTACGTGGTCGCCTACGCCCTGCCAGAATAATCCACGTCAACGGGTCCTGCCGCAAACAAGATCCGGCAGGCGCCCCGACAAAAGAATAACCCCCGCCGGAATATCCCGGCGGGGGCCTTTTCCTGTCTCGCCAAGGAAGCGGGTCTCATGCCCCGACGACGTACCCCGCATTCGGATGCAGCGTCTGCCCGGTGAAGCATTCCCCATCGGAGGAGGCGAGGAACAGGTAGGAGGTCGCAACCTCCCAAGGCTGCGCCGGCCGCCCGATCGTCGTGTGCGAGCCGAACCCCTCGACCGATTCCGCCGGGATCGATCCCGGAATGAACGGCGTCCAGACCGGCCCCGGCGCCACGGCGTTCACCCGGATGCCCCGATCCGCGAGATTGAGCGCAAGGGAGCGCGCCAGCGCAAGCGAAGCCCCGCGCGAGGTGGAATAGGCAATCAGGCTGTCGTTGCCCTTGAAGGCGTTCACCGAGGTCGTGTTGATGATCGACGCACCTTCCTTCAGATGCGGAAGGGCTGCCTGGGTGCAGAAGAAATAGGACATCACGTTCGAGTCCATCACGCGCCGCAACCGCTCCTCGGAGAGGTTCGCAATATCCTCGTCGACCCACTGCTGGGCTGCGTTGTTGATAAGGATGTCGAGCTGGCCGAAATGCTCCACCGCCTGCTTCACGGCCGCCTCGGCATGGTCCTTGGCTCCGAGATCACCCCGGATCAGCAGGGCCTCGGACCCCTCTTCCTCCTCGACGATCCGCTTGGTTTCCTGCGCGTCCTCGTCCTCTTCGAGATAGGCGATCGCGACCTTCGCCCCTTCCCGCGCGAAGAGCACCGAAACCGCCCGGCCAATGCCGCTGTCACCGCCGGTGATGAAGGCGACCTTGCCCGCGAGCTTGCCGACACCCGGATGGCGCGGCGCGTAGTCGGGCTTCGGATCCATCTTGTATTCGTCCGCCGGCATGCTGTCCTGCGACTGTGCCGGGATCTTCGGATGATCGTTCATGTTGTGCCTCCTCAGGTGTTGAATGCGGCAACAGCGCCGCCGTCAGCCCGCCAGGCCGAACCGTTGGTGAAACTCGCCCGCGCCGAGCAGAGCATCGCGACCAGGGCCGCAACCTCCTCGGGCTTTCCGCGCCGCTTCAGGCTCAGATAGGGCCGTTCGTTGTCGAGAAAGTCCTGAATGGCCTCTTCCCGCGACGAACCATTCTCGTCCGCAAGCTTGTCCATCATGCCATCCGTCATCGGGCTCTCGATGAAGGCCGGCATGACCGAATTCACCAGCACGCCCTTTGGACCGTAGGGAAAGGAGAGCGCCTTGGTGAAATTGAGCAGCGCAGCCTTGGAGGCGTTGTAGACCGCCTCGTCCGGATAGGGCTGCACCGCGTTCTCGGAGGTGACGAAAACCACCCGGCCCCAGCCCTTCTCGGCCATACCAGGCACGAAACCGCGCGCCATCCGCACGGCCGACATGAAGTTCGTTTCCCAAGCCGTCCGCCAGTCGTCGTCGGTCATCTCCAGCGGATCGCCCTTGGCGCCGGTGATGCCCGCCATGTGCACGAGAATATCCGCGACCCCATGTTTCGACACCGCAATCTTGAGATCCTCGATGCTCTCCTCCGAGGTCAGATCGGCCTCCATGAAGCCCGCGACATTCGAAAGCCTGGCCGCGGTTTCCTCCAGTGCCGACGCGCTCGTATCCGTCAGGAAGAGCTGCACGCCTTCCCGGTCGAGATCCTGCGCGGCAGCAGATCCGAGACCGCCGCCGGCACCCGAAATCACTGCAAGTTTGCCGTCTATACCGAGGTCCATTCGCACTCCCATCGTTTGCTATCGTCAGGAAGCAAACGCGGGTCTGCGCGGGCCGGTTCCACGGCAGAACGGCCGCAACAGCCCCATTGCGGGGCCTCGGGCGAACACGTCTGCGTGTCTAGTCGCCAGCAGGTGGCTCGGGCTGCGTGATCGGATCGAGCGCCGCATAGTAGGCGGCCAGCGCGCGGATCTGATCGTCATCGAGTTCCTTGACGCTCAGCGCCATCAGTTCCGCATGGCGATTTCCGACGCGTGCGTGATCCCGCCAGAGCCGGAGCTGGCTCTCGAAATAGGCTTTGTGCTGGCCGGCAATTTCCGGAAAAGCCGGGTTGCGCGGTTCGGGCCATGGTCCGTGGCACGCTTTGCAGGAGGGGACATCCCCGCCATCCGATCCCGAGGCCAGTGCCTCTCCGTCCGCAGATCCCTCACCCGCGGGCGCGCCAACGGGCGTCTGCGATGCATAATGCGCGGCCAGGCCTGCCAGCATTCCTTCATCCACCGCCCGCGCCGCGTGATGCATGATCCCGCTTTCCCGCGTGCCTTTACGGTAGGTTTCCAGCGCCGAAAGGAGATATGCCTCGTTCTGGATATCGAGCCGCGGCATGTGCGGATTGCCCCCGGCGCGCCCATCCACACCATGACAGGTCGCGCAGTAGCCCAGCCCCGGCACCGGCGGAATGCTTTCCCCCGCGGCCGCATTCCGCATCGCCTCGTAGTCATCGTTGCCCATGTCCGGCACCGCATCCAGAAACGCCACGACCGCCCAGACATCGTCATCGCGCGTCTCGGTCGGCCAGTGCGGCATCCCGCTCATCTTCACGCCATTGTCCACGATCCAGTGGAGCTGGTTCGGCTCCCAACTCGCCGCGGCATCGGAGACATGCGGCGGCGCGGGATTCATCGACAGCGCGGTGGCACTCTGCGCCTCCCCCGGCGAGGCATGGCAGAACCGGCAGGCACTATCGAAATGCCCTGCCCCGATGGCCGCGAGGCCCGGATCGCCGAGGTTCGCGGGAACCTCCGCCTCCGACGGCGCGCGCAGCCGCACATTCTGCTCGAAGGTGGTATGCAACGCCCAGTGCACGGGTGGCAGATGTCCGATCCGCGCCGAGACATTGAAGAGCCCGAACCCGACGGTTGCGGCCCCCGCAAGTGCGGCAAGCCCCGCCCAAATCGCCGTGGTGCGCAGAAAACATCTCATTTCGCCGGCTCCCCCTTTGCCAGCAGGTGCCCGACCCGTGTGAGCCCCGCGACGAGATAGATCGGCGTGCCCAGGGCCAGCATGATCATGCCGCCCAGTTGCTGATCCCGCAGCGGATCGCCCCCGTAGCAGATCGCACTGTAGAGCGGTCGCCCGCCAAGGATCAGCAGCGCACCCAGAAGTGTCATATGCATCGAGGTCAGCAGCAGCCCGCCCGCCCCGGCAAGCTCTGCACCGGGGCGCAGCACGGAAATCCAGATCAGCCCACCCGCGAACAGGAACGAGGCTTGTTCAGCTACATACCAGCCGAGTGAGAGCCGTGCGGCCTCATGAAATGCGGGAAGGTGCCAGCCCCAAACCACGGCGAACTCCACGAGCGTTGCCGCAAGGGGCGAAACCGGCAGATCCGCAAGTCGCGGCACCCCCAGAACGATCAGGGGTGCGGCCACCGCGACGATCACCATGTGCCGCGCCATGTGCACCGAGAAACTCGCGTGGTTCCCAGCTCCCCAGGCGATCCCGAGCAGGACAAGCCCGGCTCCAAGGCACAATGCGCGTATCATTGGCAGCTCCCCGTGAGCCAGACCGGCAGCGCCACGTAGGCCACGCCCACGAAGGACACGATCGAGAGCAGGAACGCCGCGTGCCCGAGAAACTCGTGCCGATCCTCTTCGCGCGAAAGATGATGGGTATGGTCGAAATCGTCGAGGAAATCCCACTGTTTCCAGGACCGCCAGGCCACGAAGGCGATACCGCCCAGCGCCACGGCCGTCAGGACACCAACGCCCATCTGAAGCCAGGCAACCGCCATTTCACCGGCCCCGAACTTGATGCAAAGGACCGAAGTGGCGGCATAGCTGAGCACGAAATGCACTGCCCAGATCAGGGGCGCGATGGTGATCGTCCAGAGCGAGCTCGCCTCCTCTGCAATCTCCTTTTCCTCTTCCTTGTGTCTGAGATCCTCGTTCATGGCATCAGCCTCGGCAGCAGCCCGATCACCGTCGCCGAAACCAGCCCGGTAATCAGGAGGAAATGCCAGTAAAGCGCGGTGTTCCACAGATCCGCATCATAGCTTGGCGTAAGCTTGCCCCGCCAGCTTCCCGCCAGGCAATAAAGCGGCATCACCACACCGGGGATCGTGTGCACCACCGTCCAGACCACGAAACCGCAAATCATTGCCGGATAGACATGGGCCACAGGATCGAGCCCCGGCACCCAGACCGCCGCGACAAGCGCCAGTGCCCCCAGAAGCGCCAGCAGCGGTGCGACCATCAGCGCGATCCGAGCACGGGAAACCTCACCCTCCCGGTTCCAGCCGCGTGCGAGCAGGGTCAGCCCCCAAGCCACCAGATAACAGAGCGCGGCCGCAGCAACGAATGTCCCGTCCGCATGTGCCGCTCCGGGCAGCGGGAAATCATCGCCCGCCGTCCAGTAGAAGAAGAAGCCGAAGACAAGGCTCGCAAAGGCGGTCATGTCGCCCAGCATGGTGATGAAGACTCCCCACCATCCCGGCGCCGTCGGCCCGGAGGCATAGACCGGAAGGCGCAGGCCCAGCCCCACATCCTTCATGTCCGCCTCCGGCACCTGCGCGGTCGAGGTCCAGAGCCACCAGATGATCGCGCCCAGCGCGCCCAGCGCGCAGACGAGCGCCGGCCAATAGTGGTGGAACACCGGCAGGATGAAGAACCCGCCCGTGAAGGCGGCCGCGATCAGCGTGATCCAGGTGGGCCCGGTCACACGCTGGCAGAGCACGGGCTTGGCGTCGAGCACGGTGGTGATCAGCGTCTCGCGCTTTCCCTCTGCCGCATCGCCCAGATAGTAGCCGCCCTTGTCCATCCGCGCGACGATGCCCTTCTGGTCCCAGAGCGGATAGCGCGAGGTGACATAGGGGATCGAGCGCACGCCCCAGCCCGGATCTTCCGGCACGTCATGAGCCCATTCGAGCGTCCCCGCGCCCCACGGGTTGCGTGGTGTGTCCGCGTCCTTGCCCTTGGGCCGGATCACATCCCACAGGAACACCGCGAACCCGGCGGCCATGATGAAGGCGCCGACGGTCGAGATCAGGTTCAGCCAGTCCCAGCCAAAATCGCCGGGATAGGTGAAGACACGCCGCGGCATGCCCTTGAGCCCTGTGAGATGCATCGGCAGGAAACAGATGTTGAAACCCGCGAAGACGAGCCAGAACGCAAGCTTGCCCAGCCGTTCGCTCATGACCTTCTTCCGGATGAACGGATAGAAGTAATAGATCCCCGCCATCACCGGAAAGACCATGCCGCCGAAGAGCGTGTAGTGCAGATGCGCCACGATGAAGTAGGTGTCATGCACCTGCCAGTCGAAGGGCACCAGCGCCACCATGACGCCCGTGAGCCCTCCAGCGGTGAAGATCGCGAGCGCGCCCGCAATGTAGAGCATGGGCACACTCATCCGGATCCGCCCCACCATCAGCGTCGCCAGCATCGCGAAGAGCTGCACGCCGGTAGGGATCACCACCGCTTCCGACGCCGCCGAGAAGAACCCGAGCGAGATCGCGGGCAACCCGGTGGTGAACATGTGATGGACCCAGAGCCCGAAGCTCAGGAAACCGGTGCCTACCGCCGAAAGCACGATCCAGGAATAGCCGACGATGGGCCGCTGCGCGACCGTGGGCACGATCATTGCCGCAATCGCGATCGACGGCAGGAAGATGATGTAGACCTCCGGATGGCCGAAGATCCAGAACAGGTGCTGCCAGAGCATCGGGTCGCCGCCGCGCTCGGGATCGAAGAACGGCCAGTCGAAACTGCGCTCCATCTCGAATAGGAAATCGCCCGCGATGAGCGGCGGAAAGGCGAAGAGGATCATCGCGCCGACCACGAGCACATACCACGAATAGAGCGGCATCAGGTTGATGCGCATCCCCGGCGGGCGGCATTTCAGCACCCCAACGATCAACTCGACCGCGGCCGCGATCGAACTCACCTCGATGAAGGAGAGCCCCAGGAGCCAGATATCCGCGCCCATCCCTTCGGACTTGGTGGCGAGCGGCGGATACATGAACCAGCCGGAGGACGGCCCCGCGCCGAACAGCACCGAGCCGAAGACGAAACACCCGCCGATCAGGAAACACCAGAACCCGTAGGCCGAAAGCCGCGGGAACGGCATGTCGCGCGCGCCCAGAAAGGCTGGCAGGAGCAGGATGGCGATGGCCTCGAACATCGGCACGGCGAAGAGAAACATCATCGCAGAGCCGTGCATGGTGAAGAGCTGGTTGTAGCGCTCCGCCCCGATGAAATCGTTCTCGGGGACCGCAAGTTGCACCCGCATCAGCACCGCCAACAGCCCCGCGCAGAGCATGAAGATGAAGCAGAGCATGGAATACCACTGCCCCACCTCGGAATTGTTCACCGCACTCCAGTAGCGAAAGCCCTTTGGCTGCGCCCAGATCGCCTTGAGCCTGTCGCCGCTTGCCTTTGTCCACGCGGGATCGACCGGAGCGGTCAACATCTCTTCGGTCGGCGGATAGGTGCCCTCCGGTTCGAGCACGCGGGGGGATTTCCGACCGTCGCTCATTTCAGCCCCGCGAGATAGGTTGCAAGCGCCCGGAGGTCGTCTTCAGGGAGGTAATCATAGTCCGGCATCATCACTCCGGGCTTGGTGTCACTCGTATGCGCGATCCAGTCGGCCAGCGCGTCCTCACTCATGGGCAGGATGCCTGCGGCAAGGCTTTCCCGACCGCCCACATGGGTGAGATCCGGCCCCACATCGGCGTTTGCCGGCGTGCCCCGGATCGTGTGGCAGCCACCGCAACCCTCCGCGAGAAATACCGCCTCGCCCCGCGTGGCCGTCTCCCCACCGGGGGGGCGCGCGTCGCCCGCCTCGGTCGCAAGCCAGGCCTCGAACGCGTCCGGCTCCATCACCACCGCCTCGAACGCCATCAGTGCGTGCGACGTGCCGCAGAACTCCGCGCACTGGCCGCGAAAGACGCCTGTTTCGGACGGCTCCACGGCCAAGCGCGTCTCCCGACCGGGGAACATGTCGAGCTTGCCCGCAAGCGCCGGAACCCAGAAGGAATGGATCACATTGCGCGCCGACAGCGTGATTTCCGTGGGCATGCCCACCGGCAGCCGGATCTCGTTGGCCGAGATCACTGGCTCGGTCGCGCCTTCGGGCCAGTATTCGACCCGCCACCACCACTGCTCGCCCTGCACATGGACCCGCAACCCGTCCGCCGGGGCGCGATGCTCAGGGATCCGGGGGAGCGTGAGCGAAAGGAGCACCGCAAGCAGCGTCACCGGAAAGACGATCCCGCCTCCGATGATCAGCGCCTCGGCGAGCCTGCGCGACAAGGGCTTCGGATTGAGCCGGGTGACATAGACGAACAGACCGTTCACCAGCACCCAAAGGAGGATCGCACCTCCCAACAACCACCAGAAGAGGCTGGCCACGAATTCGGCCTCCAGCCCGGCGGGCGACAACACGGATTGCCGGCCCTCGCAACCTGCGAGCAGTGCAAAGAGGGCCACGGCCCCGACAGGCCGGGCGCGGACCGGCGCCAGCCTCACAACATTCGTCAGCAGCGGTGTCCGCCTTGCGATGCCCCCCGGACCCTCAGGGTGCATGGACCGCTGCCGGGCAACTCATCGAATTCGTCATTCGTGGTGCAATCCCGCCGTTCAATCACTTCCCTCTAATGGTTTAACGGCGTGACCGGGCGGAGGTTCCGGACGAAGGCGCAATTTCCCACTCCAGCAATCGGGAACCAATTGCCCGACCCGCCATTTTCTTGAAGCCCCATCGCCCTAGCTTCAAGGTATCATGGAAAAGAGCAAAGCCACCCCGCGCCATTCGCCCACGCAGCAAGACCCGGATCTGCCCTTCGACCGCCAGCCTTCCGGCGGCTGGGGCTCGTTCAAGGGAATCAAGCAGGTTCTCGGCAATGTCCAGGTTTCGCCGCATGCCCTGAAGATCCTTGGCAAGCTGAACAAGCCAAAGGGCGTGATGTGTTCTTCCTGCGCCTGGGCCAAGCCCGCCGATCCGAAGGTGGCGGAGTTCTGCGAGAACGGAGCCAAGGCGACGCTGTGGGAAATGGACGAGCGGCGCGCCGATTCCGCCTTCTTCGAGCAGCACACGCTGACCAAACTCCGCGAGATGCACGATCATGCGCTCGAAAAGGCAGGGCGCCTGACAGAGCCGATGCGCTACGATCCCGAGACGGACAAGTATCGCACGGCGACCTGGGAGGAAGCATTTGCCGAGATTGGGCGTGAACTCAACGCAATCGATCCTGAGCAGTCGGTCTTCTACGCCTCCGGTCATGCGGGGCTCGAAGCCTCCTATCTCTACGCCCTCTTCGCCCGCGCCCTGGGTCACCAGAACCTGCCGCAATCCTCCAACATGTGCCACGAAACCACGTCGGTGAACCTTCAGAAGTTCATCGGCACACCGGTCGGCACCTGCACGCTCGAGGATTTCGAGCATTGCGATGCGATCTTCTTCTTCGGCCAGAATACCGGGACGAACAGCCCCCGCTTCCTGCACAACCTCAAGGAAGCGGTGAAGCGGGGTTGCCGGATCGTCACATTCAACCCCATCCGCGAGCGCGGCCTCATCGAATTCACCGACCCGCAAAGCGTCGCGCAGATGACGCTCGCGCCACCGACGAAGATCTCCGAGAAATACTACCAGGTGCGGCCTGGCGGCGACATCGCGGTGATCGCCGGCATGATGAAGTTCCTGCTGGCCGCGGAAGAACGCTATCCCGGCACGATCCTCGACCGGAGCTTCATCGAGACGGAAACCACGGGCTTCGACGAAACCGTCCGGGCTCTGGACAACGTCACCTGGCCGGAGATCGAGCGCCTGTCCGGCCTCACGCGCGCAATGATCGAGGAAGCCGCCGAGATCTACATGGATGCCGAGCGCGCCATCGGGATCTATGGCATGGGCCTCACCCAGCACGTGAACGGTTGGCTCAATCTCGGGATGCTCTGCAATCTGCTGCTGATGCGCGGCAATATCGGAAAACGCGGCACGGGCATATCGCCGGTGCGTGGGCACTCGAACGTCCAGGGCCAGCGCACGGTGGGCATCGGCGAGAAATCCTCGCACATGCCGACCGACAAGCTGCGCGCACTTTATGATATCGACCCGCCGGAACAGGAGGGCCTCAACGCCGTCCATGCTTGCGAAGCGATCCTCGATGGGCGCGTGAAGGCCATGATCTGCTTGGGCGGCAACCTGCTCCGCGCCCTGCCCGACCGGGAACGCATGGAACAGGCCTGGCCGCGCCTCCGCCTCACCGTCCATATCGCCACGAAACCGAACCGCACCCATCTGGTGCCGGGCGAGATCAGCTACATCCTGCCCTGCCTGGGCCGCGTGGACGAGGATGTGCAGGAAACCGGCCCGCAAACCGTCACGGTCGAGGATTCGCTCTCCCACATCTACGGCTCCATCGGCACGGCATCGCCTCCGGGTCCGCATGTCCGGTCCGAGCTTGCCATCGTCGCAGGAATGGCCAAGGCCACCCTGCCGCCGAACCCGAAGCTGAAATGGGATGCCTGGACCGCGGATTACGGTCTCGTGCGCGACCTGATCGAGCAGACCTTCCCGGACGAGTTCGCGCGGTTCAACGAGCGGATGCACCAGCCGGGCGGCTTCTATCGCGGCAATTCCGCCGCCGAACGCCGCTGGGAAACCGAAAGCGGCCGGGCCGAGTTCACCCCGCCCACCACCTTCACCGCACTGGGCTCACCCCCCGGCCATGACGAGACGGTCATGACGCTCACCACGCTCCGCTCGAACGACCAGTTCAACACCACGATCTATGGCTTTTCCGACCGCCTGCGCGGGCTTCAGGGCAGCCGGCACATCCTCCTCATTAGCCCGGACGAAATGAAACGTCTGGAGCTCAGGGAAGGCCAGAGCGTCACGCTCACCAGCACCGTGGATGACGGGGTGGAGCGCCGCATCGAGGGGCTGAAGATCACTGCCTACGACCTGCCGCCGGGTTGCGTCGCGGGCTACTATCCCGAGCTCAACCCGCTCGTTCCGCTGTCCTACCACGAGACATACTCGCAGACGCCCGGCTACAAGGGCGCCCCGGTGAGGATCACCGCCGGCTGACGTCGGTGCGGGCGACGGCTACCCGTCGCCCTCCGCCCGCATGATCCGACCGAACCGCTTCTCCATCGGGAAGCTGATCCGGCACCGGAACCCCTCTGGCATGTAGGAAAGCGTCGTGACCGCATTGAGCTCATAGGCGAGCGTACGGGTCAGAACCTCGGTCCCGAACCCCCGAAACCCCGGCTCTTCCGACTTGATCCGGCCGCCCTCTTCCCAGTCGATCGTGAGCACGGGTTCCTCCGCAGACGCATCGTCCACGCTCCAGCGCACGGAGAGCGCGCCGGCGCCCGAGGCAAACGGCCCGTGCTCGATCGCATTCACCGCAAGCTCGTGAATGGCCAGCGCCAGGACCTGTCCCGCCCGCGGCTCGAGCAGTACGAGCGGCCCCTCCAGCGACAGCTGATCCCCGTCGAGGATGTTGTAGTAGAGAAGCTCCTCGCTCAGGAGGCCCTGCAGATCCACACCGCCGCGCGCATCCGCCGCATGCTGCGCCCGCGCGATCGCTTCCAGCCGATCCTCGAGATGGGCGACGTAATCGGGCAAATCGCGCTTCGTCTCGGCCGATTTCTGAATGATCACCCGCAGCATGGCCAGGGTGCTGTTCAGCCTGTGCCTCAACTCCCCCGGCGCATCGGACTTGTCCAGAAGGCGGCGCAACCGGGCGTTGTCCGCTTCGAGTTCGGCAAGTCGGGACGCATGGTCATTCGTCGTCATTCCTGTCTCTCCCGATTGCTCTTAGTCACACCGCAGGCCCATCGATGGCGTCAAGAATCTCGGGATCGAGATGCATGTAAGCAGGGTCGAAGAGAGCCTCCTCGCGCAACCCGGTCAGATCCAGGATCTTCACCCAACGGCCCTCCTGCGAAATCAGGCCCGACGCTCTCAGATCCTGAAGCGACCGATTCACATGCACGGTCGAGAGACCGAGAATGTCCGCAATATCAGTTTGTGTAACGCCGATTTCGAAGCCGTGTTCCTTCACTTGTCCAACGAGGCTAAGCCGTACATGTAGCTCGCAAAGCAGATGCGCCAACCGCTCGAGGGCCGTACGCCGCCCGAGACTCACGATATGCTGACGTTCCAGCGCGGTCGTGAAGAGCAGGTCCCACCAAAGCGCCGTCGAGACATTGTCGCGCACACTCGCGTTGCGGATATCTTCGAGCGAAACCCGCGCCAGCGTCACGGGGGTCAGCGCGCTGAACCCGTTCTCGATGAAATGCGGTGTGACGCCGAAAGGCTCGCTCAGATCGCCGGGAAGGAGAATGGAGACGATCTGCTGCTTCCCGTTCGGGAGCAGCTTGAACCGGCAAGCCCACCCCTGCAGCACCACGTAGATCGACTTCTGCTTCTCGCCTTCCGCAAGAATATCGCCGCGCGCGCCGTAGCTCTGGATGCGGGTCATCATGGCCCGCAGAACGGCCTGATCTTCTCCGGATAGATGAATTACGTGGTGTAGCTTCTCAATGAAGGGATTCCTGATACCCTGATCTGGCGCTCGATACATCACTGTACCCATACTTCTGAACCGGTCGCGCCATCTCGCGCACGAAACATGAACCGGCATAGCGCCGGACGTGAAAATGGACAATCTCCGCGAACCGACACCGGCAGCAAATCGCCCGCCCGAGGCGCAGACGCCACTTCCGGAAAAATCTAGGTTGAAGAAATCTGGTTTGCTAGATTTTTTAACAGGGGAATCGTTTCGGTCCCGCCCATTCACAACTCCAAGTCGAGAATATCTCGGGAAAATACACCTTTGAAGACAACTCTCACGCCCGCGGAGACGGAGGAGAAGTATCAGGCCCTTCTGGAGGGCATGAGCGACGGTTTCGCTATTCTGGAAACGGTTCAGGACAGCAGCGGTGCCATCGTTGACCTGATCTTCCGCGAATACAATTCGGCCTTCAAGACGGAAACCGGGCTTACTCCCGACGGAGGGTCGATCCGAGAGGTTCTGCCCTATCTGGATGGAATGGGCGTGAGCGATTTCGGCTCCACGCTCGAGACCGGGGAAACCAGTTCCTTTCGGGCCCGCCTTGCCAATACGGGCGAGAGGCGAGTCTTTCGCCGCTTCCGCCTCGGCGGGCCGGGCAGCACGCATATCGGTCTCATCCTCGAACGGCGCACCAACCGGGGCCCGGGCTCGGGTTTGTTCGAGGAAGGCGATGCCCTGCTCCATGCCATGACCGAGCAGTCCGATCTCGGCGTGGCCTTCTTCGACCGGAACCAGAAATTCACCTACGCCAATTCGGCCTATCACCGGATGTACGGCTACAAGCCGGGCGACATGGTCGGGAAGCGCGTCGAGGATCTGACCGTGCCGGAAGACTGGCGGCGCAAGCGCATCCTTCTTGATCGCACGCTCGCCCGCGGGGAACCCTTCTCCATCGACAAGCGCCATACGCGGCCAGACGGCAAGCTGGTCTGGGTCCGCAGCAGCGTCGGGTCGCAGCGCGACGAGCACGGCAATATCACCGGCGGCGCAATCACCTCGATCGACGTCACGGATCTCAAGATCGCCGAACTGACCCGGAAAGACATCGAAGACCGCTACAAGCTGCTGTTCAACTCCATCGATCACGGGTTCTGCGTCATTGAGATGGTGTTCGGGCCACAGGATGAGCCGCTCGATTACCGCTTTCTCGAGGTGAATACTTCCTTCGAGGCACAGACCGGTCTCAAGAACGCCGTAGGGCGCACCGCCCGCGAGATGCTGCCGGAACTCGAGGACTACTGGTTCGAGATCTATGGCCGGATTGCCAAGACAGGCATACCCGAGCGATTCGAAATGCCCTCGGAAGAAATGGGCGCCTACTATGAAGTCTATGCCTTCCGGATCGGGCTTGCGGAGGCGCAACAGGTCGGCATCCTCTTCAGCAACGTAATCGAGAGGGTCGAGGCACAGAACATCCTGCGGGAAACCGAAGCCCGCTTCCGGCAGTTCGGGGAAGCTTCCTCCGATTTCATGTGGATCCGCAACGCAAACACCCTTGAGGTGGAATATCTGAACCCCGCTTTCGAGATCGTTCACGACATCAGCCCACCGGATCTGCTCGCCGATCCCGGCCTGGGCCCATGGCTCGAGATGATCGTTCCCGAGGATCGTCAGGCGATCGAGGAAAGCTTCGAAAGCGTCCGTGAGGGCAAGTCGGTCGAATGCGTCTACTGTCTGGTCCGCCGCACCGACGGGCAGCTCCGCTGGGTCAAGAGCCGGCATTTCCCCCTTATCGACAGCCAGGGCAGCGTGCAGCGGATCGGCGGCATCGGGCGCGACATCACCGAGGAGCGGCAGACCTCCAATCGCCTCGAAGTACTCGTGACCGAGCTTCAGCACAGAACCCGAAACCTCCTCGCGGTCATCAACGCCGTCGCCGGCAGAACCATTCGCCGCAGCAAGTCGCTCGATGAATTCAGAGAGAAGTTCACCGCGCGGCTCGATGCGCTCGAACGGGTGAATGCCCTGCTCTCAAGGCTCGGCGAGGGAGATCGGATCTCGTTCGACCTGCTGCTGGAGACCGAACTCGGCAGCCTGGGGCTGGACGAATTCAATCCCGATGCATCGCCCAATGTCGTCTTCAAGGGGCCGCGCGGCGTGCGCCTGCGCTCCGGTTCGGTGCAGACCTTCGCCCTGGCATTGCACGAGTTGATGACGAACGCGGTGAAATACGGCGCGCTCAGCCGCCCCGAGGGGGAATTGTCCGTCACCTGGAGCGTCGAGACAGAGGACAACTACTCGCGCCTTCAGGTCAAATGGGAGGAGCGGGGCGCTCCGAGGGAAGAAACCTGCCCCGAGGGCACAGGTTATGGCCGCGAATTGATCGAACGAGCGCTGCCATACCAGCTCGGGGCGGAAACCAGCTACGATCTGCAACCCGATGGTCTGCGATGTACCATCGTCATGCCGATCTCGATCAGTTAGGGTGAAGGGATGACAGAGGGGACACAGCCAAGATCGGTGAAGGGCAGCACCATTCTCGTGGTCGAGGATGACTACTTCATTGCCGATGAACTACGAAACGGGTTCGAGGAACGCGGCGGGCAGGTGCTCGGCCCGGTTCCAACGGTGGAGGCCGCGCTCAAGATCATCGAGGCGACGCCCGATCTCGACGCCGCGACACTCGATGTCGCACTCGGGGAGGGCAACGCCTTCGCCGTCGCCGATGTCCTGATCGAGAAGGACATCCCCTTCGTGTTCCTCACGGGCTACAGCGGCTGGGTCATCCCGGAACGCTACGACATGACCGAACGGCACAAGAAACCCGCGCGCATCCAGGAAGTGGTCAACTCGCTCTTCGACGACGAAACCTGACCCCTCGCGCGTCGTTCCCGCCGGGATCAGCCGGCGTTTCCCGCCCGCGCGTGCAGGTCTGCCGCAAATCGCGCCAGCCTGCCCAGCGCCGCCTTTCCTTCCGGCAGAGCATCCGGCCAGAGCGGAAACATGTGGAAAAGGCCGCGGGTCACGTGCAGATGCGTCTCGACGCTGGCCCGCGCTGCCCCGGCCGCGAGCATCAGACTGTCATCGAGAAGGATCTCCGTGCTCGCGGCTTCGAGGTGCAGCGGCGGCAATCCCGAGAGATCCGCCAGCAGTGGTGAGGCATCCGTATGGTCCGGCGCAATTCCCGGCATCGCCATCCGCGCCAGCTCCGCATCACCCGCGTCATCGTTCATGGCATCGGAGGTCCGGGCCCGCGTCGTGCTCCGCCCCGAGCGATCGGTATTGGGCGCAACGAGCGCCAGCCCAAGCACCGATCGACGCAGGGCCACGTTCAGCGCCAGATGCCCACCGGCACTGTCCCCGCCAAGAACCACGTCTCCGCTTGCCGCGACCACCGCCAGCGCATCCTCGAGCATCGCGGGCCAGGGCGCTTCGGGCGCCAGCCGGTATCGCGGAAGGATCACCCGCAGACCCGCGGCCGCCAGCGTCTCAGCCAGCAGCACATGGGTCTCTGGCGCCCCGAAAACGTAACCGCCCCCGTGAAACCAGACGATCTCGGGCCCCTCGCCCACCGCAAGGCACTCCACGCCACCGCGCTCGATCGACCGCGCCTTCGGCTGCACCCCGGCCAGCTCCGCGAACTGCGTGCGCAGGGCCTCCGGCGCTCCCTCCATCGGCACCCGGTCGATGAGCGCCCGCAGCTCCGCCTCGTTTCGCGGACGCCCCCCCATGGCTCCCCCGCGCCCCGCTAGTTGACCGGGTTCTGCGCTCCGATGAAGTAGAGCAACTGCCCCTCGTCATCGAAGAGCGGCCGGATGCGGAGCCGGTTCATGAACGGCTCGCCCGACTTGTGATAGTTGAGAATATCCACCGAGAAGGTCGTCTTCGCCGCAAGCCCGGCACTGATCATCCGGATGGCATCCGGGTTGGTTTCCGGCCCCTGCAGGAACCGGCAGTTCTCCCCGATGACCTCTTCCGCGGAATAACCGGTCTGCCGCTCGAACTCCTCGCTGACATAGATCAGCGGGTTGCCCGGCACATGCGGATTGGTGATGACGACACTCAGTTCCTGTTCGTCAGCGGCGAGCGATGCCGCCAGAAATGCGTCGTCGTGAACCAGTTCGTTCATTTGTCCCTCGCAGCGATATTGATTTCCATTCGACGAAAATCCTAACCGCCCGGCAATTGCCCGCAACAACATAGGATAATGCGGTGCGACAAAACCGGCCTCCCCGAAGCCGCTTCCTGCACCTCGCCGTTAACACGATCTTCGCCAGCGCGCGGCTAGGGAAGGCGGATCAGGAACATGACAGCCCGGAATTGAACCATGGCCACATACAGCTTTGACGCAGTCATCAGCATTGTGAATGAGGACTCGCAGGACTCCGTCTATTTCAACGGCGACAGCGAGTTGACGGTTGTCGCGGCCGACGGCGACGGCTTCGAGTACGAATACAAGAAGAACGGCGGCGGCATCAAGCCCGTCAACTACGAGGCCGAAGGCTACCACTTCCTCGTCGATGGGCTCGACCTGGTCAACTACGACGTCGATATCGAGTTCGGCTGGGGCAAGTTCTCCGGCACCGGCAAGATCACCGTCATGGTCCTGACCTTCATGAAGAAAGACGTGAACGGCCAGGACGAAGAAGTCGTCGTCCTGGTCAATCTCGACGGGGACGACATCCCGAGCGTCAGCAGCACGCAGGAATTCGACGACCTCGAGGGCGAACTGACAGATGTCGGCAGCCACAGCTCCGGCTCGTTCCGCCCCGACCAGCTCATCGAATGGAGCGAGTTCAACTACACCTCGATGAGCGACGAGGACGAGATCTTCGGCACCAAGGGCAAGGACAAGGCCTTCGGCGGCGCGGGCGAGGACACCTTCTACAGCAGCGCCGGCAATGACACGCTCAAGGGCGGGGACGACTGGGACACCGCCTCCTATGCCTATGACAAGAAGGCCATCATCGCCGACCTCTCCAAGGGCCAGGTGAAGAGCGACTTCACCGGAACCGACAAGCTCGACTCGATCGAAGCCATCGAGGGCAGCCGCCGCAGCGACAAGATGACCGGCAACGGCAAGGACAACTACTTCGCCGGGAACAAGGGCGAGGACACGCTCAAGGGCGGCTCCGGCAGCGACCATGTGCGGTACAACAACGAGGACGACTACGGCGGCACCGACGGCATCAAGGTCGATCTTGCCGCCGGAACGGCCACCGACACCTTCGGCAACACGGACAAGCTCGATTCCATCGAGAATGTCGACGGCTCGGTGTTCCACGACAAGATCTTCGGCTCGGATGACGCGAACCGCCTGCGCGGGCGCGACGGCAAGGACAAGATCGAGGGCGGCAAGGGCAAGGACACGATCGATGGCGGCCGGGGCGCGGACACGCTCGAAGGCGGCGGCGGCTCGGACCTGTTCCTCTTCGAGGACAAGTTCGGCAACGACAAGATCAAGGATTTCGACGCCACGAACAACAAGGAGAAGATCGACCTCTCCGAAGTGAGCGCCATCAAGAGCTTCGACGATCTGGAAAACAACCACCTCTCCCAGAAAGGCGATGACGCGATCATCAAGGTGAGCAGCAGCCACAAGATCACCCTTATCGACGTCGACATCAGCGATCTCGGGTCCGGCGATTTCCTGTTCTGAGCACGGCCCCTGCGGGCGCAAGCCCGGGACCGAACACACTCCCGGACCGGCACCGTTCCGGGGGTTTGCGCATCTGCCAACCGGTGCTGACACTGCGCGGTGCTGCGCGCGCGTGAATGACTTCCCCAAACATGCTCGCCTGCAGGGTACCGTTGAGCGGCAACCCCGGATTGCGCCGCCCTTTCCCGGCACGCCCACCCGTGCTAACCATTTCTCATTACAGACAATCCCTTTGCGAGCACCATGGACCCCGATTCCACCGGAACCCCGCCGCAGACCGACCAACCGGGCTTCAGCCTCGCGACGGGCGAAACGGGACTGACGCTCCACATCCCGCCCCTGCCGGATCCCCTGGTCATCGCTATCTGGGCGCTTGGTCTCGGCGCTTTGCTCTTCATCGCGCTCATGCTCATCAACGCTTGGACCAACCGCCAAAAGACCTGGCCGTGGATCACGAAACGCTGGCGCGGCATCATCGGCATTCTCCAGCGCAACTATCTGACCATCCTCATTCCGCTAGGCTTTCTTCTGATCGGCTGGGCGTTCGCCGCCTACATTTGGCAGATTCCCTTCCTGATCGGCCAAATGCTGACAAAGCTTAAGACCGAGATTGCGGGTGCGGATACCCAAGCCATACGCAACATTGGCTACACCTTCGCCGCCCTCGCCGGAATGCTTGCGATCCTCGCCACCATCCCGTTCCAGCTCGTGCGCGTCTGGATCAACGAGCGCACCGCCAAGACCCAGGAAGCCAACCTCACCACCGGCCTGATCAACACCGCAGTCGAGGGCCTCGGCGCGGACAAGACCGTCAGCCGCATCGGCCGCACGGTGATCTTCACGAAGGAAGGCGAAGACGCTCATGGTACCGTTCAATGGCGTGGAGAAAAACCGCCCAAAAAACCAGGCGAAGGCTGGAAACTTGAGCTAGGCGAATGGAAAACCTACGACACCACAGAGCCCAATATCGAGGTGCGCGTCGGCGCCATCCTCACCTTGGACCGGATTTCCCGCACGAACCCCGAAGAACACATCCGGGTCATGGATATCCTCTGCACCTACATCCGGGAGAACGCCCCGGCGAAGGACGCAAAGGACCTTAATCTCGACGATACATTCGAGGACAGCATCAATAGCCTCTCTAAACCCCGAACCGATATCCAGACTGCACTGACCACCCTCGGCAACCGCGAACCGCAGCGCATCGAGAACGAAGAAAAGCGACGCACTCAAGGCGGCGAAACAGGCTACCGCCTCGACCTGCGTGAAACCAACCTGCGCAAAAGCGACCTATCGCACCTTAACCTGAATCGTGCGCGCCTGAACCATGCGCGGATGGAAGGGGCGGACCTCAGGGAGGCAAGAATTCTGCGGGCGGACCTCAGCGAGGCGCAGATACAGGGGGCGGACCTCTCCGAGACACAAATGGGGGCAGCGGACCTTGAGGGGGCACGAATGGAGCGGGCGGACCTCTCCGAAGCACGAATAGAGGGGGCGAACCTCCGTAGGGCGTCGATGAACGGGGCGGGCCTCCGCTTGGCGCGGATGGAGGGAGCGGACCTCCGCCTGGCGCAAATGGGGGCAGCGGACCTCTGGGGGGCGCAGATGAAGGGGGCGGACCTCGGCGGGGCGCAGATGCAGGACGCGAACCTCCGCGGGGCGCGGATGCAGGGGACGGACCTCCGCTGGGCGCGGATGGAGAGGGCGGACCTCTGCGCGGCGCAGATGCAGGACGCGAACCTCAGCGAGGCGCGGATGCAGGGGGCCAACATTCGCGACGCGCGGTTGGAGGAGTCTAACCTTTGGAAGGCGCGGATGGAGCAGGCAGACTTCACCGGGGCCGATCTCAGATCCGCGTATTGGTCAGGCGCACAGACTGCGCTGATTGCCCATTTCGCGGATTTACGTGGTGCGCAAGACCTAACGCAAGCTCAGCTCGATCAGATGATCGGCAATGAGCATACACTCCTGCCCGATCACCTGGCCCCAGATACAGGCCGGCCCTATTCCATACCCACCTGCTGGAAAGAACCGCCCGAAGCCTTGGTCATCGCCATGAAGCGCGTGGGCTACGACTGGGAAAAGGACCCGGATGGCTACTGCTGCCCACCCGGCGAGGAGCCTCAACGCACCGGAAAACCGCTGGCCCTCAACAAGCCCTACCCGCCGGGGCACCCTCTCGCCGAGCGGGATTAACCTTTTCCGCCGTTAACCTTCGTTACCAAATCCCGAAAAAGCAGCCATACGGTTTCCATATCGAAACCATACCGATTCCATACGGATTCCATACTCCCGCAGCGCCCGCCCGAGGGGCGCCAGGCGCAACCCTACCAGCCGTTAACCATTTGGGTGCAGATTGCGGTCATTCCAGTCACGCAGGTCATTGTTCTGCGGAAAAAGTTGTTTGAAACGAGTAATTTGAACACAATCCGTTTCCTGTCCGGGTGTCTGAACGTCCGGCGTTACGGGGCGCAATTTCCGCACCCCCTCATCCCGAGCATGAAACTTGATTGTCCCTCCCGGCGCGGGCGGTCGGATCGCCGCCATTTCGCGATGCCTCCACCGTCCGCGCCTATTGGGAAACCCTCAAAAGTACAATAAATACAATGCACTAGGCGCATCCTACGCAGCCATCCCGATCATCACCCGGCCACCCCGGTAGTGTTCCCACCCGCATGTCCCGGAAGGCAACACTTGCATCGGAACATCTGCGCAGACAGAAGACCTGAGGGAGGAAAACAAACATGAGCATTGATATCGCCATCATCGGCGTCGGAAAGATCGCACGCGACCAGCATGTGCCTGCGATCAATGGCAACAAGGCCTTTCGCCTTGTCGCGACAGCAAGCCGATCCGGCGGCATTGAAAACACCGAGAATTTCGACACCATCGAAGCCTTGCTTGCCGCACGATCCGATGTTTCGGCCGTATCGCTCTGCATGCCACCTCAGGTTCGCTTCGCGGCGGCCGTCGCTGCCATCCGGGCGGGCCGCCATGTCATGCTGGAAAAGCCCCCCGGCGCGACCATTGCCGAGGTTCGCGCCCTAGCGACTCTTGCTCGCGAGGCCGGTGTCACGCTCTTCGCCACCTGGCATTCCCGCCATGCGGACGGAGTTGCGCCCGCCAAGGCGTGGCTGGCGGAGCGCACGATCCGGAAGGTGCGAATCGACTGGATGGAAGACGTGCGCGAATGGCATCCAGGTCAAGCCTGGATATGGCAGGCCGGCGGGCTCGGGGTGTTCGATACCGGAATCAACGCGCTCTCGATCCTGACCGAGATCCTGCCCTTCCCGGTCCACCTCGCCAAAGCCGATCTCTCATTCCCGTCGAACTGCGATACGCCCATCGCCGTGACGCTCGACTTCGCGGCACCCGAAAATGCAGAGGTGGGCGCGGTCTTCGACTGGCGCCATGAGGGCGATCCGGTGTGGAACATCACCGTCGAAACATCCGAGGGCGTGCTTCGGCTGCGCAATGGCGGAGCCGTGATGGAGATCGATGGCGAGACCCAGACGCTGGAAGATGTGGGGGAGTATCCCGGCCTTTATGCCCGGTTCGCGGATCTCCTGGCCCAAGGTGCATCGGATGTCGACGATACACCGCTGGTTCACGTCGCCGACGCGTTCATGCTCGGACGACGAGTTGCCGTAGAGCCCTTTACCGAGTGAACCGATAGAGAACAGGCGCGGCAATACAGACGCAGGACATCAGGCGGAACGAAAAAATGAAATCGCAGATCTTCGATGAGCGTCAATGCGAACTGGGGGAAGGGCCGTTCTGGCATCCGGAGCGAAAGCAGTTTTTCTGGTTCGACATCCTGGGCAAGCGGCTTTTCTCACGGCTGGGAGATCAGTCGCTGGAATGGGATATGGAGGATTTGAGCTCTGCGGCCGGCTGGGTCGATCGAGACACGCTTCTCATCGCAACCGAAACCGGGCTCTACCGCTTCTCGCTTGCAACGGGAAAGCGCGATCTGGTGGTGGAGATCGAGGCAGACGACCTGACGACGCGCTCCAATGACGGACGCGCCGACACACGGGGCGGTTTCTGGATCGGAACGATGGGCAAGGCGGCCGAGGCGGGCAAAGGCAGCATCTACCGGTATTATCGGGGTGATCTCCGCCGTATCGTCGCGGGCATCACCATTCCCAATGCGATCTGCTTCGATCCTTCAGGTGACCTCGCCTATTATGCCTGTTCGACGTCGCGCCAGATATTCCGGCAGCCGCTCGATGATGCGGGCTGGCCGGATGGCCCGGCCAGTGTGTTCATCGATCTGCAGAAAGAAGAGATGAACCCCGATGGCGCGGTTGTCGATCAGGAAGGTTGCATCTGGAACGCTCAATGGGGCGCATCGCGCGTGGCTCGCTATCGGCCCGATGGCGCCTTCGACCGGGCCGTTCCGGTGCCGGCACGTCAGGCAAGTTGCCCGGCCTTTGGCGGTGAGGGTGGCGATCTGATGCTCGTGACATCCGCACGAGAAGGGCTCGTGGACATTGATGCAGCGGACGGTCAGACCTTTCTCGTTTCTCCGGACGTCCGGGGAGTCGTGGAGCCGAAGGTCCGGATCTAATTGGCGAATCTCGCCAGTTTAATGGGGTATAATGATACCATAATTTCAAAGCATTGATTTTTCAAGTTTAATTCCAAAGATTCCGGATTGACCTTTGCAGTGGTTCGGATAGAAGGACGCTTCGTTCGGAACATGAGCGCGACTCAGGAGCGCGGCCTTTGCCGCAGCCCTTGTCGTGCAACCTACAAACCAGACGGACATGAGATGAAAACCTATTCGGCCAAGCCGTCAGATATCGAAAAGAAGTGGGTCATCATCGATGCCAATGGCATCGTGCTTGGCCGTCTCGCGACCCTCGTCGCCATGCGTCTGCGTGGCAAGCACAAGGCGTCCTTCACCCCGCATATGGACATGGGCGACAACGTCATCGTCATCAACGCCGACAAGGTGCAGATGACGGGCCGCAAGCGGACCGACAAGAAATATTACTGGCACACGGGTTATCCGGGCGGCATCAAGCATCGCACCGCCGAGCAGATCCTCGAGGGCAAGCACCCCGAGCGTGTCGTGCTCAAAGCCGTCGAGCGCATGCTGCCGGGCGGTCCGCTGAGCCGCAAGCAGATGTCGAACCTTCGCGTCTATGCTGGTGAAGCCCATCCGCATGAAGGCCAGAGCCCCGAAGTGATCGATGTCGCCGCGATGAACCCCAAGAACACCCGGAGCGCATAACCCATGGCTGATTTCTCCTCGCTCGAAGAGCTCAAGGATGCCGTTGCCTCCGAGGCCCCGGCCACCGAAACCGCACCTGTTCGCGAGCCCGTCCGTGACGATCTTGGTCGCTCCTACGCCACCGGTCGCCGGAAGGACGCCATTGCGCGCGTCTGGATCAAGCCCGGCTCCGGCAAGGTCGTCGTCAACGACAAGCCGATGAACGAGTATTTTGCACGCCCCGTGCTGCAGATGGTGATCGGCCAGGCGTTCTCCGTCGCGAATGTCACCGGACAGTTCGACGTGATGGCCACCGTCAAGGGCGGCGGTCTCTCGGGTCAGGCCGGCGCGGTCAAGCACGGCATCAGCCAGGCACTCTCGCTCTACGAACCGAGCCTGCGCCCGGCGCTGAAGGCTGCCGGCTTCCTCACCCGCGACAGCCGCGTGGTCGAGCGCAAGAAATACGGCAAGCGCAAGGCTCGCCGGAGCTTCCAGTTCTCCAAGCGCTGATCGCCAGGTCCCGTTTCAGAAATCCGAACCGCCGCAGATCCCATGCGGCGGTTTTTTCTTGGGTTGCTTCCGCTCACGTCTTGCAGATGGAGTTCCCCCCATCGGCCAGCATTGCTGCTCCGGTTACAAACGACGCCTCGTCTGAGAGCAGGAAAAGCGCCGCCCGCGCGATTTCCTCCGGCTCGGCCATGCGCTTCAACGCGTGAAGATTACGCACAAAAGCATGCGTCCCGGGATCATCTCCCGCCATCTCCGTGCGGGTCCCGCCCGGCAGAAGGGAATTTACGCGGATCCCTTCCCCGCCGTGCTCTGCAGCAAGTACCTGGGTCATGCCGACAAGCCCGGCCTTGGCCGAAGCATAAGCCACCATACCAGGAAGCCCAATCGTGTGACCAACGAACGACGAAGTAAACACGATCGATCCGCCCCCGCGCCGCTGCATGGCCGGGATCTGATACTTTGCCCCGAAGAATCCAGCCTTCAGGTTGATGTCCTGGACGTAGGACCAGGTCTCCGCGGACATATCCACCACTGGCCCCATGTCGCCGACCGTGCCCGCATTGTTGAACGCACCATCTAATCCGCCGAACTCTGCTTCTGCGAGGCCAACGAGCCGCTTGGCCACGTCTTCCTGCCGAACATCTCCCGCAAGCGTGAGAGCTTGCGCCCCCGCGGATCGAAGCTCCGCCGCCAACTGCTCCAACAGCGCCGCGCGCCGCGCGGAAAGGACGAGCGATGCGCCTTCTTCTGCGAATATTCTGGCGGCAGCTGCGCCGATACCACTGCTCGCCCCGGTGATAATTATGGATTTGCCCTCAAGCCGCATCGGATTGCCTCCATGAAGATGTGACATGAGGGCTAGCTTTCAGCGCGGCGACTTCGCGACCCGTTTCTTGCGCAAAATAAGCGAGCCGTCCCTGGCTTACCCCATCCTATCCGGTGCCCAGGCATCAATGAGCCCCGTGGCCTTCAGGATCGCGTATGTTACCAGAAACGCCAGAAAAGCGTAGAAGGCACGCCGCGGTCCCGGCTTTCGGGTGAACAATGCGATGATCGCGAAAATCACCGCAAACAGGAAAAGCAGCCTGATCATGGCGGCACTATGCCCGTCCACGCGCCAGACGCAAGCAGCCGTCGGTCTTGCCATCGGCATTTAATAAGCCTACCTGACCATCAGCTTTGCTGACGATGGAAATCTGCGATGACCGAAGTAACCGACAACCTCAACTTCCTCGTGCTGGAAATGTCGCGCTTGATCCGCGCGGGCTTCGAAGAGCGCGTGACGGAAACGGGGCTCGGGGTGACCGCGTCCGAGGCGCGGCTGCTCGCGCATCTCCGCCATGTCGGCCCCATGCGCCAGATCGATCTCGCGGAACGGTTGGGCGTGGGTCAGATGAGTGTTTGCGGTTTCATAGATCGGCTGGAAAGCGCGGGACTCGTCACCCGCACCGCAGACCCGGAAGACAGGCGCGCCAAACGGGTCAGCCTGTCCGCCACTTCCGGTCCGGTCCTTCGCCAGATCGAGGCAATCGGTGCGACACTCCGCGAGACTGCGCGCGGCGACATGACAGATGAAGAATGGCGAACGCTGATCGCCCTGACCCGCAGGGCGCGGGACAATCTCGCAAATGCGCGATCCTCGCAGTGCGAAAAGACCGCAGGAGAGACGGCATGAGCATTCCCGCCGAAGCGAGCACGACCGAACAGGATCAATCTGTGCCCTCCCCGGCGATGAGCGAACGCAGGGTCGCCCTCATCGGTGGCCTCTTTGTCGCGATCGGTCCTGTCTCGATGGCGCTTTATACCCCGGCAATGACCGAGATTGTTCGCGCGTTCGGCACGAGCGAAGGCCTGGTCAAGCTGACCCTTACCCTCTATTTCGCCGGCTTTGCCTGTGCGCAGCTTGTCGCGGGTCCGCTCTCGGATGCCTTGGGTCGCAGACCCGTGACGCTGGCCTTCATGGCAATCTATTGTGCCGGAAGCCTGCTGGCACTCGCAGCCCCCGGCATCGAAGTGTTGCTGCTGGCCCGGTTCATTCAAGGCGTCGGCGCATCGGCCGGTGTCGCGATCTCCCGGGCCATCGTGAGGGATCTCTTCACCGGGGACAGGTCCTCCGCGATCATGAACCTGATCGGGATCATCCTCGCAATCGGCCCCGCGACGGCGCCGACCATCGGGGGGCTCACACTCGCGGTCGCCGGCTGGCGCATGATCTTCGTGCTCATGGTTCTGATCGGTCTCTCGGTCATGCTGACGACGATCTTCGCGCTGCGCGAAACCGTCGTGCCTGACCACCGGAAACTCTCGTTCCGCGCTCTCGGCCGCAGTTACGCGGATGTCCTGCGAAATGCGCGGTTTCTCGGCGCCGCGGGCGTGGTCGCGGGCAGCATCGGAGCGCTCTACGCGCAATCCACTTTCCTGCCGTTCATACTCATGGATCGTGTTGGCCTCACCCCGACGCAGTTCGGGCTCGGAATGCTCATGCAGAGCGGCTTCTTCATGGCAGGTTCGCTGGCCTACAGACGCCTGCTGCGACGCTATTCCGCGGATCTGCTCCTTGCACCTGGCCTCTGTTTCATTGCCGCGGGAAGTGCCGGCACCTTCTGCCTATTGTTCTGGGATGCGACTTTCCTGCGCGTCATGTTGCCAGTCGGCCTCTACGCTGTCGGCATCGCTTTCGTCATGCCCTCCATGAGCACGGCTGCCCTTCTACCCTTTCCCAGATCGGCCGGCGCCGCAGCTGCCATGATGGGCTTCCTTCAAATGGGAGCCGGGCTGATTGTCGGAACGATCGGGGCAACCTTCGGCAATGCCCAACTCGCCATGGGGTCGCTTATTCCGGCGATGGGTCTCTTCGCAATTCTCTGCGCCGCATACTATCGCCGTACCGAGCAGCTGGATATGCTGCGCGCAATGCACACGCGATAGGGTGCAATTCTTACAAGACAAGGAGAGGAAACTTGGCAGACGATATTCTGCTGCGTGAAGATCAGGGCGCGGTTGCGACACTAACACTCAACAATCCTGCCAAACTGAACGCGCTGTCCGGGGCGATGCTCTCCGCGATGCAGGCTGAGCTTGATGCGCTTGCCCAGGATCAGAAGGTTCGCGTTGTGGTTCTGCGCGCTGCCGGAAAGGCGTTCTGTGCCGGGCACGATCTGCGCGAGATGACCGATGCACGTCAGGCGGAAGATGGCGGCCGGGCCGGTTTCGAGGCTCTCTTTGCGACCTGCTCGCGCATGATGATGTCCATCGTGTCCCTGCCGCAGCCGGTGATTGCCCAGGTTCACGGCATTGCGACCGCAGCCGGATGTCAGCTTGTGGCCACATGCGATCTGGCCGTTGCCGCCGAAGGCACGCGTTTCGGGGTGAACGGCGTCAATATCGGCCTTTTCTGCTCGACGCCGATGGTCGCCCTCACTCGAAATATTCCGGCCAAACGTGCCTTCGAAATGCTGACGACCGGGGATTTCGTCGATGCCGACGAGGCCCGTGCGCTGGGACTGGTCAATCGCGTTGTGCCCGAAGGGGATCTCGGATCAGAGACCCAGGCACTTGCGCTGAAGATTGCCAGCAAGCTTGGCCCGGCCGTCCGGATCGGCAAGCGCGCCTTCTACGAACAGGCCGCGATGGATCTCGGGGAAGCTTATTCTCACACGGGTCAGGTCATGGCGGCCAACATGATGCGCGATGACACGGCCGAGGGAATTGAAGCATTTCTCGAGAAACGCAAACCAGCGTGGAACCAGACGACGGAATAGCCGCGGGCGAACGCAAACGTGCGGTTCAATTGAAAGGGGCCGGGTCTCTTCAGAGATCCGGCCCCCTTTTTTCCGTGCCACCCGGCGTCAGGCCGTTGCGGCGCTCGGCTGGCCTTCTTCGCCCTCGTCGGAAGCATCTTGCGGATCCTCCGCCGGTCCTTCCACTGGATCGATCAGCAGAGGCAGCATGGATGCTGGCGCATGGCTGCTCGTTTCCTCGACCTTGGGCGTCTTCCAGGCCAGTGTATCGAATGCACCACAGCCCTCGCAGACCGGGATCCACGCCGGATGCACATGGCCGCATTTCTCGCAAACCCATTGCGGCCCGCGCGGCGCGTCGATTGCCCGCGCCAGCCACGCCCGCACCTCGGCTTCGGGCGCGCCCTGTCCCCGCTCGATCGCGGCCATCAGGGCAAGGCTTCGGGTGGTCGGGTTGGTCTCCGCAAGATCGCCCAGCGCCTTGCGCGCACCGGGGAAATCCTCGGCCGCAAGCGCGAGTTCAGCCCCGAGGAGCTTGCTCTCGGCATCGCGAGGAGCGGCGGAGATCAGGCTCTCGAAGCGCTTCCGGCGGGCCTGGGGCGTTTCGTCCGGCACGATTGCCGCATAGGCCGCCGCGAGATCCGGATGGGGGTTGGCCGCCCAGGCGCGGTTGAGCACCTTCTGTGCCTTGCGCGGCATGTTCTTCTCGACCAGCACCTGTGAGGCGAGAACCGCAGCGGGGACAAGCGTCGGCGCCAGCTTGTTGGCCTGCAACGCCGCATCATTGCGCCGGGCGGTATTGCCTTCCTCGGCGGCGACACGGGCATCCGCAAGCGAGAGCACGGCATCACGGCGGTGTCCGACATCGCGCGGCAGCAGCCGGGAATGCACCGAAGCATTCAGCGTTTCGCGCGCTCCAGACCAGTCCTGCTCGCGCGATTGCAGATCGAACAGCGTGCGCAGAAGCGCGGGGTTGTCAGGACGCAGGGCAAAGGCCTTCTTGGCCAACGCGAGAGCGGTGGTCGTGTCGCCTTCCTCGAGCTTCTGCCGCATGAGCCCGCTCACGCCAACAAAGCGCGTGCGGCGATCCTCGAGAAGCGTCTTGTAATATCCAATCGCCTTGGTCTTGTCGCCATTCAGCTCCGCGGCCTGAGCCTGCACCAGTCCGGTGACATCCTTGCGACCGAGAAGCCGCTCGGCCTTGGCGGCCTTCTTTGCCGCCTGACGGGAATCGCCGGCGGCAAGCGCAATCATGCCGTCCGAGAGCGCGTTGAAGCCCCGACGCTCCCGTGCGCGGCTGAAATGCCGGGTGAGCGCGGTTTCGTCACCGAGCAGAAATCGCCCGAGCGCATAGAGAAAGCTCAGGATCTTCAGGACCACGATGGCGGCCACAAGCAGCACGACAAGAGCGATGAGCGTGCCGACGGGAGTAAGGGACCATTCGCGCCCGGCGAAGGCAATGACGACCTCGCCAGGCGTTTCCAGCACCCAGGCGAGCCCGAAGGCGAGCGCCACCGCAATGGCGACGAAAATGAATATCTTGATCAGTGACCAGAGCATGTTCTCCGCCCCCCTCAATTCACGGCCGGTTGGCTGGATTCAAGCTCGGCCAGCCCCGTATCGGCGGCTTCCCGCATTTTGGCATCTTCGAGCCAGTCGCCAAGTGCCTCCGCAGCCTCGGACGGCAGCGCCGCGGATTCGGCAAGCGCGCCCTCGAGATCGCCGTTGTTCAGGCTGTCTTCCATGCGGGACAGCACGGCATCGGTGCCCTCCCCTTCCTGCGGCTCGAGCGAGCGCGTGGCAAGCTGGGATTCGAGGAAAGCGCGCGAACGATTCAGGAAACCATCTCCCGCCTCTGCCTGAATGCTCGCACGGATCGCACCATGTGCATCACCCGGAAACCGGTCGCGCAACATCTGCACCGTGGGCACGCCGCTTGCAGCCGCGGCGCTCAGCCCCTCGGGGAGGCTCACGTTCTCCGCCGCTTCCAGTCGGCTCGCGGGCTCTTCGAAGGGCTGTCCGCTCGCGAGTGCGGCGCGGATAAGAGCAATATCGGATTCGATTGCGGCCGCATCGAGAGACTTCTGCGTTTCTTCCTGGATCTCGGCGACCTGTGCGCTTGCACTTTCCTGGATTTCGATGACCTTGGCTTCAGCCGCGTCGATGGAGCGATCGGCCGTAGCGGCGACCTCGTCGATGCGGTGGCCAAGCGATGCAACGCTCTGCGAGAGTGTGCGAACCTCGCCACGAAGCCCCTCGAGTTCCGCCTCGTAAAGATCGATCTGGGCATCGGCAGCGGATGTGCCACCTTGCGACAGCTGTTGTTTGAGGGAGGCGAGCTCGCCGGCCTGCCCGTCGAGGGCGCTCTGAAGCCCGGAAATCTGCTCCGCGGTATTCGCGCCGCCGAGATCCTCCACTTTCGCCTGCAGATCCGAAATCTGGGTGTCGATGGCTCCGCGCGCATCTGCAACGGCCGCATCGACGTCCTCGGACGTTGCCACGTTGGCAGGCACTTCGTTCACCTGAGCGCGCAATGCGTCCAGCTGTTCGCTCAAGGTGGCGAGTTGCTGGCTCTGCGCGGCAATCTGATCCTCCGTTTCCGACGACGTTCCCGGCGAAAGCCACTCGGCAACGGGAGCCATGCCAGAGGGTAGCATTGGCGCTAGCTTCGGTGCCCCCCAGATGCCCAGCGCGGCGCCCAGAATCAGAACAATGAGCAGCGTAAGTGCGCGTGCCGCAAAAGAAGACCCCTCGTGGTGTTCCTCATGATCCTCGTGGTCGTCGATTTCGTCCTCCACGACCGGTTCTTCTCGGTCAGCCGTTTCCGCCTCGCCGTACGAATCGTCGCGATAGGGGGTCTCGGCCTCGGCGGTGTCCCTGGGCTCGGCAGGCTCGGGATCGAAACCCGGTTCGGATCCTGGAGCCTCTTCGGATTTCACAGCCGGGTCGGTTGCCGATTCGTCAGCCCAGACCTCATCAGCTGTCGATTCCTGCGGTTCCGCCAGGGGTTCGGCCGCAGGGCCGTCATCGGTCTCTTTGGTCACCGATCCCTCTGTCTCGGCTTCTTGCTTGCTGTCCGCATCGAAACCCGATGCGACCTCTTGGTTCTCGGTCGCATCTTTTTCATTCGCCGCCATAGAGCTTTCCCCACGCACCTGGAACTTTGGCCGGATACTAGGCGAAGCAAATTTTCTGAACAAGGAAAAGACCCAAAGCGAGAAATTGCCCGCCATGATTAACCTGCGGCGACGGCGAATCGGCCTGATGGGCCCCCATCTGCCTAGAGTTCGCCCAACGCCCGGATCATGCCCGCACGCCCTGGATGAGACGCGATCCGTCGGCCCCCCAGCGCAAGATCGCCCAGCCCCGCATCCGCCGCGACGCTGAGCGAAACCGATGTGGTGGAACCAAGCTGCCAACCCGCGGCACGGGCCTGCGCCTGGAAGATCGCGGCGGTGCGCGGAGAGAAGACAGTCAGAACATCGACGTTGCCCGCCGCAAGCAGGTCTGCCGCTTCGCCATCTATCCGGGCCTCGACCTGGTCATAGAGCGCGGCGGCCCGCGTTTCGATGCCCGCCGCCTCGAGCCGGTCGTCAAGCTTTCCTGCGGCGTGTATTCCCCGCACATGCAGGCACGCACCGCTTTCGGGGGCATGACGCGCGATGACCAGATCCGCGAGTGTCTCGACGTCGCCCTCGGCCGAGCGGGCGTCGAAGCCCGCGCGGCGAGCCGTCGTCGTCGTCATTGCCCCGACGCAATACGCGGGGATGTTCCGATTATCGCTCAGGCGGACGAACTGCTCGACACCGTTCGCGGAGGTAAAGAGCAGGGCCCCGACACCAGCGAGCTCGATCTCGGCCTCTACCGGCTCGATACGAATTGCAGGTGCGACGATGGTTCGGAACCTGCCCGGCAGTTCGGCCTCGACCGCTGCGGCGAATTCCTTGGACTGAGGCTCAGGGCGAATGAGAAGGAGGACCTTGGACAAAGCAAACCAGCCTTTCGGGGATCCATTGTAGTTCGACTATCGAACGCCACCTGCCGTTGCGCGCAGACAGGCCCGGTGTTACCTGCGCGGGATCGGCAACGCAATCACTTGCGCCCGGAATGGCGGATGGAGATGCAGGCAAAACGGATCATACTCGGTATCGAGAGCAGCTGCGATGACACGGCGGCCGCGCTCGTCCGTGCCCAACCCGGCCTTCCGGTGGGCGAAATCCTTTGCTCCGAAGTATTCCGCCAGGACGATCTGCATGCCGATTTCGGCGGCGTCGTGCCGGAGATCGCGGCGCGCGCCCATGCCGAGCGGCTCGATCTCGTCACCGAAGCCGCACTTGGCCGCGCCGGTCTCACGCTTGGAGATGTTGATGCGATTGCGGTAACGGCCGGACCCGGGCTGATCGGTGGCGTGCTTTCGGGCGTGATGTTTGCCAAGGGGCTTTCCGCGGGCAGCGGCCTGCCGCTCTATGGCGTGAACCATTTGGCCGGGCACGCGCTGACCCCGCGGTTGCTGGAGCCGATCGAGTTTCCCTATCTGATGCTGCTGGTCTCGGGCGGCCATTGTCAGTTTCTCTCCGTCGAAGGGCCCGGCAGTTTCCGGCGGCTCGGCGGCACCATAGACGATGCCCCAGGCGAGGCCTTCGACAAGATCGCCAAGCTCCTGGGTCTCGGCCAGCCCGGCGGGCCGGCGGTGGAAGCCGAGGCGCGCTGCGGCGATTCGAAACGCTTCAACCTGCCCCGACCACTTCTCGACCGACCTGGATGTGACCTCTCCTTTTCCGGCCTGAAGACAGCGGTCCGCCGCGCGCGCGACCAGCTGGTAGAAACGAAAGGCGGCCTCAGCCGAACGGACCGCGCCGATCTTTGCGCCGCCTTCCAGGAGGCCGTGGTCGATACGCTGGCCGAGAAAACTCGGCGGGCCTGCGCCGCATTTACGGACGCACACGGTCCCGGCCTGCTGGCTGTCGCGGGGGGTGTCGCAGCCAATGGCCCGATCCGCGCGGCGCTCGAACAGGTTGCCGCGCAGGCCGGCTTTGGCTGGACAGCACCACCACTCAGCCTCTGCACCGACAATGGCGCGATGATCGCCTGGGCCGGCGCGGAACGGATGGCAACGGGCGGACCTGACGATCTCGGCCTCTCGGCGAGACCGCGCTGGCCACTGGACACGAAAGCCGCGCCGCTAATCGGTTCCGGCAAGAAGGGAGCAAAGGCATGATCGCCGTGATCGGGGCAGGCGCTTTCGGTACCGCACTGGCCGTGGCCTTTGCCTCCGCCGGGCGCCCGGTGACGCTGTGGGGGCGCAACGCGGCCAGAATGCACGCGGCAGAAGGCAGCCGCACGATTGACCGCCTCCCGGACGTGACCCTGCCGGAAGCTGTCACCTGCACAAGCGCGCTCGCGGATCTCGCGCATGCGGAAACGATACTTCTTGCCCTTCCCGCGCAACAGACCGGCGGTTTCCTGGGCGATGTGGCGGGGAAACTGCCGGATGTGCCGCTTGTTCTCTGTGCAAAGGGGATCGATGCCCCAAGCCTCCGCCTCCAGACGGAAATCGCCGGCAACGCCGCGCCGGGCCATGCGCTCGCAGCCCTCACCGGACCGGGATTCGCAGGTGAGATCGCACGCGGCCTGCCAACGGCGCTGACTTTGGCCTGCGCTGAGGCCAAACGTGGCGCGACCCTGCAGCATCTCCTGTCCGGACCGAGGCTTCGGCTCTACCTGACAGATGACGTCATCGGTGCGCAGGTCGGCGGGGCGCTGAAGAATGTCATTGCGATAGGCTGTGGCATTGTGGAAGGCGCTCGGCTTGGTGCCTCGGCGCGCGCTGCCCTGATGACCCGAGGTTTCGCCGAAATGTCGCGCCTCGGCGTGGCGATCGGCGCACGGGCCGAAACGCTGGCCGGTCTTTCCGGGCTCGGGGATCTCTCGCTCACCTGCAATTCCCTGCAATCGCGCAATTTCGCCCGCGGGGTCGCCATCGGAAAGGGCGCGGAGATACCGCAAGGAACGGTAGAGGGCGTTGCCACGGCTCGGGCGGCCTGTCGACTGGCCGCGCATCATGGGATCGAAATGCCGATTGCCGCTTCGGTGGCGGATGTGCTCGATGGGAACCTCACGCTGGATGCCGCGATGGACGCGCTCCTTGCCCGTCCGCTCAAGGAGGAATGAAAAATGCTGTTTGCCCTGATCTGCAATGACAAGCCGGGTCATCTCGAAACCCGGAAAGCCAACCGCGAGGCCCATCTGGCCTACATCGCGGAAACCGGCGTGGTGGAGCAGGCGGGGCCGCTTCTCGATGCGGAGGGAAACATGTGCGGCTCGCTGGTGATCCTCGATGTCGCCGACATGGCGGCAGCCGAGGCCTGGGCCGCAAACGATCCCTATACCAACGCAGAGCTTTTCGCGTCGGCTGAAGTCCGGCCCTGGAAACGGGTCATCGGCTGAGCAGCCCGCTTGTTGGAACTCAGACCATTTCGGCGGCCGGAATGATCCGGTCCCCGATAAGGTCAAGCAGATCGCCAAAATACCCGCCGCTGCGGGCCGGTTGCGTCGGGTCGGAGGTGATGGCGACAGTCATGCCCAGATCCGGCACAACGCAGATCACCTGCCCGCCATAGCCACGGGCGAGTGCGAAGCGATGCCCCTGTGCACGCCCCAGAAACCAGCCGTAGCCATAGTCGAGCCCGGAAAATGGCGAGCGCGTCCGAGGCTCGAAGGAAGCCCCAACCCAACCCGCGCTCAGAACCCGCGTTTCGCCCCAGGCCCCGCGCAGGCGGTACATTTCACCGAACCGGACCAACGCCCGCGGGCTCAGCGCCATCTCGTTGCCACCGAGGTAGTATCCTTGCGGATCGCGTGTCCAGGCCGGCACATCGAAGCCCAGCGGATCCCCGATCCAGTCCCGCGAAAGCGCAAGCAGGCTTCGCCCTGAGGCGGAACTGAGCACCGCGCCGAGCACATGGTAGCTGCCCGTGGAATAGGCCATCCGCTCGCCCGGCGACGACACCATGGGCCGCCCGAGCGCATCGGCAATCCAGTTCGGGCTGGAAACCCAGGAACCGTAGTTCGCTCCGGAGGTCCGCTCGAGCCCCGCCTGCATGGTCAGAAGATCCGCCACAGTAATACCATCGACAGCGGGGTCGGCACCGGACGGGATCAGCGAGGGCGCCACCTCGCCGATCGTCGCGTCCACCCCCGGTATCACGCCCCTGTCGATGGCGGCGCCCACCAGCGCGGCAACGAACGTTTTCGAGACGGACTTCACATTTACCGACCGATCCAGACCCGGCCCCCGGTAGTTTTCGGCCAGGACCGTTTCGCCATCGACCGATACGATGAGCGCATGAAGCTGATCGAGAGCCGCCGCAGATTGCCGGACACCGCCCCATCCCGCCAGCGGCTCGGCGACCGTCAACCGCGCGGAAAGAGTCAGGGCCAGACCGCCCCCCAGTACCGATCTCCGCGTCTGACCATCCATCGACTGTCGCATCATCCCGGAACTCTTTGCCGAATACACCGGGACCATCCGTCATAAGCCCCTCTTCGACCAATCAGATCTTCGTGCGTGGTGCCGCCGCGGCTCCCGCGAATACCGGTGGTCTTGCCAAGTGACGCTCGAATACGCATGAAGCGGTTGGCGAAACGGGAGCACGCTTGATGAACTACTGGTTGTTCAAATCCGAAGCCTCGACCTGGAGCTGGGATCAGCAGGTCGCGAAGGGCGAAACCGGCGAGGAATGGGACGGCGTGCGCAACTATCAGGCCCGCAACAACATGCGCGAGATGAAGCTCGGAGATCGTGGCTTCTTCTACCACTCCCAGAAAGACCGCGAAATCGTCGGAATCGTCGAGGTCTGCGCCGAGGCGCACCCGGATTCAAAGACCGACGATCCGCGCTGGGAATGTGTGGACATCAAGGCCGTTGCAACCATGCCGACACCCGTCTCACTCGACATGTGCAAGGCAGAGCCCCGCCTTGCCGAGATGGTGCTGGTCAACAATTCGCGCCTTTCCGTTCAACCTGTCACCGAAGAAGAATGGCGCGTTATCTGTGAATTGGGCAATTATTCTGGATAACCCGACCGAATTACAGCCAGCTTGCGAGAATAGCCCGCAATTCGTTATATGACCCGAACTTAACGAATTCTTATCCAATAAACCCCTGTAATGCAATGAGGTTCACCTTTTCGTTGTATCTACGGCTACGCCGAAAACGGGGAGGATAAGCGTGCACGTACTCGTGGTGGAAGACAATTCCATCAATCTGGCCGTTCTGAAAACGATCGTTTCCCGTATCCCCGGGTGTTCGGTCAGCGGGTTGGAGGATCCTCTCGAGGCGTTGTCCTTTGCGGGCCGAACGCCGTGCGACCTCGTTCTCGTAGACTTCAACATGCCGCGGATGAACGGCGTCCAGTTCGTGCAGAATCTGCGCGAGAACCCGACTCATGCCCATGTTCCGGTGATCATGATAACGGCGGACAATGACCGCGACCTGCGCATCACGGCAATCGAGGCCGGGGCCACGGATTTCCTCAACAAGCCGGTCGATCCGGATGAACTCAAGGTTCGCGTCACCAACCTCCTCAAGCTGCGCAAGGCACAGGTCGAACTCGCCAATCGCGCGGTCTGGCTCACCCGAGAGGTCGAGGCGGCCACCAAGGAGTTGCTTCTCCGCGAGGAGGAAATGATCTGGCGGCTGGCACGCGCGATCGAATACCGCGATGGCGGAACGGGCGAACACATCAACCGGGTCGCGGCCATTTCCAGAATCGTCGCCGAAGAGCTCGGTCTCGACAGGAACCACTGCCGGGACATCTATCTTGCCGCCCCGCTTCACGACGTTGGAAAGATCGGTGTCTCGGACTCGATCCTGAACAAGCCCGGCGGCCTCGACTCGGCGGAAACTGCCGCCATGCGCGAGCACGTCAATTACGGCGCCAACATTCTGGCAGACGGGCACAGCAACCTGCTGAAGGTCGCCGCCAGCATCGCGAAGTCGCACCACGAACGCTGGGACGGAACGGGCTATCCCGATGGCCTCGCGGGTAAGGACATTCCCATAGAGGGCCGGATCGCCGCCATCGCGGATGTCTTCGACGCGCTCTGCACCGACCGCCCTTACAAGCGGGCCTGGAGCCTCGACCGCGCAAGGGAACACATCAGTTCGGAGGCCGGCGCCCATTTCGATCCGCAGTGTGTGGCCGCCTTCGAACGCGCTTGGCCGCGCATCGCAGACTACATGAGCGAGACAGTAAGCGAAGCACGATCAGCCTGAGCCCCCGAAGAGAGATCCTGCCAGAAAGACGGAGCAACGAGATGAGCATTAGGTTTGCCGCAATCCTCACAGGGGCGATCGCCCTCGCCACCCCCGGACAGGCGGGCCCGCTCGAACAGCCCGAAGGCATGGTCATTCTCACGGTGACGGGGGCGGTCTCCGAAACCAATGCGCCCGAGGGAGCCCAATTCGACCTGGCCATGCTCGAAGCCCTGGCAGGCACGCAGATCACGACCGATACGCCATGGTATGACGGCGAGCGCACCTTCGAGGGGCCCCTGATTTCCGCAATCCTCGAAGCGGTCGGTGCCGAGGGCGAAACCTTGAAGGTAACGGCCATCAACGACTACTCGGCGGAAATCCCGGTCTCGGACGTGACGACATATCCCGTCATTCTCGCGACCCGGATCAATGGCGAAACAATGTCGATACGCGACAAGGGGCCGTCTTTCGTCATCTACCCGTTCGACCGGTCCCCCGCACTCTACACCGAACTCTACTTCGGCCGTTCCGTGTGGCAGGTGAAATCGATCGAGGTCAACTGACCCGTGCATGCCGACACCGCAAAGCAATTCCCCTCACCGGCGGCAGATCTGAGCGGTTTCAAACGCCGACAGCTTGCGGGTTGGGCGCTCATCCTCGTGGTTGTCAGTGTTCTGATGTTCACCACGCTGACAACGATGTTCACCGGGTTGAACGAGCGCAAGCAGGACTTGGCGGCGAGCGTGCGAGAAAATGCGCTCTGGGCCGCCTTTCAGGCCGATCTCGAAGCCAATCGCTTCATCATCTCGATCCTTGAAGCACTGGCGGACCCCACGGCGGAAAACCTCGCTGACCTGCGCATTCGCTATGACATCCTCTACAGCCGCGCCGCAATTCTATCCGAATCGCGCTTTTCCGCGATGTTCGAGGCAGAGCCGAGCGCCTTGGCCGTTGCGGTCAGCACTCGGGAAGAAATAACTTCACTGGCTCAAGTCATCGACGCCTTCGAGGGCGATCTTGCCCTGAAGTCCGGCCTGCCGGCCCTCCTGGATGCAGCGTGGAAGATCAGGGCGACGACAGCGGCGCTGACATTGGAGGCGAATTCGGCGGTCAATCTCGCCAAATCCGCCTCCCGTGAAGAAACACGCCACGGCTATCGCCAGATCATGATGAGCGTCATCGCCCTGGTCGCCATGCTGGTTCTGCTCGTGCTGCTTCTCATGGTCCAGCTCCTGCAAATCACGAACGCCGGCAAGCAACTTGCCGATCTGAACCGGAGGAATGAGCGCGCACGAAAAGCCGCCGAAGCCGGAAACCGCGCGAAGTCGGCTTTCCTCGCTTCAATGAGCCACGAGATCCGAACCCCACTGAACGGCATCATCGGCATGGCAGAAGTCATGGCACAGAACCCGATGGAACCATCCCAGGCGGAGCAGCTCAGCCTGATCCGCCGCTCGGGCGACCACCTTCTCGATGTCATTAATGACATTCTCGACTTCTCGAAACTCGAATCCGGAGCGGTCGAAGTCCGTGTCGTCCAGTTCGATCTGGCGGAAGTCACCGATTCCGTTCTGGCCCTGCTGGAGAACCGCGCGAAGGAACGCGGACTCGACCTCACGATGCAGGCGCCCGACATCTCGATCCGGACGGACCCCGCGCGCTTGCGTCAGGCCCTCATCAACCTCATCGGAAACGCCATCAAGTTCACCCCCGATGGCTCGGTCCGGGTTCGTGTCCGGGAGTTGCCCGGCCAGTCACTCCGTTTCGAGGTGGAAGACACCGGTGTCGGAATCGCCCCTGATGCCGTCGGCCGGCTGTTCAGGGAGTTCAGCCAGGTCGATGAGAACCACAACCGCCGTTTTGGTGGGACGGGCCTCGGCCTTGCAATCAGCAAACGGCTCATCGAGGCGCTTGGCGGCAGGATCGACCTCGAATCGACGCTCGGCAAGGGAACCCGTTTCTGGTTTGACCTGCCAGTCGCCCCGATCCTCACGGCGGTTCCCGCCAACAGGGAAGAAACCTTGCGAAGCGCCGAGACGGCGCGCTTCAATGGCAGCGCCCTCGTGGTTGACGACAACCCGATCAACCTCCAGGTCGCCCGCGCCTTGCTCGAACGCTGCGGCCTCGAAACCGACATAGCGCATGACGGGCAAGAAGCCCTCCGGCTCATCGCCTCATCTGATTTTGATGTGATCTTCATGGATATGCAGATGCCGGTCCTCGACGGGCTGGAAACCACGCGGCGCCTGCGTGCGGATGGCTGCAAACTGCCGGTCATCGGCCTGACAGCAAATGCCTTCACGTCGGACCGCAATGCCTGCCTCGAAGCCGGCATGAACGATTTCATGTCAAAACCGGTCACCCTGGAGAAGCTGCGTGCCATGCTCTCCCCCTGGCTCGAACCGGACACTACCGACACGCAAACCACGAATGCAAACGAAGCGGAGGTGATCGAAGAGCCTGAAGCAACGGTGCAGGCCGATACCGCCTACCGCGATGCACTCATCAGCGAGATCGGCCCGGAGGTCTACAACACGCTGATGGCGAATTTCATTGACGAGGCCAGGTCGCTCCTCGAAACCGCGCGGACAACGAAAAGCGATGAAGAGCGTGACCGCAGCCTGCATTCCCTGAAGGGGTCCGCTCTGACGCTTGGCCTCAACAGGGTCGCGGCGCTTGCAGAAGAGGTCCGCAGAGCGGACGGGGCAGGACCGGAACAGTTCGACCGCATCTCCTTGGTTCTCGCGGCGGATACGGCAGCCTCCACGGTCAAATGCGCATAGTACCCGATCAACTAATTGGGATCGCATCGACCCGGAATATTAAGGATAAGTTGAGGCCATGTTCGCGCTTTGGCAAAGTTTTGCTACTATCTAGTTGGGGGAGTTAACTGGGGATCGGTTGAAGTGGATCCAGTCAGACCAACGAGAGCAGAACGGGTTTCGGACGCCGTGGTCCATATCACCGGTGTCGTTCTTGCACTGATGGCTGCGCCGGTCCTGATCACGTTGGCCGTCATCCGCCTCGGCGATCCGACCTATGTCACCGCGGCGGTCATCTACGGGGTCAGCCTCGTTCTGATGCTCACCTGCTCCGCTTTCTATCACCTCCTGCCCGCGCCTGCCTGGAAGGACTGGCTGCGCAGGCTCGACCAATCGGCCATCTACTTCAAGATCGCGGGCACCTACACGCCGTTCTCCATACTCGCCACGGGGACCACCGGCGCCTTTCTCGCAGGTATCTGGAGTGCCGCACTGGCGGGTGCCGCCGCCATCATCTTCGGCCCCAACTGGCTCAGACGCCCGAGCCTCGTTCTCTATCTCGGGATAGGCTGGGCCGGGCTGATCGCAGGCGGATCGCTCTTTGCGGACATGAGCCCGGTGGGGTTCGGACTGATCCTTGCCGGCGGCTGCATCTACACGTTCGGCGTGTGCTTCTTCCTCTGGGAAAGCTTGCCGTTCAACACGACGATCTGGCACGTGATGGTGCTTGCGGCCTCTGCGCTCGTCTACTCTGCCGTCATCGTCGAATACTGGGGACGCGCCCCAACCCTTGTCTGAACGGGGCCGTTCTCGCGCGCTTCGTTTCATTCAGGCGAATTCTTCCGGTCAGAAATGACAACAGATCGCCCGCGAGACGCACGTTTGTGTTGCACCGCCGTTTTCAGACCCTTATCCAGCCATATCGAATGTAATAGGGAAGGGTGCTGACCGAATCCGCAACCCTTGGCGGCGGTAGGCCATCTCGGTGCCCAACAGAAAGAGGTAGCGTCCATGAAGGTCCTCGTGCCCGTAAAGCGAGTGATCGACTATAACGTAAAGGTGCGGGTCAAGGCTGACGGCACCGGAGTCGATCTCGCGAACGTCAAGATGTCCATGAATCCGTTTGACGAAATTGCGGTGGAAGAGGCCATCCGGCTGAAGGAGAAGGGTGCCGCCAAGGAAATCGTCGTGGTCTCCATCGGCGTGAAGCAGGCGCAGGAAACCCTGCGCACGGCGCTGGCCATGGGGGCGGACCGCGCGATCCTCGTGAAAGCCGCCGAAGACGTCCACACCGACATCGAACCCCTTGCGGTCGCCAAGATCCTCAAGGCCGTGATCGATGCCGAGGAGCCGGGCCTGGTGATCGCCGGCAAGCAGGCGATCGACAATGACATGAACGCCACCGGCCAGATGCTCGCAGCCCTTCTGGGCTGGCCGCAGGCAACCTTCGCCTCCGAAGTGGAGATCACCGGCGAAACCGCGAAAGTGACCCGCGAGGTCGATGGCGGGCTTCAGGTCATCGAGGTCAAGATGCCCGCGATCGTCACCGCCGATCTCCGCCTCAACGAGCCGCGCTACGCGAGCCTGCCCAACATCATGAAGGCCAAGAAGAAGCCGCTCGAGGAGAAATCCCCCGAGGATTACGGCGTCGACGTGAGCCCGCGTCTCAAGGTGGTGAAGACCTCCGAGCCCTCGGCCCGCAAGGCCGGCGTGATGGTCGGATCCGTCGATGAACTGGTCGAGAAGCTGAAGACCGAAGCGGGAGTGATCTGATGGCAGTTCTGGTTTACGCGAAACACGACAATTCCTCGCTCAACGACGCGACGCTGAAGACGATGAGCGCCGCGAAGGCAATGGGCGGGGACATCACCCTCCTCGTCGCCGGCGACAATTGCGCGGGCGTGGCCGAAGAGGCTGCGAAGCTCGATGGCGCTACCAAGGTGCTCCATGTCGAGGGCGCGCAGTATGGCCACCGTCTGGCCGAGCCGCTCACCGATCTTTTCCTGAGCCTCGCGGGCGACTACGAGCATATCGTCTTCCCGGCCACCACGACCGGCAAGAACGTCGCGCCCCGCCTCGCGGCGCTGCTCGATGTCATGGTGATTTCCGACATCACCGGCGTGGTCGATGCCAATACCTTCGAGCGGCCGATCTATGCCGGCAACGCGATCCAGACGGTCGAGAGCACAGACGCCAAGAAAGTCATCACGGTACGTGGCGCAAGCTTCGACTCCGTGGGCGAGCAGGCCCCCTGCCCGATCGAAACCGGCGCCGCCGCCGCCGATCCCGCCATCTCGACCTGGATTGAGGACCGCGTGCAGGAAAGCGACCGGCCCGAGCTCGCCTCGGCCAAGGTCATCGTCTCGGGTGGCCGTGGTGTCGGCTCGGAGGAGAACTTCGCCATCATCGAGAAGCTCGCGGACAAGCTCGGCGCGGCGGTCGGGGCCTCCCGCGCCGCAGTCGACTCGGGCTTTGCCCCCAATGACTGGCAGGTTGGCCAGACCGGCAAGGTCGTTGCGCCCGATCTCTACATCGCCGTCGGCATCTCGGGGGCGATCCAGCATCTCGCGGGCATGAAGGACAGCAAGATCATCGTTGCCATCAACAAGGACGAGGAAGCACCGATCTTTCAGGTTGCCGATTACGGCCTTGTTGCCGACCTGTTCGAGGCCGTGCCGGAGCTTGAAGGCAAGGTCTGAACAGATGCCGGTGCGCGGCTCGACCGGGCCGCGCAAACCGACCGGTCGCGTGCCTCAGCGCAGGACCGGATTGAACGTGATGGTGTAGCTGTCGGTATTGGCGGATTCGATGCAGTCGATCTTGACGAACATTTCCTCCGCCTCTCCCGTCGTGAGCTGAAGCTCGTTCTTCCCGCGCAGCAGGGGATTGAGCCCCAGATATTGCTCGTCTTCATCGAAGAAGCTCGCCCGACAGCCACGCCCGGCCTCGGCGATTTCCACTTCGATCTCATCCGCAGGAACGTTGCGCAGGTCGAAACGGTACCAGTCCACATCAATGCCTGAATGGGTGCCACCCAGCAGCTGCCCGAGCTCCAGCACGGTCGCGCCGTCCTTCTGGTCGTTCTGCGGTTCGTTCTCGAGGCCGAAGTGCCCCCCGGCGCGCCGGAAGCTCGTCGCATCCGACCCGGGGCGGAGATTGGCCGGAGCGATCTTCGCCAAGACGGTATGTGTGCTGTTGGGGGCAACAATGGGCGCGGAGAATGTCGCCAGACCGCTGAAGAAGACGGCAAACCCGGCCGATGACGCCGAGACCTGAAGGTTCCCTATTCCGATGGTCGCGCCGCCGCCGCCCGGCCCCTCACGGAGCATCAGCCAGAAGCCGGCAACCGCGAGCAATCCGCCACAGGCCATCAGGGTGATGAGTTCAAGCGATTCGGTGGCAAGACTAATCATCAGCTGATGCCCCTGGGGATGTCATGGCTCGGGGTTCAGGCTGAATGAATTTGGTTAATGTCTCGTTAGGGTTCTGCAGCCTCGGCCAGGGGATCGGAATGCCCGTGGCGGCGGAGTATCACATCCACTGCCCGGCCGCGCGCCGCCGGAACCCGCTCGCGCGCCAGGCTCGGCCCCAACCGCGCCTCGAGGAAATGCCCGGTCAGCCTGAAGGCCGCAGCCAGATCGGCGCCTGAAACCGGGATCGCCGCATCCCAGCCGGAGCGCAGGAACTCCGGCAGGGGCAGCAGCTTGTCGGCCCACGGAGCCCCGCCCTCCCGGCTCACTGCGCAGCCCGACCGGGGAGAGACCCACACCAGATCCTCCGTGCCCCCCGTGGCTGCACAGCGCGAGAAGTCGAGCCCGAAGCCCAGTTCCGCCAGAAGGGCCAGTTCCCAGGCGGCATAGAGGCAGGGCCAGTCCTGCGCGACGGCGAGGCTCTCGACCAGTTCCAGTGTCGTGGCATAAAGCTGGGGATGGGCCTCGCGCTCGGGCAAGCTCGCCGTGACCAGCGCACTGATCGAGCCGAGCGCGGCGAGTGCCGCCCGATCGGAAAGGATCAGTGCCATGTTGCTGGGTTTCGGATCGACGCGAAACGTGCCGATATGATCCTCCAGCCGCGCCTGCCAGTCGAGCGCGAGCCGTGCGCCGGGTTGAAGAATTGGCGCCATGCGCCGCGATCCGCCCCCCCGCACCACACCGGCATGGCGACCATGGCCATGCGTCAACACTTCGATGATTGCCGAACTTTCTCCGTGTCGCCGGACCGTGAGAAGGATGCCCTCGTCGCGCCATTCCATCTGTGCGGCCAGCCCCATTGCTTCCCGGTCCTCGCATCCCGGACCATGATACATGCGCATTTAAGCCCAATTGCCGGGTCTGCGAAAGACGGGCCTCGTCAGCCATCATGCTGCTGCATATGCAGCGGTTCCTTGAAGGTGAGCGTACGATACGGGAAGGGGATCTCTATTCCGGCCTCATCCAGCGCCGTCTTGATCGCGGACACGACAATGTCTCGCGAGCGATGCTCCTCGATAGGTGTGGAGCCGGTCCACCATCGCACCACAAAATCGATGGATGACGCGTTGAACTCGCGCGCGAACACCTCGACTGATTGGGATGCATCGACGCTTTCGAGGCCATTCACTGCACGAAGGATCACGTCTCGGGCGGCATCGACATCTTCGCCATAGGCAACCCCGACGACCAGATCTATTCTGCGCAGCGGCTGATCCGTGAGTATCCGGATCGGATTCCCGAAGAGGTAGGCATTCGGGACCAGAACCAGTTCTCCGGAGCGCTTTCTTATATGCGAGTCGCGGATCGTGATGCGCTCCACCTTGCCCGAAACATCCGCGCATTCGATATCGTCACCGATACGCATCGGCTCGCGCACAAGTATGAGAATGCCGGCCAGGAAGTTCTCGAATATGTCCTTGAATGCGAACCCGACAGCAATCGAGCCCAGACCGAGTCCTGCCAAGGCCTTGGTCGGCGTCAGGTTCGGGAACAGCACCGTGGCACATATCACGAGACCACCAACCCAGATCGCCGTCCGGACAAGCGATTGAATTGCGCTCTGAAGCGACTCGCGCATCTTGGTGCGTCGAAACGCCCGTGAAAGGCTCCAACCGGCGAGCATGGCCACGAGCATTGTCAGAATCAGCACAAACAGCGCTGCAATGATGTTCGGGAACACCGCGATCAGGGATCGCACGAAGCTTTCAACCTGCCCTATCAAGATCCGGACCGGTTCGATGTCTTCCAACACGTTCCACCGCCTTTGCCCGGCGCAACCCCGCACCGTTCAGCCAATCCAACGCATTGCGCGCTCAACTGGTTCCCAACACGTTTTGGGGTTCGGAGGTGCGCCCGGTTCCACTATTGCTCCCCTCATTCGTTGGCATGAAGGGGGCAATTGCCGGATATGACCGTCAGACATGTTGTTCAGAGCTCCACCGTCGAGACCCTGCTGATTTTCCTGCGGCTGGGCCTCACCTCGTTCGGCGGCCCGATCGCGCATCTGGGCTACTTTCGCACCGAGTTCGTCGAGCGCCGCCGCTGGATGACCGAGGCGGCCTATGCCGATCTCGTCGCACTCTGCCAGTTTCTTCCCGGCCCCGCCTCCAGCCAGACCGGTTTCGCCATTGGCCTCATGCGGGGCGGCTGGACCGGCGCCATGGCGGCCTGGATCGGCTTCACCCTGCCGTCCGCACTCGCAATGGTGCTCTTCGCCTATGGGGCCGCCGGGCTCGACAGCGGGATCGGCGCGGGCGTGATCGCAGGGCTGAAGGTGCTGGCCGTGGCAATCGTCGCGCATGCAGTTCTCGGAATGGGCCAAAGCCTTTGCAGGGGGCGCGCACGCATCTCCATCATGCTCGCGGCGATGGTCCTGCTGGCCCTCTGGCCCTCCGCCGTTGCGCAGATCCTTGTCATCGTGATGGGCGGCCTCCTGGGCCTTCTGATCCTCAGGGATACCAACGAGCCGTCGCACGCCACGAACCGCCCACAAACTCCGCGCGGTCACCCTGTTCTGATCTTTGTCGCCTTGGGACTCCTTGCCCTGACACCGGTGCTTGCGAGCCTCGGGATCGGCGGTCACGCGGTGGCCGTGTTCGATGCGTTCTACCGCGCCGGCGCGCTCGTCTTCGGCGGTGGCCATGTGGTTCTGCCACTGCTGGAAAGCGCGGTGGTGGACCCCGGGTGGGTCACGCCGGAGGATTTTCTCGCCGGTTACGGCGCGGCCCAGGCGGTTCCCGGCCCCCTTTTCACTTTCGCGGCCTACCTCGGTGCAGCGGACATGCAAGGCACTTCCGGCATCCTGACCGCGGCCATCGCCCTCGTGGCAATCTTCCTGCCCGGGTGCCTCCTGGTCGCCGGCACACTTCCGCTCTGGGATCGACTGAGGGCCTGGAAAGGGGCGCGCGCCGTGCTTGCCGGCGTCAACGCCGCCGTCGTCGGCATCCTGGCGCTGGCGCTCTACGACCCGGTCTTCACTGCCGGGATCCGCGACCCGCTCCATGTCACACTTGCCACCGCTGCCTTCCTCGCACTTCAGGTCTTTCGCAGCCCTGTCTGGGCCGTGGTGATCTCCATGGCACTCGCTGGCGGCTTGCGCGCGGCCCTGGGAATTTGACCACGCTTGCCCGGCCGCGCGTTTCACGGCAGAACGCGCTATGGTTGTGTCTGGCGTGAAACGGTTGCTGCGGCGAATCGGGCGATGGCTGCTCGGGGCCCTGCTCGTGCTTGCTGCGCTCGCGGTCTGCTCGGTGCTGCTCTACCGCTGGATCAATCCGCCCCTCACCTGGCTGATGGTCAGCGAATGGCGGCGCCTGGGCCAGATCGAACGCCAATGGGTTCCGCTCGAAACGATGTCGGCCCATGTGCCGCGCTCTGCAGCCGCCGCGGAGGATGCGAATTTCTGCCGCCACTGGGGCTTCGATCTCGACGGCATCCGTGCGGCGCTGGCCGACAGTTCTCGGCTCCGCGGCGGCTCCACGATCAGCCAGCAGACCGCGAAGAACGTTTTTCTCTGGCCGGACCGCACCTGGACCCGGAAAGGACTCGAGGCGGGCTTCACATTGCTCATCGAGACGCTGTGGTCGAAGGAACGGATCATGGAGGTCTATCTCAACGTGGCCGAATTCGACGAAGGCGTCTTCGGCGTGCAGGCCGCAGCGCAGGAATACTGGGGGCTCGACGCTGCCGAACTCGGCCCGCTCCGTTCGGGTAGGCTGATGGCCGTGCTTCCGAACCCCAAGGACCGCTCACCGGTTTCGGGCGACCCCTGGGTCAATGCCCGGGGCGCGCGGATCCAGAATGGCGCGGCCACAATTCGGGTCGATGGCCGCGCCGCATGCTTTTCCTGATCCAATCGCACCGCTGCGGGTTGAAAAGCGCGCAAGCAGATTTGATAACAAAGCACCGAGGGAAAAGAGAAAAGACAGTCACATGCGCCGCCTTTACCATCTGCCGCTCTCACCGTTCTGCCGCAAGGTCCGCTTGGTGCTGGCCGAAAAGAAGATCGAAGTGGAACTGGTGATGGAAAAGCCGTGGGAACAGCGGATGGATTTCCTCCGCATGAACCCCGCCGGCCAGGTGCCGGTGCTCAAGATGGACGGCCTGACACTCTGCGACTCGACCGCGATCGTGGAGTATCTCGAGGAGCGCTACCCCGAATCCGCGCTGCTGCCGCGCAACCCGGCCGAACGGGCCGAGGCGCGCCGCCTCGCCGCCTGGTTCGACTGCAAGTTCCACAACGAAGTCACCGCCAACCTGCTCTACGAACGGGTGAACAAGAAACTCGCCCGCACCGGATACCCCGAGGGCACAAAGATCCGGGCCGGGCGGCAGAACATCAACTTCCACCTCGACTATATCGGCTGGCTCATCGAACACCGCCGCTGGCTCGCCGGAGATAGCCTCACAATCGCCGATTTCGCCGCCGCGGCGCATCTCTCCTGCCTCGACTACACCAGCGACATCGACTGGACCCGCAACACGGGGCTCCACGAATGGTACTCCAAGATCAAATCGCGCCCGGCCTTCCGCTCCATCCTTGCCGACCTGGTGCCGGGCTTCACCCCGCCCGTGCACTACGCGGACCTTGACTTCTGAGGCCCTCGCCCGGCGCCTCAAGGCGCGCGCCCGCACGGAGGGCTTCACCGCCGCAGGGCTGTGCAGGCCCGACGCAATCCCGGATGCGCCCAGGCGCCTGAGCGAATTTCTTGCAGCCGACTTCCACGGACAGATGAACTGGCTCGCGGAACGCAGCCACTGGCGGGAAGACCCGCGCGCCCTCTGGCCCGAGGCCCGCTCGATCCTGATGCTGGCCGAAGCCTACACTCCGGGTGAGAACCCCCTCACATTGCTGGACCAGCGCGAGATCGGCGCGATCAGCGCCTATGCCCGCGGGCGGGACTACCACGATCTGGTCAAGAAGCGCCTCAAGCGTCTGGGCCGCTGGCTCGTGTCCGAAACCGGTTGCGAGATCAAGGTCTTCGTCGACACCGCCCCGGTGATGGAGAAACCACTGGGCCAGGCAGCAGGCCTCGGATGGCAGGGAAAACACACCAATCTGCTGGGCCGTCATCTGGGCAACTGGTTCTTCCTCGGCGCGATCTTCACCACGCTCGACCTGCCTCCCGATCCGCCCGAGCGCGAGCATTGCGGTTCCTGCCGCGCCTGCCTCGACATCTGCCCGACCAACGCCTTTCCCGCGCCATTCCGGCTCGATGCCCGGCGCTGCATCTCCTACCTCACCATCGAGCATCACGGGCCCGTCGACGAGGAGTTGCGCCCGCTCATGGGCAACCGGATCTACGGATGTGACGACTGCCTCGCAATCTGTCCCTGGAACAAGTTCGCGCAGGAGGCCCGCGAAACCGGCTATCTCGGCCGTGCCGAGCAGATGCGCCCTAGGCTCGCCGACCTCGTCGCGCTGAATGATGCCGGATTTCGAGAGGTCTTTTCAGGCTCCCCGATCAAGCGGATCGGCCGCAACCGCTTCGTGCGCAATGTGCTCTACGCCATCGGGAATTCCGGCGACCCGGCGCTGGAAGCCGCGGCCCGCCCCCTGCTCGACGATCCCGATCCGGTTGTGGCGGATGCCGCCCGTTGGGCGATCAGCTGCCTCGCTCAAGCGCAGCCAGATTGCGCCGCGCCGGTGTCGCCAGCGCATGGTCGGGATAGAGCTTGATGAGCTTCAGCCAATAGTCCCGCGCGCTGGAAAGATCATCGAGATCGACCGATGCCGCCCCGGCCTCGAACAGACCCTCGGGCAGTTCCGGCGAGATCCGCAAAGCAGCCTGTGCGCTCCAGAGCGCCTCCACATGCATCTCGTCATGTCGCAGGGTCGCCGCCCTGAGCGCATGGGCACCCGCATCACGCGGCCGCTCCGCGATGAGCTGATTGAGCGCGTCCGTCGCACCAGCCCAGTCACCGGCGGCGGCCATAACCCGTGCCTTGAGGCGCAGCCGCTGCGGGTCCGTCGGGGAAAGCTGGCTCGCCCTGTCGAGGGAGGCAAGCGCGAGCCCCGGCTGTCCCGCATCAAGCCAGAGACCGGCCGAATCCTCGAAGAGCACGACCCGCAGGTCCCGTGGCATGGCGCGGCTCGGGTTTTCCGCCACGCTCGACAGCAGACGGGCCGCGGTCGCCGTCGCGCCGAGAGCCTCCAGCGCAGCCGCCTCGCAGATCTTGGCCGGAACCCCGCCACCGGACCGCGCCCATTGCCCCGCCTCTTCGCGCGCAAGCTGCGGATCGGATGCGATGGCAGCCTCACATTCCGCGGTCGATCCTATATCCGCCAATGCAGGCGCCGGAGCCGGCAGCAGGAGCCAGAAAAGCGTCAGACCCTTTCGCAACACGTCGGACATCTCCTAAAAGGATAGCGGTCAGGCAACACGAGGATACCCCATGGAATCGCCCACCCTGCTGACCGTTGGACATGGCTACGCGGCAGCCGCCCTTGCTGCAAGCCTCGGTCCCGCGTGGCGCAGGATCGGCACCGTCCGAAGCGATCAAAAATCCGTGGTGCTGCGCGCAAGCGGTGTCGAACCCGTGATCTGGGATGATGCCGAAGCCGTGGACGCAGCAATCCACGCGGCGACACACATCCTCGTCTCCATCCCACCCGGCGAGGAGGGCGACCCGGCCCTGCTTCGCCACCACGCAGCTTTGAAGTCCGCCCCCCGGCTCGAATGGGTGGGCTACCTCTCCACTACCGGGGTCTACGGAGACCGGCAGGGCGGCTGGGTGGACGAAACCTCGGATCTCGCGCCGGTCAACGCCCGCAGCGCGCGCCGCGTCAATGCCGAGCGCGCCTGGATCGCGACCGGCCTGCCGGTTCATATCTTCCGCCTCGCCGGCATTTATGGCCCCGGCCGCAGCGCCCTCGAACGGCTCCGCGCCGGTCGCGCCCAGCGCATCATCAAGCCGGGCCAGTATTTCAGCCGGATCCACCGTGAAGACATCACGCAAGTGTTGCGCGCCTCGCTCGCGCATCCCGCACCGGGCCGCGCCTACAATCTCGCTGATGATGAACCCGCACCGCCACAGGATGTCATCGCCTATGCCGCCGACCTTCTCGGCCTGCCCTGCCCGCCGGACATTGCCTTCGAGGACGCGGATCTCTCCCCTATGGCACGTTCCTTCTATGCCGAGAGCAAGCGGGTCTCGAATGCCCGCATCAAGGAAGAACTCGGTGTTGCCCTGCATTTCCCCGATTATCGGGCCGGGCTGGCCGGGATCCTCGCTGCGGAGGAAAATGGCACGGGTTGAGGGCAGCAGCGCCACATGACCATTGAAATTGCCGCATTTCTGCAATGCACACTGGAAATCACCGCCAAACTTCGCCATGCATCGGCGAACTAGGATGAAAAGGCGCAGAATGCGCGCCGCGGGGTAGGCAGGAGATGGGCGAGAGGTTTCCTTGGGCGGCATATGCCATGGCCGGGTTTGCCACCACGGCAGGCATCGCGACGGCAGTTCCCACGCAAGCGCAGGCACCCGAGCCGCGCCCGAGCCTCAATCTCTATGGCGAAAGCGGCCTCATCGACATGCCGAGCGCGCAGTCGCAGCCTGACGGCCAGCTCAGCGCAAGCTATTCCCAGTTCGGCGACACCACCCGGCGCAACTTCACCTTCCAGATCCTGCCCCGCCTCTCGGGCACGTTGCGGTATTCCACCGTCCATGACTGGGGCCGCCCGGACGAACCCGACTACGACCTCTTTGACCGAAGCTTCGATATCCGGTTCCAACTCCTAAAGGAGCGCGACTGGCAACCGGCTCTTGCCGTGGGCTTGCGGGATTTCCTCGGAACCGGCGTCTACTCCGGCGAATATGTGGTCGCAACGAAGACCATCGCGCAGGATTTCACCCTCACCGCCGGGCTCGGCTGGGGGCGGCTCGCCGGCGACAACACGTTCAAGAACCCGTTCTGCTCCGCCATCGATTCCATGTGCGAGCGTGAGAACGATTTCGATCAGGGCGGAAAGCTCTCCACCGACACCTGGTTCCGTGGCGAAGACATGGGCTTCTTCGGCGGCATCGAATGGCGCACGCCCATCGAGAACTTCACCCTGAAAGCCGAGTATTCCTCCGACGCCTACGAGCGCGAAGAGGACCGTGTCGGCTTCGACCGGAAATCGCCGCTGAACTTCGGTGCCGAATACCGCATGTGGGATGCCGTGACCTTCGGCGGCTACTACATGTATGGCTCTACTGTCGGCTTCAATATCGCCATCTCCGGCAACCCCTACGACCCGCCAACCCCGCAGAACCTCGGCGCAGGCCCCGTGCCGATCGTCGAGCGCCCGATGGAAAACCGCAACAACACCGGCTGGGTCAACGATGCCGATGCCCGCAACCGCCTGACCGAAGGTGTGTCGAAGGCGCTCAACGGCGAAGGTCTCACCCTCGACCAGATCCGCTTCCACCCGCGTGAGGTCGATGTCGTCATCGTCAACCGCCGGATCAACGCGGCGCCCAAGGCCATCGGCCGGACGGCGGCAATCCTCGCCGCTGCCATGCCCTACTCGGTCGAGACCTTCCGCATCACGACGCTGGAAGAAGGTCTGCCCACCACCACCGTCTCGGTGAACCGGACCGATCTCGAGAATCAGGCCAACCGCCCCAATGCCGGTCTTCAGAGCTGGCAGACCACGGATCTCGCAGGCGCGCTGCCTTCGCTCGGCGGCCAGGTCTGGAGCCGGGATGTCTACCCGCTCTATGACTGGGCGCTGATACCGGTGCCGACGCTCCAGCTCTTCGCCGGGGAAGACGGCTTCCGGCCGCAGCTCACCGGCGAGTTCCGCGGCAGCGTCTCGGTCACGCCGCACCTGTCCTTCTCGACCCGGATCCGCCAGCCGATCCTCGGCGCCTTCGACGATCCCGGCCCGGAAGAGGAAGAGCGTTCGCTCCCGCCGGTGCGCCGCGAATCCGCCCGCTACTACGCCGGCTACAATCCCAAGCTGATGCGCCTGACCGGCGACTACATGTTCAAGCTCAATCGCAACACCTATGCGCGCGGCTCCGCCGGGTTCCTGGAACGGCAATATGCCGGCTTCAGCGGCGAGGTGCTCTGGAAACCGGTCGAGCAGGACTGGGGTCTCGGCCTCGAGCTGAACCACGTCTGGCAACGCGACTACGACGATTTCATCGGCTTCGACTATTACGACTATGATGTCACCACCGGTCATGCCTCGCTCTACTGGGACACCGGCTACAAGGGCATCGAGGCCCAGATCGACGCGGGCCGTTATCTCGCCAAGGACTGGGGCGCGACCTTCTCGCTCACCCGCTACTTCCCGAACGGCTGGTCGGTCGGCGCCTTCGCCACCTTCACCGATGTGACCGACGACGAGTTTGGCGAGGGCAGCTTCGACAAGGGCATCACCCTGACGATCCCGCTCCGGTGGGCCACGCCGTTCGAAACCCGCCAGACGATCGACGGCAGCCTGCGTTCCCTGTCGAGCGACGGCGGCGCGCGGCTCAATATCGCCAACCGCCTCTACCCGATCATCCGCGAACAGGATGCGGCGCGCCTGGAGCGCAACTGGGGAGCATTCTGGGAATGATGAAAGGCCTCGCGATCGCCTGCGTCTTCGCCCTTGCCGCCTGCGGCAGCGGACGCAACCTCGTCATGGAACGCGCGCTCGAAGACCTCACCGAGGACATCCTTGGTGGCGATGCCGCCGATGACGCACCCGCCCGTGCACTCGGCCGCGCCGAGATCGAGGCGGCGAACCGGCCGGCGATTCTGGCCCGCCTGGTGGGGGACAGTTCCGTCACCGTGCTCTACCAGGCCACGGCCAATGGCCCCTACGACAGCTATATCTCCGAACTCGGCCAGACCCTCGTCCTGCACGGCCATCTTGTCACCGGCACGCGCGGCCTGGGCTACGACCTCCTTTCGGTCGCCACGTCCCGCAACGACCCCGTGGTGCGCCCCACACCGCTCTCGAACTGGCCGCAGACGGTGAACCGGACCTACGAGTTTCCCGCCTTCTCCGCGCAGGGTCGGATGGAGACCTATCGCTGCATCTTCGAGCTGGGCGATGCGTCCGAGGCAGTCATCCTCGGGCGCAGGCATACGGGCATCGAAGTGAGCGAAACCTGCTCCGGCCCCGACGGCACGTTCGAGAACCTGCACCTGGTCGATCCCGGCTCCGGCCTGATCTGGCGCAGCCTGCAATGGACCGGGCCCGACGTGGCCCTCATCGACCTGCAGATCGTCGCCCGCTAGAGCAAAGGCGGCTCGGGCTCTCGCACACTCCCGAAAACGACCTGTCGCGCGGGACGACACCCTGCAGGCCCGGATCTGTCTTGGATGGTGATTCCGTTCGCAAAGCCCCCGTTCCGGCATTGGAGCACCTTTCCGGTCAGCCAAGACCGATATGCAGACCCGCGATTCGTTCTGAGCAACTGACGCGCAAATCCGGCGCGCCCTTTCTCGCCGGGCGCCCGTTGGCTTGGATTCGCCGCCTGGCAGAAAACCCGACCGTTTCCAAAATGCGAACAAGCCCGGACCGGTCCCGCTCTCAAGGGCCAAAGAGAAAGGGCAGCGCCGCCTGGCACTGCCCTTTCCGAAACTCGTGCAGTCAAGATTTGGAGTCTCATGAACTCCAGCTTGAACTCGCTATGTGCGTTTTGCGCTCCGCAGACCAGGCAAAACCCCGGAAATCACGATGCGCGAGACGTCCAACACCCGCGGCAAATGCCGCGGACCGGAAATTATTCCGTGTCGTCGTCGTCGTCGTCGTCGTCGGAGATGGCGTATGCGATTGCAGCCAGACCGATGACCGGAATGATCCAGGCAGCGTTGGAGCCACCCATCGGCTCGGGCTCAGCAACAACAACGGGCTCTTCCGGTGCTTCGAACACCAGGTTACCGGCAAATGCCTGGCCGGCAAGCAGGAGCGCCGTCGCAGTGGTCACGATGAACTTCATATTGTCCTCCAAAGAGTGCGGGTCTGCGAAACTCCTAACCCACCCGGACCAGCGATCGGGCGAGCTAATGTCCGGAGAGTAACCAAGATTCGAGAGGGTTTTCAATCACCGATGGAGGCCAAACCTATCAAAAGGCGCATGTTGTCAAATGAGCAACACCGGTGTCCCGACCTGTGCACGTTCGTAGACCACGACGATGTGTTCGTTGAAGAGTCCGATGCAACCATTCGACGACTGGCGACCGATCTTCCTGATATCGTTGGTTCCGTGGATACGATAGGCCGGCCAGCTCAGGTTGAGCGCGCGAATGCCGAGCGGGTTCTCCGGCCCGGGCCCGACATATTTCGGCAGATCGGGGTTGCGTTTGAGCATGTTCTGCGTCGGTCGCCATTCGGGTTCCGGCCGCTTGAGAGTGATTTCCGTCCGTCCACGACGGGTGAGCTGATCGGTGAGCGGAACCGACGTCGGGAAAACCCGGTAAAATCCATCCGCCCCCCAGTAGTGCAATACCCGATCATTGGTATCGCAGAGGATCGCGTCTTTGTTGAGATTATCGAAATAATCCTCCCAGTTTCGCATCCGCAGGCCGGAGATCCGGCGCAGCAGCCGCGGCTGGTCCTGCGAGTCCGGCACATAGGACGTCAGCGCGTCCTCTTCCGTTGCCGCAAGGGCAGGGCCGACCGCGCATCCGGCGGCAGCGCCCAGCGCGAGACGGGTGAAGTTGCGTCGTGAAATCGGAGTGTTCATGTCCTTGCCCATGGCTGTCCTGCCTCGCATAAATTGAGCCTCGCGATATTATGCAACCGTCATGCGTTTTTCAAATCACGGTTCCCGGCCCACTGCCACATGTGAACGGAATGTCTTTGAACCATTTGTCGGGAAACGTTAAATGGTCCCCGATCTTCAGTTTCAATTGGATGGGCCATGATCCACGCGCTTAAAGTTTTCGCCGCTCTGGTCTTGCTGCTCGCCGGCTGCGAGTCCACGGGCGGGTCCAGCGGGGCAGGCCAGATCAGCCCCGGCGACGCGAGCGCGATTCGCCTGCGCCACCTCGATGCCGTCAATGCCGTTCGCGCACAGGAAAACCTCGTGCCCCTGCAACTCTCCGCCGAACTGAATGCCGCGGCCGAGACCCAGGCGCGCGACATGGCCGTTCAGGGCCGGGCGTGGCATTTCGGCTCCGATCTCACGAGCCCGCGCGAACGCGCCTTCCGGGCCGGCTATCGCGGCGAGATCGTGGGCGAAAACATTTCCGAAGGCTCCGACACCGATCTCGAAGTGCTTCAGAGCTGGCTCGGTTTCGCGGATACGCGGGCGGTGATGGTGGCCCCGGATGCCCGGGGCCTCGGCCTTGGCTGGTATCGCGACCAGACCGGCAAGGACTGGTGGGTGCAGGTCGTCGGGGAATAGCCCCGGCGACAAGGCCCCCATCGGGGCGCGTCAGGCCAGGATCGTCACCGGGATACCGGTGGGGGTCATCGACCAGATTTCCTCGATTTCCTTGTCCGAAACCGCGATGCAGCCGGCGGTCCAGTCCTTGCGGCGCATGTCCTCGCGCCGCCGCGGGCCACCGTGGATGAAGATGTCGCCGCCCGGATCGACACCCATCGCGAGCGCACGTGCCACATCCTGCGCATTCGGGTAGCTGATCCCGAGGCTCAGATGGAAATCGCTGCGCGGGTTCCGGCGATTGATGAAATACCGCCCCTCCGGTGTGCGCCCGTCGCCCGACTGGCTCTTGTGCCCCTGCGGCGCGAAGCCGAGATGCACCTTGTAGCGCTTAAGCGTCCGCTCGCCGGACATCAGCGCCATCACCCGGTTGCGCTTGGAAATGACGATATGATTGACGCGCGGTTGCGGTGTCTGGGTGAAGACCCTCGCCTGCCCCGCAGTCGCCCCGCTTGCGAGAAATCCCGCCGTCAGCGCGAGCGCGCTCCGCCGTGTCCAAAGCGACCGTGCTTCGGAGGTCTCGTCCCTGGCCGGGCTCTTTGTGCCTTCGTTGAACCAAGTCTGATTGGTCATGTGCCTGCTCTGTTTTTTCGGTTCACCCCCGTTTCGAGGGTCGTCTTTTTTCGCGTTACTATGGTTGATATACGCCTAATTTTTCCGGTGACCGAGCAAATTTATCACACTTCACTGCAATCCCGACCAGGCGTTGGCAGTGTCGCAACAATCAACCGTAAGATGCATCCCGCCCAAAAAGAGAATCAGAGCGGTGCCGCAGCCCTCGTGCTCGCGACGGTGCCGGTCTTCTGGCGCCGGGCGCGTTCGGTCGCGGATTTGAGCTGGCCGCAGGCAGCCATGATGTCCTCGCCGCGCGGTGTGCGCACCGGTGAGGCATAGCCTGCGCGGTTGACGATATCGGCAAAGGCGGTGATCCGCTCCGGGTCCGAACGCTCGTAGGGTGCTCCCGGCCAGGGATTGAAGGGGATCAGGTTGATCTTCGCCGGAATGCCCGCGATCAGCTTCACCAGCCGCCGGGCATCGGCATCGGAATCGTTCACATCCTTCAGCATGACGTATTCAAATGTGATTCGTTCCGAGTTCGACAGCCGGGGATAGTCCCGGCAGGCCTCGAGCAGTTCCGCGATCTTGTGCTTGCGGTTGATCGGCACCAGCTTGTCGCGCACCTCGTCGGTGGTCGCGTGGAAGGAAATCGCCAGCAGGCAGCCGATTTCCGCGCCCACCCGCGCGATCTCGGGCACCACGCCGGAGGTCGAGAGTGTTACCCGCCGCCGCGAAATGGCCAGCCCGTTGCCGTCCATGGCGATCAGCATTGCATCGCGCACATTGTCCGTATTGTAGAGCGGCTCGCCCATGCCCATCAGCACGATGTTGGTGATCGACCGCTTCTCGTCCGGGCCGCGGCCCCATTCCCCGAGATCGTCGCGTGCCGCCATGATCTGCCCGACGATCTCGCTCGCGGTCAGGTTGCGTACGAGCTTCTGGGTGCCGGTGTGGCAGAAGGAACAGGTCAGCGTGCAGCCAACCTGGCTGGAAATGCACAGCGTCCCCCGGTCGTTGTCGGGAATGTAGACCATCTCGATCTCATGGCCGCCGGCGATGCGGAGCAGATACTTGCGGGTGCCGTCGGTCGAGATCTGCCGCGTCACGACCTCCGGCCGGCCAATGGTGAAGCTCTCCGCGAGTTGCGCGCGATAGCCCTTGGCCAGATTTGTCATCTCGCCGAAATCGCGCACGCCCCAGAAATAGAGCCAGCTCCAGATCTGCCCCACCCGCATCTTCGCCTGCTTTTCCGGCGTGCCCATGGCGATGAGCGCATCCCGAAGCTGATCGCGGCTCATGCCGACGATATCGGGAAGTCCCTCCTGATCCGCCTTTCGCGGCAAGGTCAGGACATCCTGGGTGATCGGAGCGGAAGCAGGCAGGGTCATATCGGCCAAAGAGTCTGAGAAACGCAAAAAGGGGCGGTCATGCCGCCCTTCCCTGCTCTACATAGCAGCTTTCGCTGATTCTGCCAGAGGGGCCGATGCCCCCGGCTCAGTTGCAGCGCGACTGCGCGTCCGAAATCGCCGCCGTGAAGCCCATCAGCGAGAATTCGTCAATCGTGGTCGTGCCCCGCGTCGAAACACCGGTCAGCACCGCCGTCGCACCGCCGCGCATCGCCTCGACCGCATTCGCATCGTCCGACGCATCGGTCCAGGCCCATTCGCCGGCCTCGCCCGTTCCCGGCGTCATGTTATACTCCGTCGACCCCACCCGAAGCTTCACGGGCTTGCTCGGATCGAAGGGGTATCCGCCGGTGAAGCTCACCTCATTGGACACGCTGTCGGACGGCCGATAGGAAACGTAGAGTTGAATCGCCCCACGCCGGACCTCGACGCTCTGCCCATTGCGACGCGCATCCGAATTGGAGGGCTGAGACGCGATGTAGCATTCCTTCGGGTTCTCGGCGACGAAAACGTTCCAGTCGGTATGGCTCGCCACGTGTTCCGGTCCCTGCGCCATGGCAGTCCCGGCGCTCGCGAACGCGATCAGCAATGCTGTCGGAATCCACGGCTTTTGCATCATCTGCAAGGTACTCCTGCTCGTTCACCTTCGCTCGTTCAGCCGGGCCGCGTATTGTGTCGATATGGACCCGGGTCAAGCTTTTTCGGCCTATTCGCGCGCACTTTAGCCCACGTAGCCACCCTTTTGCCAGTCCCAAGGCGCCTATGGAACGCCACCGTGAACTCTTCTCGCAGAGGGAAGCGGGCATCAGTCGCCACATCCTCAACCCACCAACCCGTTGCCTGTGTTTCCGGTCATGGTGTGGGCTTCGTATGCCCGCCGTTTCTGCTACGAGAATGCTAACAACTGGTGGAGAACACGATGAGCAATGCCGCTATTCTGGTGCAGGTCTGGCGTGGCAGCCATCTCGAAAGCGCCCATCGCGGTCATGGCGTGGTCTGCGACGCCCGTGGCACGATCCGCGCAGCCTGGGGCGATCCGGCCGCGATCATCTATCCGCGCTCCTCATGCAAGATGCTCCAGGCCCTGCCGCTGCTCGAAAGCGGTGCGGGCCGCGAGCTCTCCTCCGAACGTCTCGCGCTTGCTTGCGCCTCGCATCAGGGCGCGCAGATCCATGTGGAGCGGGTCGCGCGGTGGCTCGCCGACCTCGACCTCTCGGAAAGCGATCTGCGCTGTGGCGCCCAGGTGCCCGACGACAAGACGGAACGGCACCGCCTCCGCGACAGCAACGATGCACCCACCCAGCTCCACAACAATTGCTCCGGCAAGCACACCGGCTTCCTGATGCTGGCCCGGCATCTTCGCGCCAGCCCGGACTATGTCGACCCCGCACACAAGGTTCAGCGGGATGTCCGCACCGCCTTCGAGGAAATGACCGGCCTCGAAAGCCCCGGCTACGGCATCGATGGCTGCGCCGCGCCCAATTTTCTCACCACCGTGCACGGGCTCGCCCATGCCATGGCGCGGATGGCAGACCCGAGCGGGCTCGGAGCCGTGCGCGAAGCCGCCGTTCGCCGTCTCAACGCGGCAATGCTGGGCCACCCCCTGCTCGTTGCCGGTGAACGACGGGCCTGCACCGAACTGATGGAGGCCTCCGGCCGCACGGCAATCGCCAAGACCGGTGCCGAAGGCGTCTTCACCGCGATTCTGCCCCGGCAGGGCCTCGGGGTCGCTCTCAAGGTCGAGGACGGCCACAGGCGGGCGTCGGAATGCGCGATCGCCGCCATACTGGCCCGTTTGGGCGTCCTCTCCCCCCAGGACCCCGCCGTCGCACGCCGGCTTACCCCTCCCGTCACGAACCGAATCGGCAGCACCGTGGGCCGGATCGCCCCCGAACCCGCCTTCTGGTCGGACGGGACGCCCCTCTGACCGCATCTATGTCGCAACTGCGAAGAAACTGCCCTACCGGCGGCGTCTTGCCTGCGTTCTGCCAATAAAACATGCAAACGCCCGATTCGGAGCGAATTGGTGTGGTTTCGCACTGCGTGACGCCGCGGGCTTAAAGTATCCTCAAACTGTCAAGGCATTTTAGTCGAACGCGACACCGACTTCCGTCGCAGTTTTTCTTGCGTAACCGGTCACAGCGCAATTTCGGCGCCTTCAGAGAGTAAGGGCACTAGGAATGATTGAACTTGTCTTCATTGCCTGCCTCGCCGCCAACAGCGGGGCTTGTGGCGAAAAGCAGATCCTCCAACTTCCGGACATTGGCCTGATGGGCTGCATGACCACGGCGCAGGCGCGGCTCGCGCAATGGACCGAAAGTCATCCCGGCTACCGCATCGAGCGCTGGAGCTGCGGCTGGTCCAACCCGAACGAACGCGAAGCCTGAACTTAAGGCTCCGCACCGCGCCCCACCGAAGCGGTCGACCGGCCCCGGCTGGCCCCGCCATCTTCTGCCGCCAGACCGGCGCGGGGTCCTGCGCGATCCGGCCTGCGGCCCCACCTAACTTCCCTCCCGGAAAACATCGCGAACGCTTGAATCAGAGCCCGCCTTGCTCGGCGCGGCCTTTGGGGATAGATACGCTCCGATGAAACGGATGTTCGACATGGATGACCACGCGCGCCTGCCCTGGCGGTTCCACGGGCGGTATCTGCGCCTAACATCCTGGGGTTGAACACCCCCGCCATCGTTCATCCGTTAACTAGCGACATGCGGGAGGAAGACATGTCCGCAGCCAACAACACCGCCAGAACACTCTACGACAAGATCTGGGATGCCCACCTGGTCCACGAGGCCGAGGATGGCACCAGTCTTCTCTATATCGACCGCCACCTCGTTCACGAGGTCACCAGCCCCCAGGCTTTCGAGGGGCTGCGCATGGCTGGCCGCAAGGTGCGCGCACCGGGCAAGACCGTGGCCGTGCCCGACCACAACGTGCCGACCGATCCGAGCCGCCTCAACGGCATCAAGAACGAGGAAAGCCGCATCCAGGTCGAGGCGCTTCAGAGGAACGCCGAGGAAGCGGGCATCACCTATTACGGCGTCGATGACGTCCGCCAGGGCATCGTCCACATCATCGGCCCCGAGCAGGGCTGGACCCAGCCTGGCATGACCATCGTGTGCGGCGACAGCCACACCGCGACCCACGGCGCCTTCGGGGCGCTCGCGCATGGCATCGGCACCTCCGAGGTCGAGCATGTGCTCGCCACCCAGACGCTGATCCAGAAGAAGTCCAAGAACATGCTGGTGAAGGTCAACGGCTCCCTGCCGCCGGGCGTCACCGCGAAGGACATCACCCTCTCGATCATCGGCAAGACCGGCACCGCGGGCGGCACCGGCTACGTGATCGAATACGCCGGCGAGGCGATTCGCGAGCTGTCCATGGAGGGCCGCATGACGGTCTGCAACATGGCCATCGAAGGCGGTGCGCGCGCAGGGCTCATCGCCCCCGACGAGAAGACCTTCGAATACGTGCGCGGCCGGGCCCATGCGCCGAAGGGCGGCAACTGGGAAATGGCCGTCGCCTACTGGAAGACGCTCTTCTCCGATGAAGGCGCGCATTACGACAAGATCGTCGAGCTCGAAGCTTCCGAGATCGCACCTGTCGTCACCTGGGGCACCAGCCCCGAGGACGTGCTGCCGATCACCGGCACCGTGCCCGCGCCGGAAGACTTCCAGGGCGGCAAGGTCGACGCCGCGCGCCGGTCGCTGGAATACATGGGTCTCACGCCCGGCACGAAGCTCTCGGACATTGAGATCAACACCGTCTTCATCGGCTCCTGCACCAATGGCCGCATCGAGGATCTCCGCGAAGTCGCGAAGGTCATGGAAGGCCGCAAGGTCAAGGAAGGCCTGCGCGCGATGATCGTTCCCGGATCGGGCCTCGTGCGCGCCCAGGCTGAGGAAGAGGGCATCGCCGACAAGCTGATCGAGGCGGGCTTCGAATGGCGCATGGCAGGCTGTTCCATGTGCCTTGCCATGAACCCTGACCAGCTCGCGCCCGGCGAGCGCTGCGCCTCCACCTCGAACCGCAATTTCGAGGGCCGTCAGGGCCGCGGCGGACGCACCCACTTGCTCTCGCCTGCGATGGCCGCCGCCGCTGCCGTCACCGGCAGGCTCACGGACGTGCGCGAGCTCGTGTAAATCCCAATGGTCCGGCAACACTGCCGGGCTGCGCCTGCCTGCCCCCCGGCAGGCGCATTTGCGCCCGCCCAGGCAGGCTTCGCCCTCATTTCTCGATGCCCCGCGCCGCCGCCAATCTTCCACCCGCATCTTCAAGCATCCACGCACCCGCGCAACCACATCGCGAAACAGCAGATCCTTCCCGGCGCGGATCTTGCGGATGCGCACGGCATAGGGCGCCTTTACCGCCTCTGGCAGGGCTTCGCTGGCCGCCTCCAGCACCTGCGCGTGCCGCTTCACCTCCCCATTCTGCTCGATATCGGGGTTGGCAGGGTCGGCCTTGATCGCCAGTTCCAGTGCGGCGTTGGTCGCGGCATGTTCGATGAGGTCGAGGGTCCACCCTCCATGCTTTCCCCTCATCAGCACGTAGAACATGCTGCCGAAACCCATGAGCTCCCCGGTCAATCAGCATCAACAATCGTCAAGAGACTACCGAAGGAATCGTTAACCGGGGAAACGGTCGATATGGCAAAATAGCCATACGGTTTCCATATCGAATCCATACGGATTCCATACGCCGGAATCCGGGCTCAGCCGAACACCGACCAGCCGGTGAACCGGGCGATCCGCTCGGCCGCATAGGTCCCCATCTGCGAGTTGCCGTAGCCGTTAAGTCCCGGAGACCAAAGGGCAATCGAGGCCCGTTTCGGCGCAATGAGGAGAATTCCGCCCCCCACCCCGCTCTTGCCCGGAAGCCCGACCCGGAAGGCGAAATCGCCCGATCCGTCATAATGACCGCAGGTCATCATCAGCGAACAGATCCGCCGCGCCCGCTCGGGCAGCAACATCCGTGCAGAAACAGGGAGTTGCGCGATCGAACGACCCGCGCGAGCCAGTTGCAGCGTGGTCATTTCGATGGCGCATTGGTGGAAATAGGTGCCCAGGGTCATCTCGGGCGGATTCTTCAGATTTCCGAACGATGCCAGGTAGTTGGCCAATGCCGCATTGCGAAAGCCCGTGCGCTTCTCCGATGCAGCAACCTTCTCGTCGATCTGAATATCCTCGTCCTCCGCCGCATCGCGCAGAAAGATCAGGATCTCCGAAAGCGCCTCTCGCGGCGTCCGCCCCGCGAGCAGTTCGTCGGTCGTCACGATGGCGCCTGCATTGATGAACGGGTTACGTGGCCGCCCCTTTTCCTGCTCCAGAAGCAGGATCGAGTCGAAGCGATCTCCCGAGGGCTCCCGCCCGACCCGCACCCAGACGGATTCTCCCTGCCGACCCAATACGCTGGCGAGGGTGAAGACCTTGGAAACGCTCTGAATCGAGAAACGTTGGTCGGTCGCGCCCGCGTTGAGCTCCGTCCCATCCGCCAGCACCATCGACACCGCAAACTGCGCCGGATCGACCTTGGCAAGCTCGGGAATATAGTCCGCGACCTTGCCCCAATCCTCGCGCGCGACGATCTCCGCCGCCAGCTTCTCGAGGAATGCCCCAAGCCTAACCTTGTCGATGACCATGTTCCGCGGTCCCGCGCCAATCCTGCCCCGATTTGGCTATAGCGGAGAACAAGCCGCTAAAGAAACCTAGAAAGATCCCGGAACCGGCTAACCCCCGATCGGGTCCTGAACCGGAACCGGCCCGGCGAGCCGAATTTCGGCCGTCGTTATCGCGCATTGATAGGCGATTGCCTCGACACCGGCCGCCCGCGCCTCCGCGAAGGCGCGGGCGTACGCCGGATCCAGATCCTCGGCGAGGCGGAACCGGCCGCAATCCGTGCGCTGAACAACGAACAACATCACCGCACGCCGACCGGACTGCGCCACGAGGGCCAACTCGCGAAGATGCTTTGCCCCACGCGTCGTCACGCAATCTGGAAATTCCGCCCAGTCACCCTCGCGGCGAAGATGGACATTCTTGACCTCGATATAAGTGTCCGCCTGCCCCTCGCCAGTCGCCAGAAAATCGACACGGCTGCCTGTGCCGTATTTCACCTCGGGCCGGTAATTCTCGTATCCCGCAATCTCGGCAATACGCCCCTCAGCCAGGGCTTCGCCCACCAGCCGGTTCGGCAGACTCGTGTCGATCCCCGCAAGGTGCCCTTCCTCGAGCTCCACCAGGCGCCAACTGAAAGGAAGTTTGCGCTTGGGATTGTTCGACGGCTCCAGCCAGACCTTCATTCCGGGGGAATTGAGCCCGAGCATGGCGCCAGGATTTGCACAGTGGGCCGTGACTTCGCGCCCGTCTTCCAGCAGGATATCCGCGAGAAAGCGTTTGTAACGACGCAAGAGCGTGCCTTGGATCAGGGGTGTCTCGAATTTCATCGGGCGCGACCCTGACCGATGAAGATGAGGAGGACAAGCCCGATGCCGAACCCGACCGCAGCAATGCTGGTAATCGGAGACGAAATACTGTCCGGCCGCACCCGGGACAGCAACATGCCCTATCTCGCGGGTGAACTGGCGAAGAAGGGGATCGATCTGCGCGAGGCACGCGTCGTGCCCGATATTGCCGGCGAGATCATTGCGGCCGTGAAGCAGCTCCGCGCCCGCTATACCCATGTCTTCACGTCGGGCGGCATCGGGCCGACCCATGATGACATTACCGCCGATTGCGTTGCTGCGGCATTCAACGTGGGGATTGGCGTTCGCGATGATGCCCGCGCAATACTTGCAACGAACTATGCCAATCCGGAGGTCGATCTGAACCCGCAGCGGCTCAGAATGGCCCGCATCCCCGATGGCGCACGGCTGATCGACAATCCCGTCTCGAAGGCGCCGGGCTTCACGCTCGGCAACGTGCATGTGATGGCGGGTGTGCCAGCAGTGTTCCAAGCGATGGTCGATGGGCTTTTGCCCAGACTCGTCGGAGGAAAGCCACTCATCAGCCGGAGCGTGCAGATCAACATGGCCGAGGGCCTTCTTGCAGGACCGCTGGGTGAAATCGCCGGGGCGCATCCGTCCGTGACGATCGGTTGCTACCCGTTCAACCGAAATGGTGTCTACGGCGCCAATGTCGTGCTGCGTGCGGAAGAGTCTGGGGCGCTGGATGCTGCCGAGAGCGCCTTGAAGGAACTGGTCGGAGGCAGTGTCGCTCCGACCAGCTAGGCGGCGTCAGCCAAGCAAGTTCGGCAGGGTAAGCGAGATCGCGGGCACGAAGGTGATCAGCATCAGTGCCACGAAGATCGCAATGTAGAAGGGCCAGATCGTTCGAACGGCCTTTTCCATCGGGAGCTTGCCCACCGCGCAACCCACGAAGAGACAGGATCCGACGGGCGGGGTGCAGAGCCCCAGCCCGAGATTGACCAGCATGATGATGCCGAACTGAAGCGGATCCATGCCGAGGCTGCTGGCAACCGGCAGGAAGATCGGCGTGCAGATCAGGATCAGCGCTGCCATGTCCATGATCATGCCCAGCACAAGCAGAGCCGCGTTGATCATCAGCAGGATCATGATGGGATTGTCGGTAATCCCGGTAAGCAAGGTTACCGTCTTGTCGGGCACGCGGTAGAAGGTGAGCATGTAGGCGAAGGCGCCCGCGCAGGCGATCAGGATCATCACCATCGAGGTGGTGCGAACCGACTGTCGCACAGCGATCTTGAAGTTCTCCCAGGTGATGCTGCGATAGACGATCAGCGTTACCAGGAAGGCATAGATCGTGCCGAAAGCACCCGATTCCGTTACGGTAAAGACGCCCGACAGCACTCCGCCGACGATGATCACGGCAGTGAAGAGACCGGGCAGAGCGCCGATGAATGCGATGCCCAAGGCCTTGAAGCCGGGGAAACGTTCCGATCTGTAGCCGCGACGAACGGCCACGATATATGCTGCCGCCGCCAGGCAGAGACACATCAGGATACCGGGCAGGACGCCGGCTAGGAAAAGCTTGGAGATGGAAATGCCACCCCCTGCCGCGATGGCAAAGATGATCATGTTGTGGCTTGGCGGTATCACGATACCGGCGATCGAAGAGGTCACCGTGACGTTCACCGCGTAGTCAGCATCATAGCCCTTCTCCTTCATCACCGGCACGAGGATCGAACCAAGCGCCGAGATATCCGCAACGGCAGATCCGGAAATGCCGCCGAACAGCATGGAGGAGAAGACATTGACGATACCGAGCCCGCCTCGCACGGCACCCACCGCAGCCGAGGCGAACCGCACAAGCCTCATGGCGATGCCGCCATGGAACATCAGTTCGCCCGCGAAGATGAAGAACGGGATTGCCATCAACGAGAAGACATTGATGCCGGAAATGATCCGCTGAAAGCCGATCATCAGCGGCAGGCCTTCGTAAAAGAAGGCCGCGATGGCGGCGATGCCGAGCGCAAAGGCGACAGGCAGGCCGATGACCACGCAAAACGCGAACAGGCCGAGCAGTACGAAGAGACCCATGAAGTGCGCCCTATTCTATCGAATCGCTGCGGAGATCGTATCCGAGCGCGAGCCGCACCAGGTGGCCCAGAGTGAAAAGCATGATGAGACCGCCGCTGATCGTGAGCGGTAGGGATCTGAGACCTTCGGGAAGGTCGATAAGCGGGATCATGGATCCCCATTTGAACATCGTGAGCTGGGCACCGTACCAGAGCATGAGCGCTCCGAAACCGGCCATCATCACATCGGTGATGACAACGAGGATCAATCTGACCCGCACGGATGCGGTGGTGCGCATCATCGTCACCGAAAGATGCCAGTGTTCATGGGTGCCGACCGCTGCGCCGAGGAAGGCGATGGTCATGACCAGCAACAGCGCAACCTGTTCGACCCAGGTGGGTGTTGCATTGAGGACGTAGCGGCCAAAGACCAGCCATCCGAAGATCACGGTCAGGACGACGAGCGATATGCCCGTCACGACCCGGCAGATCGCCGCGATGGCATCCAGAACCGTATCCATCCGCCGGACGATTTCCGGGTAGGCCCGGTGTGACTCGCGCTCTGTCATGGAATTCTCCCGAAAGAGGCGCGCCGGGCGTGAAGCCAGGCGCGCCAAGGGTCAGGCCGGGGGGATGGGCCTGATACCCGATGTCTTATTCGGTCGCCTGGATCGCTTCGACGAGCGGGCGGATGTCGGGGTTGGCCTCGAGATAGGCCTCGTAGACCGGCGTCATCGCTTCTTGGAACGGCGCCTTGTCGGCGATCTCGTTCGTGGTCGCGCCAGCGGATTCGACCTTTTCGCGGCTGGCTGCTTCGCGCTCGGCCCAGAGGTCGCGCTGAAGTTCGGCCGCTTCCTGCGCCGCTTCAGAAACCGCAACCTTCATCTCGTCCGACAGCCCGTTATAGGCATCGGTGTTGACGCAGATGCACTCCGGAATGATCAGGTGCTGGCTCAGCGAATAGTAGCCCGCCACCTCGTAATGGCCGGTGGATTCGTAGGACGGCCAGTTGTTCTCTGCCCCGTCCACGACGCCGGTCTTGAGCGCCTGATAGACTTCCGCGAAGGCCATGGGCGAAGGGTTCCCGCCGAGTTCGGCGATCATGCCAGAATAGAGGTCATTGTTCATGACCCGCACCTTCATGCCCTCGACATCGGCCGGGGTCTCGATCGGCTTCTCGGTGTTGTAGAAGGAACGCGCGCCTGCATCGAACCAGGCCAGGGGCGTGATGCCCTTGGCGGCCATGCCATCCGCAATCATCTGCCCCGGCTCGCCATCGAGAACCCGGAACATGTGCGAGACGTCCTTGAAGAGGAACGGCAGCGAAACGACGTTGGCCTCAGGTGCAATCGGGCCGATCGGGCCGAGGTTGAATTGGCCGACCTCGATACCGCCCAGACGCACCTGCTCGATGGCATCCGGCTGGCTGCCCAGCGTGCCGCCGTGGAACATCTGCAGGGTAACTTCACCGTCGGTCTTTTCCTCAAGCAGCCGGGCGAAAGCGTCCATACCGGCAGTGTTGGGATAGCCTTCGGGGTGGATGTTCCAGCCCCGCCAGTCCGCGGCCAGCGCCGCGCCACCGATCACGGATGACAGCGCTACAGCTCCAATCACCCTGGCAGCAAAATTCGTGTTCATGTTTTCCTCCCGTTGGAAATGAGTAAGTCCTTGCCAACCCATCGCGCGAAAAGCAGGCGACCTTCCGGGCACGCCCGCTCGCAATCGACAGCAGCATTCTATGGGGTGCCATTCAACCCTGTTTCTCGGGCCTTCATTCACCTTCACATTCGTTCCGCGCAATAGATTACTAGTATCCCAGTCTTGTCAAGTACCTTGTCCTGACAACGGTTAAGAAACCCTCTCGGCCGGAATCCGCGTATCCGGGGCCGAGAAGATGCGGATTTTTCCAGACTTTTTCGTGATCCGCCGCCGTCAGACTTGCCCTGCGAGGACGGGGCCACCATGATCCACGAGAACAAAATGAAATCTGCCGGACGGGCGCCCATGCCCCGGCTGGTCCCAGCTGGTCGCTCGAATGACAGGAATCGTACTGGTCAACACCGCGCTGTTCATCGGAGCGGCGCTCGTCCTTATCGGAATCTTTTCCAGCCTGATAGCGACGCGTTTCGGTGTTCCCCTGTTGCTGGTCTTCCTCGTGGTCGGCATGCTGGCCGGGCAGGACGGCCCCGGTGGCATCGTCTACAACGACTATCAGTCCACATATCTCATCGGCTCGCTGGCGCTATCCGTGATCCTCTTCGACGGAGGTTTGCGCACCCGATTGTCGGTCTTTCGGGGTGTGCTCGCCCCGTCCCTGATACTCGCAACGGTCGGTGTGGTGATCACGGCCTCGGTGGCGGGCCTCGCGGCGTGGAGTGTGCTTGACCTGACCCCGCTCGAGGGGCTGCTCCTGGGATCGATCGTCGCCTCGACAGACGCCGCCGCGGTTTTCTTCCTTCTGCGAACGGGCGGGTTGCGGCTTCAGAGTCGCGTGGGATCGACGCTCGAGATCGAAAGCGGAACCAACGATCCGATTGCGGTCTTCCTCGTCTTCATAATTACCGAGATCGCGCTTTCGCCCAGCGGCGCTCCGAGCTTCGAAATGTTGCTGCGGCTGGCTGAACAGGCGAGCCTCGGGGCTTTGATGGGGCTTGCCTTCGGTTTTTCGGCCGTCTGGATCCTGAACAACCTGTCCATGGCGGGCGGGTTGCACCCTCTCTTCGTCGTCGCCAGCGCGATCCTGATCTCCGCCTTCACCGGGCTCCTCGGCGGGAGCGGGCTGCTCGCGGTTTACCTGGCGGGGCTCGTGATGGGCAACAAGCCGACGCGCGCCTATCCGTCGATCGTTGGGTTCCACGAAGCGATGACATGGCTCTGCCAGATCGTGATGTTCCTTGTCCTCGGTCTTCTCGTGACCCCTTCAACACTCTGGAACTACGCACTTCCGGGCATGTTCGTGGCCTTGGTGCTGACCTTCGTGGCCCGACCGCTGAGCGTCTGGCTCTGCCTCTCGCCGTTCGGATACGAGCGGAAGGACAAGCTTTTCATCTCTTGGGTTGGTCTGCGCGGAGCGGTATCCATCTTCCTGGCAGCCATCCCGACGCTTGCGGGCATCGAACAGGCCGAAGCGTTCTTCAATGTCGCCTTCTTCGTCGTTCTTTTCTCTCTGCTGTTGCAAGGTTCCACACTGACGACGGCGGCGCGCAAGCTCGGGCTCGCGCTCAAGTCCACGATGCCGAACCTCAGCCGGGTGGAACTGGATATTCCGGGCCAGGTCGAACAGGAACTTGCCGGATACCCAGTGACACCGGACACGATCATTCTCGGCCTGTCGCGGGTACCGCCGTGGGCCCGTCCACTCATGGTGGTGCGCGACGGACAAATCCTCGATTTGACGGAGGCCGGGCGCCTTCGGGCGGGAGACTACGCGTATTTCCTGGTGGAACGGAAGCGGCTGACACGGCTCGACAGTCTCTTCCGGGCAAGCCCGGACGTATCCCGTCGCCTCACCCAACTCACCGGGGAACTTCCGATCGTGCCCGATGCCAAGATTGCTGATGTCGCGGCATTCTACGATCTTGAGTTCGACAGCGCCCGATCAGACACGCGCGTCGGTGACTGGATGCGCGAGCACCTGAAAGAAACTGTCGAACTCGATTCTTCCATACGCATCGAAGGAGCCACCCTTTCCGTGAGACGCATGGAAAGCGGTCAAATATCCCGCATCGGCCTGCAACTGGACGCTCTTACCGGAGTGGAACCCGACGAAAAACTGCTTCAACGCATCGAGGAAGAGGTCGATGAATTGTCTCAGATCCGGCGTTGGCTGAAACGGCTGCGACCCTGGCGAAAGGCTGCACGTTGAGTGTATCCCCCCGTAACGACAGGAGATCGGCGCCCGGCGCTAGCGCGCATGCGCCGGGAAACGGGCGTAGCGTCTTGCTGACCGGTTGTTCCTCCGGCATCGGTCGGGATGCGGCAATCAAACTTTCGGAACGCGGCTGGCGGGTCTTCGCGACTTGTCGGAAGGCTGCGGATTGCACCTCGTTCGAAGCGAATGGGATCGAGAGTTTCCCGCTCGACCACGCCGACACCGAAAGTATTGCCACCGGCGTGCGAGAAGCGCTCGGTCGCACGGACGGAAATCTGGATGCACTGGTCGTGAACGGGGCTCATGCCCTGCCCTGCGCGACCGAAGACGTGCCGCGAGATGCACTCCGTGAGATATTCGAAGTCAACCTCTTCGGCCCCTTCGACCTCATCAACCGTGTAATTCCAGCCATGCGTGCCCAGGGTCATGGCAGGATCGTCAATGTATCGAGTGTGCTCGGCATTGTCGCGGCGACCTTCCGCGGTCCCTATTCCGGGACAAAATTCGCAATGGAAGGTATGACCGACAGCCTCCGGCGCGAACTGACCGGCACAGGCATCCACCTGAGCCTCCTGCAACCCGGGCCGATTACCACCCGCATCCGACAGAACGCAGTGCCGCATTTCGAGCGCTGGATCGACTGGGAAACATCGGCCTTGCGCGATGACTACGAGACCAAGCTCATTCCCCGCCTCTACGCGCAGAAGGAGAAACCGGACCGGTTCGAATTGCCGCCGAGTTCCTGCACGTCGAAGATCATTCACGCTCTGGAATCGCCCAGGCCCCGGGCGCGCTACCGCGTGACCACCCCGACCTATCTCGCCGAGGCACTGCGCCGCCTCCTCCCCACGCGGATCGCCGACCGTATCGTGGCCGGCTGGTAGAGCGGCCGGCCCTTGCATCACCGCCGAATTCCGCTACTTCAATCCGGGCAGAAGCCGCAGGAACGATGTCATGGCAAACGATCCCCTCTTCATTATGGCTGCAATCGCCTGCCTCGCGGTGCTTGCCGTGCTGGTATTCGGGGTCGCGACATTCGGGCGCGGTGGCGATTTCAACCGCCGCAACGCGAACAAGATCATGCGCCTGAGACTCCTGCTCCAGTTCATTGCGGTGGTGCTGATCGTGCTCTTCGTCTATCTCTCCGGCCGGGGAGGATAGACGCATGGTAGTCCTGAACAAGATCTACACCCGCACGGGCGACAAGGGCGAAACCGCGCTTGGCGATGGCAGCCGGGTGCCGAAATTCTCCTTGCGGGTCGCTGCCTACGGCACGACAGATGAGTTGAATGCCGCACTCGGCCTTGCCCGGCTCCATGCGGAGGGCGACGAGGACGCGGCTCTTGCCCGAATTCAGAACGATCTATTCGACATCGGCGCTGATCTCTGCACGCCCGATATCGAGAACGACGACAAGGCGGAGTATCCCCGCCTTCGCATGGTGCCAGCGCAAACCGATCGTCTCGAGGCAGAAATCGACGCCATGAATGCGCATCTCAAGCCGCTTCGCAGCTTCATCCTTCCCGGGGGCAGCCCGCTGGCCGCTCATCTCCATGCATGCCGTACGATCTGCCGCCGCGCCGAGCGGATGGTGGTTGAGCTTTCAGGGGTGGAGGCGGTCAATCCAGACGCGGTGCGCTACCTGAACCGTCTCTCGGACTGGTTCTTTGTCGCAGCGCGGATGGCCAATGATGGCGGCGAGGCCGATGTGCTATGGGTGCCAGGCGCAAATCGCTGATTGCAAGCCATCGCATCGCGGTCTTGTTCCCGCGACGTAACCACGGATCAGGGCTGTCCGGTATCGGGCTTCTGCAACCGGGCATCAAAGATAATGGTGTAGGCGTCCGCGGCACTCTCCTTCATACAGCTGAGCTGTAGATAGAAACTCGCGTTGTCGTTGACGTCTAGATCGAACTGGTTCCGCCCGGGTATGAGCGAAACCAGACCAAGATAGGCCTGCTGCCCGTCGTAGAAATGCGCGTAGCAATCCTCGATCTTCTCAGAGATCTCGACCGCGATCCGTCGATTGACAAGCTCGCCGGTATCGAGCTGGAACCAGTCCGAATTCTGTCCGTCATGAAATCCACCTGCCAGATCCCCGACCCGAACGAGCGTCGCCCCCTCGATCGTGTCGTTCGCAGGCTCGGGATCTGCTGGCATCACGCCGTCGGGCAGGCCGGTCGCGGTGTCGCGGCGCGTGGGCCCGAGGTCGGCGAGACCGCCGCGGGTGGCAACGGCTGCACGCTCGAACAGCTCTTCGGTGGCTTCAGGTGCGACAAGCGGAGCCGTGAAACTGGTGGCCCCGGCCAGAAAGACCGTGAAACCAACCGATGCACTCTGCATTTCGACGGGACCAATGGCGATTTTCGCGGCACCACCGGCTGCGCTCTCGCGCAGTATGAGCCAGATTCCCGCGGCTGCCAGGGCACCGCCCGCAGCCATGAACGCCAACATTCCGAAGCCTCCGCCGAGGCGACCTCCCAGATCGCAATGCGATCAACATGGAGTGCGGGGGGTAAACAGGCGGTTATGGAATCCCAGTATCTGCGATCTGACTGTCAAATCAGGCAAATAATATCATCTTGAGCCCGGCCCCGACCGAATTGCCAGGGCCGGTGCCGTTCTCTTAGTCGCGACTCCAGATCGTATGATCGATCCCGTCGCCAAGTTCGGGGTAGTCGGCCGCATGGAACATGGGTTCTTTGCCCTCGGCCCGCTGGGAAAGGTAGTCCTTGGTGAGCTTCGCGATCGTCCCCGACATGGTGACGATGGCTATCAGGTTGATCGTGGCCATCATGCCCATGGAGGCATCAGCCGTGTTGAACACCGTTGCGACCGCCTGCATGGCGCCCCAGACCACCATGATCAGCACAAGCACGCGCAGCGCGGTAAAACCCTGCGTGTTGCCCATCCCGAGAAACACCATCGCGTTCTCGGAATAGGAATAATTGCCGATGATTGAGGTAAAGGCGAAGAAGAAGATCGCGATCGCAATGAAGTACCGTCCTGCAGTACCGATATGCTCCGCGAGCGCCGCTTGGGTTAGGTCCGTTCCCTGCACGCCTGCGGTCGGGTCGAGCGCACCGGACAGGATGATCATCAGCGCCGTTGCGGTACAGATCAGAAGTGTGTCGATGAACACGCCCAAGGCTTGCACGAAACCCTGGCTCGAAGGATGATGCGGAACCGGAACTGCGACCGCAGCGATATTGGGCGCAGAGCCCATCCCGGCTTCGTTGGAGAAGAGACCGCGCTTCACACCATTGAGCAGCGCTGCCATCACACCCCCGGTAACGCCACCGACAGCCTCGGTCAGACCGAATGCCGATCCGACAATCTGCCAGAGCGCACCCGGAACCGCCGTGATGTTGATGACGATGATGACGATCGCGAGCAGCAGATAGGCCGCAGCCATGAAGGGCACAACGATCTCGGCAACCTGTGCAATCTTCTTGATACCGCCGAAGATCACCACGCCCGTCAGGGCTGCAAGCGCGAGACCGACGACGAGGGGCGGAATGCCGAAAGCGCCTTCCACGGCCGTCGCGATCGAGTTCGCCTGCACCGCATTGAAGACAAGGCCGAACGAAATGATAAGGCACACGGAGAACACCGCGCCCAGCCACGGCATGTTCATCCCCTTGGAGATATAGAACGCCGGACCGCCTCGATAATGACCATGCGCGCCACGGGTCTTGTAGAGCTGCGCAAGTGAACTTTCTGCGTAGGCCGTCGCCATCCCCACAAGGGCGACCATCCACATCCAGAAGATTGCACCCGGCCCCCCGAGCGAAAGCGCGACCGCAACTCCCGCGAGATTGCCGGTACCCACGCGCGAGGCCAGCGAGACCGTCAGTGCCTGGAAAGGCGAGATACCGGCCTCGTCGGTCTCCGGCGACTTCATCACGGTTCGGATCATTTCACCGAAATGCCTGAACTGGATGAAACCCAGCGATACGGTGAAGTAGACCCCCACCGCGAGCAATCCGTAGATCAGGATATAGCCCCAGAAAATCGTGTTGAGAAACCCAACTATTGCATCCATTCGACACTCCCTCGAAACAACACACCCACGCTAGGGATGGTTAACGTGCCTGTCTATGCCGGGGGTGGATTTCGCAGGTGCAAATGCAATGCGGTTGCTTTGGACGGGGACGGGCCATATGTTTCGCATAGAGCGGCGGAGTAGGGGCGAGTTTCCATGGAAATCAAAGAGGTTGGCATCATCGGTGCTGGGCAGATGGGCAACGGAATCGCCCACGTTTTCGCAGTTGCGGGATACGACGTTCGACTGACCGATATTTCCGAAGAGGCGCTGGAACGTGCCCGCGGAGTGATCGAAAAGAACCTCGATCGCCAGGTTTCGCGCGGAAAGGTCTCGGCAGAGGATCGTGATGCGGCACTTGGCCGGCTGACGATGGGCACTGATCTCGCGCCTATCGGAGCCTGCGATCTCGTCATCGAGTCCGCAACGGAGAACGAGGCGATCAAGAGGAAGATCTTCGAGAGTCTCGCGCCGCATCTCGCGGACAAGACCATTCTCACCTCGAACACATCTTCGATCTCCATCACCCGCCTCGCCGCCGGAACCGACCGACCCGAACGCTTCATGGGATTCCACTTCATGAATCCTGTGCCGGTCATGAAACTGGTCGAGCTCATCCGCGGGATCGCCACCGACGCTGAGACCTACGAAACCCTCCATGGCGTTGTCGGCAAACTCGGCAAATCCGCCGCCAGTTCGGAGGACTACCCGGCCTTCATCGTGAACCGAATTCTGGTCCCGATGATCAACGAGGCGGTCTACGCGCTCTATGAAGGTGTGGGATCGGTCTCCTCGATCGATGTCTCGATGAAGCTCGGCGCGAACCATCCCATGGGACCGCTGGAACTGGCTGATTTCATCGGTCTCGACACCTGCCTCGCGATCATGAACGTGTTGCACGAGGGACTGGCGGATACGAAATACCGCCCCTGCCCGCTTCTGGTGAAATACGTCGAGGCCGGTTGGCACGGTCGGAAATCCAAGCGCGGATTCTACGACTATCGCGGCGACGAGCCCGTCCCCACCCGCTGAGCCACATCCACTCCGGCATGAGAACCATGCTGGAGATTTATCCAAATTGATGAATTGCACCTCAGCCGTCCGGACCGCGAGTTTCGGGCGGTCCTGACCGGTTTTGCCCCTTCGCCTGTCGAGGCGTAGCCTTGGCCGGACGGCCCCGACCTCGAATTTCCTGCAACTGATTTTGAACCGCACCAGACAGCACGGCGACTATGATAACAGTTGAAGCCGTGATGGAAGGTCCGACCCATGCGTTGGTGCAGCCTGTTTCTCGCCCTTTTCCTGCCAGCGACGGCGCTGGCCGAACAGTGGCAGATCGACCCCGAAACCCGTGTCTCGGTCGATGTTGCCTGGCGCAACACCGTGGTAACGGTCGATTTTCCGGCCATAAGCGGTGAAGTCATTTTTGATGAGCGCCACCCCGAACGCGCACGCGCCGTCATACATGTCGCCACTGGCAGCGCCTCGACGGGGCTTGGGCCGGTCGATGCACTGGTCAGGAGCCGGGATTACCTTGCCGCGGCCAGACATCCCACGATCACCTTTCACCTCGAGACGCTGAAACCCATTTCCCGAAGTGCTGCCGAAATTTCGGGTCGTATCACCATGCGGGGGCATACGCGCCCCGCAGAGTTCGATGCGCGGGTGATCCGTTATGGCCCCGCTGCCGACAATCCCGATCGCTTCGTGGCGGGCTTCGACGTGACGGGTGAGATCGATCGCACGGCCTTCGGCTCGACCGGCGGACTGCCTGACGTGCCGGCCATGCTTCCGGTCCGGGTCCGATTGGTGATGTCATCGCGCGGGCCAGCTTGAGCACCGGCCTTCCAAATCAATAAATCGGAAACAATATGTTCCCAATACACTATCTGGTTTTCGAAAGGGAAACATAGGATATGGGGCACAGACAATCCGATCAACCTTGTCAGGAGATCAAAATGACCCTTCGCTCGGCGCTCCTTGGCGCAGCAATCGTCCTCACGCCGCTCCCTGCCCTCGCACAGGAATGGGAAGTAGACCCCTCCCACTCGAACATCCTGTTCTCGGTCGAACATTTCGGCTTCGCAGACATCAAGGGTGTCTTCCGCGAATTCGAGGCGGATGTCACTTTCGACCCCGAGGACCTCGGAGCGACCGAAGCCTCCGTCACCATCGACGCCGCCAGTATCGACACGTTCTGGGAAGCGCGCGACGAGCACATCAAGAGCGGCGACATGTTTGACGTCGAAAACTTCCCGGAAATCACCTTTGTCTCCACCGACGTCACCGTGACCGGCGACGCAACGGCTGAGCTGACCGGTGACCTGACGCTCCACGGAGAAACGCACCCGGTCACATTCGAGGCCGTCCTCAACAAGATCGACGCAAACCCGTTCGATTCGGAAAAACGCAACGCCGGCTTCACGATCACCGGAGTGGTGGACCGCAGCCTGTTCGGCGTTGACTATGCAGCACCGATGGTCGCGACGGAAATTCCCGTGACGATCAATGTCGAGCTGATCGGCCCGGCAGAATAAGCGCCGCGAAACAGGAGGGCGGGCCATGCAGACCATGAACACACATGAAAGCTGGGGCTGGATCGCCCGCCTTTTGCACTGGGCGATCGCAGGCGTGATCCTGTTCCAGTTGGGCTGGGGCATCTATATGAGCGAGTTCGTCTCGGATGTGTTCCGGCAGTTCGAGCTTGTCCAAGTCCACAAGAGCTGGGGGTTCATCGCCTTCGCACTGGCCTCGGTGCGCCTTGTCTGGCGCATCGCGAACCGCAAAACGCCCGAAATGCCTGCGGGAACGCCGGCCTGGCAGGAATGGGTGTCATCGATCACCCACAAGCTGCTCTATCTGCTGATGTTTGCCTTGCCGCTCTCGGGCTGGATCATGTCATCCGCTTCACCGAACCAGGAAATGCTGAAGATCGAGAACATGGTCTTCGACTGGTTCGCCATGCCCGACCCGTTCGTGCCCGGCGTCAAGAGCGTGGCGGAGGCAGCTGCGGAGTTTCACCAGATCGCGGCCTACACCCTGATCGGCCTTCTGCTCCTTCATGTGGGCGCAGCGCTGAAGCACCTCGTGATCGAGCGCGACACTATCTTCCAGCGCATGACCTGGGGTCGCTGAAAGAGATCGCCGCCCGCGCAAGATGCGGGCGGTCGTCCTTCCGGGAAGAGCCTGGAATTCAGGCAACCACTTCCCCGTCCTTTGCCTTTCGGCTCGCCATGAACTGGTCGAATTCGGCGCGATCCTTGGCGGAGCGCAACTCTTCGAGAAACTGCACGAAGGCGTCACGCTCTTCCTCAAGCCGTTTCAGCGTTTCCTCGCGATAAGCATCGAAGGCGCTGTTGCCGGTTCCGGAATAGGCCCGGCTGTGGTGGCGGCGATTTTTCCAGGAATGGCATCCCATGCGTTTGCTCCCGATCATGTAGAAGAGAAGTGCGAGGCCGACCGGCCAGAAGAAAATAAAGCCGATCACCATTGCGGCGATCCAGGCGGCCTTGCCTCTTTCGTCGAGCCAGTCGCGCCCTTGAGCAAGCCAGCGGGCGATCGTTTCCATCAGTCTGTCCTTTCCATGTAAATGTTATTTACATTAACATAGATTGGCGGGCGCTTGCCAGCTTTCAATAGGCTCCGGCAGATTTTTTGCAGCAACGGAGAACCCGGCGACTTGCGATGTCACCGCCTCCATGACAAACCTTCCCGCCTGCCCGAAGTCCCCGAAGCGGAGACGCACCATGTCCGAAGCGCCCGCCGATCTTCTCTCCCGCCTGCGGATTCAATGCGCCGATCTTGCTCCGGGCATCTTGGTATCCGCAGTCATTGCCCTCGCTGCACGGTTCCTCTCGGAACACTATGGCGCACCGACGATGCTCATGGCCTTGCTGCTTGGTATCGCTTTTCATTTTTTGGCCGAGGAAGGACGCTGCGTGCAGGGGATCGATTTCACGGCCCGTTGGGTTCTGCGCTTCGGTGTCGCGCTTCTCGGTGCGCGGATCAGCCTCGACCTGCTTCTGGGCCTTGGAATTGAACTGATCGCCCTGATCATTTCCGGCGTCGTCGCCACGATCCTCATCGGCCTGGGCGGCGCCCGCCTTCTCGGCCTGCGCCTGGGGTTCGGGATGTTGACCGGCGGCTCGGTGGCAATCTGCGGCGCGTCGGCGGCCCTCGCGATTTCCGCCGCCCTGCCAGACCGGGCAAAGAGCGAACAGACCCTGATCTTCACCGTGCTGTCCGTCACCGTGCTCGGCACGTTCGCGATGATCTTCTACCCGATTCTCGCCGAGGTATTCGGCCTCGATTCCCTCGCCACCGGCCTGTTCCTCGGCGGCACCATCCATGATGTCGCCCAGGTTGTCGGTGCAGGTTTCAGCGTCTCGGAGGACACCGGCGAAGTCGCGACTCTCGTCAAGCTCATCCGCGTCGCGATGCTTGCACCCGTGGTTCTCGCCCTTTCCATCGTCGCTCGCGGCCGTTTCACCGACGAAGGAGATAGCAGCGCGAAACGCCCGCCTCTGATACCGGGCTTCGTCGCGGCATTCATCATCCTTGCGGGTCTGAACTCCGCCGGGCTCATACCCCAGGCACTTTCGACCGGAATGACCGACCTCTCCGGTTGGGCGCTCGTCATGGCGATAGCAGCGGTCGGAATGAAAACCTCGCTCAAGAGCATCGGTGGTGTCGGCGGAACTGCAATGGCTCTGATTGCCGGGGAAAGCCTCTTTCTCGCTACGTGGGTTCTGACGGGGATCTGGCTTCTCGACGCCTGAAACTCCGTTCGGCCCCATGATCGGCTCAGGGAATGAGACCAAGCCCCCGGAGATAGATTGCCGTACCGCTTTCGAGCATCTCGTCGGCCGAATAGGGCGCGCGTGCGCCCGGTGCCCCACGGGTGAATAGCTCGACGACCCCGTGACTCATGGCCCAGATGTGATTGGCGATCATACCCGCAGGAGGCCGTTTCTCCGGCGGCAGATGCTCGGAGAGGCGCGCCGCGGCGTCACGTAGGATCCCCAGCGCACGGTCGCACTCGCGCGCCAGATCCGGATTGCCCGCGATCGACACGCCGCTTTCGAACATCGCCATGTAGTAACCGGGATTCTCGCGGGCAAAATCGAGATAGGATTGCCCCATTGTGCCGAAAGCCGAAAGAAGCGAGGGTCGCCCATCGTTGAACGAGGCCTCCAGCCGGTCCGCGAACATGCCGAACCCCTGTAGCGCAATCGCCTCGATCAACTCATCACGTCCACGAAAATGCCGATAGGGCGCCGCCGCGCTCACACCCGCCTGCCGCGCCGCTTCCGCCAGCGTGAAACCGAGTGGCCCCTTTGCCTCGATCAGTCCGAGGGCCGCCTCAATCAGCGCCGCGCGCAGATTGCCGTGGTGGTAGGATTTTCGCCGTCCCTTGGGGCTCTGGCTGTCAGTCATGCCTCGACCTATCCGCGCAAGGGAGAGCTCACAACCCGCGCCTGTTGCCCGCTGCGATCAGGACTTCTCTCCGAACCGGTTCGCGACCAGCGACTTCAGCGCGTCGGCAACCTCTTCGGCCTCCGCGCCGGATGTCTCTACCTCGACATGCGTGCCGTAGGATGCCGCAAGCATCATGAGGCCCATGATCGAATCGCCGGAAACCTCCATTCCGTCCCGGCGAACCATCACGCGCGCGTCGAATCTCTCCACCGTCTCGACGAATTTCGCAGATGCCCGCGCGTGCAACCCTTTGTCATTGACGATATCGAGTCTGAACTGCATTCGGTCACCTCGCGGGCAGCTTTCACCCGCAAGCAGCGCGTCAGAGCACCAGGGGCGAATTGTCCGTTCCAAATCCGTCAAGGCTGTTGATGTATTTTCGCCCCGCGGTCAAGGCACAAGCCACCGCATCGTCGAGTTCGAGGTTCCGCGCCTTCGCCAGTTTGATGAGAAGCGGCATGTTCACACCATAAAGCACACGATGGCTCTTTCGTTTGCAGGCCGACACCGCGAGGTTCGATGGCGTACCCCCGAACATGTCGGTCACCACCACCACCCCGTCACCGGTATCGACGGCACTTACCGCTTCGTCGATCTCACTCTGCTTGGTGCGTGCGGTATCATCGGGTCCGATCGCGACAGCGACGGTTCCCGGATGCCTGCCAACCACATGTTCCATCGCCGCCAGGTATTCCTTGGCAAGCCCACCATGAGCGACGATAACGATCCCAATCACGCCGGATTCACTCCAATCCCTGGCGCCGCGGGCGTCACACGCTCCAGGTCTCTATGTCTTGTAGACACTTGCCACCCCTCGCGCGCAAGCGTTTTCGCAAGTGTCTCGACCAATGTAACCGAGCGATGTCGACCGCCCGTACAGCCGAGGCCGAGACTGAAGTAACTTTTGCCTTCCATACGGTAGGCTGGCAAGAGAAACCGAAGAAGGTCCAGCAGCTTCTCGTAGAAAGGGTTAAAACTCGGGTCCGCCTTGACGAAGTTCTGCACCGCCTCGCAGCGCCCATCCTGAGGTCGAAGCTCGGGATCCCAATGCGGATTTCGCAGAAAGCGAACGTCGATCACCATGTCGATCCCGCGGGGGGTTCCCCTCTTGTAGGAAAAGGATTCGAGCCCCACCACCAGCTCCCCGGTCTTGGCACCGGAACCGAAAAGACGCCCCATTTCGGCCCGGAGATCATGCGGAGTGAGGCCACTCGTATCGATCAGGACATCCGCCCGTGACTTCAGCGGGGCGAGTAACCCTATCTCACGTTCGATTCCCACACGGGGCGACTCGCTTGGGCTCAGCGGATGTCTTCTGCGTGTTTCGTTGTAGCGTCTGATGAGGGTGCTGGCATCGCACTCGAGATAGGTCAGGACGGATTTCACGTCCGCCTCACGCTCCACCCGTTCGATCGTGTCCATCAGCCGGTCGACGGCGAAGTCCCGGTTGCGCGGATCAATTCCCACGACAACGGGCCGACCCAGCGGCGGACCCGCGAAGAGCCGGGGCATGAGAGAGATCGGCATGTTGTCGATCGCCTCAAACCCGAGATCCTCAAGCGCACCGATAGCCGTCGAACGGCCGGAACCTGCCGGTCCCGTAACCACCACGATTTCATTCTTCCGACCGGGATCGCTTCCGGACAAATTACACCTGCCCTTTGCGCAGTACTTCTGACGTCAAGTAGCCACCTTTCTGCCCTCTTGGAGCAAGATTGCCAGAATTGCATCCATATTTGGAACGTCCCGTCCGGAAATCAACTCAAGTTCACATCCCATGATGGTGATGCAGCGGTCCTGTGGCAGTCGTGCCTCAGGCCGCGTATCGAGATCGACCGCCAGGACGATCCGCGCCGAGGACACCGGGTCCACCTGGAGCAACCCGACGCCACGCGCTTCGATCAGACCGGCGATCTGGCCAGGCGCGGTTGCCATGAGCACGCCGTCCGCACGAGCCTCCAGAATGACACGGTCATCCGAGACAAGCCGCGCACCGAGCGCCATGAGACGCAGCGCAAGGCCGGACTTTCCCGCCCCGGACTTCCCCAGAACGAGCAGACCGCGCCCCTCCATGGACACTGCACTGGCATGCAGGATCACGCCTCGCCCTCCCCCTCTCGAAAAGCACCCCACGACATTTATGCAGGACACCCTTTCATTTTTCTTGGCCGTGAACGCAAACGAAAGCCAAAATCAACACAATCCAACACATTAACGACGTTTTTTTGGGGTCCGGCGCGATTTGGCTGTTTGCAGCGAAGCAAACTCACTGCGTCCATGTTATAGATCCTTCACGATAACACCATCTCGCAGGTGCGAGACGTGGGGCCGCAAACGAGGGGGGAACCTGTCTGTGGCGCACGCAGAACAAAGTCAGGAGTTGGGAGACACATGGCAACCACGACGGTCAATCCGGACATGACGCTGGAGGCGCAAGGCTTCACCGGAGTTGCGAAGGTTCACTACAATCTCCTCGAACCCGCGATCATCCAGGAATCGATCAAGCGCGGCGAGGGTGAGCTTGGTCAAGGCGGGACAATCCTGGTCAGCACGGGCAAGCATACCGGCCGCTCACCGCAGGACAAGTTCGTTGTGCGCGAAGCTTCCGTCGAAGACACGATCTGGTGGGAAAACAACAAGCCGATGGCGGCCGACAAGTTCGCCATCCTGAAGGCTGACATGCTCGAACATATCAAGGGCAACGAGCTTTTCGTCCAGGATCTCTACGCCGGCGCCGACGCGGATCATCGCCTGAACGTGCGGATGGTCACCGAGCTTGCCTGGCACAATCTCTTCATCCGCCACCTGCTGCGCCGGCCCGACGCATCCGAACTCGCGACCTTCCTGCCCGAGTTCACCGTGCTCAACTGCCCGAGCTTCAAGGCCGATCCCGAACGCCACGGCTGCCGCACCGAAACCGTGATCGCCATCTCGTTCGAGCAGAAGCTCGTTCTGATCGGTGGCTCGGAATATGCCGGCGAGAACAAGAAGTCCGTCTTCTCGATCATGAACTACCTCATGCCCGACCAGGACGTGATGCCGATGCACTGCTCGGCCAACCACGCACCTGGCAACCCGGATGACGTGGCGGTCTTCTTCGGCCTGTCCGGCACCGGCAAGACCACGCTTTCCGCCGATCCCAACCGTGTTCTGATCGGCGACGACGAGCATGGATGGTCCGAGACCGGAACCTTCAATTTCGAAGGCGGCTGCTATGCCAAAACCATCAATCTCTCGGCCGAAGCCGAGCCGGAGATCTATGGCACCACCACCCGTTTCGGCACGGTGATCGAGAACATGGTGTATGACGAATACACCAAGGAGCTCGACTTCGAGGATGACAGCCTCACCGCGAACATGCGCTGCGCGTACCCGCTGGAAGCCATCTCGAACGCTTCCGAGACGGCGCGCGGCGGCATCCCGAAGAACATCATCATGCTGACCTGCGACGCGTTCGGGGTTCTTCCGCCGATTGCGAAGCTGACACCCGGTCAAGCGATGTATCACTTCCTGTCGGGCTTCACTTCCAAGGTGGCCGGCACCGAGCGCGGCGTCACCGAACCTCAGCCGACCTTCTCGACCTGCTTCGGCGCTCCCTTCATGCCCCGCCGCCCGGAAGCCTACGGCGCGATGCTGCGGGACAAGATCGCCAAACACGGCGCAACCTGCTGGCTGGTCAACACCGGCTGGTCGGGCGGTGCCTATGGCGAAGGCAAGCGGATGCCGATCAAGGCGACCCGCGCATTGCTCACCGCGGCCCTCGACGGCTCCCTGGCGAACGCACAGTTCCGCGTGGATCCGAATTTCGGCTTTGAAGTGCCCGTCTCGGCCCATGACGTCGATGCGGCGCTGCTCAACCCGCGCAGCACCTGGGCCGATCCGGCAGCCTACGACGCCCAGGCCGCGAAGCTCGTGGCGATGTTCTCCGAGAACTTCGCACAGTATGAGCCCTTCGTCGGCGATGACGTGATGGCGGCTGCGATCAAGGCCGCCTGATCCGAACAGGAACAAGACCGGAAACCACCCGTCCTTCTAGACGGGTGGCTTTCATGCCGAAGCTACCCGAAGGCCGCTCGGCGCAGCAGGTTGAGCCCCGCCGCCACCAGCACCCAGAGCGTTACCTTCCGGAAGACCGCCTGGTCGAGCCGGTCCTGCACCTTGTAGCCCAGGAACATCGCCGCCATCGTCGGCAGGATGAGCCAGAACGATACAGGCAGCGTCACGTTGTTGAGCACGCCGGACTTACTGTGGGCCAGCGTCAGGATGACTGACCCAACTCCGTAGACCAGCGCCTGCACGCGCACCATTTCGGCCTTGGGGATGTGTCGCGCGATGAGATACATCACTACCGGCGGGCCCCAGACGCCCGAAATACCGCCGAAGAAACCCGCCACGAGACCCACACCGGTTTCCACCCGCTCCAGGTGGTGATCCGGCAATCTCGGTTGCCAGCCAAAGGACTGCGACAGGCCGAAGAGAGTGATGGTGATCCCGAGCAATGCAAAAAAGAATGCATCCGGAAGTGCCACGACGAGCTGTGCAGATACCGCGATCATGATGCACGTGAAGAGCACGAGCCGCCAATAGCGCCTGAGACTCGTCATCGCGGCGTCCAGGCCATTGCGTAGCGCCTGAAGGACGTTGGAAACCAGCGTTGGCAGTATCAGCAGCGCGAGGGCCGTCTCATATGGCAGAAAGGATGCCATTGCGCTCAGGGCAACGAGCGGCAAGGCGAAGCCGACCACGCCTTTGGTAAACCCACCCGCCCCAAGCGAAAAGGCCGCTCCGATGAGCGCCGTCACCCCGAAAGCCTCTAGAAATCCGTCAAGACCGAGCATGGCTCCCCCGTTCGGGCCATGGTCTCGGCCCACCGGGTGTCGTCCCTACAGCGCAACCAGAACTTTGGCGAGCCGGAAACGATAAGCTAATAATCTTACTCAATGTGCGACCATCGTATTGCATTCTTGCGCAAGAATTGACATTGAGGCATGAAAGACTAGCCTCAGCGCAACTGCAAAATACGATTCGGCGGTGCAGCACATGCGTCATCGCCCAACCGAAAGGCATCGTGTAAATGAACCAGGCTGCCCGAACCCTGCCGACCGAAGCGCCGCTCATGGCGGATCTCCTGCCGAGATGCGAGGAGGCCGCGGAGGCCGCCGCCGCCCTGCTCTCCGTGGCGCAAAGCAAGCTCGGCAACCGGCTGTCCTCCGAAGATGGTCGGATCTCCAACAAGGCGCTTGAAGCCGACCAGTCCGCGGCGCACGCGCTCGCCTGGATCGCGACCTATGTCGAAAGCCTCAAGGAAATGCTCGGCTGGGCGAAGAAGCTCGATGCGGAAGACAAGCTGGGCGAAATGGAGAGCCTGATCCTCCAGATCGCGTTCGGCGAGTATCTCTGGCAGCTCTACGGCGGCATCCCGATGTCCCAGGGCGAGATCGCCCGCCCCCAGGCCGTCGGTCTTACCCAGGAAGACCAGAAGATCCTCATGCAGCCTGCGGTTGTCGCGCTCACGGAAGGTGGCAACACCGACGCCGCGCGCAAGCGACTGGTTGATCTGATGATCCAGCAGGACGGGGCCGCCAGCTTCGGCGCCACCGGTCTTGACGAAGAATACGAGATGATCCGGGACCAGTTCCGCCGCTTTGCGGACGACAAGGTGGTGCCTTATGCCCACGAATGGCACCTCAAGGATGACCTGATCCCGATGGAAGTGCTCGAGGAGATGGGCGAACTCGGCGTCTTCGGCCTTACCATTCCCGAGGAATACGGCGGCTTCGGAATGTCCAAGACCTCCATGTGCGTGGTCTCGGAAGAGCTTTCGCGCGGTTATATCGGCGTGGGCTCGCTGGGCACCCGCTCGGAGATCGCGGCCGAACTGATCCTCTGCGGCGGCACCGAGGAGCAGAAGCACGAGTGGCTGCCCAAGATCGCCTCGGCCGAGATCCTCCCTACGGCAGTCTTCACCGAGCCCAATACCGGTTCCGACCTCGGCAGCCTGCGCACCCGCGCCAGGAAGGAAGGCGAGGATTACGTCGTCACCGGCAACAAGACATGGATCACCCATGCCGCCCGCGCCGATGTGATGACCCTTCTCGTCCGCACCGACCCCACGACCGACAACTACTCCGGCCTCTCGATGTTCCTCGCACCAAAGCCGCGCGGAACCGACGAGACCCCCTTCCCGGCCGAGGGCATGACCGGGGGCGAGATCGAGGTGCTGGGCTATCGTGGCATGAAGGAATACGAGCTCGGCTTCGACGGCTTCAAGGTGCCGGCCGCGAACCTGCTTGGCGGCGTCGAGGGCCAGGGCTTCAAGCAGCTCATGCAGACCTTCGAAAGCGCCCGCATCCAGACGGCTGCTCGTGCGATCGGCGTGGCCCAGTCCGCCATGGAGCTCGGAATGCGCTATGCGCAGGAGCGCAAGCAGTTCGGCAAGGCGCTCATCAATTTCCCTCGCGTCTATTCCAAGCTTGCCATGATGGCGGTGGAGATCATGGTTGCACGCCAGCTGACCTACTTCTCGGCCCGCGAGAAGGACGAGGACCGTCGCTGCGATCTCGAGGCAGGCATGGCGAAGCTCCTCGGCGCACGTATCGCCTGGGCTTGCGCTGACAATGCGCTCCAGATCCACGGCGGCAACGGTTTCGCGCTGGAATACCCGGTGAGCCGCGTGCTCTGCGACGCCCGCATCCTCAACATCTTCGAGGGTGCCGCGGAAATCCAGGCACAGGTCATTGCCCGCCGCCTGCTCGAAACCCGCAAGAAGTAGGGCGCACCGTCAGGCCCGCTTGCGGAACATCCCCGCAAGCGGTGCGATTACCTTCGAGACGATGGGGATCAGCACGAAGCCAAGCGCAAGGCCAACGATCCCGGCACCCGTTGCACCGACAAGCCAGCCGATGAAACCGCCGATTGCACCGGGCACCGCGTGGCCGACGACCTCGGCCAGATGATGCACGAAATGGGCAGGGCCACCAAAACCGAAGACCTCCAGTCCGTGCAGGATGATCCCGCCACCGACCCAGATCATCGCGGCGGTGCCCACGACGGCCAGAGCCTTCAGAAAACCCGGCATTCCCCGGACAAGCCCGCGCCCGATTGCCCGCGTAAGCCGAGCGAAGATGCCATCGCCTTCACGCTGCGCCATGGCGAGACCAACGTCATCTGCCTTTACGATCACCGCAACGCCGCCATAGACGATGAAGGTGATGAAGATACCCACAAGCGCCAGCGAAAACGCGCGAACCATGAAACCCGCATCCGGCATTTCGGCCAGCGCAATGGCCATGATCTCGGCAGAAAGGATGAAATCGGTGCGAATCGCGCTCGAGACCTTCTGATCTTCGAGGCTCGCGGCATCGGTCGTGGCGTTCGCCACCTTTTCCTCATGGGCGTGGGCGTCATGAGGAAAAAACGTCTCAAAGACCTTCTCGGCCCCCTCATAAGCCAGGTAGCACCCGCCGAGCATCAGGAGCGGCGTGATGATCCAGGGCGCGACCACCGCAAGCAGAAGCGCAACAGGCAGAAGAAACAGGAGCTTGTTGCGCAGGGAGCCGCGCGCGATCTTTGCCACGATCGGCAGTTCCCGCTCGGCCGCGAAACCGGTGACATAGCGCGGCGTGACGGCTGCATCGTCGATCACCACGCCCGCCGATTTCGTCCCCGCCTTCGCCGCATGACCGATCACATCGTCGATCGAGGCTGCAGCGACCTTCGCAAGCCCGGCCACGTCATCGAGCAACGCAATCAATCCGACACTCATGGGCTGGTTCCTTCCGCCTGTTGCCGCATCATGGATGCGAGTCTGCTCCGAGTCGGGAACCTTATAGCGTCAGGCCCCGGCCAGGACGCAAGGCTTGGGTGAAACTTGCCCCCCGATCACCAGTTGGAAACGCAGCTTGGCGCTTGGAGTTCCATGGCACCGGGGGTGAACCGCGCGCAATCGAACCTATGTGATGAGAACGCGCGTCGGGAATGGCGCGCAGGGCGCAGCCCCGCGAAGTGTCAGGGCAGCCCCGTCAGTATAAGGAAAGAGGAGCGAGACCATGCCTGTAGACGTAAAATACAAGACCAGCGCCAAAGCCACCGGCGGCCGCGACGGCCGCTCCGGAACGCTCGACGGCGCGGTGGACGTGAAACTCGCGACACCGAAGGAAATGGGCGGTTCGGGCGATGGCGTGAATCCCGAGCAGCTTTTCGCGACCGGCTATGCAGCCTGCTTTCTCGGCGCAATGAAGGCCGTGGCCGCCCAGCAGAAGGACGTTTCGGTTCCCGCAGAGACCACCGTCACCGCGCATGTGGGGATCGGCCCGCGCTCGGAAGGCGGATTCGGCCTGACGATCGACCTGGAAATCGAGCTTCCGGGGCTGGAAAAGGACCGGGCACAGAAGCTCGTCGATGATGCCCACCAGGTCTGCCCCTATTCGAATGCCACCCGGAACAACATCGACGTGGGGCTTTCTCTCGTCTGATTGACGTCACGCGCTCGCCTGTTCGGGGCGCCGGATACGCGTCGGGGGAGTTCTCCCCTCAAAGAACTCCCCCGACGACTTCGTGCGGACCATACCCCCAAGTTGGCAGTTCTACCGGAAGGCACGCGACCTCAGACGGACCCCACACCCGTGAGATCGCACCGCTCGTTCCTGGTTGAAAACTGCCCGTCCGCACATCCCTTCAGTCCGAAGACCGTTGGGGCAAACTCTTGCATCCGTGCTTGTCGGGAAGTCGATGGTGTATAAAGGGGGCTGTTCTGCCCAAGCCATCGATGGGTGCCACTATGCCAGAAAACGCGGAACAGTCAACGAACATCTCCGTCGCAATTTGTTAAACTGCAATACAATGCAAACACAACTTGTTAACTACACATATTAACATAGTATAAATTTTGCACAATAGCGTATGTAAATAAAATTGGGGTAAGTATAACGCCTCTCTGAACGAATTGTTTGTCTGCGTGCTCTATCACACCCCATGGCATACATGTTTGCGCGGACGACTCTATCGATGGAACGACGGATTCCAATCTGGCACCGGCTCTTTGCGAGCCTGCGGGCACATCCCAGCCCGCAGGACGTCGCGAGCGTCGCCGCGGATTCCCGGATCTCGGCCCTGATTACCTCCGCCAATGCCATACTCTTTGCTGCCGCCGGCTGGTCCAGCCTCGAACAGGGGTTCCTGATTTCCTGGCTCGTCCTGTGCCTCATGACGAATGTCTACATCGCCTACCGATCCGGAAGCGCAAAACCGAGCAGCAAGCCGCAGGTATCTCTCAGGACAGCACGGCTTCTGAGAATCTTCTCCTTCGTGATGGCGCTGCCCTGGTCGATTCTCGCTGTCGCAGTGATGGGCTTCGGCACGCCTTTCGATCAGATCATGGGCCTCGTGATCTGCTCGGGCACGATGGCCGGGGCGACCTTCATCCTTCATCGCGCCACGGCCGCCTGCTCGACCTTCCTGCTGACGATCATGGGACCGCTTCTGGCAACCTGCCTGATTGTCGATCCCTACCACTACTGGCCACTGGTTCTCGCATCCACGATCTACACCTATGCCCTGTTCAGAGCCGCCGGAAAGGCTGCGGAGGTAGCGCGGCAACGAGATCAGTCGGTCAATGACAGCAAGCGCACGGTCGTCGAGCTTGAGACCGCCTACGAAACGATTTCGAAGCTCGCCTTCTATGACATCAATACTGACCTCTTCAATCGCAAGGGTTTCGCGCAGGCGCTTGATGAAACCATGGCGGCCGTCGGGCAGCAGCTTCCGGGGATCACCCTGCTCATGCTCGACCTGGATCGTTTCAAGAACATCAACGATACGCTCGGCCACCATGCCGGGGATCGGCTCCTTGCCGTGGTGGCCGAGCGTCTCAGCGTAGAAATCGACAGTCGGGACACGCTTGCCCGGCTGGGTGGAGACGAATTCGCGATCATCGTGAGATCCACCTGCGATCCTGATGAGCTGACCAGGCTGGCACTGCGACTGGTTACGGCGGTCAATCGTCCTGCCCTGATCGGAAAGCACGAGGTCTATCCCGGCACCTCGATCGGTGGCGCGCGCTACCCCTTCGATGCGAGGGATAGCCACGAACTGTTGATGTATGCCGACATCTCGCTGAACCGCGCCAAGGAATCCGGCCGGGGCTGTTTTGTCCTCTTCGACGAATCGATCCAGCTGGAGATCGAGCGGCGGAACTGGATCGAAACCGAGCTTAGAGCCGCAATGGACAGGGATCAGCTGCACATGGTCTACCAGCCGAAGGTGGACCTCGCGAGCGGCCAGATCGTGGGGGCGGAGGCCTTGGTGCGGTGGACACACCCGACCGACGGGCCCATGGACCCCGCCGAATTCCTCTCCATCGCCGCGGAGCGCGGGCTGATCGCAGGCATGACACGCAGCATTGCAGCCCGTATCGCGGCCGATCTTGAGGATTGGCAACGTCGGGGCATCACGTTTGGAAAGATCGCGATGAACCTTCACCCGCTCGATCTCAGGTCGCCCAACGAACTGCTGGGTTGCATCGACATCTTCGCGTCGGAGCATATCAGCCCCGACGATCTGATTCTCGAGATTACCGAAGGGGCCATCGTCGGTCGCGGAACGGATGGCACCCCGATGCTGCTCGATATGCTCAACGAGCGTGGCTTCGAGCTGTCACTCGATGATTTTGGTACCGGATTCGCTTCGCTTTCCTACCTGCTCAAGATGCCGGTGCGCGAAATCAAGGTCGACAGGGGCTTCATCCGGGGAATGCTGGTGAGCCAGGCGGATCGCGCCGTGATCGCCGCAGCGGTCGAGATCGCGAATGTCATGGATCTGCATGTGGTCGCGGAAGGCGTCGAGACCGGCGAGCAAGCCGCGGCCCTGCGCGCGCTCGGCGTACATTCGGGCCAAGGCTACCACTGGTCCGGTCCGCTCGAAAAAACGGACCTCGAAGCCCTCATCCGCCAGAGCCCGCCAAGCGAGGCGCGCGCCGGCGGTTGACCGAAGCCACCGGCGCCGCCGTGATCAGTAGCGGTAGTGCTCGGGCTTGAACGGGCCTTCGGATTTCACGCCGATATAGGCTGCCTGTTCGTCCGAAAGCTTGGAGAGCTTCACGCCGATCTTCTCGAGATGCAGCCGCGCGACCTTCTCGTCGAGATGCTTCGGCAGGACATAGACCTTGTTCTCGTATTGATCGCCCTTGGTGAAGAGCTCGATCTGCGCCAGGGTCTGGTTGGTGAAGCTCGCCGACATGACGAAGGACGGGTGGCCAGTGGCGTTGCCGAGGTTCAGCAGACGCCCCTCGGAGAGCAGGATCATCCGGGTGCCGTCCCCGAAGGTGATCATGTCCACCTGGTCCTTGATGTTCGTCCACTTGTGGTTCTTGAGCGCGGCCACCTGGATCTCGTTGTCGAAGTGACCGATGTTTCCGACGATCGCCATGTCCTTCATGCTGCGCATGTGGTCGATGGTGATCACGTCCTTGTTGCCGGTGGTGGTGATGAAGATGTCCGCCTTCGGGGCGGCGTCTTCCATCGTCACGACCTCGAAACCGTCCATCGCCGCCTGCAGCGCGCAGATCGGATCGACCTCCGTTACCTGCACGCGCGCACCGGCACCGCGAAGCGAGGCGGCTGACCCCTTGCCGACATCGCCATAGCCCAGCACAACCGCGGTCTTGCCTGCCATCATCGTGTCGGTCGCACGGCGGATGCCGTCGACGAGCGATTCCTTGCAGCCATACTTATTGTCGAATTTCGACTTGGTCACGCTGTCGTTCACGTTGATGGCCGGGAAGGGCAGCAGACCCTTTTCCATCAGGTGATAGAGACGATGCACACCGGTAGTCGTCTCCTCCGACACACCGCGAATCTTGCTGCGCTGCTCGGTGAACCAGCCCGGGCTCTCCGCCATGCGCTTCTTGATCTGGGCGAAGAAGTAGATCTCCTCCTCGGAGCCCGGATTCTCGATCAGATCCGTCTCGCCTTCCTCCACCCGCGCACCGGTGAGGATATACATCGTCGCATCCCCGCCATCGTCGAGGATCATGTTGGCGCCATCGGGGAACTGGAAGATCTTGTCCGTGTAGGACCAGTATTCCTCGAGGGTCTCGCCCTTGACTGCGAAAACCGGAATGCCGGAGGCGGCAATCGCGGCCGCCGCGTGATCCTGGGTGGAGAAGATGTTGCAGGACGCCCAGCGAATGTCCGCGCCAAGTGCCTTCAGCGTCTCGATCAGCACGGCCGTCTGGATCGTCATGTGCAGCGATCCGGCGATGCGTGCGCCCTTCAGAGGCCTCATTTCCCCGAATTCCGCGCGGAGCGCCATCAGCCCCGGCATCTCCGTTTCTGCAATATCGAGCTCCTTGCGGCCGAAATCGGCCAGAGAGATATCCTTGACGATGTAGTCCTGGCTCATGAAACGCTCCGTTTCCCGATTTCCGTTCTTCTCCCGTGGGCAAGTAGCAGCCCCCGCCTACCTCGACAACCGCCGCCCGGTTCATTAGCAGGTGAGAGGGATGCCAATGCCCCGGGATCCGACCGATCATGACCCCAAGCCTGTCAGCCTCCGGCCCCGCACAGCACAACAAGGCTGTCGTCTTCGCCTGTGATTCGAACTACGCCCCGTTCGCGCTCTTTGCCGCCGAACAGATCGCCCGCCTTCACCCGGATCGCGATTTCGACATCTGCCTCTGCGCCATGGGAGAGGACCTCACCCCCGTCGAAAGTCTCGCGCGCCACGGGTTCCGCTACTGCCGGATCGGTGCCGAGGGCATGTTCACCGGCCTCAATCTCGATGCCCGCCGCACGGAGGCCGCCTATCTCCGGCTTGCCCTGCCGGGCACTTTCGCAGCGGACTATCGGCGTCTCCTCTATCTTGATTCGGACGTGTTCGTGGAGCGCGGCGGCTTCTCCCGCCTGATGGACCTCGACCTCGGCGGCAAGGCCGTCGCCGCCGTGCGCGACAACACTCAATGGCGCACGCCGAACCGCCGGCCCGAACAGTTTCGCAGGCTCGGCCTGCCAACGGCGCGCTATTTCAACAGCGGCCTGCTGCTGATTGACGTCGCGGGCTTCAACGCGGGCGGCGTCCTGCAGCGCTGCCTCGATTTTGCCCAGGCACATGATGGCCGGATGATCGGCCACGACCAGAACCTCCTCAACTGCGTCCTGCAGGGCGACTGGGCCGAACTGCACCCGGTCTGGAACTGGCAGTATACCCGCGCCACCATGCTCTTCGAAGCACTGGAGGGAGCGCGAATCATCCATTTCATCGGCGCGAAAAAGCCTTGGAAACACGCAAGCGGCGCGCTGCCGCTGAAGTTCCGCCGCGCCTATCGCGCTTTCTTTGCCGCGCATTTTCCGGATGCGCCGCAGATCGGCCCCGACGGGCTGCGACCGCATCAGAACCGGGCCTACCTCAGAAGCCTCCTCTACCGGCATGTCGTCGCGGCGGGCAGCTTCACGAAATACCTGGACCGGTTCGAAGACGAATGGTCGGTCCTCTAGACGCGGAATTTGGACAGGAGTGGCGGAAATGGGAAAGGCACGGGCCTGGCAACGGATGCTTTCGGGGCGCAGGCTGGATCTCCTCGAACCGTCGCCGCTTGATATCGAGATCGAGGACATTGCGCACGGGCTTGCCTTCGTGGCGCGCTGGAACGGCCAGACCTTGGGCGAATACCCCTATTCGGTCGCCGAGCATTCGCTTCTCGTCGAACGGATCTTTTCGGCTCTCAACCCGAGAGCCACGGCCTGCTGGAAACTGGCCGCCCTTCTTCATGACGCACCCGAATACGTCATCGGGGACATGATCTCTCCGGTGAAATCGGCCATCGGCGCGAACTATGCCACGCTCGACGCGAGGCTTTCCGCGGCCGTCCACCTGCGCTTTGGCCTGCCCGCGACCCTTCCGAGAAACGTGAAATCCCAGATCAAGCAGGCCGACAAGACCTCCGCCTGGCTCGAGGCCACCCGGATCGCCGGGTTTTCCGAAGGCGAGGCCGACCGCCTCTTCGGCGTGCCGAAGGCCGCAAGCGAAGAGGTCCTGACGTTGCAACTCCGGCCACCATCGGAAGCAAAACGCGACTTTCTGGCGCGCCACGAGGCCCTTCTTGCCGAATTCGAGGCGAGCAGATGAGGCAATCACCTGCCCCCGGCGTCCGGCAAGGTTCGCAATTTCCCCTCCTCCAACTGCCGTTCTCGGGTCCGATTCACGCATTGCGCTTGACGCCCTACCGGCGCTACACCACCTAAAATCGCGGGAATAGCTGACCGGCGCAGGCATCTGCCGATATCGGACGCGAAAAGGGAGCCCCATGGAACTGAATCTCAAAGCCCCAAAAAACGCCGATCTGATCAAGGACGGTTCGGAAGCAACCTTCATGTCCGATGTGATCGAGGCTTCACGCGAAGTCCCGGTGATCGTCGATTTCTGGGCAACCTGGTGCGGCCCCTGCAAGACGCTCGGCCCCGTCCTCGAACAGGCGGTCCTCGAGGCCAAAGGCAAGGTCAAGCTCGTGAAGGTCGATGTGGACCAGAACCAGCGCATCGCGGCCCAGCTTCAGGTACAGTCGATCCCGGCGGTCTTCGCTTTCGTGAACGGTCAGCCCGTTGATGGTTTCATGGGCGCGCAGCAGCCCTCGCAGATCAAGGCTTTCATCGACAGGCTGATTGACGCAAGCGGCGGAAACGCCGGGCTCGAAGAGGCCATTGCCGCCGCCGAGGAAATGCTGGCCGAGGGCGCAATCGTCGATGCTGTGCAGACCTTCGCCGCCATTCTCGGCGAGGATCAGGGCAATGTTGCCGCTCTTTCCGGGCTGGCGCGGTCCTACATCGCGGCAGGCGACCTCCAGAAAGCCCGCGAGGTGCTCGACCTCGCACCGGCCGACAAGGCCAATGATCCGGCCATCACCGGCGTCAGGGCACAGATCGAACTCGCCGAGGCCAGCGCCGGTGCCGCGAACGAAGAGGACGCCCTGCGTCAGGCACTCGAGGCCGACCCGAACGACCACCAGGCCCGGTTCGACCTCGCCCTGGCGCTTGTCGCGAAGTCGGATCACGAGGGAGCCATCGACGCGCTTCTCGAACTCTTCCGCCGCGACCGCGAATGGAATGATGCCGCCGCCAAGGAACAGCTCTTCAAGATCTTCGATTCGCTGGGTCCGAAGAGCGAAGTCGGCCAGAAGGGCCGTCGGCGTCTTTCCTCCATGATCTTCGCCTGACCCGGTCGGGGCAGGATCATGGTCCAGAAATTCAGCCTTGCCGACCTGCCGGAGACCATTCCGGTATTTCCGCTGCCCGGCGCGTTGCTTCTGCCGCGTGCCCGGCTCCCGCTCAACATCTTCGAGCCGCGCTACCTCGCCATGCTCGAGGACACCTTCAAGACTCAGCACCGCCTGATCGGCATGGTCCAGCCCGTGCCGGGCCCGGAAGATCGGGAGCAGGATCGCCTGCACCAGATCGGCTGCGCCGGCCGCGTCACGGCGATGCAGGAAACCGAGGACGGCCGCTACCTCGTCACGCTTCAGGGAATCAGCCGCTTCCGGATACTTCAACAGGAGGACGGGTTCTCGCCCTATCTCCGCGCCCGCGTGTCCTGGTCGCCCTTCGAGCGCGATCTCGGTCGCGAGGAAGTGGACGAGAGCTTCGACCGCACGGCCTTTCTCAAGGTGCTCGCCCGTTATTTCGACACCGCGCAGCTTTCCTCCGACTGGGACAGCATGAAGGAGGCCGACGAGGAACTGCTCGTCAACTCGCTCTCCATCCTCTGCCCCTTCGATCCGGAGGAAAAGCAGGCACTGCTCGAAGCCCCGACCCTGACCAACCGCCGCGAGACGCTGGTCACACTCATGGAGTTCGCCCTCTGCGGCGGCAATGATGAAGGCACGGTGCAATGACGCCTGAGGAGCCCGCCAACACCACGATCGAGGAAAAACCGGACAGCCGGCCGGCCCAGATTGACCGCAAACTGCTGGAAGTCCTGGTCTGTCCGGTGACGCGCGGACCGCTGACCTTCGACCCGAAGCGCAACGAACTGGTCTCGAAGGCAGCCAACCTCGCCTATCCCATTCACAACGGCATTCCGGTCATGCTGGTGGATGAAGCCCGGAAGCTCGAGGACTGAAGCGGTTGAGCGGGCGCGACGAGATCCGCCCCGGCGAACTGGCCGTAGCGCTGCCGGGCGGCGAGGACGCCACCCTCCATTTCATCGGCCGCATCCGTACGCCATGGGCCCGCCGCGAGGACTGCCCGCGCCAGGGCAGTCCGGACGGCCCGGAGTGCCGTATCGAAGTCTTCGCGCCCTGGGTTCCGGCTCTTCTCGGCATTGAGAAGCACGAGCGGCTCGACATCCTCTACTGGCTCGATGATGCCCGCCGCGATCTTGTCCTCCAGTCGCCCCGCAGAAACGGCGAACCGAGGGGAACCTTCGCGCTTCGCTCCCCGGTGCGGCCCAATCCGATCGGTCTCTCACGCGTGGATCTGGTGCGGGTCGAGGGCCCCGCGCTTATCGTTCGCGGCCTCGATTGCCGCGACGGCACGCCACTGGTAGATGTGAAACCCAACCGCTGCCACCATTCCCCCGCCTGAAGCAGGGAAGGCCTCAGCTCGTCGGCAGATCCGTGAGATATCCGATGATCGCCCGCGCGCTCTCGCTGGTCCAGTCCGCCCCGCCCATGAGCCGACCGATCTCCATGCCTTCGCGATTGACCAGGACCGTGACCGGCAGACCCGGCACCCGCATCTCGCCCGCGAGCTTGCTCTTGGGGTCGAGATAGGTCGTCAGCGCCACGATCCCGACCTCGTCGTTGAACTCGTGGATAGCCTGCGGCGCGTTGCGCCCGGTCGCGATGGCGATCACTTCGAAATCCGGCCCCGAAAGCTCCGCCTCGAGCTGGTCGAGCGAAGGCTTCTCGGTGCGGCAGGGCGCGCACCACGTGGCCCAGAAGTTCACCAGTCGCACCCGACCGTTCCAGTCAGTGATCACATGGCTCTCGCCGTCGAAATCGGTGAACTCGGCCGCGCCCACCGCCACCGGCTCCTCATGGATCACCAGTTTGCGCATGTCGCCCGCCCGCAGTGCCGAAATCTCGTCCCGCTGCTCGGAGGTGAGCGTCTGGGCAAGGCCGGGGTTTGCGAAGACGGCCAGTGCGGTATAGAGCAAGGCGCTAGCGAAGACAGACAGGCGCTTCATCCGATATTCCCGATATTCCGACGGCGGATCCAATGACCCAGACCAAGACATCCAATGCCATGTGGGGCGGCCGTTTCGCTGCCGGACCCGACGCCATCATGGAAGCGATCAACGCATCGATCGATTTCGACAAGCGTCTGGCGGCCCAGGACATCGAGGCAAGCCGCGCCCATGCCGCCATGCTGGCAGCCCAGGGCATCATCACTGATAGCGACGCCACCGCGATCCGGGAAGGGCTTCTCACGGTGTTGTCAGAGATCGAGAGCGGATCCTTCCCGTTTTCCAAGGCCCTGGAAGACATTCACATGAACGTCGAGGCCCGCCTCAAGGAACTGATTGGCGAACCCGCGGGCCGGCTCCACACCGCGCGCTCGCGCAACGACCAGGTCGCGACGGACTTCCGCCTCTGGACACGCGGCCAGTGCGATGCCGCGATCACCGGGCTCGAGGCCCTCATCGGTGCGCTGCTCGCCCAAGCCGAAGCGGGCAAGGACATGGTGATGCCGGGCTTCACCCACCTCCAGACCGCCCAGCCGGTCACATGGGGCCACCACATGATGGCCTATGTGGAGATGTTCGCCCGCGACCGCTCTCGCTTCTCGGATGCCCGCAACCGCATGAACGAAAGCCCGCTGGGAGCGGCCGCCCTGGCCGGCACCTCCTTTCCCATCGATCGCGAGGCAACCGCCAAGGCCCTCGGCTTCGACCGCCCGATGGCCAACAGCCTCGATGCGGTCTCGGACCGGGATTTTGCGCTGGAGTTTCTCTCCGCCGCCAGCCTCTGCGCCACGCACCTTTCGCGCTTTGCCGAGGAGCTGGTGATCTGGTCCTCGGCCCAGTTCCGCTTCGTCACCCTGTCGGACCGCTTCTCCACCGGCTCCTCGATCATGCCGCAGAAGAAGAACCCCGATGCCGCCGAGCTGATCCGCGCCAAGGTCGGCCGAATCAACGGCTCGCTCGTCAGCCTGCTTACGGTGATGAAAGGCCTGCCGCTCGCCTATTCCAAGGACATGCAGGAAGACAAGGAGCAGGTCTTCGATGCCGCCGACAGCCTGATGCTCGCCCTTGCCGCCATGACCGGCATGGTGGGCGACATGGCTCCCAACCCGACCGCGCTTCGGGCCGCCGCCGGCTCGGGCTTCTCGACCGCGACCGATCTCGCCGACTGGCTGGTGCGCACACTGGGGCTACCCTTCCGCGAAGCGCACCACGTCACCGGCGCGCTGGTGAAAAAGGCCGAGGACAAGGGCTGCGATCTGCCCGATCTGACGCTTGAGGAGATGCAATCCGCCCATGAAGGCATAAACGCAGAAGTTTACGAAGTGTTAGGGGTAGACAACTCTGTGGCGAGCAGGGCAAGCTATGGCGGCACTGCGCCGGTTCAGGTCGAGGCTCAGATCAACCGCTGGAAAGAGATCCTGAAGTGACCGGTTCGCGCGGATTCCGCCTCTGCCTGTGCCTGGTGTTCGTCGCGCTGGCATCCTGCGGAATCAAGGGCGATCCCGTTCCACCTCAGGAAGCGGCAGAGGAGACTGGCTCGTAGGCAGGCGCCGGTGCCAAACGGTTCCTGTGAGAAAAGGCCACCCCATGCTCACCCGCCTCAAGCGCCCCCTCCTGCCTCTTGCTGCTGCCCTCACCCTCGCGGCCCTCGCGCCCGCTCATGCCGAGGGCCCGACACTGCTGACCGTGACGGGCTCCATCGAGAACACCAACCGCGGCCCGATCGATCCGGATTACGACAAGCTCTTCGCCTTCAATGATGCCTCCTTCGACAAGGCGATGGAATTCGACACCAGCGCGCTCGCGAGCCTGCCGCAGCAGACGATCCGCGCCGACTTCCCCAAGGACGGGGATGTGGTCGAGTTCACCGGCCCTCTTCTCACGGATGTGCTCGATGCCGCCGGCGCTTCCGGCCAGACCGTGAAGGTCAGCGCGATCGACGGCTATGCCATCGAGGTGCCGCTCGAGGAACTCACGGAAAAAGGCGCGATGATTGCGCTCATGCGCGACGGCAAGGCCCTCGGCATCGGAGATTTTGGCCCGACACAGGTGGTCTTTCCACGCGCCGAACGCGAAGACCTCAGCGAAATGTCCGACGACTGGTGGATCTATCAGGTCTACAACATCGTCGTGGAATAGGGTTTGACCTTTTTTCCCGCCTGCGGGGCGGTCGGGCAAGGCACCATGGTCGACGTGCCATAAGTATAGGATCTCGCCCGCCCGTGGGAGCGGGTCCGGTGCGATCCGAGTCTGACGCCTGAAGCAAGAACCGCCCCAGTTTCCAGATTGCAGTTCAGCCGCGTGCCGTTTTGGTTTAGGGGAGCCGGGATCCCTTTTGTCGAGAGTTGCCTGCCGATGTCGCTCCCCGTCCCGAAGCCCGCCGCCTGAACCATGGACCATTTTCTCTATCGCAACGGCATCCTCCATGCCGAGGACGTGCCCCTGCCCGAAATTGCCGCCAGCGTCGGCACGCCGGTCTATGTCTATTCCACCGCCACGCTCACCCGGCACTTCCAGGTTTTCTCGGACGCGCTCGCCGGAATGCCACATCTGATCTGCTACGCGATGAAGGCCAATTCCAACCAGGCCGTTCTGCGCGTGATGGCCGGGCTCGGGGCGGGCATGGATGTGGTCTCGGGCGGCGAATACCGCCGCGCGAAGGCCGCAGGTGTGCCTGGCGAGCGGATCGTCTTTTCCGGCGTCGGCAAGACCCGCGAGGAAATGACCCTCGCGCTCGAGGGCGGCATCCGCCAGTTCAATGTCGAGAGCGAGCCCGAGCTTCTGGCCCTCGATGAGGTCGCCCGCGGCCTCGGCCTGCGCGCGCCCGTGGCGATCCGCGTCAATCCGGACGTGGATGCAAAAACCCACGCCAAGATCGCCACCGGCAAGTCCGAGAACAAGTTCGGCATCCCCATCGCCCGTGCCCGCGAGGTCTATGCCGAGGCCGCGCGGCTGGAAGGCATCGAGATCACCGGCATCGACGTCCACATCGGCAGCCAGCTCACCGGGCTTGCGCCCTACGAGGCCGCCTTCACCCGCGTTGCCGATCTGACCGAAGCTTTGCGCGCCGATGGCCACTCCATTACCCGGCTGGATCTGGGCGGCGGCCTCGGCATCCCCTACCGCCGCGCCAACGAGGCCCCGCCCCTGCCCTTCGACTATGGCGAGGTGATCCGCCGCACCGTCGGCCACCTCGGCTGCGAGATCGAGATCGAACCGGGCCGCCTCATCGCGGGCAATGCCGGCATCCTGCTCACAGAGGTCATCTACCTCAAGAAGGGTGAGGGCCGCGACTTCCTCATCGTCGATTCGGCCATGAACGACCTGATCCGCCCGGCCATGTATGACGCCTGGCACGACATCGTCCCGGTGGTCGAAGCCACCCCCGGCGCCGAACTTCGGCCCTTCGATGTCGTTGGCCCGGTGTGCGAATCCGGTGACACCTTCGCCCGTGCCCGCGACCTGCCCGACGCCGCAGCAGGCGATCTTCTGGCTTTTAGATCCGCGGGCGCCTATGGTGCCGTCATGGCCTCGGAGTACAACTCGCGCCCCCTCATCCCGGAGGTGCTCGTCTCCGGCGATCAATTTGCCGTGGTGCGGGCAAGGCCGAGCTTTGAGGAAATGCTGGCCCGCGATAGCATCCCTCCGTGGCTCAGCGAAACGTGACGCCGGCCGAGGGCGCACGGACCTGATCTCGACCACCGGGCATCGGCCCTGCCGAGCCCCCGCGAAAGGGACTGAAGAGGGCGCATGAAGCATACCGAACCGGGTCAGGACCAGGACGCACACATCCGGCACATTCTTCGCCGCACCCGCGTGTCCATGGCACTCGAATCGGCGCTTCGGGCCTTCTGGCCAACCCTCAGTGCCATCGGCGCGATCTGGGCCGCGCTGGCCTTCGGGGTCGCCGGAGAGGCAAACCCGCTCTGGATGAGCATCGGCCTTGCCACCGGCCTCGCCTGTCTCGTGTTCTTCGCATGGCGCGGGGTGCGCCGCTTCCGCTGGCCCAGCCGGAGTGCGGCGATCGCGCGCCTTGACACGAGTCTTCCCGGCCGTCCCCTCGCAGCACTTGATGACAAACCTGCCCTCGGCGCCGACGATCCGGCCGTCGAGAAGCTCTGGGCCACGCACCGCGCCCGGATGCTCGAACGGGCACGCGCCGCCGCCCCGGTTCCGGCCGATCTTCGCCTCGCCCGTGAGGATCCCTGGGCGCTCCGCCTCTCCGTCCTCGTCTTCTTCATCGCGGCGGCGGTCTTCACCCGCCTGGATAACGTCGATACGGTCGCGGAAGTCTTCGGCCAGCCCGGGAGCACCACCGCCGAGGCCGGCCCCAGTTACGAAGGCTGGGCCGAACCACCGCTCTACACCGGCCGCCCGACGCTCTACCTGCCGGAAATCGCCGACAAGCAGACCGTGTCGCTGCCGAAGGGCACCGCAATCACCCTGCGCGCCTATGGCGAGGAATCCCGGTTCTCCCTCACCGAAACCGTCTCCGAAAGCGACGATGCCGCCTTCGCGCAAGCCGCCGACGGTATCGCGATCGCCGAATTCACCCTGTCGGACAGCGGCCAGATCACCCTCGAACGTGCAGGCCGCGAGCTTGCAAGCTGGTCCTTCGAGATTGAGCCGGACGACCCACCGACGATCGCCCTCTCCGAACCGGTGGAACGGGCGCCGGGCGGCGCGATGCGGCTCTCCTTCCGTGCCACGGACGACCACGGCGTGACCGAAGCCGAGGCCCGGATCACCCTCGACCTCTCCGCCGTCGACCGACGCTACGGCCTCACCCCCGAGCCCGAACCGCGTGACGCGCTGGTGCTCCCCCTGCCCCTCCCACTCTCGGGCTCCATGCTCGAGATCGAGGAAACGCTGGTCGACGACCTCTCGAAACACCCCTGGGCCGGGCTGCCCGTCTCGATCACCCTCGCCGCAGGCGACGCACTCGAGCAGGAGGGCATCCAAGCCGGAATCAGGGCGGAACTGCCCGGCCGCAACTTTTACGACCCGGCTGCCGCCGCCTTGGCCGAACAGCGGCGAGACCTTCTTTGGTCGGTCGAGAACGCCCCCCGTGTGGCCAAGGTGCTGCGCGCGGTCAGCTGGCGCCCCGAAGGCCTTTTCGACAGTTCGAGCGCCTATCTCATCACCCGCACCGTGATCCGGCGGCTGGACCTCGCCATCGAGACTGGAACCGTCGCCGAGAAACGCGACGAATTTGCCGAAGCGCTCTGGCGCGCCGCCGTCCTTCTCGAAGACGGCAGCCTTGGAGACGCCGCCGACCGCCTCGCCAAGGCCAAGGAACGCCTGCAGGAAGCACTTCGCGGCGATGCGACGGACGAGGAAATCGCCGAACTGATGGAGGAACTCCGCGAGGCCACCCGCGACTACATGGAGCAGATGGCCCGCGAAGCGCTCGAGAACGGTGACATGGAAATGGCCGAGGCCCCACCCGAGGGCCAGAGCATGAACCAGGACCAGCTTCAAGAGATGATGGATCGTATCCAGGAGCTTTCCGAGCAGGGCCGTCGCGCCGAGGCCGAGGCGCTACTCGAAATGCTCCAGCGCATGCTCGAGAACATGGAAATGCGCTTCACCCAGGGCGGCGAAGGCCAGTCGGGCGAAGGCCAGCAGAGCATGCAGGGCCTTGCCGATGCGCTCCGCGAACAGCAGGGACTCGCAGACGACAGCTTCGAGCAATTGCAGCGCCAGTTCCGCGAAGGCCAGCAGGGCAATCAGGGTCAACCCGGCCAGCCCGGTCAGGGACAACAGGGCCAGGGCCAGCCGGGACAGGGCGAAAGCAACCAGTCCCTCGCTGAACGGCAGGAAGCCCTGCGCCAATTGCTGGAGGAACTGCAGGAGAACCTCCCCGGCTCGGCAGGTGAGGCAACGCGCGATCTGCTCGGGGACGCCGAACGCAGCATGGACTCCGCCCGCGAGGGGCTGGAACAGGGCGACACCTCCCAGGCGCTCGACGACCAATCAGAGGCGATCGACAATCTGCGCCAGGGGATGCAAAGCCTCTCACAGGACATCCGCCAGGCCGAAGGAAGCCAGGGCGGCCAGGAATCTCCCAATGGCAGCGCCCGCTCCGAAAATCCGACCGATCCGCTCGGCAGGCCGGCAGGCAGTACGGGCGGCACCCGCACGGACAGCCAGATGCTTCCCGAAGGAGCGGATGCCGCAGCCCGCGCACGTGAAATTCTCGATGAGATCCGCCGTCGCTCCGGCGATCTGTCGCGCCCGGAGATCGAACTCGACTATCTCCGCCGCTTGCTTGACCGGTTCTGACGAAAGACTTCGCCGCGCGCCCCACACGCTGGGCGCGGTTCCTGCTCAGCCGAAAGGCAGGATCGAAGCCACGGCGTGGCGCAGTCCGTTGACGATCTCGACATAGGAACGCGCCACGGCACCCACACCGCTCTCCGTTGCCGAAAGCCCGAGCGCGGCAAAGAACAGAAGCAGCAGCAGGAAGAAGACAGCCACCGACGCCGCGAACCCGTGCCAGAACAGGCTTTTCGGTTCGGAATGCACGATGATCTTCGGATGAATCACTTCCGCCGCCCGCGACTTCTGCGCACCCCGCAGCGGCGAGTCAGGTGAGGCCGGCTTCACATCCGGTTGTGAGGCAGGCTTCACTTTTGCCGCATCCGCAAGCGCGTCGAGCTTCGCCTTCGCGGTTTCTTCCTCCGAGGCCTTTTTTTCCTTGGCTCCCTCCCATGTGAAGGGATCCTCACTTTTTGAAGTCTTCGGCGCCTCGAAGTTGAATTCCTCTTTCGCCTCATCCGGCGTTTCGGTCGGCTCGTCGCCGGGATCGGCCTCCGGGGCTTCCCATGTGAAGCCTTCCTCACCTTTGGGTTCGGCACCCTCTCGCGCCTTTTCCCCGGTGTCGTCAGCTTCAACTTTTACGGGTGTTTCGGCCGCATCTGCCCTGGCATCCTCCGCGTCATCGGCCGTTGCCGGCGCAGCAGCGGGTTCCGCGCCGCCCACCGCCTTTTCCGCCTCATCCTCGCGGGATTTGTTCCAGGGAGCCGCCTTCGGCTCATCGACCACCCGAAGGTTCGGTGTGCGGGATTCGAGCCGAGCGATGATCTGGTCTTCCGTCAGCATCGGCTTGCCCTCGTCCCGCGCAAACCAGCGCGTATGGCAGGCCGAACACTGCACATGCCGCCCGCCGGAGGGCATCATGTTGCGCGGCGGTTCATATTCGGCGCCGCATTTCGGACAGATCAGGCGCATGGGTTTCCTTCACTCCGCGGTTGGCCCGGCGGCCAGCCATGCCGACCGGATCGAACCGTCATAACGACGCATGAAGCCGTTTCCAAGGGCAAGCGGCACAAGATCGGCTATTCTGCGCGTCGAGGGGCGCGATATGCGGCACGGTTCCCGGCCTGTCGAAGATTTGACCCGTTGCACGCGGACGCGGGCGCGATATAACCGCTGGAATGCGTCCGAGGAGCATCCGGTGATCGAATTCGAAGACGTGACTTTCAGCTTCGGCCAGCGGGCCGTCCTGCGGAAGGTCAATCTTTCCATCGAACTCGGCAGCTTCACCTTTCTCGTGGGCCCGTCGGGCGCGGGCAAGACCACCTTCCTCCGTCTCTGCTACCATGATCTCGAGCCCCGTGTCGGCTCCGTCCGCCATTTCGGCCGCCGCATTCCGGCCAAGGACCGCAACGGGATCGCGGACCTGCGCCGGGCCATTGGGGTCGTCCACCAGGAATGCAACTTTCTCGAGCATCTTCCGATCTACGAGAACATCGCGATGCCGCTTCAGCTCAGTGGCATTCCGCTGGCCGAGCGCGCCGACGATCTGCGGGCGCTGCTCGAATGGGTGGATCTGACCGACCGGGTCGATGCGCTGCCCTCCGAGATGTCCGGCGGCGAGCGCCAGCGTGCCGCAGTCGCCCGCGCCGTCATTCTCAGCCCGGAGATGATCCTCGCCGACGAGCCCACGGGCAATGTCGACTGGGACATGGCCATGCGCATTCTCACTCTCTTCATCGAGCTCAACCGCATGGGCAAGACGATCTTCATCGCCACCCACGACTTCAACCTGATCCGCGCCGCGCGCCAGAAGGTTGACGCACAGGCTTTCGGCATCGAGGAGTATTCGCTCGTGCCGCTGGGGGATGTGCTCTGATGCGCTGGCTCTATCGCTCCGACTCCGCAGAGGCGACCCTGCCCCCGATCACCCGGCTTCTGCGCCCCCTGCGCCTCGCCACCGCGGTTCTGGCCTTTCTCGCCACGCTGCTGCTCGCGCTCGGACTGACGGGAGTGCGCTTCGAGAACGCCTTCGGCGGCCCCCGCGCGCAATCGGCCACGCTTCAGATCGTCGCGGATGGCGCCTCGATCGAGGCCGAAGCCCGCGCCGCACTCGAGGTGCTGCGCCTGACCGAGGGCGTCCTTTCCGTCCGCATGATCGAGATCGAAGAGCAGCGCGCCCTGCTTGAAAGCTGGCTCGGGGCCGGCGCCTCCATCGAGGACCTGCCCCTGCCGCTCATGATCGACGTCACCATCGACCCCACCCGGCTCGACATTCCCGGTCTCGAGGGTCGCCTTGCGGTGGAGGCGCCCAACGCCACCTTCGACGACCACGGCTCGCTCCGCAGCGAACTGGCCACTGTCTCGCGCTGGCTCGGTCTCTTCGCCTTCGCCACCGTCGCGCTGGTGGCACTGGCGCTGGCGGCGGTCTTCCGCCTCGCCTCCCACGCCGCCGTTCTGGGATGCCGGGATGCCATCCGCACCCTGCGGCTCATCGGGGCGCGTGACGGCTTCGTCTCGCGCATTCTTGCCCGCCGCCTCACCCGTGCCGCTGTCTATGCCTCCGTGACCGGCACGCTCGCGGGGCTCCTCCTCCTGATGGCCCTGCCCGCCCAGAGCAGCTCGGGCTTCTTCCTCGTTGCCATCGCCCCGCACGGGCTCGAATGGATCGCACCCTGCCTCGTGCCCCTTGTCGCCGCCCCCCTGAGCTGGTTTTGCGCACGGCAGACCCTGCGCCGCATGATCCGAACCTGGAGCTGACCGCCACATGCTTCTGATCCGCTCCCTGATCTTCAATGTCGTCCTCTTCGGCTTGATGCTCGTCATGGGCATCCTCTGCATGCCGCTGGCGATCTGGTCCGCGAAGGGCGCGAGCTGGTCGATCCGCACCTATTGCCGGATCATCCTGAGGCTCCTCGCGCTCATCTGCGGGCTCAAAACCGAAATCCGCGGCGAAGTGCCCACAGGCGAGGTGATCGTCTGCTCCAAGCACCAGTCCTTCCTCGACATCATCATGCTCTCCGCGACCCTGCCGCGGGTGAAGTTCATCATGAAGAAGGAACTGCGCTGGACCCCGGTCCTGGGCTTCTACGCCATGCGCATGGGCTCCACCCCGGTTCACCGCGGCAAGAAGGCACAGGCCATGAACGACATGGTCGCCCACGCCTCCAAAAGCCGCGAGGCGGAGCCAAGCCAGTTGGTGATCTACCCCGAGGGCACCCGTGTCGCACCGGGCGTGAAACGCCCCTACAAGGTGGGCGCCGGCGTGCTCTACGAACGCTTCGGCAATCCTTGCGTGCCCGCGGCCACCAATGCCGGAGTGTTCTGGGGCCGCAACGAGGTCTACCGCCGCCCGGGCCTCGCGGTGCTGGAATTCCTCCCCGTGATCCCCGCAGGCCTGCCGATCAAGACCTTCATGCGCCAGCTCGAAAAGACCGTGGAGGAACACTCGGACGCTCTCATGCGCGAGGCAGGCTTCGAGCCGCCCGCCCTGACCGAAACACCCCCGGAGACGCGCTAGAGCCCCACCGGCTTCACCGGTATCGTGACGCGCAGACCCCACCTCGCCGCCCAAGTTGCGGGGCGCGCCACGGTTCCCGCTCGCGCCGCGCCGAACCCGTGCTATAGGTCGGGGCGAAGAAACACCTGACGGATAACGGTTTGCTGGTTCTGGGAAGTGCAGCACGCATCCTGGCGGTCACCCTCGCAGGTGTCACGATAGGCTTGGCCTCCAGCCTCGCCACCATCGCCTTCGTCGCCGTGCTCAACTGGGCCAACGACCTCCTGCTCCTCTCCCCCAGCGCCCGCGAAGCCGCCAGCGACACACAGACCCTCCTGACCGTCGCAACCCTCTGCGTTCCGGCCTTCGGTGGCCTCGGCGTCGGCCTGATACTGGCCCGCCACGTGAAATCGCAGCGCCCGCTCGGACCCGCCGACGCGATCCTGGCCGTGCAGATCCGCGAGCCCATGCCCGATGGCCGAAGCGCGATCGCCGGAACACTCGCCTCGCTTCTTGCGCTCTGCACCGGCGCCTCGGCGGGGCAATACGGCCCGCTGGTCTACATGGGCGCGGCCATCGGCGCGCGGGTTCGCCGCCTCGAACGCCGGTTCCGCGACATCCGCTCCATCGCCATTGCCTGCGGGGTCGCTGCGGCCATCTCCACCGCGTTCAGCGCACCCATCGCGGGCCTGATCTTCGCCCACGAGGTGATCCTGCGCCACTACGCGCTGCGCGCCTTCGCACCCGTCGCCGTTGCCGCCGCGACCGGACATGTCTCCGCCTATCTCGCCTTCGGTTCCGAGCCGATCCTTGGCGTGAGCTTCGACGGCCTGCTCCACAGCTACGAGTTTCTGCTCTTCGCGATGGAGGGCATTCTTGCCGCCTTCCTCGCCGCGCTCTTCATGGCGCTCGTCCTTGCCTTCGGCCGCACGGCCGCCCGCCTGCCCATCCGTCTTTCGCTTCGGCCAGCCGCCGCGGGGCTGGTGCTGGGCGTCGTGGCCCTACAGGTGCCCGAAGTGCTAGGCGTCGGACAGGAAACGCTGATCGCAATCACCCATGACGTTCCCTACGGAATGAGCGAACTTCTGGTGCTCGTCACAGCCAAGATCCTGCTCTCCGCGCTTTGCGTCGGCTTCGGCTTTGCCGGTGGCGTCTTCAGCCCCGCACTTCTCATCGGATGTTTTGGTGGTGCGCTCTTCGGCCTCGGCGTCTCGGTCCTCCTGCCGTTCGAGACCTCCGGAGTCCTGCCCTACACGGTTTGCGGCATGATGGCCGTCGCGAGCCCCGTGATCGGTGCGCCGCTCTCCACCATCCTCATCGTTTTCGAGCTCACCGGAAGCTACGATCTCACCATCGCGGTCATGACCTCGGTAGCCTTTGCCAACCTGATCGGGCACAAGATCATCGGACGCTCGCTTTTCGACGTCCAGCTTCGGCTCCGCGGCTTCGATCTCTCCCACGGGCGGGACCGCGCCATTCTCGCCCGGCACAACGTACGGGAATTCCTGAGCCAGGATTACACGACCATGCACCCCGAGGATCACGTCGAGAAGATGATCGAGGTCTGCGCCTCGGGCCGACAGGGAGAGGTGCTGCTCGTCGATGATGACGGCCAGTATTGCGGTCGGGTGCGGATTACCGCAGTCCTGAAAGATCCCGGCCCGGGCCGGCTCGAGAAATACGCCGAGAGCCAGGATCTCGTTTTTCGCGAGGACACAAATCTCTGGAACGCGATGGCACTGCTTCAGGGCTTTGTCGGGGAGGCGGTACCACTCGTAGCCAAGGGCGGGCGGCTCATGGGCGTCGTGCCGGAAAGCGCGGTGATCCACGGCTATATCGAGGCAACGCGCGAGTTGCGCCGCGAGGAAAACGCCGGGGCCTGAACTGCCCGCTCCCCTGAACACGAGGCCGCTCACGGCGTGTCTGCTGGATGTTGGGTCCAGCTTCGGAAAATCCTGCGCGATCTGAATCCGCGCAGGTCATTGTCATGGCATGAGAATCTCACACTTCGACATGAGCCGAAGTGTGAGTGCTTGGCTCAGGCCGTGGCCGCTTCCGCCTTATCCGAAAGCGGATGTGCCAGCCGCGAGAGCATTTCCTTCGGTACCACCTGCCGGAACTTTGGCAGTTCTTCGTCCCAGTGCCGCAGGAGATCCGCGCCGAGGATGCTGCCCGTCTCTTCCACATGCCGCTCGATCAGGCCGCGCAGCTCCGCTTCCCAGGCCACGGATTCGACCGGCGCCACGATCACCGTCTCGCTGTTGAGCCGCGATTCGATCTCGTTCTCCGGGTCGTAGAGATAGGCCATTCCGCCCGTCATCCCGGCGGCGAAGTTGTCGCCGAAGCCTCCGAGAATGACCGCAACGCCTCCGGTCATGTATTCGCAGCCGTTAGAGCCGCAGCCCTCGACCACCACCTTCGCACCCGAGTTGCGCACGCAGAAGCGTTCGCCCGCGCGCCCGTTGGCAAAAAGGTAACCGTCGGTCGCACCGTAGAGCACGGTATTGCCGATGATCGCGTTGTCATGCGGGATGAGCGGACTGTCGAGTGCGGGCCGCACGACGATCGTCGCGCCCGAAAGCCCCTTGCCGACATAGTCGTTCGCCTCGCCGCGCACCTCGATCTTCAGCCCCGGCGCCCCGAAGGCCCCGAGCGCCTGGCCCGCGGAACCCGCCAGCTTGATTGTCAGGTGATCGGGCTGGAGGTTGTTCCGCATCCCGAAGCGCTGGACGATATGGCTGGAGACGCGGGTGCCGATCGAGCGCAGGGTGTTCTGCACCGAGTAGCTGAGCTGCATCTTCTCGCCATCCTTGAAGAACGGCTCCGCGTCCGCGACGATCTGCGCATCCAGCGTATCGGGCACGGCCTGCCGCTCCCGCTTGGCCGAATAGGTGATCGTCTGGCCCTCGTTCACGTTGATCAGCATCGGGTTGAGGTCGAGATCGTCCAGATGCTCCGCACCGCGGCTCACCTGCGCCAGCAGGTCGGCGCGACCGATCACCTCGTCGATGGATTTCGCCCCGATCGAGGCCAAAACCTCGCGCACCTCTTCGGCATAGAAGCTGATGAGGTTCACCACCTTGTCCGGCGTGCCGGTGAATTTCGCGCGAAGGATCGGGTCCTGAACGCAGACACCCACGGGGCAGGTGTTCGACTGGCACTGGCGCACCATGATGCAGCCCATGGCGATGAGAGCCGCGGTGCCGATGCCGAATTCCTGCGCGCCGAGCATGGCGGCGATCACGATGTCGCGGCCCGTGCGCAGCCCGCCATCCGTGCGCAGGATCACCCGGTCGCGGAGGTTGTTGATCGTCAGCACCTGATGCGCTTCCGACAGTCCCATCTCCCACGGCAGGCCCGCGAACTTGATCGAGGTCATCGGGCTCGCACCCGTTCCGCCGTTGTGGCCCGAGATCAGGATCACGTCGGCCTTGGCCTTCGCGACACCCGCCGCGATCGTGCCCACACCCGACTGGCTCACCAGTTTGACGCAAACCTTCGCGCGCGGGTTGATCTGCTTGAGATCGTAGATCAGCTGCGCGAGATCCTCGATCGAGTAGATGTCATGGTGCGGCGGCGGCGAGATCAGCGTCACGCCCGGCGTCGAATGCCGCAGCCGCGCGATCAGCTCCGTCACCTTCATGCCGGGAAGCTGGCCGCCCTCGCCGGGCTTTGCGCCCTGGGCCACCTTGATCTCCAGCTCCTCGCACTGGTTGAGATACTCCGCCGTCACCCCGAAGCGCCCGGAGGCCACCTGCTTGATCTTGGCCGAGGGGTTGTCGCCGTTGGGCTCGGGATGGAAGTGCGCAGGGTCCTCGCCACCCTCGCCCGAATCCGACTTCGCCCCGATCCGGTTCATCGCGACATTGAGCGTCTTGTGCGCCTCCGGAGACAGCGCCCCCAGCGACATCCCCGGCGTCACGAAACGCTTGCGGATCGCGGTAATGCTCTCCACGTGCTTGAGCGGAACCGGCTCCTCCTTCGGCTTGAAGTCCAGCAGATCGCGCAGATGGATCGGTGGCCGCGACTGCATCGCCCGGCTGTACTGCTTCCAGAGCTCGTAGGACCCCCGGTCGCAGGCCGATTGCAGGATGTGCATGTTCTGCGCTTCCCAGGCATGGGTCTCGCCCGAACGCCGCGCCTTGTAGAAGCCGCCGATGGGCAGGATCGAGCTCGCCCCCCGCCAGCCCTTGGCATGAACCCGCTCGACCTGCTGCTGAACGCCCGAAACCCCGATGCCCGAGATCCGGCTCAGCATGCCGGGGAAATACTCCGCCACCATGGCGCGCGAGAGCCCCACCGCCTCGAAGTTCAGTCCGCCGCGATAGGAGGAGATCACCGAGATCCCCATCTTCGCCATGATCTTCAGGAGACCCTGATCCACCGCCTCGCGATATTTCGCGACCGCCGTGTTGAGATCATGCGGGATCAGCCCGCGCCGCACCCGGTCCGCGATTGAATCCTCGGCCAGATAGGCGTTGACCGTCGTGGCGCCGCACCCCACCAGAACCGCGAAGTAATGCGGATCGATGCATTCGGCCGAGCGCACGTTGATCGAGGTGAAGGTCCGGAGCCCCTTGCGCGTCAGCCAGGAATGCACCGCGCTGGTCGCGAGGATCATCGGCATCCCGATCTTCTCCGGGCCCTGATGATGATCCGTCATGATCAGATGGTTCGATCCCGCTCGAATGGCCTCCTCGGCCTCTTGCCGGATGCGCTGCAACCCTTCGTGCAGGGCATTGGGGCCGGCATCCGCTGGGAAGGTGCAGTCGAGCTCTATCGCGTCCGAAGCCTCGTGGCTCGCGAGATAGGTGAAGCGCGCGTTGGAAACGAACGGGCTCTCCAGCGTCAGGATGTTGGTCTGGCTGTTGTCCTCGTCGAGCACGTTGTTGAGGTTGCCGAACCGGGTCTTGAGCGACATCACGCGGTTTTCGCGCAAGCTGTCGATGGGCGGGTTCGTCACCTGGCTGAAGTTCTGCCGGAAATAATGGCTTAGCGGCCGGTATTTCTTCGAAAGCACCGCCGAAGGCGTGTCATCGCCCATCGAGCCGATGTTTTCCTTGCCGTCCTCGGCCATGGCCTGGATCGAGGTTTCAAGCTCCTCGATCGAATAGCCCGCCGCGATCTGGCGCTTGCGCAGCTCCTCGCCCTCGTAGAACGCCTCCTCGTTGACGCCCTGCGTCGCGTCCTCCAGATCGGTGACGGAGCCGATCCACTCGCCGAAGGGCTGGCTGGCGGCCAGAAGATCCTTGATCTCGGTGTCGTGGAAGAGCGTGCCCTTCTCCATGTCGACCGCGATGAGCTGGCCCGGTCCGAGCGCGCCCTTCTCGAGGACCGTTGCCTCGTTGGAGGGAACCATGCCCGCCTCGGACCCCGCGATCAGCAGCCCCTCACCGGTGACGACATAGCGCATGGGGCGCAGGCCGTTGCGGTCGAGCCCGCCACAGACCCAGCGGCCATCGGTCATGGCAAGCGCCGCCGGACCGTCCCAGGGCTCCATCACCGAGTTGGAATAGGCATACATGTCCTGATGCGCCTGCGGCATCTTGGTCGCGAATTTCGACCAGGCCTCGGGCACCAGCATCGTCTTGGCCATCGGCGCAGACCGCCCGGCACGCACGAAGACCTCGAACACGTTGTCGAGGGCTGCACTGTCCGAAGAGCCCGCCGCGACGATCGGCTTGATGTCCTCCGCAAGCTCACCGAAATAATCCGAGCTCATGCGGATCTCATGGCTTTTCAACCAGTTCAGGTTGCCCTTGATCGTGTTGATCTCGCCGTTGTGCGCCAGCATCCGGAACGGTTGCGCCAGCCACCAGCGCGGGAAGGTGTTGGTGGAATAGCGCTGGTGATAGATCGCGAAGGCGCTCTCGAAGCGCGGGTCCATCAGATCCGGGTAGAACACGGCCACCTGCTCGGCGAGCATCATGCCCTTGTAGATGATCGACCGGCAGGACAGCGAACAAATATAGAAATCCCGGATGCCCGTGCCCGCCTTCTCGATCCGGCGACGGATCACGTAGAGCTCGCGCTCGAAGGTCTCTTCATCCACGCCCTTGGAGTTCGAGATCAGGATCTGCTCGATCTCGGGGCGCGTGGCATTGGCCTTCTCCCCGAGGCAAGTGATGTCCACCGGAACATGGCGCCAGCCATAGATGTAATAGCCGAGCCGCAGCACTTCGGTCTCGACGATGGTCCGCGCGGCTTCCTGCGCCTGGAAGTCGCTGCGCGGCAGGAAGATCATGCCAACGGCGATCTTGCCCGAGCGCGGCTCGTGGCCGGTGCGGCGCACCTGCTCCTCGAAGAAGGCCGGCGGGATCTGCACATGGATGCCCGCGCCATCGCCGGTCTTTCCATCGGCATCGACCGCACCGCGGTGCCAGATCGCCTGGAGCGCCTGGATACCGCTTTCCACCACCTCGCGCCGGGGTTTCCCGTCAATGGCGACGACCAGCCCGACACCACAGGAAGAATGCTCCTGCTCGGGATGATACATTCCGGTTTCTGCCAGCTGGTTGAACTCGGCTTCCATCTTGGCAACCCAGGCGTCGTCATACTTCGTCATGGCGCTTTTCCTTCTTGGCGGGCACTGCCGCACCCCGGGGCTTGAATTGAGATCCTGCGAAATGCTCACGCATCTTGGGCAGAAGTGAATGCTGCGACCACATCGGCCTCGGTCTTCTTGTCCGTTTCACCGGCAAAAGCGTAACCCTTGGGTTTGCAGTCGATGTAGATTTCCTCGACCAGGTCCATGTCGGACTGATCGTCGAGTGCCCCGACCGAGACCATGTAGAGATCGGCCGGGAGCAGGTGATACCAGAGATTGGCGCCGCATTCCGCGCAATGCACGCGCTCCGCCCAGTCGGAGGTGCGGAATGCCTTGGCGCTTTCGGCACCCGACAGAATCTTCAGGCTGTCCGCCGTCTTGCCGAAGAACGGTCCACCGGCCCAGCGTCGGCACATGCCGCAATGGCAGGCGTCGTAATGGGTGTCGGACAGCTCAACCTCGAACTGAATCTTGTCGCAGAGGCAGCGACCTGTCTTCTTGATCACAATCCAGTCCTCCAGATCCATGAAGCGGGGTTCCAGGCCACCGCATCCGAGATTGCAGTTTTGACGGCGCAGGCGCCGAAAAAGGTCAGCACAGGTTCCGCCCGGTTAACAGAGACTGAAAACACATGTTCTTAGTGTCATTACAAAATGCATACGCAATTCATACCAAAGGCACATTGGCTGCAGGCGCCCGTCGCGGGCGCCACGAGGGCCGATCTCACTCCGCCGCAATGGCAGTCGAGCGGTTGTTCAGGTAGGAGACGATGCTCTCCGCCGCTTCCCGCCCGTCGCGGATCGCCCAGACCACGAGGCTCGCGCCACGCACGATGTCACCCGCCGCATAAACCCCGTCGAGATTGGTCGCATGGCTCTGGAAATGCGCCTTCACCGTGCCCCAGCGGGTCACTTCGAGGTCGTCTTCCTTCCACACCACCGGCAGGTCTTCTGGCTCGAACCCGAGCGCCTTGATGACGAGATCGGCCTGCTCCACGTAATCCGCACCCGGAATTTCTTCCGGTTTCTGGCGGCCGGACGCATCGGGCGCGCCAAGACGCATCCGCGACACCATCACGCCGGACACGCTTTCCTCGCCGGTGAAACCCTTGGGGGCCGTGAGCCATGCAAAGTTGACGCCTTCCTCCTCGGCATTGGCCACCTCGCGCTGGGAACCGGGCATGTTGGCCCGGTCGCGGCGATAGAGGCAGGTCACCGATTTCGCGTCCTGACGGATCGCGGTGCGCACGCAGTCCATCGCGGTGTCGCCGCCGCCGATCACCACGACCCGCTTGCCTTCCGCGTTCAGCGTGCCGTCGTCATATTCCGGAACCTCGTCGTCGAAGCTCTTGCGGTTCGAGGCCGTCAGGTAATCGATGGCCTTCACGATCCCCGGAAGGCCGGCACCAGGGCCACCCAGATCGCGCGACTTGTAGACGCCCGTGGCGATCAGCACCGCATCATGGGTCTCGCGGATCTCTTGGAAGGTGATGTCCGTGCCCACGTCGCAGTTAAGCTTGAACGTGACGCCGCCCTTCTCGAGCTGCTCGTTTCTCCGGGTGACGACGTGTTTTTCCAGTTTGAATCCGGGAATACCGTAGATCAGCAACCCGCCCGCACGATCATAGCGATCATAGACGGTCACCTGGATGCCCTGTCGGCGCAGCGCGTCCGCCGCAGCGAGCCCGCCGGGTCCACCGCCGATGATGCCGACGCTTTCGGGGCGCTCGACCTCCGGGGAGATCGGGATGATCCAGTCCTCTTCCCACGCCGTGTCGGTGATGTATTTCTCCACCGCGCCGATGGTCACCGTTCCGTGCCCGGACTGCTCGATGACGCAATTGCCCTCGCAGAGCCGGTCCTGTGGGCAGATCCGACCGCAGATTTCCGGGAAGGTGTTGGTGGCCTGGCTGATTTCATAGGCTTCGCGCAGACGGCCTTCCGCCGTCAGCTTCAGCCAATCCGGGATGTTGTTGTGCAGCGGGCAGTGCGACTGGCAATAGGGCACGCCGCATTGCGAGCATCGGCCCGCCTGCTCCGCTGCCTTCTCGTCAGCGAACTGCCGATAGATTTCGTCGAAATCCTCGCGCCGCTCCTCCGCGACCCGCTTTTCGGGCATGTCGCGCGCGACCTTGACGAATTTCAGCATTGGCTGACGAGCCATCGCATTCCCCCGGCTTCGTTGACTTGCAAGAAATTGTCCACATGCCTACCCCAATCGCAAGCGGGATAAAAGTCAAAACCACTGACCCATTTTGGGATTATCTGGGTGATATCGCGGAGAAGAGGCCAAAAACGCGAGAAAATAGGTCTTATATCGGACCTATCTCATGGGCACTTACGCCTGCGTGCTCCAGAGGCTAGTCTGCCACCGGAGCCGATTCGTAGTATGGGTTAGCGGTACATGTCACTGTTTGAGCTTGCAATCTTGGCTATTGTCCAAGGTATCACAGAGTTCCTTCCAATCTCTTCATCAGGCCACTTGATCATCCTACCAAGCCTGTTGAGGGCGGCGGATCAAGGACTTGCGCTGGATGTTGCTGTACACGTCGGTACGCTCGGGGCCGTAATGCTCTTTTTCCGTGCAGAAGTAGCCCGGATGAAGCAGGGGTGTATGGATATTCTGTCAAGAAAGGCGAGTACGGCGGACGCAAGACTAGTGATTCTACTCGTGATTGCGACCATACCCGTGATTGTTGTGGGGTTCCTGCTAAAGGTAACGGGACTTGCCGACGCCCTGAGATCCATTGCCGTCATTGGATGGACAATGCTCATCTTCGGACTGGTGCTCTACTGGGCGGATCAACGCGGGCCGACGGGAAAGACGGAAGGCGAATGGAACCTGAGAGACGCCGTTATTATGGGCCTATGGCAGGCGGTTGCCCTGATACCAGGCACGTCGCGCTCCGGGATTACCATCACGGCGAGCCGAATGCTCGGATACAATCGTGAGGACGGTGCACGCATCGCCATGCTTATGTCCATTCCAACAATTCTCGCATCCGGTGCGCTCCTCACGCTTGACGTGATCGGAGAGGCCGATTGGCAGACACTCAAAGACGCTGGGATTGGAGCAGCCCTCGCCTTCGTCTCGGCCTATTTTGCGCTGGCCCTGATGATGCGCCTTCTCAGGACCGTGAGCTTCACGCCGTACGTCGTTTATCGTGTGATACTCGGAGCAGTTTTGCTTATCGTGGCCTATACCTGAGGCCCAGACAGGGCGCTGACGACTTCAAGACTTAGGCAAATTCGCGGCCGATGCGGTAATCGCGTCATACTGTCCGTGCGGCCGATAGGAATACAGATACCCTTCCAAGATCGAATCCATCGGCGTCGGACTGATACCCAGTTCCTCGAAACCTTGTGCGGAAGCGGACACGACGTTGTCGGACTTAAGCAACTCAACCTGATCAGCGGTCAGAATACCGTTGCTGAACAAACCGAAGCTGATCTTCTGTAACCAATCGAGAAATGCCCCCTGCCGTCGGGCCAGACCAAACGGTAGTTCGACGAGAAAACGCTTGCGTTCGATGACCGCGAGCAGCCGTTCCATGAGTTCGCGGAAAGTCGCCACCTCGGGGCCGCCCAGTTCATAGATCCCTGGTTTCGCTACTCCCAGTGCAGCCTTGGCCGCTGCCGCTGCGATGTCGTCTACGTAGACTGGTTGAAATTTCGTATCCGCACCAACGAGCGGAAGAACCGGCGAGAACCTCGCCATGGCGCCAAACCTGTTGAAAAACTCGTCTTCGGTTCCGAAGACAACCGACGGTCGCAGAATTGTCGCATTCGGGAAGCCATTCAGAACGAGTTCTTCACCCTTCGCCTTTGCTCGGGCATAGCCGCTCTTGCTGTTGGCATCAGCACCGATTGCCGAAATATGCACCAACCGGGAAACCCCCACCTCAGATGCGATCCGCGCAATCCTGCCCGCGCCTTCAGCGATTACCGGCTCGAAACCCTGCTTTCCACTCTCGGCAAGGATACCAACACAGTTGACAACCACGTCAACACCCTCAATCGCCGCACGGGTCGATGCCTCGTCTCGGATATTCGCCTGAACCGGTTCAACCTGGCCGACAACGCCGTAGGGGCGCACGAACAGTGCCTCTTCCGGGCGACGCACGGCAACGCGGACGCGCCAGCCTGCACGCGCCATTCGTTGGGCGACATAACGCCCAACAAAGCCGGAGCCGCCAAAAATGGTGACGATGGGTGTGGGACTGGGCATGAGCAACCTCCTTCTCCGACCGTCTTTCGACATATTCCGGGATGCCGTCCCAGACAAGTTTGAAAACCCGAAGGATTCGAGGTGAGGCAGCCTCGTTGCGTCGCACGCAGCCAATTCTTCCCATCGAAAACCTATTGGAGTCGTCCCGAAGGGCTCCTGTCGTGACCCAATGCGTTCTTGCCGATCTCTACGCGAAATCGAAAAAGCGGTCTGATCATCCAGTGGGTCTAGGTTTGGGTTGCGCGCAGTGCAGAACATTTTCTGACAGGCATTGGCAACGGCCTTTACCCAATCCATCAGGTATTGAGGTATTGGAATGATGCCAAGATGGGGCGCGTCGCCAAACACCATGTTCCATCTGGCAAGTCTTTTATCGCAGGACAAGATTTCCGACGCAATATGCGCAAGGAGCCGTTGACACGCCTCACAGCCCGCTATAAATCCCCGCCATTCTTGACACCTGCCCAGGTGGCGGAATTGGTAGACGCGCTGGCTTCAGGTGCCAGTTTCCGAAAGGAAGTGGAAGTTCGAGTCTTCTCCTGGGCACCATCACCGTCCTTACGTCAATTCTACGTATCATCTAGTTGGCGTGGTCTCTTACGTCTGGCGACTGCACTTGATGGCACGGCTGCTACGCCGCCGACCTATTGGTTCCATCAATCCGGTGCACGCACTCATCCCTCATAGAAACCACGAATGAGCTCGCGTAATAAGATTGTAAAAAAAATGTTAGAGTCCAATAAGTAGAACACGAGCTCATTCTTCATTATTCGACTTGCACCCGCAACGCTTTCGCACTTTTATGTTCTGGCACTTGGTGAGGGGGCTTCCAGTGCCTGTAAGTAGTATATTAGAGTGCTCATTTATTGCACTTTCGAGTAAGAACATGGGCCAATTGCCCAAATAAAGAATGATTGAACAAAGTTCTTAATTCCTGCGACCACCAGCAAGCCTCCGTTTGCGAGCCAGTGATGGCTCTTATGAGATTCGGAGTTTCCAGTGCCCGTGATCAACGACTTTTCCGCCAGTCCGCTTGACTTGAACGGTCAAGTCAACCTCGCTTCGCCCACATCGATGGATTGGGGACCGGACGGGCGCCTTTACGTGACCGAGGTTGATGGTGACGTCTACGCGCTCAGCGTGGCATTCGGTGATCCTGACCCCAACGATGGCGAGAACACGCTGAAGTTCTTTGTCACTGCAGCTGAAACAATGGGCCATGTGAAGTCGGTTCCGAACTTCAATGATGACGGCTCGCCGAGCAACTCGGCCAAGAGACAGGTCACTGGAATTGACGTCGCCCAGCAAATCGATACAAACGGAAATCCCGTTCTTATCGATGGTGTACCTGCGGTCGTCATTTATGTGACGTCCAGTGACAGTCGTATTGGCGCAGGTACGGGTGGCGCCGATGTCGGCCTAGATACCAATTCGGGGGTCATTACACGTCTGACACAGACCGAAACGGGCTGGACGGCCGTAGATATTGTTCGCGGAATCTCACGATCCGAAGAAAACCATGCCGTGAACGGACTGGAACTCGTACGCAAGTTCGATCCGATCACCGGGCAACTCCTGTCAGAGCGCCTTATTGTAACAAGCGGCGGGAATGCCAACAACGGTGCTCCGTCGAACAACTTTGCTGGTCAGCAAGAAACGGCATACTCGGGTGCGATCCTCGAAGTTGATCTGGACCAGATCAACGGGATGCAGATCCAGACAGATGCGGCATCGGGGCGTCAGTTCGTCTATGATATTCCGACACTCGATGACCCGGTTCAGCCGGGCACAAGCGATATAAACGATCCGTTCGGTGGCAACGACGGTTTCAACGGCGGAATGCTTAGTCCGGATGGGCCGGTTCAAATCTACTCGGCAGGCTACCGCAATCCCTACGACGTCGAAGTCACGGAAGATGGCCGTGTTTTTACCTATGACAACGGGGCCAACAACAACTGGGGTGGTCGGCCAGCGGGTGAGGATATCGATTTCAGCAGCACCAACAACGAGTCCGGGACACCCAGCGGATATATCGCAACCAACCTCTTCGTTGAGGACAATACGGAGATTCATGGCGGTGTAACCGGCAACTTCGACCCGCAGAACTGGGATCAGTTGCATGAGATCACCCGGTCCGACGATCTCGATGGGCGTACTCTTTCTGCGGGGCTTGGGGGTGCGCACACCTATACATGGCAGCATCCGGACCTGGGCGAACTGACACTTGTGTATGGCGGGCATCCGAATCCGACACGTGCCGAAGGTGCACGTGCGGGGCTCCTTTACTCTCCGGAATCCGGGACCGGCAATGCGAAACTCCTTGTTTCGAACGAGGATAAGGGTGCCGGCACAAGTGATTTTTTAGAAGTCGTCGCATGGCTGACTTCCGTAGGCTATAGCCAGAGCTTCATAGAGCAAACCGTCGTGGCTGTCGAACCAGGCCATACCTATTTGGATACCTTCGTCAACGGTTACAGCCTGCCAACAACCACTGGGGTCTATTCGCTTGTCGAGGATCCGGACGGTCCGATCGGGATGCCGTCCAACATGAATCAGGTCGTCAACGCGCTCAATCCGGTCGAGGGTGACTATCTCGAGGCGGGCTTCAAGGACGGTGCAGTCGATACAGGCAAAGGCTCGATCAACGGTCTTGCGGAATACACATCGACAATCCTGGACAATGGCTCCACCCAGATGAGTGGTGCACTGATCGCCGCGAGCCTCAACCAAGGACAGCTTTATGTCATTGGTAGAGATGCAAATGGCATCGTTCAGACCTCCACTGCAGGGCCAGCAAATCTGCAAAGGACCATTGCTGCCGATCGAGACTTCATTGATGCGTCCGGCGCGCCCCTCGGGCTTGCGACCATTGGGGACGATGTCGCGCCCTTTGGGGGTGAGGCAGCTTTCACAGGCACGATCTGGACCACAGTTTACAAGGAAAATGGTCCGCTCATCGAGGTCTTCCAGCCCGGCAACCCTAACACGAATGCCGTGTTGCCAGAATATGCAGGGCAGCCGGCGTCCGATCCGGATGACCACGACCTCGACGGTGTGAACAACATCAACGACCCGTTCGAGTTCAGCGACGATAACGGCTTCGATCTCCACATCAACGAGTTCGTCCTCATGGATTTCAGCCAGGTCGATCTGAGTTTCGTTGGCACGATCGGGGATTCGGGTCTCATGGGCGCGGCGCTTGACGGTGTCACGCCGAACCAGGATGCAAAATCGCTGGCAGACGGCTTTCCGCTCGCCCAGACCGAAGCCGGCCTATTCGATAATGGTGGGAATCTCATTGTAGGCGGCAACGCTCCGATTCTTCAGATCAAGACTGTAACGCCAGGCACGGCTATTGGGTCGGCGAATACTTTGAAAGATGGTCTGCATACCGGTATCAAGCTGGCGGATGATGTCGGTCGGGTCGTCTATACCCTCGAGGTCTTCAATTGGACGGCAACGCAATTCGATGGCTCGGGTCGGGTTGCGGGCATCATGTTTGGCGACGGCACCCAATCCAATTTTGTCCGTTTTGTCTTTGGGGATGTTGGAGAGGTAGGTGGGCCCCTTGGCCTGGAAATCGGTATTGAGTCCGGCGACGACTATTCCGTCGTGACAACGGAGACCGACCCAAATTTTGCCCAGAAGCTGATTACCGGCGACCCGTCTTTCGACAATCAGCAAATTGTTACGCTACAACTAGAGATCGACAAAACCGCCGAATACGAAATCCTTGCGCGCTACAAGTACAGCGGGGATGCCGAATACACCGAGATAGATCTTGCAGGGGCAACTCTCCCTGTTGGTCCGTTACGCGATGTCCTCGACGGTAGCCATACGATCACTGATGGGGGCCCGACACTGTCCTCAGGCGCCGCGTTTGGAGTCGTTGCGGAATCTCCAACGGGAGCCGCCTTTACAGCGGTTGATTTTGCATCCCTGCGCATCGAAGCCTTCGGGAGCGAGATCCCTGCTGACACAGCAGAAGAGGTTGGCCAGCCCGGCAGCGCCGGGATCGACACCATCGTCTATACCGGAAGCGCTACGGCACTCGCGGCATTACATCCTACCGTTGAGAACTTCGACGGTTCCGGTTCGTCAGCGAACTATACTGTGATCGGCAATGCGAATGACAACATGATCGTCCTCGGGGCGGGCAGCAATGTCGTTATTACAGGAAATGGCAGCGACACCGTGATCGGAACGCTGGCAGATTTTGACGGCGACGAGATCACCGACTTCTCGACCGATGACAGCGTTGTCATAACGGACGCCTCCACTGCCGGCCTTTCGGTTTCCTATGCCTCGGCCGGTGGGGCAGCGATCGTCTCAGTGAACGGCGCGGAAATCACGTTTTCCGGTCCGGATTTCCAAGATTTTGACCCATCGCAAGGTGACACGGTTTTCGATTTTCTCGATAGCCCAGATGGTCTCGTCCTGACCAAGCCAACTTCGCTTTCTCCAGTGCTGGCGATCAATGCCGGCGGTCCGGAGCTGTTGAACGCAACGCTTCGCGGTGAGGCGATCGATTTCCAGTCGAACCTCGTCGCCGGTCAAGGCGTCGGATACACGACGACTGGTGCTTTCTCGACCTACTCCAACGGAACATCGACAAACTATGATTTCCCGGGCACTCAGCTAGACGAGGTTCACGCCTACGAACGGACGAGCAATTCGGACTTCCTCTGGGGTTATTCTATCCCTCTCGACGACGGCGAATACGTCATCGATCTGATCTACTCGGAAATCTACCACGGTTTCGTTACCGCGGCGAACCCCGATAATCAGCGGCTCTTTGATGTCTTCATTGAAGGGCAGCAGGTCGAGGATAGTTACGACATTATCGACGGGGCGGGCGACGCCGGGGTCGAAGTAATCGAAAGCTATCAAGTTACCGTATCGGACGGTGCCCTCAACGTCGAGTTTCTCAAAGAGGTCAATCAGGCCAAGCTCAGCGGACTGGCAGTCTGGAGGGTCGGAGATGGTTTCGTCCCCCCAACAGATAGTGTTTCTCCGATCGTGGCTTCAATTTCGGTAGATAACCCCCAGAATGATCAGGATAGTAACCGCACCGCGACGGTTTTGCTGACCGATGACATCGGATTTGAAGTATCTGATTTCTCCGACTTGGATGGTTCAGAATTGCAGTTTTCGGGAATTGTACCCGATAGTGTTTCCGCTCCGTCCGTTACGATAAGCTCGGATGGCAAAACTGCGACACTTGCCTATGATCTTGTTGGCCCGGGTTCAGCTTGGCCCAGTGGTGTCGGCCAAATTGAGATCGCTGCGGCTGTATACACTGACGCGGCAGGCAACGGCACTTCAGCGGCCACTGCTGGCTTCGTCATGGAACCATTTCTGGACACGCTTGTCAGGGGCAACGTGGCTCTGGCCATCAATGTTGGGACTGCCGATACGGGCTCCATTCCGCTTGATCCGGACCCCCTGCAGGGTGGCGCAACCGATGATAATCTCTATGGGGGGGCAATCTCGAACGACAGCTTGATCGCGGATGCGGATGGTCAAGCGCTGGATTTGGAGGCGGATAATCCGTCCTACTATACCGATCCGAAGAGCGACTCCGCCCTTAACAACAATGTCGATGGAGCACTTGGGGACACGGGATCAAACGGTGCAGGTATCGATCTCGATGGTTCGGCGTATCACACCTTCCGCGACTCCACAGCAGATACGTGGACGGCAACCTATGCCGGCCTCGCAAATGGCAGCTACGTGGTCGAATTGCACTTTGCGGAGCTTTTCCATGATAGTGCGAATGAGCGGGTAGGTGATTTTTACCTTCAGGGTGACCTCTTCCTCGACGATTTCGATATTTTCACGGAAGCGGGGAGCGCCGATGCTCCGATCACACGCTCGCAAAACGTGATCGTAACTGACGGCACACTCACTGTGACGGTAGACAGTTCGGTGGGCCTTGCCGGCTACAACGCCATTGCGGCCTTTGAGGCCGTTGCAGATAGTGGAGGAGGCAATACCGCGCCTTCGGTTGCGCTTGCCAACGCTTTGGCGGACATATCAGAAACCACCGATGTCTCGTCCGGCGTAAAAATCGCCGACATAGTGATCACAGATGACGGTGTCGGCAACAACACGCTATCGCTTTCGGGCGCGGATGCCGCCCTCTTCGAAATTGTTCCGGGAGGATCCGGGCAGGAACTCTGGCTTGTAGCCGGAGCAACGCTTGATGCCGCGTCGAACGGATCACTGGATGTCAGCGTCAGTGTTGATGATGCGAGCGTTGGAACAACCCCTGATGACAGCGTGGCCCTCTCGGTGCCCGTGACAACCGCGGCAAGCCTTACACCGATACTCGCCGTGAACGCTGGTGGTCCAACAGTGCCTAATGCGACGGTACGAGGCCAGACTGTCGAGTTTCAATCCAATACGACCGCAGGCGCAGGTACTGGGTTCACCACGACAGGCCCCTTCACGGCCTACTCTAACGGCCAATCTACCAGTTATGACTTCCCCAATACGGATCTCGATCAGGTCCACGCCTATGAACGCACTTCGGGTTCACCATCACCATGGGGATATTCTGTTCCTGTCGCGAACGGCGAATACCTGATTGACCTGATCTACTCGGAAATTTTCCATGGGTTCGTAAACGGAACTGACCCGGATGATGCCCGGCTCTTCGATGTAACCATTGAAGGTATCCAGGTCGAAGATGGCTACGACATAATCGATGCGGCAGGGGATGCCGGTGTCGAGGTGATCGAGAGCTATCAGGCTAGTGTAACGGATGGCACGCTTGATATTGAGTTCACACTGCAAGAAGATCAGGCGAAGCTCAGCGGTTTCGTGATTTGGAATCTTGGCAATGAACCTGTGAATTCAGCGCCGAGTGTTTCGTTGACCGATGTGGTAACGAGTCTGTCCGAGAACGCGGACGTGTCTTCTGGTTTGAAAGTTGCGGGGATCGCCGTTTCGGACGATGGTATCGGAATCAATACTCTTTCGCTTTCGGGCGCGGATTCTAGCCTCTTTGAAATTACGGAAGGTAACGAAGGACCAGAACTATGGCTGGTGTCAGGTGCTGCACTGGATAGCTCGACAAATCCCGTTCTCGACGTGAGCGTATCCGTCGATGACACCACCGTCGGCGCCAGTCCCGACGATAGTGCAGCACTTGCAATTTCCGTTAGCGAAGCCGCCGAACCTACAAATGCGCTCAGCGCGTTTGCCGCTCAGGATGATCTTGATACTGGTCAGTCCTATGGCTCAGGCGCAATTGGGGCGGCCATTCTTGAAGTCATGGCCGGCAACAATGACATCGATGCTTCAAACTATGGGGCAAACTCTTTCCAAGTAACGAATGTTGGCGACAAGAAGATCTCCGCAATCTTCATAGATGTCAGCACGGCTCTATATCCTGATACTGTCTTCGACCCAGATGGCGCCGGCGGAGACAATGTCACGAAGAACTGGGCCGTCAATTCAGCCGGTGGTACCGGTGGATACGTAGACGGAACTGGGTATTTCCTGCCCGGCACCGATCCGATCCCAAACACGACGGGTACGGGCATTGCTAGTAATGGTGGCTTCAAGGGAGCGATGGTGAAGTTCGACCCATCAGTAAGCGGGGGATTCCAATCCGGCGAAACTGTGGGGTTCTCGGGTGACATGGATCCGAACTCGATTGCCGGTCTGCTGAAATCGGGACCGAACGGAGTCGACACGAATTCATTTCCGTCATGGGACGTGGGTGGGATTTCCGGTCACGAAATGATCGGCTCAACGTTCACCGTACTTTTTGATGACGGAACCACGTCCAGCGGGCAACTGGCAAGCGACGGCAGCGACTCCGGCGCGCAGACACTCGCGTCCCAAGCAGTCGGTTCGGCAAGCGTTGGATTGATGGTCAATGGGATCGCACAAGGCAATCTTGGAACCTACAGCGATGCGCAGCCTACTGTGGTTGTCTCTGGAGCGCCGGGCGAGACGGTCCGCATCACCTTGACAAAGGGTATCAACCCGGTTGCGAACACAGCTAATGGCATTGCCGATCTCGTATCAAACCGACTTGATGCCTACGATTTCAAGGTAAACAACAACTTCGATTCACAGTCCGTTGATGTCGTGATTGGGGCTGATGGGACCTTCGACGCCAGCAATCTGTTCAACTACGATGAGGCGTTGGCCAATGAGAAGGGAAGCTTTACGGGGGATGATACCGCACCCATCGGTTTCGTAGCTTCTGCTATCGATCCCACGAACAGCAATCTTCCGGTAGGTCCAACCACCGATCCAATCTACCTCACATACACAGCTTCCACGAATGAGGCGCCTTCCGTTTTCTTGGCCGACCCGTTGTCAGAAATAGCCGAAGATGCTGATGTCTCCACAGGTTTGAAGATAGCCGATATCATAGTAACGGATGATGGAGTCGGCGCGAACACTCTATCGCTTTCGGGTGAGGACGCGGATTTCTTTGAAGTCGTGGCCGGAGGGTCAGGGCCGGAGCTATGGCTGATTTCCGGCGCAGTGCTGGATGCTGCAACTAACGCCATGTTGGATGTTTCCGTGGAAGTCGATGACTCGTCCGTAGGAACAAGCCCGGACGACACAGCTGCGCTTGCAATTGCCATAAGCGAAGCCTCTGGTTCGGGTGGCGGCTCATTGGCGACCGTGAACGTTCGCGCGGACAATGCGTTCACTTTCTACGTCAATGGCACTTCGATCTTTTCTGGGTCCAACTGGGCCCAGACTTTCACTTTCGATGCAGATCTGGCCGAAGGCGACCTGATCGCCATCGAAGGTATCGATACGGGCGGGGCCGGGGAGATCTTCGTCGATATCGAAATGGCAGACGGCACGCGCTACGATTCAGGTTCTGACTGGTTAGTCGAAACCGGCCTCACCGGTACGGCCTGGACGCAATCTGGCTTCGATGACAGCGGCTGGGATGCCGCATCGACCTACGGCACTGCAGCGACCGGCCGTCTGGCTGGCACGGGCGGCACCGGAGGAGCGTTGCCATCCGACACCAATGGCGAGTGGATCTGGAGCGACCAATACTATGCCGACAACGAGGCCTTCTTCCGCTGGACAGTGCCGGGCGACACAGGCGGCGGTGGCAATGTCGAACCTGTCGTCGGCACTCCGATCGCGGATCAGACGGCGACGGTTGATGAGGCCTTCTCTTTCGCTGTTCCAACCAGCACATTCTCGGACCCGGATGGGGATGCTCTTTCGTTCAACGCCACCTTGTCGAACGGCAATGCGCTTCCCAGCTGGCTGAATTTTGACACCACCTCACAAACATTCACTGGAACGCCCGAAGTCTCGACCGATCTTTCTATCGTCGTAACCGCAGACGATGGGAATGGTGGCAGCGTAAGCGACGAATTCATCCTGTCTGTGGAGGAAGACGAACTGACCAATGGCTCATTGGCGACCGTGAACGTTCGCGCGGACAATGCGTTCACCTTCTATGTCAATGGCACTTCGATCTTTTCTGGGTCCAACTGGGCCCAGACTTTCACTTTCGATGCAGATCTGGCCGAAGGCGACCTGATCGCCATCGAAGGTATCGATACGGGCGGGGCCGGGGAGATCTTCGTCGATATCGAAATGGCAGACGGCACGCGCTACGATTCAGGTTCTGACTGGTTAGTCGAAACCGGCCTCACCGGTACGGCCTGGACGCAATCTGGCTTCGATGACAGCGGCTGGGATGCCGCATCGACCTACGGCACTGCAGCGACCGGCCGTCTGGCTGGCACGGGCGGCACCGGAGGAGCGTTGCCATCCGACACCAATGGCGAGTGGATCTGGAGCGACCAATACTATGCCGACAACGAGGCCTTCTTCCGCTGGACAGTGCCGG